>JBMNPT010000004.1:0-208610 GCA_050943735.1 Eubacteriales bacterium | reverse complement strand
CCCTTGATGGATATGATTATCAGGAAATTGTTCAGAAGCTGAAGAATTTGGATGTTTATGATGTGAAAAGGAATGGTTTTGATACTGCTTGCAAATGGGAAAGAGAAAGAAGAATGCTTGAAAAACAGTATAAGAGGAGCCATAGGTTTTCAATCTTTATAAAAAAGATTTTTAAGAAAGGAAGGTGAATGTAAATGGCAACAATTAGAACTGCAATTCAATTGTATGATAATTTTTCCCCCGCTTTGCGTTCAATGCAAAGGGCTATGACTTCCGTTATAAGCAGTTTTGAAGCACTGGATGCAGTTTCTTCCAATGCTGTTGATACTTCTGCTATCAGACAAGCAAGGGATGAACTTGCAAGGGCTGAAGTTGCTTTGGATGGAATTGAAGAAAATATAAGACAAGCTGACGAACAGCAGAGAAAGTTCAATCAGAGTGTTAGAAATTGTGGAAGTGAAGCAGATATTCTAAAATCCAAATTTATGGGTGTTGCTGGTGTTTTAGGTGTTGCATTCAGCGGTAAAAAGATTTTGGAATTGGCTGATACAATGACACAGACAACAGCAAGGTTGAATCTTATGAATGATGGACTTCAGACAACTGAAGAACTTCAGAATAAAATTATGGATTCTGCTAATCGTTCCAGGGCTGCTTATCAAACTACTGCTGATGCGGTTGCGAAAATGGGGATTATGGCGGGTGATGCTTTCAAAAGTAATGATGAAATTATTGCCTTTACAGAACAGATAAACAAGCAATTCACTATTGCGGGAACTTCTGCTGCTGGTATTGATGCAGCTATGCTTCAGCTTACACAAGCAATGGCAAGCGGTGTTCTTAGGGGTGAAGAACTTAATTCAATTTTTGAACAAGCCCCTACAATTATTCAGAGTATTGCAGATTATTTGGATGTTCCTATTGGCAATATCAGGGCTATGGCACAGGAAGGGTTAATTACTGCGGATGTTGTAAAGAATGCTATGTTTGCAACAGCAGATGAAACCAATAGAAAATTTGAAAGTATGCCTTATACATTTTCACAAGTGTGGACACAGCTTCAGAATGTATTGCTTCAGGCTTTTAACCCTTTAATCCAAATTATAGGTTCAGGGGCACAGTGGATTGCTGATAATTGGAGTACACTTGAACCAATCTTTTGGGGTGTAGGTGCTGCGGTTGGTGTGGTTGCAGCAGCGTTTGCTATTTGGAAGATGGTAACGCTTGCCCAAACAATAGCACAGTGGGCTTTGAATTCTGCACTGCTTGCAAGCCCTATTACTTGGATTGTATTAGCTATTGCTGCTGTTGTTGGTGCAATTGTTATTTGGATTAACAAAATTGGTGGGGTGAAGGTTGCCTGGCTTACCGTATGCAATGCAATTCTAACTGCTTGGGATTGGGTTAAAATCGGATTCTTCACAGGGGTATATTGGGTTATTGGATTGTGGGAACAGATGCAGCTTGCATTCAAGACTGTTGCAACCAACATTGCTAATTTCATGGGTGATATGAAAGCAAATGTTCTGATGATTCTTCAAAATATGGTAAATGGTGCAATTCGCATTATAAATGATTTCATCAGTATTCTTAATAAGCTTCCTGGTGTTTCTATTGATGCTATTGCTGAAGTAACCTTTGGAACAACTGCACAGCTTGAAAATAATGCAGCTAAGAACGCAAGAAACAATGAATTAGCCAATTACAGAAGTGAACTTGAAGCTAATGCCAAAGCAAGAGAAGCTTCCTTGAATCAAATGAAAGCTGATGCAAGGGCTGCAACTGCTGAAAGACAAGCTGAAATAGATGCAGCTAAAGTAGGTTCTAATGATAGTTCTTCCCTTGATGCTTTTAATTTTGGAAGTACACTTGATGGAATCTATGGTAATAGATTTGACCTTAATTGAAATGCTTTATTGGGATTGAAAATTAACTTTCAAAGCTATTACAGAACATCATAAATTTTTAAGGTTAGTGCCTTGTTAGTAACAAGGATTGCAGAAAACCCTTATATATCAAGGGTTTTCTGTTAGTAAGATTTATGCTATAATAAAATCCCATTTGAAGCAAAACAGGATATTCCAAAGGAGGAATGAAAGATGGCAATGGTTTCTCTGTTGCCCGTTGTGGCGATTGGCCTGGTGATTGTGGTGGCGGTTGTCATTGGCATTGGGATGTCCAGACGATAACTGGAAAGTACCCTTGCAAATCATGGACAAATGCTCTACAATAAGGACAAGGCTGCGTGGCAGCCAATTTGAAAAAGGCAGGAACCCATTATGAAACGATATTTGGCAGTATTGACTGCGTTGGCGTTGCTGTTGGCGGCATTGTCCGCGTGCGGCGACAAAAAAGAAGAAGAGGATCCCATTGAAACGACAACGGAGGTCAGCACGCTGCAGACACCAGATCCCACAGAACCTTCCGTTACACCCTCTCAGGAAGAAACGGAGCCTACAGAGGAAAGTACCTCTCCTTCAGTGCCTGAGCTGACACCGGAGCCCACCCAGAGCAAACCGGACAGTCCGGAAGCCCGGCAGGTGGCCAAGGATTATGTGGAATTGCTGGCGGCCTTTTGGCTGGAACCTTTCAGCAGTACATCCCAGATCAATCAGAATGTTCTGGTGATGTATTCGGCGGTGAAAGGTGCGGGCAGCGGTCAGATGAACAACGAGACAGGCTGTGTGGAATTTTCCGCTTCTCAGATGTCGGCCCTGGTGAAACAGTATTTCGGCATTGAGAATTTCAACGGTCAGGATACTGATTTTTATGACGCATCCCGGGATGTGTATGCGGTAGACCCCAATTCGGTGGGAGGAGAAATTCAGGTTACCTATGAAGAGGGGAAAAAGACCGAAAATGGTGTGGAAGTCACTGTAAAAGCCAATGTGGCGGAAACCGGACGTGAACGGGTGGATACCTATACACTGAACCAGCGTTCGGATGGAAGTTACTATTTTGTGGGAATGGACTAACCGTAACAGGAGGAATTGGAATGAAACAGATTACAAAGGATACCATTATTTTTGATGTACTGCGGATGGATGAAGGCACTGCACCCTTCTTTCTGGAGATCGGCATGCACTGTCTGGGATGCCCGTCGGCCACTGGCGAGAGTGTAGAGCAGGCCTGCAAGGTGCACGGTGTGGACGCCGATGCGCTGGTGGCCCGTATCAACGCCTATCTGGCTGACAAGTAAGCAAAAACCGTACAGGGCGGACAGACAGGTCCGCCCTTTTCTTTTGCAGGAGGAACCGTCCATGAAGATTCCCAAACTCACCCCCCGGCTGGAATTGCTGGCCCGCAGTGTACCGCAGGGCAGCATTGCGGCGGACATTGGCACCGACCATGGCTATCTGTCTATCTGGCTGGCTGCATCTGGCGTCTGCCCCACAGTGTACGCCAGTGATGTGAACGAAGGCCCCATTGCCAGGGCCCGGGATAACATTTGCAAGTATGGATTGGAAGACCGGGTGTTTGCTTTGCGGGCGGATGGATTGCAGGGAGTGGAGCAAAAGCCGGTTACCGCTATCATCATCGCGGGCATGGGCGGTGAGCTGATCGCCCGGATTTTGGAGGAATCCTCTCTGGCCAAACGGCCGGAGGTTACGCTGCTGCTCCAGCCCATGACGTCCCAGCCAGAGCTGAAGGCCTATCTATGCACCCACGGATATCGGGTGGAAGAGGAGCGGGTGTGCCGGGAAGAGGAAAAATTCTACACCGTTTTACGAGTACGGCGGGGAACTGAACCTCATCCGGAGGAGGTGTACCGGCACATTGGCTGGCATGTGCTGCACAGCCGGGAACCCCAGGTGCGAGAATATCTGCGTTTTCAGCGGCGGAGATATGCCCGGATGGAAGAGGGACTGGAAAAGTCGGGCCGGGATGAGAGGCGGCTGGAGCTGATCCGACAGGTACTGAAACAATTGGACCAAGTGGAGGAAACATGGGATGAAACGAAGTGAAATTTTGGGATTTTTGGCCAGCAAAGCCCCTTTGCACACTGCGGAGAGCTGGGACAATGTAGGGCTGCTTTGCGGCGACGGACAGAAAGAAGTCCATGGGGTTCTGGTGACACTGGACGCCACCATGGAGAGCATTCGCGAGGCCGAGGAGCGGGGGTGTGATCTGCTGGTCAGCCACCATCCCATGATTTTTCAGGGAATGAAGCGTGTCACCCCCGATACTCCCGAGGGAGAAAAAATTTTGGCCATGGCAGAGCGGGGGATGGGACTGATCTCCATGCACACCAATCTGGACGTGGCGGAAGAGGGCGTCAATGACGCATTGGCCCAGGCGCTGGAGCTGACAAATCTGGAGGTGCTGGAGCCCACCTGGTGGGAGCAGTGGCAGAAGCTGGAGGTCTATGTTCCGGCCTCTCATGCGGAGGTGGTGCGGAGCGCGCTGGCGGAAGCCGGCGCAGGCCGCCTGGGTGCCTATGATAGCTGCTCCTTTTCGCTGCAGGGAGAAGGACGTTTTCGCCCATTGGAAGGGGCTCGACCCTTTGTGGGGGAACTGGGAAAACCCGAACTGGTGCAGGAGATCAAGCTGGAAGTAAGCGCGCCTGCGGCACAAATGGGGCGGATCATTGCGGCCATGCGGGCCCGGCATCCTTATGAGGAGCCTGCCTATTCGGTGACCGACACCCATGCTCCCCGTCCGGCATTGGGCCTGGGCCGCCTGGGGACCTTGCCCTGGAGGATGCAGTGGAGAGAATTTCTGGAATTTGTCCGGGTGCGGCTGGGCGCCCAGGGTTTGCGGTATGTGGGAGAAGAAGGGCCTGTGCTCCGGGTGGCAGTGGGAGGAGGCGCCTGCGGGGAATTTGCTGACCTGGCATTTGCCCGGGGGGCCGATGCCTATGTGACCGCCGACTGCAAGTATCACCCCATGCTCACCGCCTGGGAAAAGGGGCAGAGATTGGTGGATGCGGGACATTTTGAAACCGAACAGATGGTGTGCGGCCGGGTGGCCAATTGGCTGCGGCAGCAATGGCCTGATTTGAAGGTAGAAGTGACACAGCGCCGGCACAGCGTTGTGCAGTATTGGAAGCAAGAGGGATGATATGGCACTGGACAGTGGATATTTACAGAGTGTGGTGACAGAGCTGCGGGAAGCGGTACTGGACTGCAAGGTGGACAAGGTTCACCAGATTGACAAGGACAATCTGTTGCTTTCTTTTCGGGGCTACAAAAAAAGCTGCCGGGTGATTTTGTGTGCCAATGCCAACAATGCCCGGCTGCACATCACCCAGAAGCAATACGAAAACCCCACGACACCGCCCATGTTTTGTATGCTGCTGCGCAAACATCTGTTGGGAGCCCGTTTGGTGGCAGTGGAACAGCCGGATTTTGAACGGGTGTGCCAACTGGTGTTTGAGGGATACAACGAGCTGGGGGAATTGCAGCGTAAGACATTGGCCATGGAGATTATGGGACGTCACTCCAACATCATTTTTTATGATGGCGAAAAGCGTATCATTGACGCCATCCGTCATGTGGACATCACCATGAGTATGGCCCGACAGGTGCTGCCCGGCATGCTGTATGAGCTGCCTCCCGCTCAGAACAAACGCAACCCCCTTACCGTTTCCAAAGAGGAAATTCCTCAGATTTTGGAGCGGCTAGCTCCTGAGAAACGGTTGGATAAAGAATTATTGGGGTATTTTACGGGCTTTTCCCCGCTGATTTGCCGGGAGCTGGCCTATCGGGCCACCGGGCATACCGATGCCACCCTGGCGGGCTGTACTGAGCTGCAGCGGGACAAACTGGCCTTTTACCTGTGGGATGTGCTGGAGAGCCTGCAGCAGGGCAGATCGGCCCCCTGCATGGTGGTGGAACCGGACAGCGGAAAGCCCCGGGAATTCAGTTATATGGAGATCCGGCAGTACGCGGGACAGTTGGAGCAGAGGTCTTATGAAAGTCCCAGCAAGCTGCTGGATGAGTACTATGACCTGCGGGATACCATGGAGCGCATGCGGCAGAAGTCCGCGGATGTATTCCGGGTGGTGATGAACAATCTGGAGCGGGTGAGCAAAAAACTGGCCATTCAGCAGGAGGAGTTGGAGCAGAGCCGTCAGCGGGATCAATACCGAGTGTATGGGGATTTGCTCACCGCCAATCTCTACCGGATGGAACGGGGAATGACTTCTGTGACGGTGGAAAACTATTACGAGGAAGGCTGTCCACCTGTGGAGATTGAACTGGATATCCGCAACACTCCCAACCAAAACGCTCAGATGTATTACCGGCGTTATCAGAAAATGAAGAGCAAGGAAGAGCATTTGACCCGTCAGGTGGCGGAGAGCCAGGAAGAGCTGCGCTATCTGGAAACGGTATTTGATAACATTTATAAGGCGGAGAACGAAAAAGAACTGGCCGAAATGCGGCAGGAATTGCGGGAGCAGGGATATCTGCATGGCCCCGCGCTGCAAAAAGGCGCCAAACGGACAGTCTTGTCCCATCCCATGCACTTTGTGACCGACGATGGATTTGATGTGTACGTGGGCAAGAACAACAAGCAAAACGATGAGCTGACACTCCGTACGGCGGAGCGCACTGACCTGTGGCTGCACACCAAAAATGCCCCCGGATCCCATACCATTCTGGTCACCGGAGGAATGGGGCTGGACGATCTCCCGGTGGAGGCCATCACCCAGGCGGCTATTTTGGCGGCCTCCTATTCCAGCGCCAAAGATTCTGCCAATGTGCCGGTGGATTACGCGTTGGTGCGCCATGTGAAAAAACCGGGCGGCGCCAAACCTGGAATGGTGATTTACGATCATTTTTATACCGCCTATGTCACGCCGGATGAAGCGTTGGCCAGCCGGCTGCGGCAGGAGAAGAGAAAATAAAGAGGACCCTTATGGGTCCTCTTTTTTTGTCAGAACAGGTGCATCATTTTTCGGTAGTTGGCAGGCGTGACGCCCATGTATCGTTTGAATTGTTTAATGAAATTGCTTGGGCTGTCAAAGCCCACTGAATAGGAGATTTCTTCCACTGGCATTTCGGTGGAACGGAGCAGACGGTCAGCCACACTGATCCGGTGAGAGAGCAGATATTCATAAGGAGTACTGCCGGTATACTGCTTGAACTTTCGGATGAAATAGTATTTGCTAAAACCGTTTTGGCTGGCCAGCTCCTCAATGGAAATGGGATTCTGGTAGTGTTGGGTGATGTAGCTGATGGCGTTTTTGATTTCGCGGGAGGATTCCAGCCGCACCTGCAGAGGCTCGGAGGCATTGAGCGCCAGATTGATGACTTTGTTCAGCACCTGGTAGACCAGCAGGGAACTGTTGATGTCCAGACGGTAGACGTTTTGCTCCAGCATACCCATCACCGAGTGGATGTCTGCTTCCAGGATGGAACTGTTGTTTGGGGTTCCCAGATGAATGAGATTTCCGAACGTTTCAGAGATGTATTGATAGTATCCCGGACAGCCTCCACCCGCAAAATGCATCCATACAAAATCCCATTCTTCGCCGGTGGTGCGGTACAGATGAACCTGATTACAATCGATGAGAAACAGATCGTTGGGGTTGAGCTCATACTCCCGGCCCTGATAGGTGAGCTGGCCTTTTCCATGCAGGGTAAGCAACATCAGAAAACAGTCGAAGCCTCTTCGGTGGATTTTGTATTGGGGCAGACAGATATAATGTCCCGCTCCCAACACATAGGAAAATTGCTGGCGGGTTTGCAGACTGGGAGAATTGTAGAAGGAGCGTTTGTACCGTGCCCGGAATTCCCGTTCTATCATTTCAAATGCCATCATGACACCTCCGCCAAAAGTAAGACAATTTTTTTGTATTATTATACTACAGAGCAACGGACAATCCAACTAAAAACCACAATATTTTTGTATAAGACAGCAACTTGTCCAATTGTGAAGCGGTGAACTCCTGCCTATAATGTAGGTGTGCACAAAAGAAAAATGAGCAGGAGGTATAGATTATGAAAAAAACAAGTGTATTGCTTTCCGCAATTGTAGCGCTTTCTCTGTTGGCCACTGCCTGTAGCAACGGTGCTGACGGAGATACCAGCACAACCGCTGATGGAACCAGCACTGGAACCACCACCAGTACCAGTGGAGAGTCCAGCGGATGGACTCCCTCTGATAACATCAATTGGGTAGTCACTTCCAGTCCCGGCGGCGGCAGTGATATTTACACACGCTGCATCGCTGATATCATGACCCGTAACAAACTGGTGGAGCAGACCATTTTGGTGACCAATAAAACCGATGGCGCCGGGGAAGTAGGACGTTTGGAAGTGAGCCGGACCGACGACGAAGGACATACGCTGCTGACTTTCAACAATGGGGATTTGGAGCCCATGGTGCAGAACACTGACAACCGTATTGAAAATTTCCGTCCCATCGCCATTATGGCAGAGGACAGCCGTCTGCTGTTCTTCGGCAAGCACACCGCGTACAAGGATATGGCGGAGCTGCTGGAGGCGGCGAAAAATGGGACCCACATTGTGATGGGCGGTTCCAAGGGAGATGACATCACCACCTATGAAACCCTGTTGGAAGTGACAGGGCTGACAGAGGATCAGATGTCTTACATCACCTATGATGCCACTTCGGATGCCATTACCGCACTGTTGGGCGGACATGTGGATTTTGTAACCAGTAAGCCGGCCGCGGCAGCTCAATACGTAGAGTCTGGAGATATGATTCCGGTGGTAGCAGTGGCCATGGAACGATATGAAGGTCAGTTTGCCGATGTGCCCACCATGAGTGAGATTGGCGATTATGAAGACTTTGAAGTGCCGGTATGGCGCGGAGTGGTAGGCCCTGGCAACATGCCTGATGAAGCGGTGCAATATTGGTCGGATGTTCTGCAGGCGGTGTCTGAGAGCGAAGAATGGAAAACAGAGTATCTGGACAAGTATATGCTGACCAATGCGTTTATGCCTTGGGACGAGGCCACAGAGTATATGCAGCAATATCAGGAAGAAGTATTGGCCAATATGGAATGACAGGCAAGAGAGACGCTGACTGGATAAACAGCAGCGTCTCCTCCACTGGAGAGGGGTATCTTTCATGGAAAAAAAGACAATTGGAATTCTGCTGGGCGACGCGGCGGGCATCGGACCGGAACAGGTGGTAAAGATTCTGTCCAAACGATATGTCCAGGAGAGGTGCAACGCAATTTTGCTGGGGGATGAACGGGTGTTTTGCCAGGCCATGGAGCTAGTGGGAGTCAAGATTCCCTATCGGCGGATCACCTCAGCGGAAGAGATTTCGTTTGCGGATACCGAGCTGTGTCTGTACGATATGCAGGATATTGATCCTGCTGAGATTAAAATGGGACAGGTGGATGCCCGTTGCGGTATGTCTTGTATTCGGCAGATTGATTTGGCTATTCAGCTGTGGAAAGATGGAGTGATTGGCGGAGCCATCTTTGCGGCGATGAACAAGGCGGCGGAGAAGGCAGCCATTGGGGAACAATACGCCAGTGAGTTTACCTATTTTGCAGAACAGCTGGGGTATACCGGATATGCCAGCGAAGTCAATCATATGGATCACATCTGTACCATACGCATTGTGAGCCATGTGCCTATGAAGAAACTGTGTGAAACTCTGACGCAGGATAAAGTAGAGGCGGCCATCCGGCTGCTGTACAGCACCATCCGCAAGCTGGGTAATCCCCAGCCCAGAGTGGGTGTGGCGGCGCTCAATCCCCATGGCGGCGATGCCGGCACCTGCGGACGGGAGGAAATTGATATTTTACAGCCTGCCATTCAGGCCATGAACCAGGCGGGCTATCCCACCACCGGTCCTTACCCGGCGGACACCATTTTTGACCGGGCATTCCGTAAGAATGAGTTTGACGGGATTGTGACCATGTATCACGATCAGGGCCAGATCGCGCTGAAGCTGAAGGGCTTTGAACGGGGTGTTAGCATATTGGCAGGATTGCCCATGCCGGTGGTGACCCCAGCTCATGGCACTGCGTTTGACATTGCGGGGAAAGGAGTGGCTTCCATCGAAGCCTTTGAGCATACGGTGGATGACATGCTGGCGTTGCTGCAAAACTGGTGAAAGTTTGTCAGCTGGTCCATAAGGAGGGAAAAGGCAGATGAAAAAGATACGTTCTCAACAGGTCATTCCCTTTTGCGGATTCCTGTTCGCAATGGTGTTTCTCTACATAGGATTGACCGAGTTGGGCTTTTGGGGAAAACAGGGTCCCATGCCTGGATTTTTCCCCAGTATTATGGCAGGGGTGATGGCGGCCATCAGTTTGCTGGCGTTGTTCACCTTTGGGCGGAATAAGCCCGCTGCGTATTGCAAGGAAAATTTCTGGCCCATTTATGCGGTGGCAGCCATCATTGCTTCCACTTATCTGATTGGTCTGGTGGCCAGTGTGTTGCTGTTTATTGTGATTTGGCTGCTCTGGGTGGAAAAGGCACCCTGGAAAGGCACATTGTGCGTAACGGCGATCATGGCAGCCATTGTGTTTGGTGTGTTTGTGTTTTGGCTCAAAGTTCGTTTTCCCTTAGGTGTGCTGGGAGAATGGCTGATGGATTTGCTGTAAGGAGGGGTCAACGTGGAAAACATACAAATGCTGTTGGAGGGCTTCGGCGTTGCGCTCACCTTTCAAAATATAGGTGCAGTGATTTTGGGAGCTGTATTGGGATTGATTGTGGGGGCTATGCCAGGCATTGGTTCATTGGCCGGTGTGGCACTGCTGCTGCCTCTCACCTATAAGTTCAATCCCATCACCGCCATCATTATGCTGGGCGCACTGTACTATTCCAATATGTATGGTGGAGCTTTCAGCGCTATTTTGCTCAACATTCCGGGAGACGCCCCCGCTGTTATGACGGCTCAGGACGGCTATCCCATGGCCACCCGTAAAAAACGGCCTGGCCAGGCGCTTTTTACCGCCAATCTGGCTTCGTTCATCGGCGGTACCATCGGCATCATCATTCTCACCTTCACCGGTCCGGCGCTGGCGGATCTGGGATTGAAGTTTGGCCCGGCGGAAATGACGGCTCTTTTGCTGGTGGCCATGACTTCTATTAGCTGGCTGGTGGGAGAAAATCCCACCAAGGGAATTATCACCACCATGTTGGGGATTCTGCTGGCCTCTATGGGGATGGATACCCTGTCTGGCGCGCCCCGGTATGATTTTGGCAACATCTATCTGCTGGGCGGAATTCCCTTCACTCCCTTCGTCATCGGTATGGTGGGGTTTGCCCAGGTGCTGTTGCTGATGGAGGACCGGAACAAGGTCAACGAGGGAAAAGTGACCGAGCGACTGACCGTTCGGGGCAGTTTGCTCACACGACATGATGTCCGGAGATTGTTGCCGCCTGCATTGCGCAGCGGATTTTTAGGAACCTTTGTGGGAGTGCTGCCCGGAGCAGGTGCCACGACTGGTGCCTTTTTGGGATATGCCGCGCAAAAGGGCTTCAAAAGTGAAGAACCTCTGGGAACAGGGGCCATTGAGGGAATTGCGGCCAGTGAAGCGGCCAACAACGCCGCAGCGGCAGGAGCCTTTGCTCCATTGCTGGCACTGGGGATTCCCGGATCGGGCACCGGTGCAGTGCTGCTGGGTGGCCTAATCATGTGGGGCCTCAATCCTGGTCCGCTGCTGTTCACCAACAACGCGGATTTTGCCTGGGGACTCATTGCCTCTTTATTTGTGGCCAATATATTCACATTGGCAGTGGCACTGTTTATCATTCCGTTTCTCATTAAAATTTTGAGTGTGCCAGTGAAATATATGATCCCAGCCATCACAGTGGTTTGTGTGGTGGGCTCTTACAGCACCAGCCAATCTATGTACGGTGTGGTAGTGATGTTCCTGGCAGGTATTCTGGGATATTTCCTCACCAAAAATGACTATCCCACTTCTCCTATGCTGCTGGCCTTTGTACTGGCGCCCATTCTGGAAGAAAATATGCGCAAAGCGTTTATCATTTCTCAGGGAAGCGTAGGAATCTTTTTCTCCCATCCCATTTCCTGTGTGCTGATGATTTGTCTGGCCGCATTTATTTGCACTCCCATTGTGAAAGCAATATTGAAAAAGCGGGCTGCCAAAAAATCCGCAGAGGAGTTACCTGCTGAAAAGTAGAGTATGGATAAGAAAAAAAGAAACACAAATTGATATTATGTAAAAAACAGGAGAAAACAGGTGTTTTTCTCCTGTTTTTACGTGGCATTTACTGGTTTTCTGCCCCAAAAGCGACTATAATAAATACATAAGTTGTAAGTACATGGCAGGAAGGTGTAGCCCATGAAGATTGATAAAACATCTAAATATTTCATTATTTCTCTCCACGCATTGGCAGTGATTCTGGTTTCCATTTTATTCTTTTGTTTGTTGCAAAACATTGACTTTTTCAAAGGGTATTTTGGCTACATTATTAAATTGGCCATGCCGTTTGCCTATGGCTTTGTGATCGCATATCTGGTCAACCCCATCATGAAATTTTTTGAAAAACATGTGGTGGAACGACTGAGAATCCGGCATAAAGCGCTGAAACGAGGGTTGTCTTTGTTATTGGCCTACGTTTTTGCGGGGACACTCATTACCATATTTTTTTCCAGCGTTTTGCCGGAAGTCATGACCAGTTTGTATGGGTTGGTATCTGCGGTGCCTACCTATGCGGTATACATTCGGGATTGGATCAATTCCAATCTTTCCTGGTACCTGGAGCAGATGCCCTTTACTGAGGAACAAATTCAATTGATTAATCTGCAAATTTCCAATACCCTGACTTCTTCTTTAGAGAAGTTGCAGGAAATCATTCCACATCTGTATGGCTACACCATGGCGGTGACCACTGTAGTGAAAAATTTACTGCTGGGTGTGATCATTTCGGTTTATATGTTGGTGAGCAAGGAGAAATTTGCAGGAGAGGCCCGGAAATGCATTTATGCGCTTCTCCCTGTGAAGCGGGGGGACCAGGTGGTGTCTCTGTCTACCTACATCAATAAAACCTTCAGTGGGTTCATCTATGCCAAAGTACTGGACTCTTTTATCATCGGCATTTTGTGCTTCATTGGCATGTCGATTCTGCGGCTGCCCTATGTCATGCTCATCAGTTTGATTGTAGGCGTTACCAATGTAATTCCCTACTTTGGTCCTTTTATCGGCGCCATTCCCAGTATCATATTGCTGGCCTTTATTGATTTCCGGCAGGCATTTATTTTCTCCATTTTTGTACTGGCGCTGCAACAGTTTGACGGCAACATTTTGGGGCCCAAGCTGCTGGGAGATTCCATTGGACTGTCCGCTTTCTGGGTGATCTTCGCAGTGTTGGTGATGGGCGGCGTATTTGGCGCCATGGGTATGTTCATTGGCGTACCCATGTTTGCGGTGATTTACACCATCTCCAAGGAATTGCTGGAAAAACAGCTGAGGAAAAAAGGTTTGTCGGTATTCACCAGCGATTACATGGATCCCAAAGAGTAACAAAACAAAATCCCTCTGTTCGGTAGAACAGGGGGATTTTTTTGTGCCCGGGAAAAACAGACACAATTCGATGACTGGATTCGACAGAAAAAGGGGACAGGGAGGAGTATAATGGACTGGTGAAAGGAAGAAATTACCATGACCGTATATGTGGATGTGCTGTTTGTGCTGGAATGGCTGGCAGACATGTTGACACTGCGATCAGCCGCTCAGGCTGGCGGATTTACTAGCGGCCGGTGGCGGTTGGAGCTGGCCTCCTTGCTGGGGGCCCTGTATGGGACAGCGGCTGTGGCGGGACCGGACTGGCTGGAGCATCCTTTGTGGAAGTTGATGGCAGGCGGCCTGATGACAGCAGCGGCCTTTGGATGGCCAGGCTGGCGGGGCGGACTGCAGCGGTGTCTGGCGGTGGGAGCCTTTTCCGCTTTGTATGGCGGGGCCATGATGTTTTGGCAGGCGGTGTTTGCCGCCGGACGGACAGCAATCCTGCCGGACGGACAGGTGATGGTGCAGCAAAACTTTTGGATTACAGTGATGGAGCTTTTGCTGACCCATTTGATTTTTTCACTGGTGATCGGACAAATCAGACAGGAACGCATAAGGGGAAGGAGTGTCTATATGGTGAAAATTGTACGGGGAGAACGCAGTTGTGTGCTCAAAGGACTGGTGGACACAGGAAACGGCCTGACAGATCCGGGCAGCGGTGCTCCGGTGGCGGTGACCAGCTATCCTTCCATTCGGGGGCTGTTTTCCCCGGAGGAGAGAAAGGCGTTGAAACTGCTGCTGCGGATGCAGGGCGGGACAGATGTCCCCGGAGAGGATTTTCACTTGGTGAGCTATACCACCATGGGCGGAGCGGGAAAAATGCCGGTATTTCGCCCGGATGCATTTTATGTGGAAGAGGATGGCCGATATGCGCCGGTGGAACAGGTGGTCATAGGTGTGGGCCAGCAGCCTCCCAGTGGGGATGGAAGCTACGATATGCTGCTGCAATTGCGGCTGGTGGAGTCCTCCCGGGAAGGAGGTGCCCTGCATGAAGCGAATCAAAGTCATGGTTGAGTGGCTGCAAAGATGGTGGAGCCGGTGCAAAAACTGGCTGCTGCTTTCCCAGGAAGTGCATTACATAGGCGGAAGCGATACTTTACCCGCGCCTCTTTCCCGAGAGGAGGAGGCCCGGGCCATTTTCCAGCTGCAGCTGGGCAGTCAGCAGGCCCGTGCCGATCTGATTGAGCACAACCTGCGGCTGGTGGTATACATCGCCAAAAAATTTGAAAATACAGGAATCAATATTGAGGATCTCATTTCCATCGGTTCCATAGGACTCATCAAGGCCATCAATACCTACAATCCACGGAAAAATATCAAGCTGGCCACCTATGCTTCCCGGTGCATTGAAAATGAGATCCTCATGTATCTGCGCAAGACCAGTAATCTGCGCAATGAGGTGTCCATCGATGAACCGCTCAATGTGGACTGGGATGGCAATGAGTTGCTGTTGTCTGATATTTTGGGTACAGAAAGTGATCTGGTACAGCGCAGGATGGAGGAGGAAGTGGACCGGGAATTGCTGCGGACGGCGGTGGGTCGGCTGGGACAGCGGGAAAAGACCATTATGCAGCTGCGTTTTGGACTGGACGGAGGGACTGAAAAAACCCAGAAGGAAGTGGCAGATCGTTTGGGCATCAGTCAATCCTATATTTCCCGTCTGGAAAAAAAGATTATCTGCCGACTGAAAAAGGAAATCGGCAGGATGGCCTGAGCGTATTGACTTCCTGTGCACTTTGTATTAAAATGGGAAAACAACGGAAAGAAAGCAGGTGCTGGCATGAGCGGCGAATTTGGAAACGATTATATTACGCTGGAAGATGAAAACGGCGTCAAAATGGAATTTGAGCACATTGATACCTTGGAGCTGGAAGACGAAACTTATGTGGCGTTGGTTCCGGTATATGATGATCCCAATGAAGCGGTGGAAGCCGATGGAGAATTGGTGATTATGAAAATCGTGGTGGATGAGGAGAGCGGCGACGAATTGCTGGCCACCATTGAGGATGAACGGGAATTTGAAGAAGTGCGCAGCATCATGGTGGAACGTCTGGAAGAATTTTATGATGTGGAAAATTGACCAACTCTGCGGAATATCTTGCGTGCAGTTGGGCAGTATGCTATAATAAGAGTAACCCTACGGGGCTCGTGATTGCGTCTGTATTGAACCTACAGAGACTTAATAGGGATTCCGGTCTCTTATTCGAGGATTGCAGACCTTCCCGCTTCGGCCGAAGAAGGGAGCGTGAGACGGTAAGGAGGAAACCCACCTGCTGAAGATGCAGGGTCATCAGCGGCGCAACACGGCTTCTGTGGGGCCATCATGCCAATTTATCTACCGGTCATGGTTCATGACCGGTATTTTTTATAGGACGGAGGAACCCATATGGGATTTTTGGAACGGCAGGAACGGCTGCTGGGCAGAGAAAGCACCGAGATTCTCTCCGGATGCCGGGTGGCAGTGGTGGGCATTGGCGGCGTGGGAAGCGCGGCGGCAGAGGCACTGGCACGCTGCGGCGTGGGCCATTTGCTGCTGGTGGACCACGATGTGGTGAGTGAATCCAACCGAAACCGTCAATTGGTAGCACTGTGCAGCACCCTGGGAAAGTCCAAGGCGGAAGCCATGGCGGCTCGATTGCGGGACATCAATCCCCAGGCGGAGATTGTGGCGGCAGAGCGCTGCTATATGCCTGAGGAGAGAGAGTTCCTGTTTGCGTGGGCTCCTCATTTTGTGGTAGACGCCATTGACATGGTGACCGCCAAACTGGATTTGATTGAGCAGGCGCATCAGCGGGATGTGTCCATCATCAGCGTGATGGGGACAGGCAACAAGCTGGACCCCTTCCGGTTTGAGGTGGCGGATATTTATGAAACATCGGTGTGCCCTCTGTGCCGGGTGGTGCGCCGCGAACTGAAAAAACGAGGGGTGGATCATCACAAGGTGCTCTACAGCCGGGAGGAGCCATTGCGCCCGGTGGAGGAAGCGGAAGAGCGGGGGCGTAGAAGTGTACCCGGCAGTGTGGCCTTTGTGCCACCGGTGGCCGGTATGATGGCGGCTGGTGAGGTGATCAAAATCCTGCTGAAAGGAGAAGAAGCAATGAGAAAAGAGGAAAAGAATGGGTAAGAAGGCATTTCTGGTAGATTATGAAAATGTGGCGCTGCATGGATTGTACGGTATCAGCGCGGTGGAGCCAGGCAGTAAAGTGGTGATTTTTGGTTCAGGCGAAAACATCATCCGTTCCCTGCGGGATATTCTGGATGCCTATCGGGACCGGGATATCACAGTGGAAACCCGTTATCTGGACCACAAGGGCAATAACGCGCTGGATTTTATGCTGGTGACCTATATGGGCTATCTCACCGCCGATCACTCGGTGAGCGAAATTTACATCATTTCCAATGATCGGGGCTATGAGGCAGCCATCAAATCGGTGAAGGAACTCAATTCGGAGGTTATCATCAAGTGCGGCGAATGCATCGCCCAATGCCTGGCCAAAAGCCGGGTGGTATTGGAAAATCGAGGGGAAGACCGTCCTCAGCGGGAGAAAAACAAGCCTTCCAAAGAAAAGAAAAAAACACTCACCGATAAAGAGAAAAAAGAGATCATTCTCAACCGGATGTGCCGGGAAAAACGCATCAAGGAGAAATACTGTGTACAGCTGGCGTCTTTGATGCGCAAGAGCAAAAACCGTGCGGATTACAGCGAGCGAATCAAAGGAGTCCTGGGCGGGAAGAACAGTCATCAGGAAGCGCTGGAGTATTACGATGAATTTTTGCGCCTGTGATGCTGGGCCTACAATGGAATAAAATCCTCACTCCACAGCCATAGTAAGGCTGTGGAGTTGTTTTTTGGAGGAGGGAAGCGGATGAAACCCCAATCTCAAAAATGGAAGCTGCTGACGGCTGGTTTTGGCGCGGGTCTGATCAACGGTTTTTTTGGCGGCGCCGGAGGAGTCATTCTGGTGGTGCTATTAAAACGCTGGAGCGGACTGGAGACTCGGAAGGTTTTTGCCACTTCGGTGGGAGTGACGTTGGTATTATCCGGGGTGAGTTTGTGTCTGTACAGCCGCAATGTGGAGCTGGCGGCCCAGTGGCTGTGGCCCTGTCTGTTGGGGGGAGCAGTGGGTGGCATCATAGGGGGATTGTGGCTCAAACGGCTCAACACCCGGTGGCTGCAACGGGCATTTGCTCTGCTGTTGCTGTTGGCCGGAATCAAGGGGGTGCTGGGGCTGTGAGCGTTTGGCTGTTTGCGGGAGCGGCGGTATGTGGTGCGCTCAGTGCCATGGGTGTGGGCGGCGGTACGCTGCTGCTGTTGTGGCTTACCAGCTTTTGGGAGGTGCCTCAGCTGGCGGCCCAGTCCCTCAATTTGCTGTATTTTTTGCCGGCTGCCTTGGCTGGGGTATTTTTTCATTGGAAAAACGGGTATATGGTGTGGAAGGTGTGGGGACTGTGCGTGGTCGGAGGCTGTGCCGGAGCGGCACTGGGTGCCGCTTTGGCGGCAGCCAGTGAAGGAGAATGGCTGCGCAAGGCATTTTACTGGCTACTGATCGCTTTGGGAATCTGGCAAATGTTTTGTACAAAAAATGAACAAGATGAATAAAGTGTAAAGATTTTCCTTCTCATACAAAAGAACATTGACTTCTTTCCACCAGACAGAGTATGATGAAAAAAAGGAGTCGAAAAATCATGAGAGAACAAAAAACATCGAAAAAACCCTGGATTTATTATTACATCATCGTATTGCTGGTGGTGATTGTGCTCAACACTCTGGTGATGCCGCTGTTGTATAAGGCCGGTACCAAGGAGATCTATTACAGCGAATTTCTCACCATGGTGCAGGAAAACAAGGTGGATACGGTGGAAATCACCGACACTGAAATCTATCTGACCAGCAAAGAGGACAAGACCATTTACTATACCGGGTACATCAGCAATGATACGGAGTTGGTGCCGCTGCTCAACGACCATGGTGTGAAATATGGCAAGGTAGTGCCCAAGCAGCCGTCAGCATTGTCACAATTGCTCTCCTGGCTGTTACCCATTCTTTTCTTTATATTTATCGGACAGCTGTTTCTGCGGAGTATGCAAAAACGCATGGGCGCCGGTGCCATGACCTTTGGCAAAAGTAATGCCAAAATTTATGTGGAGGCACAGACCGGCAAGACATTTGACGACGTGGCCGGAGAGGATGAAGCAAAAGAAGCACTGGCGGAGATTGTGGATTTTCTGCACAATCCTGGAAAATACGAATCCATCGGCGCTACTATGCCTAAAGGTGCATTGCTGGTAGGCCCTCCTGGAACTGGTAAAACTCTGCTGGCCAAAGCCGTGGCTGGTGAGGCGCATGTTCCCTTCTTTTCCATATCCGGTTCGGAATTTGTGGAGATGTTTGTGGGTATGGGCGCTGTGAAGGTGCGGGATTTGTTTAAGCAGGCCCAGGAGAAAGCGCCTTGCATTGTATTCATTGATGAGATTGATACCATTGGCAAACGGCGTGACAGCGGTGGCTTGGGCGGCAACGATGAACGGGAACAGACCCTCAACCAGCTGCTCACCGAAATGGATGGTTTTGACGGACGGAAAGGCGTAGTGATTCTGGCGGCCACCAACCGGCCGGACTCATTGGATCAAGCCCTGCTGCGGCCGGGACGCTTTGACCGGCGCATTCCGGTGGAATTGCCTGATCTCAAGGGCCGGGAGGCCATTTTGCGGGTCCATGCCAAAAACATTCACATGGAGCCAGGGGTGGATCTCAAATCCATTGCACTGGCCACAGCTGGTGCTTCAGGCGCGGAACTGGCCAATATTATCAATGAAGGCGCTTTGCGGGCGGTACGCATGGGACGCTCTCAGGTACAGCAGGCCGATCTGGAAGAGGCAGTGGAAGTGGTCATTGCCGGATACCAGCGGAAAGGCGCAGTCATTTCACCACGTGAAAGAGAGATCATTTCTTATCATGAAATTGGACATGCTTTGGTGGCGGCTATGCAGACCGATTCCGCTCCGGTGCACAAGATCACCATCATTCCCCGCACCAGCGGAGCACTGGGGTACACCATGCAGGTGGCAGAGGAAGAAACGGTGCTCATGACCCGGGAAGAGGCGTTCAACAAAATTGTCACCTTTACCGGCGGCCGGGCAGCGGAGGAATTGATCTTCGGAACCTTTACTTCGGGGGCGTCCAATGACATTGAGCAGGCCACCAAGATTGCCAGGGCGATGGTAACCCGGCTGGGTATGAGCCAGCATTTTGACATGATGGCCTTGGAGACCATCAGCAATCAATATCTGGGTGGAGATACCTCTTTGATTTGTTCCCAGGGCACTGCCGAAAAAATTGACCAGGAAGTATTGGAAATCATTCGAAAAGCCCATGGAAAAGCAGTGGAAATTCTCAAGGAAAACACTGAAAAACTGCACGAATTGGCCCGGTATTTGCTGGAAAAAGAAACCATCACCGGGGAAGAGTTCATGAAAATTCTCAAACAGTAAAAAAAGCCCCCTGACAGATCTGTCAGGGGGTATTTTTTACTGGAAGGAATGAACCCAACGGCTGTACTCGTCGTCGCCAGTGGTTTGCTCCTGTAGTTTTTCCAGGGGCTCCTTGTGGTTGTACAGACGGTAGATGAGAGGCAGCAGCCGCCGTACGGGGCTGTCTTCCGGCTCAGCCTGTACCATCTGCAACACCTGTTTGTGGAATTCCAGATAGACGTTGGAGCCATAGGAGCGGCTCTTGCTCAATCCGCCGATGAATAACAGCTTAAGAGCGGTGTTGGAAGGATCAGCCAGTGCCAGATTGAGCATCCAGTTGAGGATGTTGCGTTCTCCCCGAAGCAATTTCAGCGGCACCTGACCGTTTTGAATGAGAAGCTGGCTGAGAGACTGGGTGAGAGCGGTGGCAAATCCGCCGGCCGCAACCGCAGAAGGGGTATATCCCGGAACAGCCGCTTCTTCAATGTGCAGAAGATCGGTGATTTCTTCCACCAGATCCAACAGAGCCGGGCCCAGATTCTTTTTGGGCAGCAGCTTCATGGCGCGCTGGAAGGAATCCTTTTCCCGGTCATAGAAGATGGTGGTAACGCCAAAACTACTGTCGACGTTGAGCACCGTACCGGTGATGAGATAGTCCGCTCCAATTTTGGAGGCAATGTTGCGCAGGTAGGTTTCATCAGCTTCCTTGCGGGACAGGACGGGTCCAATGCCATGGGCGCAGGGAATGATGTTCTTGCACTGGAACTGGGACAGGAAAGCCATACGGCTGCCCATTAGCAAGGGGATGGAACGGGTGAGCCGGCTACTTTCGTCTTCGGTGGCCGCCACATTTTGTTCAGGGGCCGCCTGGGTGATGTCAGCATAGGACAGCACTGCCACCAGCTTGGCGTCTTCCTGCTTGGCAGGCAGCAGCCATTGGGGATTGTTTAGACCATAGTACCACATGGGTTTGTCCAGCGATACCATTTCCAGTTTGATTTCTTTGCGCTCCTCTTCGGTGAGCTTGGGGGCTGGGCGGGCCTTGTCCAGAGCGGACGAAACTGCCAGCAGATAGTTTTTCAGCTCAGGCCGTTCCAGGCGGAGCAAAATGTTGAGCAGGGCCTGGGCCTTGGCGGGATGACCTGCCTGTAAGTAGCCGTTGAGCAGGTTGATGGCCACCCGAACGGAATATTTTTTCAGGTCAAAAATGGGGTCCAGCAGCTCCACCAGTTCCTTGGGATGGCCTGTCATACCCAAATCGCTGGAGATCATGAACACAGCCGGTTCGGTGGGATGTTCGGACAGCACCTTGCGGTACAGTTCCATGGCGGGCTCCAGTTCCTTGTTTTGCACAAAGTCCCGAGCCAGGTAGAGCTGGGGCAGCCAGCTGTCCTTCAACTGAGAGGCACGCCGCAAGGCATCCAAATAGCCCTCTTTGCCCTGAGATTGCATATGCAGAGCGGCATACCAGGGGAGGCCGTTGCTCTGGTTGGGGTCGAGAGTGAGACCTTCCCACAGAGTGGCCAGCGCACCCTGGGTATCTTTCTGGGTGTACTGTGCTTTGGCCAGATTGGTGAGCAGAGGGCCAGTTTTGCCATGTTCTGCGATGTAGCTTTCCAATGTGGCTTGAGAGGCAGCAGCATCTCCGCACTTGAGCTGGGCAATGGCCAACAGAGTGTTGGTACGTTCACAGGGGTCCAACTGGCTCAAATGCTGGGCTGGTTCCAATACCTCCTGCGCCACGTTGTGCTGCAGCGCCAGCAGAATGTCATTGTACAGAGGGATGGGCTGTTCCCGGTGCTTTTCCAGTAATTTGGGCAGTACTTCGGTTTTCCACTGGGACAGCGGAACCGATACAGGACGGCCGTAGGGGTCTACAAAGGGCAGCATTGGTTCCTTGCTGGCATCCTTCGGTGCTTGGGGAGCATTGGAGGCCTCCTCCTGCGGCATGTCCATTTCTTCCGGAGTTTCCGGATCATCGGGAGAGTTCTTTCCCTTGAAAAAATCAAAAAAACCCATGGTTGGTTGACTCCTTTCCTGAATTGGGATGTAAACCCTTTACCATTGTACAATAAGTTGGGGTAAATTGCTATCTTTTTTCACAATGACAGTGGCCTTTTTGCGGATTTGTGCTACAATGATACAAAGAACAGTTTGAGGGAGGTTGACGGATGAAAACAGGACTGGTGCTGGAAGGCGGAGGACTGCGTGGAATTTTTACCATTGGTGCCTTGGATGCCATGTTGGATGAACGTCTGCAGGTGGATTATTGCATTGGCGTATCGGCAGGGGCCTGCAATGGCGTGTCCTATATATCCGGACAACGAGGACGGAACAAACGCATTGATATAGAGTATATTCGGGATCCTCGATATTTGAGTCTGCGCAATTTTGTGCGGACCGGCTCCCTGTTTGGCATGGAGTTTCTCTTTGAGGAAGTGCCGCAGCATCTGGTGCCTTTTGATGAAGAGGCGTTTTTTGCCAATCCCTGTGAGATGGTCACAGTGGTCACCGATGTGCGCACTGGACGGCCTGCTTATTTTGATAAAGAGTGTCTGCGGGGGGATACCACAGTGCTCCGGGCATCTTCTTCGCTGCCAGCCCTTTCACCGCCAGTGTTCTACCGGGGACGGTATTATTCCGATGGGGGTACTTCCGATTCCATTCCGGTGGCTCGGGCACTGGAGGATGGCTGCGATCGGGTGGTGGTCATTCTGACCCGGCATCGGGAGTATGTAAAATCACCAGCAGGCAATGAGTGGATGCTGAAAGTTGCGTTGCGCAAGTATCCACAGCTGCTCTCGGCCTTGCGCAGACGGCATCAGATGTATGCCAAAGAGCAGCAGTTGGTGCGGCAGCTGGAGCAGGAAGGGCGTGCTATAGTCATTGCGCCGCTGGAACCTTTGGGGTTGAGTCGGTTCGAAAAAAACACAAAAAAGCTGGAAACGGGGTACCAGCTAGGGTATTATGGTTTGCTGCAAAAGCGGGAAGAGTTGCGAGAATTTTTGAAAAAATAAAATAATGATTGCCTTACTGTGCAGAAGGAAAAGTGGGATTTTCATTCTGGCATGGAGGGATGAAATTGAGCATTTGGATTATTACACGTCTGATGGGGCGAGTCTTGTTGGTACAGGGATTGTTTTTGATGGTACCGGCGCTCCTATCGGTGGCATGGGGGGAAACCATTGCAGGTGCTTTTTTATTGCCGGCAGTCTGCACTATGATATTGGGGCTTCTCTCTTTTTGTATTCCGGAGGAAAAACGGGGCATTAACATTCGGGAAAGCCTGGTGCTAGTGGTGTTGTGCTGGGTGATTGTATCACTCATTGGAGCCTTTCCCTTTGTATTGTCGGGTGCCATTCCTGATTGTGTGGATGCCCTGTTTGAAACGGTATCCGGCTTTACCACCACAGGTGCCACCATTTTACCTGATATTGAGGCTCTGCCTAAATCTGTGCTTTTCTGGCGATCTTTTACCCATTGGATTGGTGGACTGGGGGTACTGGTATTTTTATTTTTCATTGTGCCTCTGTTGGATGGGGGAGCGTTCCGTATTTTCAAAGCGGAATCTCCTTCCACCATGAAAAAAGCATCGCGTACCAAAGATACGGTACGGATGCTGCTGATTACCTATGTAATTCTTACATTTTCCATGACGGTGCTGCTGAGACTGGGCGGTATGAGCTGGTATGATGCGGCGGTACATACATTTTCCACAGTGGCTACGGCTGGCTTTTCCACCTATAACGCCAGCATTGGGCATTTTGACAGTCACTACATCAATGTGGTCACAACCGTTTATATGACACTGTCGGGCGTGAATTTCTTTATTATTTTCGCTGTGCTGCAGGGTCGGGTACGGGAAGCAGTCAAAGACGAAGAACTGCGGTTGTATTTGTGTATCATTGGAGTTTCTTCGCTGCTCATCGCATGGAATTTGTGGGGACAGCAATTGTTTGCCACCCCGCTTATCTGCCTGGAACATGCGGCTTTTCAGGTTTCTTCCATTATTACCACTACCGGCTTTGCCACAGTGGATTACAATTATTGGCCAAGCCTGAGCAAGTTCATTCTGTTTATGCTCACCTTTGTGGGCGCCTGCTCCAGTTCTACCACCTGTGCCATTAAGGTGGTCCGTATTTTGATTTTGGGCAAGTGTATTCGCAGGACCATGTTTCGTACGGTACACCCCAAATCAGTGCGCCCCATTCGGCTCAATGGCAAAGTGGTCAGTGAAGAATATGTGCAGGGTGTGCAGAGTTTTTTTCTGCTGTTCATGCTGCTGTTTGTGGTAGGTACCATACTGACTATCTGCATGGAGGGCGGAGATCTGGATATGATTACAGCCATGTCGGCCACTGCCACTACATTGAGCAATGTGGGCCCAGGTTTGGAATTGGTGGGACCTTACAACAATTTCGGATTTCTCTCTTCCGGCACCAAGTTGCTGGAAATTCTGCTGATGCTGATTGGCAGATTGGAACTGTATACCATGATGCCCCTCTTTTTCCCCAATTTCTGGAAATCATGAGTTACTGTTCTCTGCGGTGGCGATGTCTGGCATATAGCATGGGGAGTACAGTGAGCAGTACGGTGCCGATAGCCGCCGCAAAGAATTGAGGAGATCGGGGATCTGTCACCGAGCTGCCTAAAAAAGTGGCGGCAGCCATGGCGGGAAACATCCCCAGCAGCGACCCTCCCAGATACGGGCGGTAAGGAAGACGAGCAGCTCCCAGCAACATACTGACGACATCGCCGGGCAAGAGATTGACCACCCGGAGAAAGTAGGACAGTGCAAAGGCGTTGGTTTTTTGGTTGTTGATAAGCTGTGCGGCCTGGGGATATTTTTTCAGGAAAGCGGCATCCACTGATACGCTGGCCAGCCGGCCCAGCCAATAGGGCAGGGAGGTACTGAAAAACAGGCCTACCAGATTGACAAGCAGAGCGATCCACGGGGAGAAAAGATGGCCTGAAACCAGGTATAGAAGCATTAGAGGAAATACGATGGTAAAGGACTTCACTGCATAGAGCCCCCAAATGACCAGGGTGGCCAGAAAGAGATTGGAGGGTGTGAACTCCAGCAGTTCCTGCAGAGTGATCCCCTGCAATTTGCGCCAGAAGAAAAGACAGCACAGAATGCAAAGCAGCATGGGGACAAACGTCAGCAGGCGAAAAATTCGAGGCGGGATTCCGGGACGAGGGGACGGCATTTTGAACTCCTTTCTCTCTGGTTTACATCTTTGCGTGATTTGTGGTATGATAAGTCTGTACTATTATTATAGTGATAAAAAAGAAAAATTTCTAGGAAGATAGACAAAGAATCCAATATTTTATGATGAGGTGGAACATGAGAGAGTTTATCATCGCAACCGATGCGACCTGTGATCTGCCCTGTGACTTGGTGCGGGAAATGGGGATTTTGGTATTGCCCATGGAATTTCAGATGAGTGGTACGTCATACCGGCACTACTTTGATGCCCGGGAGATGTCGCTGGAGGAATTTTACCGGCGTACTGGTGAGGGAGAAATGACCACCACCTCCCAGATCAATATGACTACATATGAGGAGTATTTTGTTCCGGTTTTGGAGGAAGGCAAGGATATTTTATATATTTGTTTTTCTTCTGGCTTAAGCGGGACATACCAAGCTTCTCGTATTGCAGCGGCAGAGTTGCAGGAGAAATTCCCGGACAGAAAGATCATTTCCATTGATTCGCTGTGTGCCTCCAGCGGAGAAGGATTATTGGTTTGGGCGGCTGTGCAGCAGAAAAAACAGGGAATGGAACTGGAGCAGTTGGCCCAGTGGGTAGAAGATCACAAGATGAACGTGTGCCACTGGTATACAGTGGATGATTTACAGCATTTGAAACGGGGCGGACGAATTTCCGCAGCCACTGCCATGGTGGGTGGACTGCTCAATGTAAAACCGGTACTCCGGGTAGATGATGAGGGACGTCTGGTCAGCTACGGCAAAGCGCGGGGCAGACGCAAATCCATGGAGTCCATGGTGGAACAGGCAGCAGCTCATTTGGTGAATCCTGAAGAGCAGACCATTTTTGTTGGTCATGGTGGTTGTAAGGAAGAAGGGGAAATGTTGTATCGCCTGGCACAGGAACGGCTGCATGTGAAAAATATCATTTTCACTGAGGTTGGACCTGTTATTGGAGCACATACCGGTGTAGGTGTACTAACGCTCTTTCATTTTGGAGATCATCGATAAGAATCAGGTGTTGCAAAAAGCCTCCTGACCGAGCTTCGGTCAGGAGGCTTTCCTTTCTTATGAAGTCAAATTTCAATTTTCTTCCGGGTTTTGCTTGACAAATTTCCGGTGCAGAACCACAATGATGGCCACCAGAACCACCAGGGAGGTGAGCAGGGTGGCAATCAGGTTTTCGGTCACACCTGCCACCAGATAGCCTGCCAGAGAAGCGATAGCCACTACCAGCGCATAGGGGATCTGTGTGGACACATGATCCAGATGGTGACATTTGGCACCGGTGGAGGAGAGAATGGTGGTGTCGGAGATGGGACTGCAGTGGTCGCCGAAGACAGAACCTGCCAGGGTGGCGGACAGAGCAATGATGGTCAAATCGGGAGCTACCTTCTGACACACCGAAGCGATAATGGGAATCAGGATGCCGAAGGTACCCCAGGATGTACCCATGGAGAAGGAAAGTCCCGCAGCTACCAGGAAGATGATGGCAGGGATGAGCATCACAGGCATATTGGAGGTACGTACCAATTCACCTACATATTCACCGGTGCTGAGCAGATCCCGGCATACACCGCTGATGGTCCAGGCCAGGGTGAGGATCAGGTAAGCGCCTACCATGGATTTGACACCAGGTCCAATGCTGGACATAAAATCACCAAAAGAAAGCACTTTTCGGGGTACCAGCCACAGGAAGGTGAAAATCAGGGTACCAAAACTGGCCAGTGCCAGAGCAGGACCAGCATCGGTGTTGCCAAAGCCCTCTGCCAGTGTCATGCCGCCCTGGAAATATCCACCCACATAAAGCATGGACAAAATGGACAGGACGATCAGTACCAAAATGGGCAATACCAGATCGATTACTTTGCCCTTGTCGGATACTTTCACTGTGGAGAGTTCGTCTTCTTCCGCCTGTACCGAAGTATTGGAATCCAGATCACCGTGGAGCTGTGCATTCCGTTCAAAACGGGCCATAGGGCCGAAATCCAGCGAGGTGGAAGAAAGCAGAATGATCATCAGGAAAGTGAACACTGCGTACAGGTTGTAGGGGATGGACTGGATAAAAGCGGACATACCGTCCAGTCCGGTACCTTCCATATAAGAGATTACCGAGGCAGCCCAGGAAGAGATGGGAGCGATGATGCAGATGGGAGCCGCGGTGGCATCAATGAGATAAGCCAGTTTGGCATGGGAAATGCGGTTTTTATCCGTTACCGGCCGCATGACAGTACCTACAGTCAGACAGTTGAAATAGTCGTCAATGAAGATGAGAGCGCCTAATGCACTGGTGGCCAGCTGTGCGCCTGCCCGGGTTTTGATTTTACGGCTGGCCCATTCGCCATAGGCCCGGGAGCCGCCGGCCTTGGTCACCACCATGACCAGTATGCCCAAAAAGCCCAGGAAAAGAATGATGGCGGCGTTGTCGCCCAGTTTGGCGGTCATCAGCTGCATGGCAGTGCTGAAGGTATTGGTGATGATGCCAATGATACCGGTGCTGGTGTAAGCCGCGTAAATAAGGGTGCCCGACAGAATGCCAATGATCAGAGAGGAAATGACCTCTTTGGTCAGCAGTGCCAATCCAATGGCGATGATGGGGGGTAGGACGGATAAAAATCCCACTTGGATAGGTTCCATAACACAACGTCTCCTTTTTTGGTTGGATTGCCAGCGCCCCCGCGCCAGCTGTGAAACGACATTCTCTCTATAGGAGAGAAAATCCATATAAATCACCCATATCATATCATATTGGGGGGTGGTTTGCAATTTATTTGTGTCTTTCTTGTAAAAAAAGCAGTATTTTGTATATTGTTGCAGAAAAAATGCAGGAATTGGTGCATGATAACGAAAGGCATGACGGAAACACAACAGCAGCGGAAAAAGAATTTGCAAGGTGAGTTATGTCAACATGCAGAAGAAGGAAAAAGTAAGCCCAATTTTCTTCAATTCAGGAAAATTTGCGCAGATGGAAAGAGTAAAAATGCAAAAATTCAGAAAAATGGATAGATTTCCAGTGTATAAAGGCGGCAGAGTTAGCGAAATGTGCCATTGTTATTTAATGGCTTTTCTTCTATAATAAAAACCACATACAGGCAATCCCATTTATCAGCGGGTTTTATCACCCGCAAACAAGGAGGAAGATTTTATGAAGAAGTTTCTGGCAGCGGCTTTGGCAGCCGCATTGGCAGCAACCACTCTGACCGCCTGCGGAGGCGATACCGGCACTTCCACCAGCGGCGAAGGCACTGGTTCCGGTGATGGAATCAACCTGGGCGTACTGGCTCCTCTGACCGGTGAAGTTTCTGTGTACGGCAAGAGCACTGTCAATGGCATTCAGCTGGCCATCGATGAGATCAATGAGGCCGGCGGCATCAATGGTATGCAGATCGTGGCCAACATTCAGGACGAAAAGGGCGACGTGGACGAAGCCATGAACGCATTCCGTAAGATGGAAGGCGAGGGCATTGTGGGCCTGATCGGCGACGTAACCAGTAAGCCCAGCCTGGCAGTGGCAGAGTTGGCCGCTGAGGTGGGCCTGGCAATGATCACTCCCACCGGCACCAGCTCCGACATCACCCTGGCAGGCGATACCATTTTCCGTACCTGCTTTACCGATCCCCAGCAGGGCCAGACCATGGCCACCTTTGCAAAGGACAATCTGGGTGCTTCCACCGCGGCTGTGCTGCGCAACAACTCCGATGAGTACTCCCAGGGTGTAGCGGACGCTTTTGTTGCCGCGGCTGGTGAATTGGGACTGGAAGTGGTAGCGGATGAAGGCTACGGCAAGGATGACGTGGACTTCAAGACCCAGCTCACCAAGATCGCTTCTCTCAATCCTGATGTGCTGTTTGTGCCCGAGTACTATGAAAAGGATGCCATGATTGCCATTCAGGCAAGAGATGCTGGCTACACCAATCCCATTCTGGGTGCGGACGGCTGGGATGGCGTGCTGACTCAGCTCACCGCGGACAACATGAACGTGGTGGACAACTGCTATTACTCCAACCACTATGATGTGAACGACACCACCGAAGTGGTAGCCAACTTTGTATCCAAGTACAAGGAGACTTACAACGAAGATCCCACTGCTTTCTCCGCACTGGGCTATGACGCTGTGTATCAGATGAAGGCAGCCATCGAGGCAGCCGGCAGCACTGACCGGGCAGCCATTGCCGAGGCGCTGGCCAGCGTGGAAATCGACGGTGTAACCGGCCACATCAAGTTTGACGAAAACGGTGACACCATCAAGGACATCGCTGTTATCAAGTATGAAAATGGAGCCAGCAAGCTGGAGACCAAGATCACCAAGTAAAATCCCTCTGTAGGGAGAGATACACAATGGGGCAGGAGTTTCCTGCCCCATTGACTTTTTTCAGCAAATTGTTTAATATAGAGGGTATGAGAAAAGCATTTGTCTGCCATGTGCGGACAGAAACCAACGGCGGTTTGTGAGGCAGCCGTCTGGGGGAAGAGGAGATGTGATGGGAATGTTACAACAGCTGGTGCAACACCTGGAAATGCTGATTCAGCATTTGATCAACGGTTTGCAGGCGGGCAGCATTTACGCACTGGTGGCGCTGGGCTATACCATGGTGTATGGTATCGTCAAGCTCATCAATTTTGCCCATGGTGATTTCATCATGGTGGGTGGCTATGTCTGTCTGCTGACCATTCCGCTTTTGTTGGGAGCGGGCATGCCCGCCTGGCTGTGCATACTGGCGGCTATTGTGGTATGTGCTGTGCTGGGTATGGCGACCGAGAAAATTGCGTATAAACCGCTGCGGGGAGCCCCCAGCCTGTCGGTGCTGATCACCGCCATTGCGGTGAGTTTGCTGCTGCAAAACAGCTTCCTGCTGATTTTTGGCAGTGCCAAAAAGCCGGTGCAGGCGCTGTTTAACGCACCGTCTATTATGGTGGGGCCCATTGAGATTTCCGGTGTGACCATCGTGACGGTGGTGCTGTCGGTGATCGCTATGGTAGCATTGCAGCTTTTTGTAAAGAAAACCCGGATGGGCAAAGCCATGCGCGCAGTGTCGGAGGACAGCAGTGCGGCGGTGCTGATGGGCATCAATCCCAACACCACCATTTCGCTGACTTTTGCCATTGGCAGCGGGCTGGCAGCGGTGGCGGCTGCCATGTATGTGAGCCAATACCCTTCGGTAGGACCGTTTATTGGTTCCATGCTGGGCCTCAAGGCTTTTGTGGCGGCGGTGCTGGGAGGAATCGGCATTTTGCCCGGAGCCATGCTGGGCGGCATTGTCATTGGGATCATTGAGAGCCTGTCCAAGGCGTATATTTCGACGGACCTGTCTGATGCCATTGTGTTTGGCGTGTTGATTGTAGTGTTGCTTGTGAAGCCCACCGGCGTACTGGGCAAAAATACCGGCGAGAAAGTGTAGGTGACGGATAATGAAAAGCAGAAAAGAATGTATGCGCGCCTCCGTCATCAACCTGGTGGCGGTGGTGGCCCTGTATGCGCTGCTGATGCTTCTGATGCAGACCGGCGTAATCAACAGCTATTACAAGGGCATTTTGATGTTGATTCTGGTGAATATTGTACTGGCGGTATCGCTGAATATTACCACTGGTTTCCTGGGGCAGATCGCTCTGGGACATGCCGGTTTTATGTCCATTGGTGCCTATGCTGCGGGCCTGCTGGCCAAGGCGGTAGGTGAGCCTCAGACCGGAAATCCCGCTATGGATATGGCACTGTCCTTTGGTATTTTTGTGGTCTCCTTGCTGGTGGGCGGCATTCTGGCCGCTGTGGTAGGCCTGGCTATGGGTATTCCTTCCCTGCGCCTGAAAGGCGACTATCTGGCCATTATCACCCTGGGTTTTTGTCAGATCATTAAGGTAATCATTGAGTATTTCGACTTCACCGGCGGCGCGCAGGGCCTCAAACAAATCCCCAAGCTGGCCGCGTTCAGCTGGGTGTTCTGGGTGACGGTGCTGATTGTGGCAGTGCTCTTTACCTTTGTTCGCAGCCGTTTTGGCCGGGCGATTATGGCCATCCGGGAGGATGACATTGCCTCGGAGGCCTGCGGGATTCACAACACCTATTACAAGGTGCTGGCTTTTGTGGTTTCCGCCTTTTTTGCCGGAGTGGCCGGCGCCATGTATGCGCTGTTTACCGGCTTGCTCAGTGCCGCTAAGTTTGACTTTAACAAATCGGTGGACATTCTGGTGTTCGTGGTTTTGGGCGGTATGGGTTCTCTTACCGGTTCGGTGCTGGCGGCCACAGGCCTGACCATTTTGCCCGAAGCACTGCGGGAATTTTCCGACTATCGAATGGTCATCTATTCGGTGGCACTGATTTTGATGATGATTTTCAAGCCTTCCGGTTTGCTGGGACGGTATGAGTTCTCTCTGACCAGACTGGTGGATCGCGTCACCGGCCGGGGCGGTAAAATGTCCGGCCCCAAGGCACGAAAGGAGGCTGAAAAGGTATGAAAAAGGTTCCTGTACTCAAGGCGGAACATCTGGGCATCACTTTTGGCGGCCTCAAAGCGGTGGGTGATTTCAATATTGAAATTGGCGAGCGGGAGCTGGTGGGTTTGATCGGCCCCAACGGCGCCGGAAAAACTACGGTATTCAACCTGCTCACCGGCGTATATCAGCCCACAGAAGGCACCATTTACCTCAACGGCAAGGATATGCAGGGCAAGCTGCCCCATCAGCGGGCCAAGGAAGGCATTGCCCGTACTTTCCAGAATATCCGGTTGTTCAAGGATCTGTCGGTACTGGAAAATGTCAAGGTGGCCTTCAATCAAAATATGAAGTACAGCATTTTGCAGGGTGTTTTGCGGCTGGGCAGTTATTGGAAGGAAGAGCAGGAGATCGACACTAAGGCCCGGGAGATCCTCTCTCTGTTCCACATGGAGGAGCTGGCTGACAATACCGCAAAGAATCTGCCCTACGGTCAGCAGCGTAAGCTGGAGATCGCCCGGGCACTGGCCACCGGCTGTAAGATTTTACTGCTGGATGAACCGGCGGCGGGTATGAATCCCACTGAAACAGCGGAATTGATGGAAGCCATTGCCCTGATTCGGGAAAAATTCGGCATTTCCATCCTGCTCATTGAGCATGATATGAGTTTGGTGATGAACATCTGCGAGCGCATTGTGGTGCTGGATTACGGTATGATCATCGCCAAGGGAACTCCGGCGGAGATCGCCACCAACAAAAAGGTGATCGGCGCCTATCTGGGCGAGTAGGAGGGAATGTGATGCTGAAAGTTGAAAATTTGAATGTGTCCTATGGGGCCATTCACGCCATTCATGATGTCAGCCTGGAGGTGCAGCAGGGTGAGATTGTTTCTCTGATCGGTGCCAACGGTGCCGGCAAAACCACTACACTGCACACCATCACTGGGCTCAAGCGCCCCACCAGCGGGTCTATCACCCTGGAGGGGACCAATCTGCTCAAGACCGATGCCCATAAGATCATCCGGCTGGGAATGGCCCATGTGCCGGAAGGACGGCATGTGTTCACCGATATGACGGTGGAGGAAAATCTGCAGATGGGCGCGTTTATCCGCAATGACCGGGAGGAGATTCGCAGGGACATTGAAAATGTATATGTTCATTTTCCCCGTTTGAAGGAGCGCTACCGGCAGGCAGCCGGTACTCTCAGCGGTGGTGAGCAGCAAATGCTGGCCATCGGCCGCGCCATGATGAGCAAACCCAAGATTATTTTGATGGATGAGCCCTCCATGGGTCTGTCTCCGCTGTTGGTCAAGGAGATCTTTGCCATCATTCAGGAGCTGAACCGTTCGGGCATCACCATTTTGCTGGTGGAGCAGAACGCCAAAATGGCGCTGTCCATTGCCCATCGGGCCTACGTGTTGGAAACCGGCCGGGTGGTCATGAGCGGCAAAGCCAGCGAAATGCTGGAAAATGACCAGGTGCGCAAGGCATATCTGGGAGCATAATCAAAAAGAAAACGCACAGTGAAACCACTGTGCGTTTTTTGCGTCTTGTGAGACAAAGGGCTTATTGATACTTTTCAGGCAGCGGCAGGCGGGCTACACCGCTTTCCACAGCGGCGCGGGCCACTGCCCGGGCCACCGCCGGCACCACCCGTTCATCAAAAGCCGCGGGGAGAATGTAGTCTTCGCTGAGGTCATCGCCCACAATGTCGGCCAGCGCATAGGAAGCAGCCACTTTCATAGCGGTGTTGATGTCGCTGGCCCGAACATCCAGCGCGCCCCGGAATACCCCGGGGAAAGCCAGTACATTGTTGACTTGATTGGCAAAGTCACTGCGGCCGGTGCCGACCACCCGGGCGCCTGCGGCTTTGGCCAGGTCGGGCATAATCTCGGGTACGGGGTTTGCCATGGCGAACAAAATGGCATCCGGTGCCATGGAGGCGACCATGTCCTGGGTGACAATGCCCGGAGCGGATACACCCACAAAGACGTCTGCACCCCGAAGTGCGTCCGCCAGCATGCCTTTTTGCATTTCACGATTGGTGATTTTGGCCATCTCTGCCTGAGAGGGATTGAGCCCTTCCTTGCCCTCGTACAGGATGCCGTCCTTGTCACACAGGGTGAGGTGGGTGGCACCCATGTGCAGGATGTGCTTGGCAATGGCGGTGCCTGCAGCACCGCAGCCGTTGACTACAATCTTCACATCTTCCAGTTTTTTGCCCACTACTCGCAGGGCGTTGATGAGACCGGCCACTACGATGATGGCAGTACCATGCTGATCATCGTGGAAAATGGGAATATCACACCGGGCTTTGAGTTTTTCCTCGATTTCAAAGCAGCGGGGCGCGGAGATATCCTCCAGATTGACGCCGCCAAAGCTGCCCGCGATGAGGGCGATGGTATTGACAATCTCATCCACATCTTTGCTGCGGATGCACAGAGGGAAGGCGTCTACATCGGCAAATTCCTTAAAGAGGACACATTTGCCTTCCATCACCGGCATGCCGGCCTCTGGGCCAATATCCCCCAGCCCAAGAACCGCGGTGCCGTCGGTGGCCACCAATGTCATATTCCACCGGCGGGTCAGCTCATAGGAGAGAGAGGGATCTTTTTGGATCATCAGACAGGGTTCGGCCACGCCGGGGGTATAGGCCAGCGAAAGATCTTCTCTGGTTTTGACCGGCACATTGCTTACAATGGAAATTTTACCGCGCAGCTTTTGGTGCAGTGCGACGGCCTGTTCTTTCAGTGTCATAGGTGCAGCTCCTTTTTCATGAAATCTCTCACTCTTATTAAACAGGATTTCGCCGCAAAAGTCAAAAATTTTTGCGGATTATGGGGAAAATTAAAAATTGATGAAAAATTCACAAAACCTTTCTTGACAAGATGGCGATATGGGATACAATGGGGATATGTGACCGCATATCTTCCTGGAAGGGAGGGATTTGATGCAAGAAGTCAAGATTTTTCTGGAAAAGTTCAGAAATCCCCGGTATTATTGGGTCAGCGGCCTGTTGGCGGCGCTGTTTCCTTTTATTACTGTACTCAATACAGAATTCAATCACATGCAGGATACCGCCCGTCTGTGGGAATTCATTACACAGAATACCGGTATTTTTGTGTTTGATCTGGTGTACATAGCCGTATTGTTTTTAGCGATGCTGTTGCTGGTGCGCCGTACTTTTTGGGCAGGGTTTCTCATCAGTGCGCCTCTGTATATCCTGTCCTGTGTGGAATTTTTTAAGTTCACAGCCAGTAATACCCACTTTGTGATTTCTGATTTGCTTATGACCGCCAACGCCAAGGATGTGGCAGGCCTGGCTACGTTGACCTTTACACCTGAGTTGATTTTGTGTGCGGTGGTCTTTGTGGTGTTTAACCTGCTCATGTGGCTGTTCGACTATCGATTGAAGATTCTTCACCGCAGAGTCAGCAGTATTTTGGCTGCGTTGGTGTTGGTGTGCAATGTGGGTGTGATTATTTCTCCTACGGTGGCGCGTGCTATATTCACTATGGCAGGAATTCAGGACCGCGGCAGTACCAGTAGTTTTGTCATCAATGAAGAATTTCACAAGAATAACTTCATTGCATCTCTGGTTAAAAATTCCGAAAAAGAAGTGCAGGATAACATCCTGGAGCCGGAGGAATACAGTCAGGAAAGAATTCTCAAGATGGGCGAGGGATTGCCCGCCTCAGGAGAAGAACCGGAGCTCAAGCCCAACGTCATTGTGGTGATGAGCGAATCCTACAGTGATATGCGGCGGCTGCAGGCCATGGATGAAAAGGGTGTGGTAGAGGTACCGGCTTCCGCTTACCAAACTTTTGATCGTCTGGCGCAGGAGGGGACATTGCTGGAATGTGTAGTGCCCACTTTTGGAGGCTATACCACTCGAACGGAGTTTGAACTCACCATGGGATTGCCAGTCAATTCCATGAACAATTTGACCGTACCTCATTTTAAGCTGAAGGAGCGTCCTCAGCTCTCGGTGGCAGAATCTTTCCGAAGTGATGGGTATCGGACTTATTATGTGCATCCTTTCAGTGGGAGTTTTTATGGACGGGAGGAAGTACTGTCCACCTATGGATTTGATCGATTGATCTTTCAGGAGGATGGCTGGCCGGAAACCATGGAAGAGGGAAGCGAATACGAAAAATACCGCCGGTACATTGATGATGGCCAAGTGTTCTCCAAGATCATTAAAACATTGAAAAATGAAGAACAGCCGGTGTATCTGCATGCCACTACCATGCAGAATCACCAGCCTTACAGCGACGAAACGGGAACCGATCAACTGGAATATTATTTGCATGGTATTCAGCATACGGATGAGGAATTGGCGGCCTTCACACAGGCGTTGCAGGAGCTGGATGAACCTACGGTGTTGCTGTTTGTGGGCGACCACTATCCATTTTTTGTGGGGGAGGAGAGTGTGTACAATCAACTGGGTATCAATTCCCGGAATTGTGCAGATTTGTATGTACAGCCCTATTTGCTGTGGAGCACATATGGACAGCAGTGGGATCAATTTCCCCAGGAAAAGGTATCCGCCTTTTATTTGCCGCATGTGTTACGGCGGCAATTGGGGTTGACACTGGATCCGTGGGAAGAGATTTTGTTGAAGGAAATGGAAGAAACGCCTATTTATACCCAGGCATATGAAAATGGACCTCCCAACCAGGTTTTGGATGAATTAACCTTTGATATGACGGTGGGAGAACAATATGTAGCGGAATTGGTTTCTTAGAAGCAAAAAGACGACAGAAAATCTGTCGTCTTTTTTGTTTGAAAAGTGTTTGAACCAGTTACAAATGTAAAGAAACTGGAGATATGTATGACAAAAATGTTTGTATAATAGGTGAATTGTAGGTAATGCATAAAAAATTAAGTGCAAATTGAAACAATTCGCATACAAACTAACAATAAAATGAAAAAGGAACATTTTTAAGTGATAATATTTGTGATAATTTACAGAAATCATAGAAAATATAGACAATATAGATAAAACAATTTCTAAATGTAGAATTTGTATTATACAATTTGTACAATATACATATTGTTGTACAGCAGGCAGTAGTGTACTCTAAGAACAGGAGTTCTGCTGATGCAGCAGAATCAAGAATCCAAACAGCGAGGAGTGTGGAGAATGAAAAAGAACACCAAAAAATTGTTGAGTCTTTTGTTGGCACTGAGCTTGACCTGTGGTCTGATGCTGACCGGCTGTAGCGGCGGTGATACCGGGGATCAGGGCGGTGACACAGGAGATCAAGGGGGCAACAATGTTGAAGCTAAGGATCCATACACCGATGAACTGAAATTCGGCTTCATCACCAACATGATCGGTCACAGTGTGCCGGTGGCATGGTCTACGGGTATTGAGCGGGAACTGCAGTATTTCCCCAATATTCAATATCAGGCTTTTGATGGTGAGAACAAGGCTGAAACTCAGATCAAACTGATGGAAGAACTGATCAATCAGGAGTATGACGTCATTTTCCTGCAGGCATATGACAGCGCTGCTCTGGCCGCTTCGGTGGAAGATGCGGAAGCAGCGGGTATCCCTGTTATTAACCTGAATTTGGATGCGGATACGGCTCATGCAGGTTTGGTGGCTATGGTGGATTACGAAGCCGGCCGTGTAGTAGCCCAGGAGATGGAAAAAGCATTGAATGGTGAAGGTAAGGTTGTAATCCTGCAGTCTCCTCCCGGAGCGTCTTTGGGTGTGCAGAGAGAAAAGGGATTCCGGGACTACATTGAGGCCAACTGTCCTGGCATTGAGATTGTGGCAGCACAGAACGCTGAATGGCTGAAGGAAAAGGCCATGGATATCATGAACAGCTTTATGCAGGCCAATCCTCAGATTGACGGTGTGTTTGCTGTCAACGACTCCATGGCGGAAGGCGCCGCTCTGGCAGCCAAGGCAGCTGGGCGTCTGGATGAAATGGTCATTTGGGGCGCTGATGGTGAAAAGGATGCTCTGACCATGATTGAAAATGGCGAGCTGACCGGTACTGTGTACACCAACTGCTATGAACAAGGTGCAACTGCAGCCAGACTGGCTCTGTATTGCGTCAGTGCAGGTATTACCACTGCACCCAATGGTTCCACTCCTATTGTGAAGCTGGCTCCTATCCCCGTGACCAAGGAGAATGTAGGCAACATTGCTGAAGAAGATCGCTGGTAATATAATCCGCATAGGAGAAAACAGGGCAGGCGGGGGGATCTCCTCCGCCTGTTTCTTTTATTTTCTCCGGCACTGGGACAAGGGGGAATTACATTGAAATTGAAACAATCCACTATGCGAAAGTTGATCTCCGTAGGACTTTTGTTGTTGTTGGCTGTGCTGTTTACGTTGACTACGGATACTTTTTTAAGCACCCGCAATTTGTTTTCCATTTTGCGGGAAGCAGGGGTAGTGGGCATTGCGGCTGTTGGCGTTACCTTTGTAATCATCACAGCGGGCATTGATTTGTCCACTGGTTCTATGATGGCTGTGGTGGCTATGGCCTGTGCCGATATGATTCGTTTTACCCCATTGCCGCTGCCTGTCATCCTGCTTCTGGGATGTCTGGTGGGCGTATTGTGCGGCTATATCAATGGTTTGATTATCACCAAACTGCATGTGCCGGATTTTATTGCGGTGCTGGCAACCATGAATATTTACCGCGGCCTGACTTTGATGATCACCATGCGAGATGCCAGCGGTTTTGTGGTTACATCCCGTATTCAAAATCGGGCTTTTCTGGCTTTGGCGGATGATGTGGGTGGTCTGTATTTTGTGACCATTGCCTTTTTCCTGATGGCAATTGTAGGACATATTTTGCTCAAACACACCAAATTCGGCACCTATACCTATGCGGTGGGTTCCAATCTGAAATCTGCTATTCTTTCTGGTATCAACGTGTCCAGAATCAAACAGATGGTGTATGCTCTTTCCGGCTTTTGCTGTGGTCTGGGCGCCATCTTTACTTCTGCCCGCATGGGCACCGCCACTCCTGAACTGGGTACTGGCTTTGAATTTGATGTCATTGCCGCAGTGGTGGTAGGCGGCTGTAGTTTCAGCGGCGGCCGGGGCGACATTGTGGGCACAGTGATCGGTACACTGTTTATGGCAGTGCTTAACAGCGGCATTTACAAATTGGATATTCCCACTGCTTATCAGTATATCATCAAAGGCTTGATAATTATGGTTGTGGTGATTTTTGACGCTTGGTATCAGCGGATGTATGAAAAACGTCTCAAGAGTCGGCCGGTAGAAGAAGAAGCCGCAGTGGGAGGTGCGTCCGTATGAAAATGAAAACCACAGCTGCCACGCAGCAGAGTCATCTGGATGTGGAACGGGGGCAGGTATTGCTGGAAGCTCGTCACATCAATAAGAGTTTCAACGGGATTCAAGTGCTCAACGATGTGCATTTTGATGTGCGCAAAGGTGAGGTACACTCTCTGATGGGTGAGAATGGAGCAGGGAAATCCACTCTCATTAAAATCATCACCGGAGCCTATACCCGTGACAGTGGTGAACTGTATTACGCGGGACAGGAGATTGATATTCAAAACCGGCAGGATGCTGCCCGCTATGGCATTGCGGTTATTTTTCAGGAGCTGAGTTCCATTCCCACCTGTACGGTGGCGCAGAATATTTTGCTGGGGCGGGAGCCCACCATCGGTCCCTTCATCGACCGGAAGAAACTGGAATCTCAGGTGACTGACCTGATCAATGAGTACGGTTTCCCGCTGAAGGCCACCGATATGGTGGAGAGTTTGAGCATTGCCCAGCGGCAGATGGTGGAAATTCTCAAAGCACTGTCCACCAATGCCAATATCATCATCATGGATGAACCCACCGCTTCTCTCAGCGCTGGTGAATCGGAGATTCTGTTCTCCATTATCCGGAGACTGCGGGATAAAGACGTGAGTATCATTTACATTTCTCACCGGCTGGAAGAGGTCTATATGCTGTCTGACCGTCTGACGGTACTGCGGGATGGCAAAAATGTCACCACCTTGGAAAAGGGAGAGATTGACCCCAAGGAAGTCATCAATCTGATGATCGGCAAAACGCTGGAAGAAAATGAAAGCTCTGGCGTATTGCGGGAGCCTACTGGGGAAGTGGGATTGGAAGTGCGCCATCTCACCGCTCCGGGAAAATTGCGGGACGTGAGCTTCCAGCTGCATAGAGGTGAAATTTTGGGCATCAGCGGGCTGGTTGGTTCCGGCCGTACGGAATTGCTGCGCGCCATTTATGGAGCGGACCGGTTTGCCTCCGGGGAAATCCTGCTGGAGGGGAAACCCTATCGTCCCAGCCTGAAAAAGAGCGTGCAGAATGGCATTGGATTGATTCCGGAAGACCGGCGTAATCAGGGCTTTGTGCCGCTACTGTCCATCAATAAGAATGTGGCGCTGACCAGCTATGATCATTTAAGTAGCGGCGGAGTGGTATCCGGTAAACAGGAAAAAACACTGGCCCAAAAAGCGGTGGACCATATTGACATTCGTCCCAAGCGGATTGATATTCCGGTGGGTAATCTGTCGGGCGGCAACCAACAGAAGGTAGTGCTGGGCAAGTGGCTGATGCGTGACCTGAAATTGCTGCTGATCGATGAACCCACAGCGGGTATCGACGTAGGTGCAAAGGATGAGATTTACAGCCATATCAACGCGCTGGCGGACAGCGGGGTTATGGTTCTTCTGGTAACCTCTGATCTGCCTGAACTCATCAAGCTGTCTCATCGCATTCTTGTAATGCGAAAGGGAGCCATCATTAAGGAGTTCACAACGGGCAGCGTGACAGAAGAGGATGTTTTGCAGGCATCCTCCGGCATCATCTAGGAGGTGGAACCATGAACAAAAAAGCGAAAAATATTCTCTATACGTTGCGGTACCCCTGTATTTTGGCAGTGGTAATGCTGGTATTGACATTGCTCAAACCAGGTGTATTCAATACTTGGGGCAACTTCTCAGGGATTCTCTGGGCAGTAGCGGTGATTGGCATTATGACCACTGGTACCATTTGTGTCATTTTGCTGGGCGGCATTGATTTGGCTGTGGGGTCGGTCAGCTGTCTATCGGGTATTATATTGGTCTTTACTATCATGAACAATGGCTATACCACCCAAAGTGTGGTGATGGGCTGCGCGCTGGCTCTGCTGACCGGAGCTGCCATTGGAATGATCCATGGAGTGCTGGTCACAGCCTTTGCGGTACCGGCATTCCTGATTACCATGGCTTCTCAGACGGTGATCAATGGCGTTGCCATCGCTCTGACGGGCGGCGAAACCTTTGGCCTGCTGAAGCCGGATGCGTTTCTGGCCATTGGCACTGGTTATATGCCCATCGGCATTATGCTGGTCATGGCGGCCATCAGCTATTTTATACTCAACCATACGGTGTATGGGCGGGAACTGTATGCTGTGGGCGGCAACCCCGAAGCATCGGATCTCTCCGGTATTCGCTCCAAGCTGGTGACTGTGATGGCGTATACCTTCTCGGGACTCACCGCTTCTCTGGGCGGCATCGTTCTTTCCTCCAAGGTGCAGCAGGCCAGCTCTCTGATGGCCCGCGGCTATGAGATGGATGTGCTCACCGCCATCGTGGTGGGCGGCACCAGCCTGTTTGGCGGCGAAGGTACCATCCAGGGAGCCTTGTTCGGTGCTTTGCTGGTGGGCCTGATTAACAATGGCCTGACCCTGATGGACGCTCCCACCACCTATCATTCGGTGGCCAAAGGCATTGTCATTGTAACAGCAGTGGCCATTGATTTTTACGCCAAGAGTGAAAAGAAGGCCAAGAAACAGAAAAGATTGCCTGCGCAATAAAGGAGACAGTCATGAAAATCATTGACGCGCACATGCATATTTTTGATTATCTCAAAGGCTATGGCAGAAAAGGTGAACTGCGGGCCATTGGGAATGGCTGGGGCCGCTGGGCCAATGGCGATGAGATGCGCATTATTCCAGAGGGCATGGGAGATGTGTCCTTTCCGCCGGAAAAAGCTGTGGAGCTGATGGATCGCTATGGCGTAGAACGCGGAGTCTTGCTGCAGGGCAATCTCTATGGCTTCATGAATGAATATGTCAAGGAAGCTGTGGAGAAATATCCGGATCGTTTTGTAGGTGCGTGCACCATTGACCCCTATTTCCTGGAAGCCAAAGCAATTTTGGACCGTTGGGTGGACAAAGAGGGATTTGATATTCTGAAGTTTGAATTCAGTACCGGAGGAGGCTTTATGGGCTTCCACGGGGATTTCAAACTCAATGCTCCGCTGATGGACCATGTGTGGTACAAGGCTGAACAAAAACGGCTGGTGGTGGCACTGGATTATGGCAGTCCCTACATGGAGAGCTTTCAGCTGGAAGAAACGCTGGATATCCTGCGGAATTGTCCCCATATTCAGCTGGTGGTGTGTCATACCTTTGCGCCCACCAAGCGTCCGGGGGATGAGGAAAAGCTGATTATGGCGTTGGATGCGTTGAAACCCTTTGAAAATGTCAGCTTTGACTTGGCCGCGCTGCTGTGGAATACACTGCCTGATGTGGCGCCCTATCCCACCGCTGCTCATTACATGAAGCTCACCCGGGATCGGGTGGGGAGTGAGCGTATGATGTTCGGCACTGATTTGCCCACCGCATTGACGGCTCATTCCTTTGAGGACATGGTGAATTCCATTGTCCAATGTGGGCATTTCAATGAGCAGGAACTGGAAAACATCATGTATAATACCGCAAAAAGAGTTTATTTTCGTGGGAAATGAAAAAAAGGCCGGGCACTATAGTGCCCGGCCTTTTTTCTGGGTGCGAAATCTGGCTGATGGTGGTGTTTTATGGGGATTTGTGCTATAATAACAGCCAGAATGAGGGAAATGGAGGAAGAGAAATGGAACTGATTTTTCTGGCCGTGAGTTTGGGGGCTGCTACCATAGGCGCCATTTGCGGAATTGGCAGTGGTGTGATTATCAAACCTGCTCTGGACGCATTGCACATGCTGGATATTTCCACCATCAATTTTCTGTCTGGCTGTACGGTGTTGGCCATGACCTGCTATTCTGTACTGGTGGGGAAATTGTCGGGGGATTCCAAAGTGGATCTGCGCACCGCGACCCCCTTGGCGGTGGGCGCGGCCATTGGCGGGGTTGCCGGGCAGCAGTTGTTTCAAATCGTCAAGGAGTCCATCCCGCAGGAAAGTCTGGTGAGCACCATTCAGTCGGTCTGCCTGATGCTCATTACACTGGCCACGCTGCTGTATATGATCAACAAAAACAAAATTCATACCCGACAGGTGCGGGGTGCGCTGGCCGGAGGTGTGATCGGGTTCTCTCTGGGGATCATTTCAGCCTTTCTGGGCATTGGGGGAGGCCCCATCAATTTGATGATCTTGTTTTACTTTTTCTCCATGGATACCAAAACAGCGGCACAAAATTCTCTGTACATCATTCTATTTTCCCAGTTGACTAGTTTTCTCACCACAGTGCTTACCGGTACTGTTCCCGAGTTCGCACCGTTGGCACTGGGACTGATGGTGTTGGGAGGCATTGGAGGCGGCTTTTTGGGCCGCAAAATCAACCGCAGGATTTCCGGTGAGCAGACGGATAAGCTCTTTTCCGCACTCATGCTGGTGATTATTTTCATTAACATTTACAATATTTACTGTTTTCAGCAGGTGTGAAAACAGCCGGTGGGGGAGAATCCTCACCGGCTGTTTTGATTTTCAGAAGAGTTTTTCGTCATCTGCCATAGCTTCACGTTTCCGCATCAGACGATTGAATACCACCAGAAAAACAATGGTGGTAATGATGCCACAGAGCAGATCTGCAATGGGCTCTGAATAAAATGCGCTTTGGGCTCCGAACCAGAGAGGGAGCGCCATGGTGAGAACTAGCAGAGTAATTTTGCGCATAAGAGAAAGAGTGACCGCTGCCTGGGGGACGCCCAATGCAGTCAAACCATCCACGAAGGTGTATTGGAACGCCATGGGGATGACGCAGGCGGTATACACCCGAATGGCCCAGACGGACAAATCTATATAGGTGGGGTCACTGGTGAAAATTCGGGCAAAAACTTCGGGAATCCATTGAGAAACGCCAAACATAAGCGTGCCGAAGGTCACCGCCATGAGGAGGATGTATTTTTCACCCTGACGGATTCGGTCCACCTGTTTGGCCCCATAATTGAAACTGAGGATTGGCTGGGTACCGCCAGTGATGCCGATCATGGGCATGCTGATGAGCTGCATATAGCTGAGAACAATGGTGGCACAGGTGACCAGCGTATCTCCCATTTCAGGACCGCCATAGCGTTGCAGACTGCTGTTGAGAGCGATGAGTACCAGGCTGTCGGTGGCTAAAATACAAAAAGGAGAGAGGCCGAACAGCAAGACTCGCCGTATGATTTGCCAGTTGGGTTTGCGTAGGCGAATGCGAATGCGGACCGCATCAGAGGTAAGTACCCGCAATACAAACAGACAGGAGGCTGCTTGAGAGAGAACGGTAGCCACGCCGGCTCCCGCTACGCCCATATCCAGCGCAAAAATAAAAATAGGGTCCAGTACAATGTTGAGGATGGCGCCGATGAGTACGGTGAACATACTCAGGTTGGCATATCCCTGGCAGGTGATAAACTGATTGAGTCCGGTGGCCAAAATGGCAAAAATAGTACCGGCGGTATAAATGGTCATATAGGTGTTGGCATAGGGATAGGTAACGGGGCTGGCACCAAAGGCCATCAATAGGGGTTGGCGCAGTAGCAAAAATAGAATGGTGAGTGTCACTGATAATACCAGCAGCATTTGAGTGCAGTTGGAGAGAATCCGTTCCGCTTCCCGACGGCGGCCTTCTCCCATCCGAATGGCCATCAGCGGCGCGCCGCCCAGCCCCACCAGAAAGGCGAAGGAAGAAAGCAATGTCACTACGGGACCGCACACTCCGGCTCCGGCCAGTGCCTGTTCGCCAATGACCGGGATATTGGCGATGAAAATGCGGTCTACAATGCTGTAAAGAACGTTAACCAGTTGTGCCAGCATGGTGGGAATGGCCAGCCGCAGCACCAGTTTTGGAATGCTGTCTCGTCCCAGGTCATTGGTGTGTGCCATGAAAAACGCTCCTTTGAGGTAAAGTACACGGAAAAGAGGTCATCTTCCTGAGAAGATGGCCTCTTTCATTTCGACTGTTTCAGTATACCGCCAGAAAAGGGAATTGACAAGGGGGGATGCACATTTTATTGGGATTGTTTGGGCAGAAAATAGAAGCGTTCCATTCCTTTTTGCAGTGCCTCCTGAAATTCCGCCTGTTCCGGTTGAGGAGAGCGATCCAGAAGACTGACAAGCACCATCACAACCGCAGCTGCCAGCAGTCCGAAGGCACCGTACCAGACGTCTCCCACATTCCATACAAAATAGGTCATCAAAACCACGATGGTGCCTGCAATCGCTCCGCACAGCGCGCCCATCCGGGTGGCCCGGGGCCAGTAGAGTGCCAGCACCACCAGCACAAAGAGAGGCATCACCAGTGCGATGGAGAACATGATGAGGGTGTAAATGAGATCGGGCGGATTGAGAGCGAATAGAATGCTGATCACGCCGATGAGCAGGATGACCACCCGTACAGTCCGCATCCGTCCCCGTTCGGTGAGCTTCCAGTGGAAGAGATGTTCCAGAAAATCCTGGTATACAATGGAGCCGGCCACCAGCAGAAAGGAGTCGGCGGTGGAAATCCCCACTGCCACCGCTCCCAAAAAGAAGCCAATCATCAATAGAATGGCCAGAGTGGGGTAGACGCCCGAAATCACGTGTTGGATGAGATAAGGAATGATGAGCTCGGTGTCAGAGGTGGAGAGGCCCGGCAGCAGAGCGATGCCGATCAGTCCAATGAGCATGGTACCGGTCCACACAATTCCCTGCAAGATGGGGGTGAGAAACATCAGTTTGCGCTGACTGTTCAAATCCTGTCCGGAGTAGCCTGCCCGCACAAACACGTGAGGCAGCATGATGGTCCAGCCGATGGCGCAGGAGAAGGGGTAGCCAAAACGGGCCGCATAGGGGACCCAGCCATCGGGGCCGGGGTAGGAAAACCAACTGTTGGTGTTTTGCCAGATGGTGGACAGGGCATCGGGTAGGGAGCCGCCAAATCCCACCCACAGGCAGCAGCCTGCAATGAGCAGCAGAATGCTGATGAACAGCAGACCCTGCAAGGTGTCCGAGGTGGCCACAGAGCGCATTCCACCCAGCATGGTGAGCAGTACAATGACGATGCCCACTGTGATGACAATGGCTTCATATCCCACCTGTCCGCCGGTGGCGATGTCACCGGCTTTGCCGATGGCCATCAACACCGAGGCCACATAGGGGAAGGAAGCGCTGAGAAATACAAGTCCCAGCACCAGGCGGAGTGCCCGGGAGCGAAAACGGTCGCAGAAAAAATCAGCGGGGGTGACATAGTGACGGGAGGTATTGAGGACCCAGATTTTGTTCATGGTAAAGTGGGTGATCACCGGAAACAGGCAAATATAGCTCATTTCGGACAGCCAGTACCCCAGCCCGGCCCGGTAGTAGGCGCCCGGCCCGGCAAAAAATACCCAGGTGCTCATGAGAGAGGCGATGTAGGTCATCACCAGCATGGGCCAGCTGATGGAGGAACTGCCGGTGAGAAAGCTGCGGGCATCCGCGCCCTGACGGGCTTGCCGGCGTGCGGTGAGGGTGGAAACCGTCACCATAAAGAGCAGATACAGGGCAAATACCATCCAGAGCAGAGTGGGATTTAACATTGCTTTTCCTCCTTTTCAGTACGGAGAGGGTACTGCCGGCAGATGTGACGTAACCCGGCGTAGGAGACAATCCACAGCGGCACAACGGTCAGAGCTCCATGAATTAGAGTTCCGATGGAATCTCCATAGGACGGGACAAAGGGAAGGTTATAGAGCACAAACAGTAGGACAGTGGCAATCAGCCAAATCTTTTCTCCTCGAGTCAGTTTCATCCTTCCAGTACCTCCAATCCCTTGTGCAATGCCTCATCCATGGCAGCCACTACCTGGGGCGGAAGATCCCGCTGGGACGGATGCAGCAACAGCTCGTCCATCCGATGGGCCGCTCGCTGTAGCAAGGTAGAAGTGCCGCCCTGAATTCCGCTGCGATTGTATAGTTCAGGTCGATGCAATTCCTGATAGTGTTCCAACGTGTGGTCAGAGGTGATGAAGCCCTCTTCACCAGTGCCATGAAGCAGTTCCTGGAAGTCCAGCGTTTCGTCGGTTATATCCAGTCCTTGCCGCAGCTGCTGGACGGTGTCAAACAATCCGTCGTCTATAATGAGCTGCAGGGGGCTGATAGTCTTGGCGGTTTCCAGCTGCCCGGCGCCGCCCAGGATGGAGGCGGGACAAAGTCCCATCATATGAGCCAGACTGGAGCGTTCCAGCATGTTCTGGCTGTCCAGCACCACCGAGTCGGTGCCAGTGCCATAGGAGTGGGCCCGAATGTTGAGCTCCTGTTCAAAATATTGCATGGCGATGAGCCGCCCCAGGGTGATCTGGGTGTTGGATTGCAGCGTGAAGGTGGTCATCATATCCATGGAGAAGAGCAGGGGGGTGGCAATGGCCGGAGTGCCCGGAGCCAGCAATTCCAGCATGACGATTTGGGCCAGCACTTCGGCACAGGCCAGCAGGGCCACGCCTTGACCCGTTACAGGAGCGTTGGCACCTGCAGTGGGCAGGGAACAGCATTGTACGGGGATTCCATATTGGGCGCATTGCCATAGTACTTCCGCGTCCATCTCTTTGTAGTGCAATACGGGAACGGAGCAGGAGATAAAGCTGATGGGAGAAGCGGAGCGCAGCTTTTCGTATCCGCCTACAGAAGCAGCGGCTAAATCAATCATGCACCGTACATTGGGTGCTTCATAGGGCTGTACCCAGATGTGTTTGCGGCTGAGCCGGAGCATGACATCCAGTGTGCACAGATCGATGGAGTGAATGGGAACCTCTTCCCCGGAGGTGGAGGGCAGACACAGAAAATGAATGTGGGGCAATGCATTGGCCAAACGGGTCCATTCTGCCACGTCGGCCAGCGTCACAGGGCGCACCTCTCCCTCTTTGGGCAGATACTGCATGGCACCGGTGTTGGTACGGGTGTAAAAGCCTTGATGGGGATGGGGGAAGGTAAGATTCCACTGTGGATCAGGAGCGCAAAGGGTAAAAGTACTGGGTACAGCTTGTACCGCTTTATGAATCAGGGAGCGGGGAAATCGTACCCGGTCGTTTTCCACCAGAGCGCCAGCTTGAGCCAATGCTTCCCGCATCGCTGCATGTTCTATGGTAATCCCACGCTGTTCCAGCAAGTCCTCTACCCGGCGGCCGAACAGTGCCAGTTCCTGGGTGGAGAGGGTAAGTAGTTGTGTGGTGTGCATATAGGATCTCCTCTTTTCTGACAAGGTAAATATACCTGTCAATTATAGCAGGAAAATGCTGTCAAGACAATATGCTTTTGTGCAAAGGAATTGACAGTGGATAAAAAATTTTTTATAATGTTTTATATCAAACAGGAAAAGGAGCGAATGCCAGATGCAAAGGCATGTGGGAAGAGAGTTGCGGCTGCTCAATAACCTGATTATGCGGCATGTGGACAGCCAAAAAAGTTTGCGGGAAATTCAGCGTTTGACCGGAACCAATGGTTGGATTATTGGCTATATTGAAGAACATGGCGATGAACCAGTATATCAAAAAAATCTGGAAATGGAATTTGGCATTACCCGTTCTACTGCATCCAAAGTGGTAAATTTGATGGTGCAAAAAGGTTTTTTGCGTCGAGAAAGTGTATCTCATGATGCCAGATTGAAACGATTGCGTTTGACGGAGCAGGCTACGGCGGTATCCCAGCAGCTCAGACAGTGTCGGGAAGAATTTGAGAAAACATTGATGAAAGGGTTTTCGCCTAAAGAAGAAAAACAGCTGCTGGCTTTTATTGACCGGATGAAGTACAATATGGAAACCGCCAATGAAGAATAGAAGAAATACATGATAGATTGTGAAAAACAATAGCCCCTCTTGAGTTATCAAGAGGGGCTATTGTTATGGTCCAATGGTAAGAAAGGGTATTTCATATTGAGAACCGATGGATGGTTTTTTCACTTTGCAACGAAGAAGGAAAAAATACAATGTGTTATCATGACACAGCTCAATCGAACATAACCGCTTCGGCTAAGTCTTGATTGGCATTTAATATTTCTGGATCTACAATAGATACCGGAGCAGTACTCTTTACTATTTCTGCTCCTGTGACGTCCCAGCCGCCGCCAGCAATGGCTTCGTTTGTATTTATCATTACTTCCATACCGCTGTACGTGAATTTTAACCAGCCTTGTGCAGTTATTGTGTCTTCACCAAAGTACTCATAATCGTTCACACCGATTAAAGAGAAGAAGTCTTCAAAGGACATATCATCTTCCATATCTGTAAAAAGTGTGTTTGCTGTGGTTATAAAACCGGCGCATTTTATTTCATCTTCACATTCGTTCATAGCCTTTTCAAAATCACCGCTTTGTCCTTCAAAAAAGAAATAAACAGACTCCGATTCTGGCTCCCCAAAACATGCAGCAGCACTATCCGGGAATCCATCTAAATTTACAATCAATTCGCCTTCAGGATGCTCTTTTTTCAATTCACTAAACGTTTTTCCAATGTCGTTCAACAATTCAGGTGTTTGGTCGCTAGGGGGTACAGATGCACAGGCAGAAAATACAAATGATACAAGCAAAAATATGATTGCAATGAATGTGTTTCGTTTCATAGTAGCCTCCATTGGGTGATATCATACCGCTTCCATGAATTTCCTGAAGTAAACCTACAGATAGAATGATGTATTATTGAATGAATTATAACAAGAATCACCACAAAAAGCAAGGATTGGGAACGTTGGTCCCAATCCTGTCCAATCAGAGCATATTTTCAATAGAAATAAAAAATCCGAACACATTACCTATTTGGATAATGTAGTTCGGATTATCATTGTTTGGTGCGGATGAAGGGACTTGAACCCCCACGATGTTGCCACCACTAGCACCTGAAGCTAGCGCGTCTGCCAATTCCGCCACATCCGCATATGAAGTTGTGCCTGAGGAAAAAAGTGGTGCGAGTGACGGGACTTGAACCCGTACGCTTTTGGCACACGCCCCTCAAACGTGCCTGTCTACCAGTTCCAGCACACTCGCAAAGACTTTTTGTGCCCAAAGTCCTGCACAACAACAATAATTATACTGAACATTGATAAAACTGTCAAGTTGTTTTGGAAAAATATTTTAATTCTTTTTTTCAAAAAGATCATTGACTTATATACAAAAATGGTATATATTATAGATGTAATCCAAAGCGTTGGGAGATTTCACGATGAAGGTCACAATGGAAACAGATTATGCGTTGCGCATATTATATTGTCTGGCCAAAAGCCAGGAGAGAATGGATGCCAAATCCATCTCAGAAGAGATGTGTGTAACGTTGCGTTTTGCACTGAAGATCTTGCACAAGCTGGTCCATTGTGGAATGGTTCGGTCTTACAAAGGAGCAGGCGGAGGATACGAACTCAATTGCACTCCGCAGGAAATCAGTTTGGCTGATATCGTGGAAGCCATCGAAGGAAAGCTGGAAATCAGCAAGTGCCTGGATGAAGAGATTTGTTGCAATCGGGTGAAAAATAAAGGAAGTTGCCAATTTCAACGGGAATTTGGACGGATCAATCAGGTGTTGTTGCAGGAATTCCAACAGGTAACATTGGATAAGTTTTTGAAGTAAACATAATCAGGAGGTATAACAATGAAAAAATTCGTTTGCAGTGTGTGTGGATACGTTCATGAAGGTGACAGCGCTCCCGAAGCATGTCCTCAGTGCAAGGCTCCGGCTTCTAAGTTTGTAGAGCAGGCTGGCGAAATGAGCTGGGCGGCTGAGCATGTGGTAGGTGTGGCACAGGGTTCCAGCCAGGATATTATGGAAGATCTGAGAGCCAATTTCCAGGGCGAGTGCACCGAAGTAGGTATGTATCTGGCCATGGCTCGCGTAGCTCACAGAGAAGGCTATCCTGAAATCGGCCTGTACTGGGAGAAGGCTGCTTGGGAAGAAGCTGAGCACGCTGCTAAGTTTGCCGAACTGCTGGGTGAAGTTGTGACCGACTCTACCAAGAAGAATCTGGAAATGCGTGTGGAAGCTGAGAATGGTGCTACTGCCGGCAAGTTTGATCTGGCAAAGCGTGCGAAGGCTGCCAATCTGGACGCCATCCACGACACCGTTCACGAGATGGCTCGCGACGAGGCCCGCCATGGCAAGGCATTCGAAGGCCTGCTGGCACGTTACTTCAAGTAAGATAAATCAAGCATTTCCAACGGGGAAACGGGGAAACCTGTTTCCCCGTTTCTTTTATTCGGATTGTCCATTTCTTGTCCATTACCTCTTTTTACGGAGGCAAAGAACCATCAAAGTTGTCCATCAAAACTTGTCCATTGACGATTACATCATACTCTACCAAAAGCCAGAGAACAACAGGTTTATAGCATCTATTCATAGACTTTTTACAACTATCGAACTACTTTCAATGAAAATACGAACATCCCGTTAACATCTTTTAAGCATCATTGATACATGCGGCGGCCGCTCCCGTTCGCCCCACTTACAACACAGTCGAAAAGACTGTGTTTTTTCTTTTCAAAAAAGTGTATGTGTCACATTAGAACGACACCTCGGTCAAAAAATTTTGGTATACTAAAATCACAAAAGAGATGAACCACAAAAAACAAAAACAAAAAAGGAGAGTATCAAGATGTTGAATGAAAAGTATTTCGAGGAAGAATCTGGACGCCTGACCGTTGAAGGCTACAAGGAAATCTACGAGGCCATTGTTGCCTTGTCCTGTGATGCAGACGGTTACGGATTGTTCAAGCACATCACAGATGAAGATGTTGAAAAATGCAAGTGGATTGCCGCTATCTATGAAGTCCTGAACGATGTGCCGCGCAGCAGAATGGAACACATCTTCAAGCAAAAGAAAATCAAGTTCGACTGCGACAGTTTCATTGATAACCAGTGCCATTAAAACGACTGACCGCCATACCAAAACTGCTATAATAAAACCATAGAGAACAGGGCAGCAAGCCCACAAATAAAAACAAAAAATATAAAATTTGGAGGAAAAGAAAATGACTATCAATTACACCAACAACACCATCGAGATGACCAAGAACGAGGCCAAGGCCGCCGGCAAGTACGGCAGCGAGAAGTTCAACGAGCTGCACACCCTGAAAGCTGCGGAACCCACTTTCCGCGTAGTTATCGTTAAGTCCGCCGCCAAGAGAGGTGACCACTTCAAGGGACTGACCTTTGAGTATATGGAAACCTACATCAAGGCGCACGATACCGACTGTTCCATCATGGCTGAGTTTTACGAGCTGCGCGGACTGGATACGGAGGGAAACAAGGTAGAGCTTGCTGCCGCCGCAAGCTACGGCGAAATCAAGATGTGGTTTCTCTCTCAGTACCCCGAAATCGAAGCCATGAGCGCCAAGGTCAACAAGATTATTGACAACGCCCGCAAGGTGCGTACCGCTCAGAAAACCGCCGCATAAGCCAACAGAAGAATAGAAATAGGAGGAAAAGAAAATGAAGAACACGCTGAAAATCGACTTTGAGAACGGAAAAATCGTCATGGACAGAACCTTTGCACAGAAGTGCCGGAACACCAGAAGCGAGGAATACGCACAGCTTCAAAGTGTTCGCCGCGATTACCCCAATTTTGCGGTCGTCACCCGCTCCATCAAGCGGAATCCCAATAAGGAAACCTATGCGGGGCTGACTTATCAGTACATGGAGGACTACATCATGACCCACGAAAGCGCCGAAACCGTTGATGCGGTTCTGACAGAGTTTGCGGAAATGCGGATGATTGCCGCTTGCCATTCCAAGGCGTTCCGTTACCCCACTATCAAGAGGTGGTTTTTGCAGCAGTACCCCGAAGTTGCTAACTTTGGCCGCGTAGCCAAGACCGTTGAAACAAAGTTTCTTCCCATCCCCGCCGACAAGCCCGCCGCCTGATTAAAACATAGAAAGGATTTGAAAAGATGAAAACTAAGGAAATGACGATTGAAATGGTAAAGGGATTTATGGAGCAGTTTGACATTCCAGATTTTGATAGTGCCATGCTTGCGCTGCTGTTTGATTTCTATGAGGCTGCGGGCTTTACCGCAGAGCAGCTTGAAACTGAGTTTTCCGGTATGACTGAAAGCCAGTTGCTTGCGGCGGTCAGCAATCTATAAAAATATCACGCAGAATTTTTTGTAGTCCTATAAGAAAAAGAACCCAAAAAAATTTGCGTAATAAGAAGCTGCGGTTCAGCTTTTGCGGGGATAGGGCAAAAATGGATAATCAACTTGCCACAAAACGCAAGAATCTATGAAAGGAGAGATACCCATAGAAAAAGAATTGGAAGTGGGAAGATACTACACCACAAAGGCACTACAAGCATTTATGGAAGTCAGCAACAGCACATGGAGCCACAAGCGAAACGAGCTGCTTTCAAATTTCAGCCTCTATTATGAATATGAGGTTGAGTATCAGGGGCGGGAAACAAAGTACCACATTCTGAAAAAGTTAGGTGATTATCAGAAAATCCCCAACAAGAGAAACGCGCAGAAGCGCAACGAAGTATACGGCGAAAAAATTATCGAGGTTGTCAAAGAGGATAATGTCCAGACCGCCGCCAATGTAGCCAGAATTATCAAAGACAAGGAAGAAATTCAGGAATTTCAACACAAGTTTGGAACTGTCAGCGAATACACACGGCTACAAATGCGGGAAATGTTTGGCACACGCCAGAACGAGGGCGGTACAAGAGGCAGAATCCTTGATAAGATTTGGTGTAGACTGGACAGCGAATATAACTGCTATATTCCCATGCCAGAAGAACAGGTTCAGGGATTTTTGAAGCTCTTTCACGCCGAGCAGAAGTTAAGTGCAAAGGCGGAACTGGATGCCCTGAACGATTGCGAAATCGGCTTGATTAGCAAAGAAGAACGGGATTCCATCATCGGAGAAGCCGCCTATTTCAGCTATGCAAACGCCCGCCGCGAGTTCAAGGCCAAATACGGCTACACACCCATCAAAGTCCCTGTTTACGGGATTGAGGGCTACAACATAATCAATTTTGAAAAGGAGACCGAAAATGACATTACATGAATACGCAACACGCAATATTCCGGAATACAGCGACTATATGTATCTTGACGGATATGAGCCATGGGAGATTATGGAGGCCGCTCACAAGAAACTTTATCAAATAATACAGAAGAGAGAAGAAGCCAACAACATTCCAGAGGTGCATATTTCAAGCGAGGTAAAAATCAGATGAAAAGTGCATCAAAAAATGAACGAGAGAAAGAAAAGAAGAAAAAGAAAAGTGAATCCATTTTAGAAAACTACATTTATTCGGTTATGCGGCAGAGCATGAAAAAGTGTCTGGATGCGGCCATAGATGATTTATTAAAAGACTGGAAATAAAAGCACGCAAAAGTTTTTGGCCTCTTATTTTTTAGAGGAAACCAAAAATTTTTGCGTGCTTTCTGATTTGAAACGGCAAATCTCCGAAACGGGGATTTGCCGTTTTTTTTCGTTGTATTCCGTCTGACGGAGAGAAAATAGGCGAACCGCAAACAGACGAAAAAACCGTCTTTCGGAATAAAAAACACTCTCCGTGGGAGCTGCGCCCACGCCAAATCACAAAGGGGGAAAGAAAACAAAGTTTTCCCGAAACAGCACCCGCCCCCCTGTGAGCTTTGAGAGGGCTATTCCGCTGCCCCTGCAACAAATTCAATCAAGTCCCCCGGCTGACATTCCAAGAGCGCACAGAGCGTTTCAAGGGTAGCCCAGGACACCATCTGACCGCTTCTCAACTTTTGAAGCATGGCTTCACCCATGATTTTATCTTTTCTGATTTTGTTAGTGTTGTAGCCTTTTTCTTTGAGTGCGGCAAGCACATCAATTTTATATACGATAGGCACCGAAAAATCGCCTCCTTTTCCATTGTCCTTATGATAACACAAGGTTACACCTATTTCAAGTGTCAAAATTACACAAGAAACGAGTGTAATATTTGTATATTCTGCGAATTGAAATACACTCGATTTAGGTGTATTATATAGACAGTTAAGGGGAACACCAAAGGGCAAGCCAAGGCGGACGAAAGTAGGCGAGAGCCGAAACCAAGAACGCAAGGTAAGAGTGGGAACGGATAAGGGAGATTGGGATTGCGGAGAGGCATAGATACTTAAACAGCCACCCACCACTTGCCAAACAAAATCTAACACCAAAAGGAGAAAAGAACAATGAGCAAGAACGAAATGATTTCCATGATTGAGGCCATGAACAACTATGATGATTTGGCTGCCAAGGCAAAGGCCAAGGCCGATGCCATCCGCGAGGCCATCAAAGAAGAAATGGTCAGACAGAACACCGAAGAACTGACCGCCGGTGCTTACATCGTCCGCTACACCAACATCATCAGCAATCGATTTGACAGCACCACATTCAAACGGCTTTACGGCGAACTCTACAAGGACTTCACCAAGCCTGTCAGCTCCCGCCGCTTCTCTGTTTCCTACTAAACGGAAACCCCGCCGCCCTCTGAAATAGGGGGGCGGCGGGGAAAGTTCCTAAAATTTGAATTTTACGAACACCAAAACCCTGTATTTCTGCGGATTGTCTGCGGCGGCCGCAAACATACGAACAGTTCACCGCTCAAAATACGAACTTTATGACTTTTGGAGGCAAGCATGAACAAGAAAACAAAGGCTCTCACCACGGAACAATACAAGGAAATAATTCAAACCATGAAGCAAGGCTTTTGCGGCTGCCGCCCAAATGAGCGTATCGCAACCGCCCTTGTGTTGGAGGGGAATTTGGGCTTGCGTGTCAGCGATATTCTGCGTCTGCGCCTTTGCGATATTGTACGGGACGGTGAGCGATACCGACTTGAAATCGTGGAGCAAAAGACAGGCAAGCGCCGTATGTTTACTGTCCCGCTCGTTATTCAGCAGTACATAGAGAATTACTGTCTGCGGAGCGGGATAGGCAAGACGGAATTGATGTTTCCCATCACGGAACGGGCGATACAAAAGCAGCTTGCAATCGTCTGTGATTATTTAGGCTTTGAGGGTATCAGCACACACAGCTTCCGCAAGTGGTATGCCACGGAGATTTACAAGGCCAACGGTTACGATATTGCCCTTGTTCAGCGGCTTTTACAGCACAGCTCTGCCGCCACCACACAACGGTATATCGGAATTGAGCCGCAGAGGATTGAAGCGGCCATACAAGGCCACGCACAGTTAATTTGATAGAAAAAGGGAGCCTAAAGGCTCCCTTTTAGCTTATTTATTGTGTGCGGCATCCATGCTTTGGCACAAATCGGCAATGTATTTTGCAAACCTATTATACTTTTCTTCGGGGATACCGTTAATATACTCTAATTCGGAGTAATCACATCCACTTGCATGGGCATGGTTTACCGCAGGGCATCCGCTACCCTTTGCTGCATAAATTGTGCTAACTGTGCCACGCTCAACTCCGACAAGACCGCGAACATGCACAGCGCGGTTACCTAAATCCTGTTTAGGTCCGGCAACTGTTCTACCGCCGTGTGCATTGGAATTAGACGCAGCCACAGCACCGACTAAAGCGCCTACAGGCCCCGCAATGATACCGCCCGCAACTGCGCTGCCGGTAACGCTGCTCTGTTTTGAATGATAGGTACTTTCTTTAATTACAACAGAACTCATACGGCTAATAAAACCGTGGAGATTAGGAACAAAATAGAACGAATTCTCATTTTTAGCGGCATTATGTAAGAAAATCATTTTGGAAGTGAAAACAACACAGCTTTGTGTTTTATACTTGGAGTACTGGTCATCCCAACACATTAAAAGCCTTACACCGCCGCCACAAAGCATACTTTTAAGGTTTTCACTATCATTAAATTCTTTAACAGACAGCCCAAGCACTTTGTTGACAATTGCATTTTCACCGGGATATTTTTTCAAAAATTCCTGTACTTCGGGGTCATAAAATTCAAGGGCTTCCTGATTTCCGATTTTCTTTGTGAGCATCGTTGTATTTCGAGCGATATATTGACTTTTTGCAAAGCTCGAACCACACTTTTCTACATTGCTTTCAAACGAAGGAAATCCCTGAATGTAGATAATCTCTGAAGATGCAGTTTTTGATTTCTCCTTGATAAAAGACATCATCACCTTTGCTGTGTCTTTATCTGCCTTTCCGAGCTGTAGCATAGCAAAGTTTTTATTGATGTTCAAAACACCCGCAAAATTCAGCGTAATCGAGGAAATAGCGCCGTAATGAATAAACATTTTGCGTCTCTCTGCATGACCAATGACATCCATTGCATAAACAGCAATGCCATCATCTGTAAATGTCCAACAGTTGCGGGCATCTTTTGAGCTAAGAGTTTCAAACAAAACTATCATTCCTTTCGGACTTTTGTAGAGAGTTAACCGAAGTAAAGAAATATTGCAAATATTATAGCCCGTTTATGGGCGATTGTCAACGAACCCAAAAGATAGAGGCGGCCATACAAGGCCACGCACAGTTAATTTGATAACAACAGGAGCGGAACACGCGTCCCGCTCCTGTTGTTCACCTATCATTTATTGTTGTCTGCCTTGTTTTTCCCAACAATCGCGCCGACAACCGCTCCTGTGGGGCCTGCAAGAACACCACCAACAACAGCGCCTTTTATGATTGAATTTCGGTCTTTTTTTCCCTGTTTTTCCCGGAGCATGTTTTCATACTCACTTTTTACATGAAATAAATCCACTCGCAGCGCCATTTCTCTTTCGAAGTCAGAAAGGACTCTTCCTTCATATTCTGCTGTGAGCTCTTTATAGGTTAATTCGCTAATCTTTTTTGCCAGCCATGCATCTTTTATTTTCTTTATGACTGCTGCTTTTTCTTCTTCGGACAAATCGTTCCTGGGCAAGGACAACATTTCTTCAAGAGTCAACGATTCAAAAGGAACAAATGCATATTCTTCGCTCTCCTCGACCGGATTCCCCTTTGAACCAAACGCCTTTTGCTTCTGAATGTCCGCAATCGTATTTTTCAATCTGTCTTTGTCTTCTTTTTTTATATCAAAATCCTTTTTTACAGAATTTGTCGTAATTATTCGCAAATAAAAACCAAGTAATGGTGTTGATACAATTTTAAGGTTTGCAATAGATGAATACGGGATAAGCTTACAGTGAACCACTCTTTCTGCATCTTGCGAGACCCACCTGATTCCATCATCACAAATAATTATTTTGTCATATGGCCAAAGCGTACCAACTGAACGGTTAAATACTTCTTCCACTCTTTGCACCCCGCTTTTGTTTTTATTAAATTGCCTTTGATGCTCACAGTATAGCCCGTTTATGGGCGATTGTCAACGAACCCAAAAGATAGAGGCGGCCATACAAGGCCATGCGCAGTTGATATGACAGAAAAGGAGCGGGGCAAACGCCTCGCTCCTCCATTATGTATCGTATAAGCAACAGTTAGCTACTGACTAATTTGCAAGCCAGTTTATGAGTTTATCGCATTCTTCTTTCGATTTTCGCTTTGTATTTATTCCATATCGATGGCGTTTATCTTTACTTCTGTACTTGTTTTCAAATAATCCTGAAAGTCCGGATTTCTTTGCCGCATTGTATATTTGTTCAGATAGGAATATTTCTATTGCATAACTGCCGTGAACGCTATTATTGGGACAATATGCCACCGCAAATTTTCCGGAATTAGACGTATAATATGATGTGTTTCCGCTTTGGACATGAAATCCACCTGTTGTAATACCGCCTACTGTAGCTGAGGTATAAACTAATTTATCCGGCTCTTTCTTCGTGTGCACATATTCCACAGGTTTTGCAATCAACAGTTTTCGCAATATCTTGCCGTGCTTTTTAATATAGAGTGTGTCCGTTTCAAATCTGGTACTGGGGTCTTTGACGATTTCTCCGTATGGACTAAATTCTTCTATAAACGCAGCTTCTTTTTTGCGGTCCGCCTTATTGATTGCGTTTACAATCAGATTAAATATTCCCATTATAATTACTCCTTTGCAGAATATCTCTTTGACTGTGCCCCTGCTATTTGCCTATAGTTCTCTATTCTTTAGAATTATAGCCCGTTTATGGGCAATTGTCAACGAAAGGGCGTGATTATACTCTAAATGCAGATACTATGCAAGGAGTTGTCTGCATGATTGTATTTGATAAGCTATGGCAAACCATGAAAGACAAAGAAATATCCCAATACAAGCTCATAAAGGAATACCAAATCAGCAGCGGGCAGCTCGACCGGCTGAGGAAAAACGGAAATGTCAGCACCTATACCATCAATCAGCTTTGCAAGATACTAAATTGCAAACTGGAAGATATTGCAGAATACATTGAAGATTGAAGCATCGGATTGTCGCTTGATATTCCGTTGCTTTTCTTTTTGCTTTTGGCGTGGTAGAATGGAAAAAAGGGGGTGCGGCGCGCATGGCACAAAAAGTAGGCCAACCAATAAAAGGCGATTTAGCAGAACACGGGAAAAAGCCTAACCAAAAGCTGAAACCCTATGTTGTGCTTCAATATCTTTTGAAGTATACGGACGAAAATAATGCTGTCACCGCCTATGACATTATTTCCTTTTTGGAGGACTGTGGAATTTCCGCAGAACGCCGCTCCATTTACAGGGATATTGAGGACATCAACAAGGTTTTGTGGCTGATGGAGAACCCTGAAAGCACTATTGATGAAGCGGAAGAAGCCCTTGCCGCCGATGATGCCGACAACGAAAAGACCGTTATCTATGACAAGAGCAAAAAAGGCTTTTATGTGCGGCAGCGGCATTTTGATTTGAATGATATTCGCCTTTTGGCGGAGTGTGTCTATTCCGCAAAATTTATCGCGCAGGGACAGGCGGAGCGCCTTGTCAATGTGGTATCGGAGTTTGTCAGCGAGAAACAGGCAAAGACTATCCGCCACGATGCGCTTTTAACCGACCGTGTAAAGACCAATAACCGGAGTGTCCTAAACAATATCAGTACAATCAACGATGCCATGAGCATAGTTTTGGACGGCCAGAAGCACGAACCTGAAAAAATCCGCTTCAAGTATCAGGAATACACCATCGACAATCTGGACAAGCCAAGAGAGGGACGCAAGGGCGAGTGGTACATTGTCAGCCCGTACCGCCTTTTGATAAATGACGGGAATTATTATCTGATGGGCTTTGATGATAAGTACCAAGCAATCAGAACATACCGCGTTGACCGCATGGCCGATGTGCGCCGGTTAGGTGAACCAAGAGAGGGACAGGAGGCCGCCGCCGCAATCGAAATCAACAAATACGCGCAACAGTCCTTTTCCATGTTCGGCGGCGATACACAGCGCGTTGTTATCCGTTTTATCAATTCGGCTATGAATACCGTGCTTGACCGTTTCGGCAGAAAGGGCGCAGTTTACAGCAAGTTTGATGAACACCATTTTACTATCACCGCAGAAATCAAAGTCAGCGAACAGTTCTTTTCGTGGATTTGCGGCTTTGGCAGACGGGCAAAAATTCTTTCTCCCGCTCCCGTGGTGGAAGAATTCAAGTCCTTTGTATCTAAAATCAATGAAATGTACTAAACGAGCGGGCAGAGCTTTTACACTCTGCCCGCCGTGTTTTATAGTTGATTCAGGTTTTTATTCAGCACATCAATTCCGCTTTTGGAGATTGCAATATAATACCGCTGCGTCACATGAATATTTCCATGCCCCATCTGATTGCAGAGCAAATGTGTGGGGGTATTCATTTCCGCCATAAGTGTTCCGTAGGTGTGCCGCAAATAGTGATATTTGAAGTTGATACCCAATTTGTTTTTGATTTCCCGCGTGGGGTATTTCATGGAATTAACGGTTTGAATCGTCCCGTCAGGCAGACAGTTCACAAGCTCCGTGGAGGAAATTTTCTTTCCGTCCAAATCATCAATGAACCGCTGTTTCTGTTCCCGCACAGCAGCAAATTCCGCCGTGTCCCGCTCCCGCTCCGCCGCCAGTTTTTGAAGATGTGCTTTCAGAGCGTCACACATGAAGATTGTCCTTTTGGAGTTACGGGTTTTCGGTGCTATCAGTTTGATAAGCCCATCCTGATACTGCATCTGACGGTCAATCAGAATCGTCCCCGCCTCTAAATCCACATTCGTCCATTTCAGCCCGAAACACTCATTGATACGCAGCCCGCAATATCGCCCCAATAAATATGCTGTTTCTGCGTTTGTGCCTCTGAAATATTCATCCAAAAGCACAAGTTCATCACGGCTAAAGGCTATAATGTCGGTATCGTCCTCTGTTTTCTGCTTTGGCATATGGATTTTTGTGTCTTTGTTCACGCACAGCTTGTTATAGGTATCTGCTTCAAGATAATTGCGGGAATACGCCTGTCCCAAAATCAGATAGAACATTTTCAGAAAACTTTCTGTGTATTGATGGGAATAGCCATCTACACAATAAAGCTCCGTCAAATAGTCATTGACTTCTCCGCTGCTAATTTCATCCACATAACGATTGCCGAAACGGGCGCACAAGTGATTATCCCAAATGCTGTCCTGTTTGCGCTTTGTCTGATAGGCGCGGTCAGAACGCCCCTTTTCGCAAAACTCCGCGTACACTTCCTTGAACTTGCGGCGGGCGATTTTCTGCTTTTGGACTCTCTCTGTTCGGGCTTGAACCATTGCCGTTTGCCGCGCCTTGATTGCCTGATTCTTTGTAGTGAGCTTATTGCCTTGTTCATCTGTGGATTTCCTTTGGCTGATTCGCTTGCCATCCACGACCATCACGAACCGAAAACCCCACATACCGTTATCAAGCTGATAAACACCCACATCATTCGATTTTGCCATAAAAAAGACCTCCAAATTGTCCAAAACTTGTCCAAGCCTTGATTTGGAGAACTTAAAAAGATGTTAGAAGTTGTCTAAAAGAAGTGTCCACGATGAATAAAAGATGTTAGAAAAATGCTTGATTCTCTGTGCTTTTCCTTGTATAATAACCATAACAGGGGAAGATAAGTTCCCCCGCAGTATCGAGCGCAGCGAAGATACTGATGAGATGGCTCGCGACGAGGCCCGCCACGGCAAGGCATTCGAGGGTCTGCTGAAGCGCTACTTCGGCTAATTCAATACCAGTAAAATCAAGCACTTCTGAGAGGGAATGGGGAAACCTGTTCCCTCTCTTTTTTGTGCTTTGGTGTCCTGCCTGTGTCCCGCCGCCGAATCCAGTAGTCAGAGAGCAAAGAAAAGTGTCCCATGCAAAAGGTGTCCCGTTTTACTGGTTTTCCGTCATACTGACTAATTTATAAAAACTGGTTCTTTTAGTGTTGGTTTGCTCCATAGCTGTCTTTGCTGTAATTTCTCCCGCTTTCCAAGCAGAATATACTTCATTCCAATTTGAGGGGAAGGTAAGCGCGGGGCGGCCTAACTTTTTGCCGTTCTGCTTTGCCGCTTCAATGCCCTCGGCTTGCCGCTTGCGTATAGTTTCCCGCTCCTGTTCTGCAATCGTTCCCAACACTTCAATTAAGATGTTGTTTACCATTTCAAAAACCCATTCCTGCCCCTCTGGTAATTCCATCATGGTAGTAGGCAAGTCAATGACTTTCAAACGGATTCCATTGTCCTTAAAGAATTGCAATTCATTTTTTATGTCGCACTTATTGCGGCTCAGTCTGTCGAGAGATTTTACAACAAGTGTATCTCCCTTGCGGAGCATGGCATTTTTAAGCGCCATATATCCCGCTCGATTCAAGTCTTTTCCGCTTTCCTTATCGGTGATTATCTCCCGTTCCTGCGCTCCAAGCGCCTTAAATGCGGCAATCTGGCGGTCAAGGTTTTGCTCCTTGCTTGATACTCTGGCATAGTAGTAAGTCCGATTATCCACGCTTGCGTCCCCTTTCTTTATCTGTTCGTATTCTACCACAAGCGTTCATAAAAGTCAATATATTTACGAATATATCTGTAAAATAAATTTCATGTTTTACGAACAAAAGAAACAAGGAGTTTTTAAGTGTTCCTAAAGGTGTACTCTTGCGAACACTCGCAAGACGGCCAAAAGAAAACGCTCATGCGGCCTGCATAAGCGTCCTCTATCAGATAATCGAGTTTATGTCTTAGAGTTTCCCGGAATGTACCCCCCTGCAAATTAATGAATCATTTGCTTACACTCTTCCACCCGTTCTTGATATGTTTCCTCGTCAATGTCGCCGTCATTCAGCATTTCTCGAAATACCTCCAAATGCTCTTTTTGCGCATCGGTAAGTCCTGCTTCGCAGGGCAAATCGTATTTGATGCGCAGCAATTCCGCCAGTAGCTGGTTATACTCTTCGATATCCCTGTACCCATTTGCATAGACACTAAACTCTTCATCCAGCGGGCCAACAGCTAATAATTCCTTTTGCAGACCCTTTATTCCAGCATTCCGCTCTTGTGAATTCGCGTACCTTTCACATTCTATGACTAAACAGTTGGGGATTGTTTCTGCGGCATGGTAAACTCTTTTCTTTTCTATCAGAGGGGCATCATGTTGAGAATTCAGACGTTCGGCTTCCCGGTTATGTTCGGCTGCCGATGCAGCACCAACAACAGCCCCAACCGGCCCGGCGATTACTGCGCCTGCCGCCGCTCGTCCTGCCACACTTTGCTTGCTGTTTTCCGCGGTTTTAATGTTCAGCCGGTGGGTCGGCATGATAGCGTCATAAGAATATGCATCTTCTGTATATTCAGCGATTGAAATTTTTTTAAGCATGGATTGAGAAAGCGTGTAGCTTTTCATTTCCGCAGTTGAAAACTCATCGTGTTTCCCCCAAAAGACAATGTGTGTATTAGTAAGAAACACATATTGATCTACTTTGGCTGAACTCTTGAATGCAAGGACAATACCCAAGGATTCTTTTCGTTGCTGAAATTCTTCGCTGGTTGCTTTTCGGGAAGTTGTTCGCTTGAAAAGAATTCCTTTTGTTGTTTCTTGAACTGGGGCAAAAAGACTGACACATTGTTCCGTATTTATAGGCTGATTCTCGGAAGAGCAAGCTGTTATCGAAAGCGGAAACCATGGAGGAAAAAGCATAAAAACACCTCATTTAGTTTTATAATATTCAAGGTTCAATCTATTATATAACATTTTGTTTTATATATCAAGATAACAAATTGTTTTACCTATACTTTTTTGTGTATTCCAAACCAAGTGCTGTCCATCAGGGAAATGCACAGAATGAATTGAACCGCATTGTAGATTTTGAAAGATGTCCCAAATGTGGCTCGAGAGAACTGATTGATCTGGGAGTTTCGGGTGTGAATCACGACAGTGACAGAAAGCTGCAGGAAGCAAAAGCCCGGCTGAGAAAAGCACAGCAAGAGGCTGATGAAATTCATCAAAACGCTGGAGGCAGTCAAACCATTTCCAGTGCAGATGAATTGAAAAAGTTTAAGGAATTGTTGGATAGTGGAGTGATTACCCAAGAGGAATTTGAGGCAAAAAAGAAACAGTTACTGGGATTGTAAGGTAAAGCGTCCGGCATTGATGCCGGACGCTTTTTGTTTTTGGAAAGATTATGCACAATACATAAAATACAAGGCGTAAATTTTTGTTAACTACCCCATATGAGAACCTTGTCATATATTGAAAAAACATGCTATGATAACAATGAACCCCCAAATAGAAAAAGAAAGGAAGAATTTCCATGAAAATAGCAGTAGTCGGTTTGGGCGGTATTGGTAGTGTAATAGGCGGGTTCTTGGCCCATGGAAAAACACAGGAAGATGAGGTATATTTTCTGGAACCTTGGGCGGTACAACTGGAAGCGGTGCGAAAGCATGGGCTGACAGTAGTTTCTGATCATTACGGAACGTTTTGTGTGCAGCCTGATGGTATTTTTGCCAGTGCTGCAGAACTGCATCAGATCATGGATGTGGTAATATTGTGCGTTAAAAGCTATAGCCTGGCGGATGCGGTTCCTTCCTTGGCACCCATTTGCGGAGAAAATACGGTACTGATTCCCATTCTCAATGGCATTGGCATTCGTGAAAAAATTGAAAAAGTGTGGCAGCGAGGGATCCTGACTAGCGGCTGTACCTATATTACTGGAGTATCCAATGGTCATGGAGAAGCATCTCATCCTGGAATTAGCAAAAAAGTGTTGTTTGGTTCCAATCAAAAAGAACATCAACAGCGGCTGCGTGAGATAGAGCAAAAATTGCAGAATATGGGAGTGGATTTTGAGCTGTCTTCTCAGGTGGAAGTGAGCATTTGGAGCAAATATTTTATGGTTTGTGCGTTTGGCGTGTGTACAGTAGGACTGCAGGCCAATGTGGGACAAATTTTGTCCGATGAAAAGATGTTCGCCACTTTGTATCAGTTGTTGGAAGAAATTTATCAAGTGGGAATCGCTTCCGGAATTGCGTTGCCACCAGATCAGGTGGATCGGGTGATTGAGGATGCCAGAAAATTGGATCCCAGTAATACTTCGTCTTTGCGCAGGGACTTGGATGCGGGGAAAAAATGCACTGAATTTCCTCTCTTTTCTCCGTATGTGAGTGAATTGGGTAAAAAGTTGGGAATTCCCACACCTGGCCATGATGCAATGATTCAGAGAATTGAGAATCTATATGGATTAAACTGAAAAAGGAGGCAGGGTAAGATGGCCGTAAAGGTGAAACAAACCGGTCCCGTACCGGTGTTCAGATGGCGAAGTTTGTTTTACCGCAATTTGTGCATGCTGCTGATTACCCTGCTGCCTCTGTTGATTTTTGGCGGTTATACTTATAATATGACCCGTAACACCATCCAAAAACAAAACATTGAAGTCAATCGGAATATGCTGAAAAAAACAGTGGAATTGGCGGATGAAGTTTTGAAAAGCGGTGAATCCACGCTGTATCAAATTTCCAATCATCCTGATGTAATTCAAGCGGTGATGGGAAGCGGCGGTGGATATAATCAGAGTAAAAGAATTACTACCATGCTGGCCGATGCAACCAACCATGCTTGTGTTGCATCGGTTTATGTATACGTGGCTTCTTCTGGGACTTTGTACAGTTCCAATTCTGGTATGATGGATATTCGGGATTATACCGATACTCAATGGCTGGGAGAATTTAATACTCAGTTTTTGGGTACAAAAACACTTCTGACACGAAAAACTGTGGATAATATGCAAAAGCCTCAAACCTATATTACCATGATGAGAAATGTTCCCTATCACACTTGGAGCAAAAAAGGTGGAGTGGTGGTTAATATTTCTCAATCGGTTTTTCAAAATCAGATTGAGGCCAAAGAGCAAAATGGCAGCAAATTATTGATTTGTGATAAAGTGGGAACTGTGATCAGCAGTGGAAAAGAAGATGAAATTGGTCAAAAAATACAGAAGCTTTACGGAGATGAAATGACTCTTATAGAGGAGGATGTATTTTTATATCAGGCAGGAACGGAACAGATGATAGCCGTTTATGCTCGGTCTGATTACAATGATTGGCTCTACTACTATTCGGTACCCTATAAAAGTTTTATGGAACCAGTACGGCTTTTTGGGTTTTTATTGGTTCTCATTACAGGTTTGTGCTTGGCGGTGACGGTGGTCATGATTTTGACCATCAATCGGAGAATTTATACGCCTATAGCTAAATTGATGGACAAAGTGGTTTCTGTGGGAACTATGCCTCTATTGGGTGAGGATGAATATGAAGTCTTGGACCAGGCATGGGAAAAAATGCAAACCAGTAATGTTCAGCTTTCCAATAAGATTGAGGAAACTGAGCCCATTTTGCGCTCCAGAGCGGTAATAGAATACTTACAAGGAAGGGTCAGTGAGGGTTGTACAGCTTATCTGCAAAAGTTGGAGCAGGATGTGCAGCAGCAAACAATGCAAGTGGTATTATGCCGGACAGATTATGATCAAGAACATACAATTGTGGGAATCGTAAGCTTGAAAATGATGCTGCGGGAAGAAATTGAGAATTTTGTGGCGCAGAAAGGCGTTCAAATATGGTTCAGCAATGAGTTGGATTTGCGAGAATATGTTTTTGTAATGCTGGGGGAGCCGTTGCAAGAGAAAGAGTACCAACAGTTGGTGGAAGAGGTTACTCCTAAGTTCCCATTTTCTGTTACATTGGCGGTAGGCGTCCCTGTGATCGGCGTGACACAATTGGCACAATCCATGCAAACTGCACAGGAAAGTATGCATTATCGTTTTTATTTTGGCAGCAATACAGTATATTACAATCGCAGTCAGCTGGCCGTACAGGAGGAAAACGGAGTTCTTCTGGAACTACAAAAACAGCTTTTGAATTATGTGCGAGTAGGTGATAAGGAAAAAGCAATTCAGCAGCTGCGTACAATTCAAAAGGAACTGGTACAGGGTAAACTGCCCCAGGTGGAACAGGTGAAATTTGCGCTTTATATGCTGGAACAAAATGTTTTGGAGGAACTAAAAAAAGCTGGTCTTCACTTGGACGTAGAGTATGCTGTGCTGAAGAAGGATATGGAACAAAAAGATACATTAGAAGAATGTATCCAAGCCTTGCAAAGACTGTGTGAGGAAGCCTGTGACCGCGTAATACAGGGACATGTTGGGCGTGTCAATTGCAATATTCTGCAATACATTCAAGAACATCTCTCTCAGGATATTTCCTTAAGAGATGTAGCCGATGCTTCGGGATTTTCAGGAGCCTATGTCAGCCGGCTGATCAAAGAAGAAACCGGTAGGACATATGTGGATTATCTGGCATTTGTGCGGATTGAAAAAGCGAAAACTATGCTTCAAGATCGTTCCATGAGTGTTGCGGAAGTGGGCAGCTGTTGTGGATTTAATAATACCCAGGGATTTTTGCGGACATTTAAGAAATATGAGGGAGTGACTCCAGGGCAGTATAGAAAGCACCTGGCAACACAGGAGGAAGAGCAATGAGCCGAGTAAAATGGGTGACGGCAGCTGGAGTCGCGATTTGTTTGATAGCTACAGCTGGATTTCTAATGATGCCGCAAGGGGAAAAAGTACAAAATGTACCAGGGGTTATTTCTCTGCGGGAAAATACCATAGAGAGCAAATTGTCGCAAACATTGATTGCCCAGCATTCATATACGCTATCACATGCCAATCAAGTGGGCTTTAAGCTGTATTTTGTAAGCTACATAGAGCAAAATAGCGAATTGCGCATGGAGATTTATGAAAACAATAGTCTATTGCCAACAGAAGAAGAGATTTTGCGAAGTTTGGAACAGGGTAGTAGTGAGATTGCTATGGTTTCTTCACTGATGCCCTATTTGAAAGAGAGCTTGGTATTGGAAATGCCCGCTGTTTTTCATGATTATCAAGAGGCGAAAGCGGTTTTGTCCCGTGAAGAAGTGCTCAATGTTTTGAATCAAAAGCTTAAAAACAGCAATATGAAATTACTGTTAGTGGGACAGGATGGGTACCAATATCTTTTTTCCACTGGTGAAGATTCATTGGAACCAGGTGCAACCGTTTTGTGCCGGCAAAATCATTTCTCCCCTTATCTGTTAAAACAATATGGTTTTAACCCTTTGGAACAAGAGGGAAGCCTGGATGACTTACAGATCAAATATCAAGCCGAGTTTTATTCTTTATCAGAAGTGATGGATTATGGACCGGGGAAAGGACAAATTTATGGAACTGAGGATACATTGCAATTGTACTATTTGCTGGTGAATCGAAATCTGTATGAGTCCTTTAATGATAATGTGCAAGCAATTTTGCACACAGCCGCTAAATTGCTGGGAGAATATACATATCAGCAATTGCTGGAGAATCGAACTGAATTGTACCAGACATATAAGATACAGAAATTATCTGATGAAAACAAAATATTGGCGCAACAAGCAATCGAACAATTTTGGAATGAAAATATGGGAGAGGATTTGATTCAGTTCTATGAATTGTTGCAAAAATTATCAAATTCGTAATCAAATTCATAATTTGTGATATTGTTGGTGAAATGTGCGTATTTGATAATTAAATGAAAAATTCACAATTTACAAACACAAACAAATATCGTATGATGGCCTCACGAAGCAAACGTGAGGCTTTTTGTTTTGAGAACGGGGGTTCCTCAAAGACAAAACCTACAAAATGCTGAGTGAGAATCAAAAGGAGGTAGTTGCATGTTATGAAGAAATTGTTATGGTTTTTATGCAACAAAGCAGAGGAGGTGGTTTTAGCTTTCATTGTAGGAGCCATGGGGTTGATCATGCTGCTGCAGGTATTTTTCCGATATGTGCTGCAAACCCCTCTGGTGTGGAGTGAAGAAAGTGTACGCTTCCTGTTTATTTGGCTTACCTTTATTGGCATTTCCTATACCGTAAAAATGAAGACTTATACCACTGTGGAACTTCTCAGTTCCAAATTCTCGCCCGGAGTACAAAAAATTCTGAAAATTTCCTGTAATGTTCTGGCAATGATCTTTTTTGCAATTCTGTTTTTGCCGGCCATGGAAGTGATGAATGGACAGCGGGGAATCATGTCCACTGGTGTAAAGGTGGATATGTCCTGGGTCTACTTGAGCGTACCAGTGGGAATTGTCCTGGCAGAAATTCGATTGCTGCAGCATACATGGCAATTGATCACAGGAAAGGAGGAAAAGTAATATGGCAGTTATTTTTCTTCCGTTTGTAGTGTTGCTGTTGGCAGGAATGCCCATCGGTTTTACCATTTTCATCAGCTGCATGTGTTATTTGATGGCCAATGATATGACTTGTACCATTGCGGTGCAGAGAATGGCTGCCGGTGTGGACTCCTTTCCATTGTTGGCTATCCCGTTCTTTATTCTGGCGGGTGTGGTAATGAACAACGGAGGCGTGACTACGCGGATTTTTAACCTGTGTAATGTTTTGGTAGGGCATATCACTGGTGGCCTGGGACATGCCAATGTGTTGGCCAGTGTGATTTTTGCTGGGATGTCCGGTAGCGCGCTGGCAGATGCGGGCGGCCTGGGTGCCATTGAACTGGCAGCTATGAAAGAAGCAGGTTATGAGGATGATTTCAGCTTGGCTATTACCGGGGCCTCTTCCATTATCGGTCCCATTATTCCTCCCAGTATTGCAGCAGTTATGTTTGCGGTGGCGGCCAACGTCTCTCTGGGCCGGCTGCTGATCGCAGGTATTTTACCAGGCATTGTGTTGGCTTTCTCCATGTGCTGTGTGGTGTATGTGCAGTGCAAAAAGAAAGGCTATCAAAAGCGGGCACGACCCACTTTGCGGGAAATATGGGAAGCATTCAGTCAGGCTTTTTTGCCATTGATGACACCGGTGATTCTGATTGGCGGCATTTTGGGCGGCGTGTTTACTCCCACAGAAGCAGCTGTAGTGGCGGTGGCATATGCCATTATTTTGGGCCTCTTTTATAAAACCATCACTTGGAAGGATATGTATGGTTATCTGGTGGAAACGGCCCGAGTGACCACCAATGTGATGATGATGGTGGCGGCAGCCTCTCTGTTTGGCTGGATTATGGCCAGAGCAGGTGTGGCAAATCTCATTAGCAACTTTTTCCTGAACTTTATTAGCAATAAAGTGTCGGCACTGCTAGTATTGAATGTTTTCTTGCTGGTGGTTGGCATGCTGCTGGACAATTCTGCTGCCATTCCCATTTTGGCACCTGTACTTATGCCGGTGGCGCTGCAATATGGGATTGATCCCATTCACTTTGGCATTATCATGATTGTCAACTTGATGATTGGGCTTTTAACCCCGCCGGTGGGTGGTGTGTTGTTTGTACTGCAAAGTATATCTAGTGTGCCCTATGAAAAATTGGTCAAAGCATTGGTACCGTATCTGTTGGTGACCATTGTAGTTCTCTACATTCTCACCTTTGTGCCGCAGATCTCACTGATTCTGCCCAATTTGCTGATGCCAGTGTAAATTCAGATTCAAATTATTTGTAGTTTTATGAGGAGGAAGAAATTATGTTGAAGAAGGCTATGGCGGCTCTGTTGGCAATGTCCTTGATGACTGCTTTGGCAGCTGGCTGCAGTGGAGCAGATACCAGTACCAATGCAAGTACTGGAACGAATACCAGTACTTCTACCAGTACGGGTGGAGAAACTCAAGGCGAAACCATTATGTTATCGTATGGTTCTGTACTGCCGGCGGATCACCAGTTTTCTACTTCTGCAGCCCGTATTCAGGAAAAACTCATGGAGCGGACAGAAGGTGCCTTGGGGATTGAGTATTTTGCCGGGGGCCAGTTGGGTTCTGAAAAGGACAATGTAGACAGTGTAGTCAATGGCTCGTTGGATCTGGCACTGGCCAGCCCTGGCGAATTGGGCAAACGTTATGCCCCTCTGTTGATGTTTGATGCACCGTATGTATTTGAAAATGCAGAACAGTGTATTGAGGTGCTCAACGGTGAGCCTGGCCAAAAGTTGTACGAAGAATTTACGGCTCAGACAGGACTCATCGCACTGGGAAATCTGCTGCTGGGCACTCGGCAATTGGCTACTGCAAAAATTCCTGTAACAGTGCCCGCAGATCTGGAAGGGCAAAAGATCCGTGTGCCTGACACTCCCACTGCAGTGGGATATATGGAAGCCATGGGCGGCAAGCCCACTCCCATGGCCATTACAGAAGTGTATTTGGCTCTGCAGCAGGGCGTAGTAGATGGCTGTGAAAATCCCATCTCCCAAATTTTGAGCAACAAGTTCAACGAAGTTACTAAGTATATGTCTCTGACTCGCCACGTGGTACAGACTGACCAAATCATCATGAACCAGGAGCGGTATGAATCCCTCAGTGATGATTTGCAGCAGGTGTTGGCTGATACCATCAAGGAAGAGTGTGATATTTGCGTACAGGAAGTTCTGGACTATGAGGAAGAAATTGAAGCCAAACTTCCGGAGTATGGCTATGAAGTCATTGAGGCCGACCTGGATGCTTTCCGTACCAAGGTGGTAGAAGAATTCAAATCCAACGAAGTATGGGATCAGGAAGTGTACGATCTGTTTAATTCCTAAAATAAAAAAACAATTATTTCCCTCCCACACAGTGGGAGGGAAATTTTGAAAAGGGGGATAAAAGGTGTTTAAAATTTTAACCAATCGCTATATTCCCGATGAATGCAGAACGTCCTTTGCGGGAGAGGTGGAGATAACCTGTCCAAATCAGCAAAAAGACTCTTTTACCAGAGAAGAGATTCTGGCTATGCTGCCTGAGTATGATGGTTTTTTCTGTATCATATATCAGTTTGACCGGGAACATATTGACGCAGGGAAAAAGTTAAAAGCCATTGGAAATTTTGGCGTTGGCTACGATAACATTGACGTGGCCTATGCCAGGAGCAAGGGAATTGCCGCTATCAACGCCCCCCAATCTGTATTGGAGCCAACGGCTGAATTGACCATCGCGTTGATGTTGGCCATCAGCCGCGGTGTGGTGATGTATGATTCTCAGACCCGGCGTATCAAAAAGGTGCCCAGTTATGTGTTTTTTGACCGGGATATGGTGCTTCATGGGAAAAAACTGGGGATTGTAGGCTTTGGACGCATTGGCAAAGCTGTGTGCAAAAAAGCCCAGGGACTGGGAATGGATGTGTCTTATTATGATCTGTACCCCATGTCGGAACAGGCCAATGAAGAAATGGGAGTGACTTATTTGCCATTGGAGCAGCTGGTGCGGGAAAGCGATGTGGTCTCCTTGCATTTGCCCTATTGTAAGGAAAATCATCACTTGTTCAATGCTGGTATGATTGGACAGATGAAATCCACCGCCTATTTGCTGAATATGGCCAGAGGGCCTATTGTAGAGGAAAGAGCTCTATTGGATGCGCTGCACAATAAGACCATCGCAGGAGCGGCTCTGGATGTATTTGAATTTGAGCCTGAAGTTTCCGAGGAGATGTGCCAGTGTGAGAATATTGTGATGACGCCTCACGTGGGTACCAACACTTATGAAACCCGGGTGAATATTTTCCGGGAGACTGCAGGCGGCATGCTGGCGGTGATGAAGGGGGAAACCCCTCCCAATCTGGTGCGGACATAAGAAAAAGGCAGAGCCTAGGCTCTGCCTTTTTGTTTGGGAATTTATTTTTTGCTGCCCAGGATGCCACCGATGATCGCACCTACCCAGCCAAACAGGATACCGCCGATTAGGCCGCCTTTGACGCCGCCGATGCCGATTTTGGCCACCAAAAAGCTGAACACCCAGCTCAGCAAACCAACGCAGACAATCACCAGCAGAAGTATGGTGAGAGCACCCGGGGTGACATAGAGCCACGTGAGCATAAAAGTTGCGGCCAATCCCCAGGAAATCCAGCGCCAGAGAAGCTGCCGGTTTTGATAAAAGGTGATTTGCTGCGGATCAGTCAGTTGCTTGGGTGCCACATCAAAAAAGGCAAAGGCCAGCGCAATGCTCAGCAGATAGCTGGGAGACAGGGACACGGACAATATGGAACCAAGTTCTTCCCCGCGAAGGAACAATCTAATGAAAGTGGCGATATTGCCATAACCAATGACAACCGGAATCAGGGCCAGAATCAGGATGCGAGTGGCATATCCCTGTGTGGGGGTCTGGTCGGTGTCGGAGATCTGCAATTTACTCAGGTAGAAAAGCAGATAGTAGATCGCCGCGATGATGACAGAGAGAAATAGGGAAATGAAATACATCGAAGGGATGTTTTGGATGGGCGCATTCCAGTTCATGCGCGTAATAGAGGTGATCACTCCAAACGCCTGGGACATGAAAAAGACCCCCACCGCGCCGAACAGATAGCCTTTTTTTACCTGACTTACGATCAGCGTACCCGCTGCCGTCATCAGAATAAAGAGAGAAGCCCAGTCAAAGAGGATGCCGTCATGATAACCGCCGTATTCTGAAAAATAGAGAGAAAACCTGATCATTGCCATGATAAAGGCCAGCGCAGCGAACACAATGGCGCCCAAAGACAGTGCGGGTGTTCCTTTGGGCAGAAAGATTTGGGTATAGGTGGTTTTGGTTTGGACTTGCATGTCATTCATCCTTTCTCTTTTTTGATTTATGGAGGGACAGCACTCATGGCTGCGGGAAGAAAGGTTAGCTCAAGAAATTACGCACATTTCCTTCAAATTTACCATTACAGACTGCAGATCGCTTTCTGTTTTACCAAACAGGAAGGCAAGGCCTCCGGCAGACTGAATGACCGGATCGTTTTCACACTGGGCGAAGTTACCCAAATACACCTGAGAACCGATGAGGTTCTGATCACCGCGGCTCCAACTCTCTTCGTGCTGTACCGCAACGCGAGCGGATTCAATGCTCTGATCCCGCAGGACATAGTGGCTTTCTACATCTGTAATGATTCCGTTTTCGTCAAAGGTGATGTTTTTGACAAAGATCGCACCCTTTTCCTGAGAACCATATGCCTGGCTCTGGGAGTGCTTCCGTTCGGTCAGGTACAGGGTTTCTCCTACAAAAATGTCCCGTGAGGAATCCAGCCGGAAGGAGAGTCCGGAAGCGGTGGAAAAGCGTACATTAGAATCTTCCACAAAGAAAAAGTCATTGAGATAGTCCAGCATTGAGATTTCTGGTTGTACCACCATCACCTGCTCCTGGATTTCACGGGTGTTGCCGGCGCTGTCTGTCACAGTGATGGTGGCCTCATTGGTACCTTCCATGCTGAAGATAATACCGTCGATTTTTACATTATCAGCAGTGGGTGTAATGTCTCCATCTAGATTGTCGGTGATGGTCAGACTCTGCAGAAAGCCCTCCTGGTCGTCCATAAAGGCATAGGGAGTTCCGTTGGACAAAGTGTTTTGGAAGGTGATGGAAGGAGCGGTGGTGTCCGCTACCTTTACATTGAACCGCTTGGTATGTTCTTTACCGTCCTTTACGTATAAAATTTCTACAAAGTATTTGCCGGGGGTGTTGATGTCGATGTCGGTGTCGGAGATTTTACAGGTGTATTCACTGTCAATGGATTCCAGCAGATCTTGCTGGTAGTCTTCTGCACCATAGGACAGAGTGGTCTCGGTGAGACGCACATCCTGCCAGGGGAAGCGGAATCCTTCCTCCGATGAGGCGAGAACAAGTGCCAGGATAATTCCGCACAGCACCAGGGAAGCGGTGGAAATGGAAATGGCAGCCACGGCCACACCAGTGCCCAATCCTCTTTTTTTGCCGTAGCGGCAGGCCCAAATGCCCAGTGCCAACGCCACTACATCCAGTACCAATCCCACCAGCAGAAATGCAGTGAGAAATCCTAAAATGGAAAAGGTGAGAGCCAGTCCCTTCCAGAGGCTAAACAGGAAGGAAGAACCTTTCTTGGCTTCTGGAGGTGAAGTGGAGGGGGGAGTGGTTCCCTGAGAAGTGTTTTTTTGAGAATCTGTGGCGGCGCCACAGCGTGAACAGAATAAAGCGTCATCCTCCAGCTGGTTCTGACAATGGGTACAGTATTTCATCAGAAACATCTCCTTTGGAAGCCGCCACATATTTTGATGAGTGAAATGTGACGGATTCACTATATTATATCATCTTTATCATAGAACTTTTTGGTGGTTTTGACAAGGGCTATTTCATCCATAGGCAAAATGCAATATATGAGAGGGAGCACTGGAAGATGTGTCCCATTTGTGGTATACTCAATATAACAGGAAATTACAGCAGGCAGAAAGAAGAGGAAAGTATGTCAATTTTGGTATTGGGCGGAGCCGGATACATCGGCTCCCATACGGTGTATGAATTGATAGAACGCGGCGCCGATGTGGCCATTGTGGATAGTCTGGTCACCGGTCACCGGGAAGCGGTACATCCCAAAGCGCGTTTTTACCAGGGAGATCTGCGGGACCGGGCCTTTTTAGATCAGGTGTTCCAGACAGAGCAGGTGGAGGCAGTGATTCACTTTGCGGCCTTTTCCCTGGTGGGTGAGAGTGTTGAAAATCCGCTGAAATATTATGACAACAATCTGTGCGGAACCAAGGTACTATTGGATGCCATGGTGGCTCATGGGGTGCGCAATGTGGTATTCTCTTCCACAGCGGCCACCTATGGAGAGCCGGAACGGGTGCCCATCCTGGAGAGCGACCGCACCTGTCCCACCAATCCCTATGGGGAAACCAAACTGTCCATGGAGCGGATGTTCCACTGGACGGCGCAGGCCCATGGAATGCGGTATGTGTCTCTGCGGTATTTCAATGCGGCGGGCGCTCATGTGAGCGGTGCCATTGGAGAGGATCACGCTCCTGAATCCCATCTCATTCCATTGATTTTGCAGGTTCCCACCGGCCGGCGGGAATCCGTTAGCATTTTCGGAGAGGACTATCCCACCCGGGACGGCACCTGCGTGCGGGACTACATTCATGTAACCGATCTGGCCCAGGCCCACATTCTGGCGGTGGAGTATCTGCTGAGGGGCGGAGAGAGTGATATTTTCAATCTGGGCAATGGAGTGGGCTTCACTGTGCGTGAAGTAATTGACACCGCTCGCCGAGTGACGGGACATCCCATTCCGGCAGTACCGGCGGCCCGGCGTGCCGGCGATCCCGCTCAACTGATTGCTTCCAGTGAAAAGGCTCAAAAGGTACTGGGGTGGAAGCCGCAGCATGCTTCCCTGGAGGAAATCATCGCCACCGCATGGAAGTGGCACAGTACCCATCCACATGGATTTGGAGAAAAGTAATACGAAAAAAGCGCTGTCATAAGACAGCGCTTTTTCTTTGCGAGAATTGACAAAATGAATAAAATAGTGTAAAATTACAATATAAGAATTGGACGGGAGGGGTAAGCGTGAAGGAAGAGCCGAAATTGACCCTGGGAGGAAAAATTGGGAAAACCATTGCTTTCAGCGTGTTGGCCCTGGTGCTGGGGACCATTGGAATGCCCTTCTTTTTGATTTTTACCACATTGTCAGGCAATTGGGAGCCCTGGTGGGTCTACGCCATTGGAGGCGTGCTAGTGGGCTGGGTGGTGCTGGGCATCATCGCTGCCAGCGAGTGGTTTGAGGCACGGGGACGGCGAGTGCTGGGCTGGTGTGCGGTGGGTGTGCTGGCGGCGGGCCTTCTATACGGTGCAGTGGGAGAATGGAGAGCTTCCATTCCCACAGTGGATGACCGGGGATTGATGCTCAGTGAATACGAGCCTTTCATGGAAGGAACCAAGGCGGTTTGGCTGGAAGAAGAGCCTACGCTGAAATTTTCATCGGAAGAGAGGCTGCCCACTTTGGACGGTGCAACCGCGCTCTATCCGGTGTACGCGGGATTTGTGCAGGCGGTGTATCCGGAGGGAGAGTATCCCATGTATGAGTCTCATGGGGTGGGCCGGGTGGCCTGCACCAATACAGTGGGCGCCTACGACCGGCTAATTGCCGGTGAGGTGGATATGATTTTTGTGGCGGGGCCTTCCCAGGCGCAGTTGGAAGAAGCGAAGAACCATGGCCGGGAACTGCATCTGCATCCCATCGGACGGGAGGCCTTTGTATTCTTTGTGAACACACAGAATCCGGTGACCGGATTGACGGTGGAGCAAGTTCAGCAGATTTACAGTGGGGAGATCACCAACTGGAGCGAAGTGGGCGGCCCTAACTGGAATATCCGGGCCTTTCAACGGGCGGAGAACAGCGGCAGCCAGACTGCTTTGCAGCGGTTGATGGAGGGGCTGCCCCTGATTGAGCCGGAAAAAGAAGACCGCATTGGAGATATGGGCGGCATCATTTCGGCGGTGGCCAGTTACCGCAATTATAAGAATGCGCTGGGCTTTTCCTTCCGGTACTATTCCACACAGATGGTGGGGCAGCAGGAAATTCGCCTGCTGGCATTGGATGGCGTGGAGCCCACTCCGCAGACCATTGCGGATGGAAGCTATCCCATTTCCTCGGAATTCTACGCAGTGACGGCGTCGGCCATCGGCGGGGAGGACCCGGCGGAGACCATGCCAGCTCTGCAAAAATTGCTGGAGTGGATTTTGTCCCCTCAGGGACAGCAGGTGGTGGAACGCACCGGCTACGTACCTGTGGGATGAAGCAGAGAGGAGGAACTGATATGAAGATGACCACTGGAGAATGGATTTGCTGGGTGGTATTGGCGGCCGCGCTGTATGTCCTGCCACTGCTGATGCAGGACACAGGTTCTGCCATGGTACTGATGTTGCTGGCGATGCCTGTTACCTGTCTGGTGTGTGGTGGATACCTGGGTTGGAAAAGAGGGTTTCATCTCTGGTATGGATTGGCGGTCATGGTGCTGTTTCTTCCTACCATATGGATCTATTACAATTCCAGTGCCTGGGTATATGGTCCCGCTTACGGTCTGCTGACCTTGTTGGGCAGTGGTGTGGGGCTGGGTTCGCGAAGAACTGCTAAAAAGGAAGTGCAGGAGTGATGGAAAGAAAACAGCTTGTGCGTTCTTTTGGAAAAAGTCAGAGATGTTCCATGAAGTCAATGGCGAGCTGGCTACCTGCGGTGGCAGCATTGCTGCTCTATGTGTTGCTGGGGTGCGCGGGGAACTTCTCTGCCATTCATCCGGGGGTATGGGGCTGTGTAGCCACGCTGTTTGTGTCGGCGATTCTGCTGTCTAAAGAACATTGGTGGGGATGTTTGCCAGGGCTTGCAGTGGGGGTGGTTCTGCTCTATATGAGCACACAGTACACTGGTCAGGTGCTGGAAATTGAGAGACCACTGGGGATTTTGCTCTGCGTGTATTACGGATTGATGGGCGGATGGACATATAGACGCCAAATGTGAACACCATGTCCCATGGAGGAGGTGTGATGATGCAAAAAAAGTGGCGATGGATCTGCTGTGGTTTGCTGGCAGCCGCGATATGTGGTACTATCTTTTCCTATGTGAGCCTGGGACGCAATCATGTGGAAGATAAAATGTGGGAGTATTTGGGGAAAGAGAACTACAGCCAGGCGGATATTCAGAGTCTGGAAGTGAGCCATTCTTTTATGAGCATACTCCTTTCCTATGATGAGTGGGTGGTTCGGGTGGTCTATCAGGATGAGCCTGCGTCTGTGTATTTTTACACTCTGAAAAACGGAGAAATTGTGGGAAGCGGTGTGTCTGGGTCAACAGACAAAGAAGACTTGAAACACACCTCTTAACAAAAAAGAAAAGCTGTTCTGCTTTTGCAGAACAGCTTTTTGTTATGTGTCAGGAAGTGGTTTCCTGTTCCAGCAGCTGAATGACATCCGCCAGTCCACCGGCGTTGTTATCGCATACTGTTTGGCAGCTGATGGCACGGAGCTCCGGTACTGCGTTGGCCACTGTGTACCCTCGGCCTGCCGCCTGGATCAGCTCCAAATCGTTGTAATTGTCTCCCAGGGCAGCGGTGTGATCTGGCCGGATGCCCAGCTGTTTGGCCAGCATGGTGAGTCCGGTGCCCTTGTTGCCCTCTACGCTCAGCAGCTCAAAGTACTGGGGCTCCGAGTATACAAAACGAATGGACGGAAATTGTTCCGCGTACCCCATGGCTTCCACATGGCGGCGCAGAACCTCCAGCTGGCTGTGGTCCTGGGTGAAAACCACTTTCAACCAGGTATAGGGCGGATGTTTGTAGGTTCCCTCAGTGAATCCCATGGATTCCAGCTCCATATGACGGTCGGTGTGGATGTTGCGCACCGGAATACAAATACGCTCCGGCTCATAGACTTCCACGCCGATGTGGGGAAAACGCTGCATCACATCGTCCACCACCGTCTGTACCGCAGTAACATCCAGCGAGAGATGCCAGGTATAGCGCTGCCGTTGAAAATCATACAGGCCGCTGCCATTGTTGCAAATCACCGGCGCATTGAGAGGTAGGATGTCCAGATACCGGGCGATGGAAGTGGGAGTACGGCCGGTGGCTACTGTGAAGTGCCCGCCTTCCGATAAAAAATATTGCAGCGCCTCCAGATTGCGAGGCGGAATTTCTTTGTTGTCATCCAGCAGGGAGCGATCCATGTCACTCACCAGCAGCCAGTCTTGAAATCGGTTCATAGGCCCTCCTTTCGGGCTCAGAATTCCTGTTCTTCCCGCACCATACGCTGAAAGTCTGCTTCCAGCCGGTCGATCATCTGGGGCCACTCTTTGGGATTGACAAAGAGATTGCCCACCTCGGGATGATGCAGCATCTGTTGGCGCTTGTGCAGGGTTTTGTTGTAATAGGGGTGTCCGCCCAGGGCAATGCAGGGACTTTCCTGTCGCAGACGGGCCATCCCCGCCACATATTGGGCACGAATAGAAGCTCCGTCCAGCGAAAACTGACGGAAAAAGTCGGCGTTGAGGGTGTTGAGCCCTCCGCCTCCCAGCAGACCGGCGGACAGACTCTGCTGACCATCGGTAACTGAGAAGAAAAAGCTCATCACGCCTGGGGAATGACCGGGGGTTTCCACGCAGCGCACCGTCGTATTGCCCAGTGTGACCGTATCGCCGTCCTCCAACAGCACATCAGGAGTGAACAGTTCAGTGTATCCCGGCTGGCAGTCCTGCACAAAGGAGAGCTCGGGCCGGGTGCGGAACATTTCCGCGTCTTTGCGGGGAAGAAAGGTGGTGGCCCGGGTGAGTTTTTTCAAAAAGACGGTGCCGCCAAAATGGTCCATATGTCCATGGGTGTGAAGAATGTATCGGATGTCATAGGGAGAAAAACCGGCTTCCCAGATGGCCTGAATGAGCAGGGCAGTGGTCTGGGAAAAGGCGGTGTCAATGAGGATGAGTCCGTCGCCGGTGTCAATGAGGTGACAGCTCACCACTGTATTGCCCACATACCACAGGTTGCCGAAGATGCGGAAGGGTTTGCAGTAGTAGTCGGCGGGATGTTCATAGAGATTGCGGAAGTACCCCGGCGGGGTGGCGTATTTGCTGGCCATGGTGCCTCCTCACAGAATGGTGACGTGGTGCTGCGCGGCTTCCTCCTGGATTTCGGTGGGCACTTTGTCGTCACTGATGAAATAGTCAATGTCTGCCATGGTGGCAAAGGTGTAGGGCATATTTTTGTCAAATTTGGAGCTGTCAATGAGCAGAATCCGGGTCTGTGCCTTTTTGAGAATGGCTCGTTTGACCTCGCATTCATACTGATTCCCCACCGAAAAGCCAAAGTTGAGAGAATAGGCCGAGGGAACAATGAACGCCACATCGATGTTGATGGAATGAATGGCGTCCAAACAGCTGTAGCCGGAGGTGGAGAAGGTGTTGCGGCTGAGATTGCCGCCCAGCAGCGTGATCTGCGGTTTGGTGGTGGTGCGGGCAATCTCCATCCCAATGTTGGGCCCGGTGGTGAAGATGGTCAGTTTGTGGTCCGGAATGCGTTTGACCAGCGACATGATGGTGGTACCGCTGTCCAGAAACAGACTGCGCCGTTCCTCCACAAAAGCCTCTGCCTTTTGCGCAATGATGTCTTTGGAACTGCTGTTGATGGATTCCCGGTTGATGTACAGATCCTCGCTGAGAGGAGAGAGAAAATCAGGTTTGCGGGCGCTGCCATGGGAGCGCAGAATCACCTTTTGCTCTTCCAGATAGGTCAAATCCCGACGGATGGTCATGGGGGTGACCTCGGGGAAGATCTCGATGAGCTTGCTCACCTTTACGTCTCCGTTTTGATAGATGTAATCTTTGATTCGTTCACGTCGTTCATTCAAAACAAACATTCCTTTCTGAAAAGAACGGTGGATAGCGGTAAATCGATTGAATTATCATTATAATACTATATAGGAAAGAAAAAATCAACACCAAATGAACATTTTTGTGTGAAATAGGCAATGAATTGAACAAGTTTTGTGTAAAAAGACTGTTAAAATGAAAAGGTTAAGGATGATTGTTCAAGGTAACCAACAAAAAAATGAATAATTGGGCAAAAAAACATTGACGTACTGGGGGGTAGATGTTAATATAAACATAAAGAACATTTCAAATTGTTCCATGTTAACATTCAACGGGTAAACCAAATTTTTGTATAGGAGGTTGCGTAGAATGGCTCAAATGGTATTGATGCCGCAGAAGGGTCTGTCGGAAGAAAGTGCTGTCATTTCTTCCTGGAACGTGAAAAAAGGTGACAGTGTAAAGGTAGGAGATATCCTCTTCTCCATTGAAACCGGTAAGGCTACCTTCGATGTGGAAAGCGAATTCGAAGGCACTGTGCTGGAACTGTTCGGAGAAGAAGGAGATGAACTGCCCATCCAGGCTCCTGTATGTGCCATCGGCCAGCCTGGTGAAACAGTAGCCGCTCCCAGCGCTGCTGCTCCTGCCGCTGAGGCAGCTCCCGTAGCTGCACCTGCTGTTGCACCGGCTCCGGCTGCCGCTCCCGCTGTGGCCCCCGAAAATGCCGCCAATCTGGTGCTGATGCCTCAGAAGGGCCTGAGCGAAGAAAGCGCCATCCTTTCCAGCTGGAATGTGAAGGTGGGCGACAAGGTGAAGGTGGGCGACATTCTGTGCGCCATCGAAACCGGCAAGGCTACTTTTGATGTGGAAAGTGAATTCGAAGGCACTGTGCTGGCTCTGATGGGTGAAGAAGGCGACGAGATTGCCATTAAGACTCCCATTTGTGCCATCGGTGAAGAGGGACAGGTCGTTGTGACCGGCGCTCCCGCCGCTGCTCCTGCTGCTGAGGCCGCTCCTGCAGCCGCTCCCGCCGCTGCCGCTGCTCCTGCACCTGCCGCTGTTGCTGCTCCTGTGGTAGAGCGCGACTTCATCCGCATTTCTCCCCGGGCCAAGAACCTGGCAGAGAAGAAGAATGTGGACATCACCCGTGTGCCTGGTACCGGTCCCGAAGGCCGGATCATTGAGGCTGACGTATTGAAGGCTGTGGAAGCAGGCATTCTGGTGACTGCTGCTGCCAGAGGCCTGGCAACTGCCGGCGTAACCGGCACTGGTATTGGCGGCGCTGTGACCACCGCTGATGTGGAAGGCCGCACCGTTCCCGCTGCCGCTCCTGCTGCAGCTGCTGCTCCTGCTGCTGCCGCTGTGGCTGCAGAAGAGCCTGAATTTGAAATCGTGAAGAACAGCAGCATTCGGAAGGCCATTGCCAAGAACATGCATGCTTCTCTGGCCGACATGGCTCAGCTGACTCTGAATGCCACTGCCGATATGACCGAAGTGATCAAGTTCCGCGAAACTGTCAAGGCCAAGGGCGAGAAGATGGGTCTGCCCAAGCTGACCATGAACGACATCCTGCTGTATGTGGTGGCTCGTTCTGTGATGGATCATCCCTGCCTGAATGCACACTACAACGACAAGGAAATGAAGATCTTCAAGAATGCGCACCTGGGCATGGCTGTAGATACCCCCAAGGGTCTGCTGGTTCCCACCATCCGCAATGCCAACAAGCTCTCTCTGGCAGAGATCAGCGCCGAGTCCAAGCGTCTGGGCCAGATGTGCAAGGATGGCAAGGCCACTCCCGATGTACTCAGCGGCGCCAGCTTCACTGTGAGCAACCTGGGCGGTCTGGGCATCGAGCACTTCACTCCTGTTATCAATCCTCCCCAGACTGGTATTCTGGGCGTCAACTGCCTGCATGACCGTGTGAAGGTGGTCAACGGCGAGATGGTGCCTTACAAGGCCATGACTCTCTCCATCACCTTCGACCACAGAGCCCTGGACGGCGCTGATGCAGCACGTTTCCTGCAGACTGTGGTGAAGAATCTGGAAAACTTTACACTGTTCCTTGCTAAGTAAAAAGGAGGCATACATAAAATGGTATTTGATGTAATCGTACTGGGCGGCGGCCCCGGCGGCTATCTGGCTGCGGAACGTGCCGGTCAGGCTGGTCTGAAGGCTGCGGTAATCGAGAAGCGCGCGCTGGGTGGCGTGTGCCTCAACGAGGGATGCATTCCCTCCAAGACCCTGCTGCAGAGCGCCAAGCTGTATGACTATGCCAAGGGCTACAGCAAAAAGTATGGCGTGTCCAGCGAAAACGCCAAGATCGATCAAAACTTTGTCATCGACCGCAAGAACAAGGTGGTTAAGACCCTGGTAAGCGGCGTGGAGATGACCATGAAGGCCAACAAGGTCACTGTGGTGAAGGCTGAAGGCATGATCAAGGGTCGTACCGCAGAGGGCTTTGAAATTGTGGCAGGCGGCGAGAGCTACGTGGGCAAGAACCTGATCATTGCCACCGGTTCTACCGCGTTTGTACCCCCCATCGATGGCGCACAGGATTCTCTGAAATCCGGCTTCGCCATGACCAACCGGGAAATTCTCGATCTGCGGGAAATCCCCAATGAGCTGGTTGTTATCGGCGGCGGCGTGATCGGCCTGGAAATGGCTTCCTATTATAATAGTGTGGGCAGCAAGGTGACCGTAGTGGAGATGCTGGACAAGATTGCCGGCCCCAATGACCGGGAAATTTCCGCTCTGCTGCAGAAGAACTATGAAAAGAAGGGCATCACTTTTGAGCTGAGTGCAAAGGTAACCGCTGTAAAGGACGGCGGAGTGACCTATGAAAAGGACGGCAAAGTGGTTGTTAAGAAGTGCGACAAGGTGCTGCTGTCCATTGGCCGTCGTGCAGTGACCCAGGGCTTTGGCCTGGAGAACATCCATGTGATGACCGATCGTCCCGGCATTGTGGTGGACAGCAAGATGCAGACCAATGTGCCTGGCGTGTACGCCATCGGCGACTGCACCGGTAAGTCCATGCTGGCCCACAGCGCATATCGCGGTGCGGAAGTGGCCATCAACAACATCCTGGGCAAGAAGGACCACATGCGTTACAACGCTGTACCCGGCGTCATCTACACCAATCCTGAAGTGGGCTCTGTAGGTATTACCGAAGATACCGCTAAGGAAAGAGGTATCCCCTACCGCGTAGTGAAGCTGCCCATGTCTTACAGCGGCCGTTACATTGCGGAAAATGAAGGCGGCGACGGCATCGCCAAGTTCATCATCAATACCAAGTACAACACCCTGATCGGCGCTCATATCCTGGGTAACCCCGCTTCGGAATTCATCATGTCCTGTGTGATGATGGTGGAATCGGAAATGACCATCGACCAGTGCAAGGAATTCATCTTCCCGCATCCCACCGTATGCGAGATCGTTCGGGAAGGTTTGTTTCACTGAGTAAGTTCATAAACGCATAAGAATTTTAAGGAGAGGAAGATTCAAATGCCAAAGAGCCAATATTATCATCCCACAGAACTGAGAAAGAAGGGAACTCTGTCCTTCAAGGACATCCCCCTGAATCAGTACGACAAGACCGCTGCTGACGAACTGAAGGCCGGTACTTACACCAAGGAAGACCTCATCAACATCTATCACGACATGGAGTACATCCGTGAGTTTGAAACCATGCTGATGAATGTGCGTCTGACCAAGCACTACAACGGCATCGACTATGTATATGTTGGACCTGCTCACCTGTATCTGGGTCAGGAAGCCAGCGCCGTTGGCCAGAGCTATCTGCTGGACAAGAACGACTTCATCTTCGGCAACCACAGAAGCCATGGTGAAGTTATCGCCAAGGGCCTCAGCTGCATCCGCAAGATGAGCGATGAAGAACTGATGACCATTATGGAAGAGTTCTTCCATGGCGAACCCTTCAAGGTAATTAAGGAGAACTACGGCACCAACGATGTGAAGGAAATGGCTACCCGTTTCTTCATGTACGGTCTGATGTGCGAGCTGTTCGGCCGTGACAACGGCTTTGCCAAGGGCCTGGGCAACTCCATGCACCTGTTCTTCATTCCCTTCGGTATTTACCCCAACAACGCCATCGTAGGCGGCAGTGCCTGTGTGGCTGCAGGTGCCGCTCTGTTCAAGAAGGTGAACAAGAAGGCTGGTATCTGCATCGCCAACGCCGGCGACGGCTCTCTGGGCTGCGGTCCTGTATGGGAAGGCTTCAACTTTGCCGCTATGGACCAGCTGACCCAGCTGTGGGAAGACGACTACAAGGGCGGCCTGCCTGTAATGTTCAACTTCATGAACAACGGTTACGGCATGGGCGGTCAGACCAACGGCGAAACCATGGCTTATGGAATTCTGGCCAGAGTGGGCGCCGGCATCAACCCCGATCAGATGCACTCCGAAAGAGTGGACGGCCTGAATCCTCTGGCTGTGATCGAAGCCTACAGCCGCAAGCTGCCCCTGCTGAGAGAAGGCAAGGGTCCCTGCCTGCTGGATGTGCTGACCTATCGTTTCTGCGGTCACTCCACTTCCGACCAGAACTCTTATCGGACCAAGGAGGAGATCGACGAGTGGCATGAATATGACTGCATCCAGCTGTTCCGTGAAGAGCTGAAGAAGGCAGGCGTTGCTACCGATGCTGATCTGGACAAGATCGATGCTGATATCAAGGATACCATCACCAACGTGCTGAAGGTTGCCATCAACGATGAGCTGTCTCCCCGTATCGACCTGGTGAAGGATCCCGAGGGCATTTCCAAGTACATGTTCTCCAACCAGCACATTGAAAAGATGGAAGATCGTCCCTGCGACGTGACCACTCCCTACGAAGAAAACGAGAGAGTGCAGAAGCTGGCTAAGAAGGAGAGAAGAGGCATCATCGACGGCAAGGAAGTTTCCAAGCTGAAGGCCTTCTCCTACAGAGACGCCATCTTTGAAGCAGTGTTCAACAAGTTCTATGTGGATCCCACCCTCATCACCTATGGTGAAGACGTGCGTGACTGGGGCGGCGCTTACGGCGTATACCAGGGCATGACCATGTCCCTGCCTTACCACAGATACTTCAACTCTCCCATTTCCGAGTCTGCTATCGTAGCCAGCGCTGTTGGTTACTGCATGGCCGGCGGCCGTGTGGTGGCTGAGCTGATGTACTGTGACTTTATCGGCCGTTCCGGCGACGAAGTGTTCAACCAGATGGCTAAGTGGCAGTCCATGAGTGCCGGCCAGCTGAAGATGCCTCTGATTCTGCGTGTGTCTGTGGGCGCCAAGTACGGTGCACAGCACTCTCAGGACTGGACCGCTCTGACCGCTCACATCCCGGGCCTGAAGGTTGTATTCCCCGCAACTCCTTACGATGCCAAGGGCCTGATGAACGCCGCCCTGGCTGGTACCGACCCTGTGGTGTTCTTCGAGAGCCAGAAGCTGTACGACATCGGCGAGAAGTTCGCTCCCAACGGTGTGCCTGAAGAGTACTACGAAGTGGAAATCGGCAAGCCCGACATCAAGAGAGAGGGTAAGGACGTTACCATTCTGACCTTTGGTGCTACTCTGTACGAAGCCATTAAGGCTGCTGACGAACTGAAGGAGAAGTATGGCATTGAGGCAGAAGTGATCGACGGCCGTACTCTGGTTCCCTTCGATTACGATCTGGTGCTGAAGTCTGTGGAGAAGACCGGCAAGATTGTGCTGGCTTCCGACGCTTGCGAGAGAGGCAGCCATCTGAGCGACATCGCCCGCAACATCACCGACCTGGCCTTCGATTACCTGGATGCACCTCCCGCTGTGGTGGGCGCCAAGAACTGGATCAGCCCCTGCCCCGAACTGGAGAAGATGTACTTCCCGCAGGCAAGCTGGATCATCGATGCCATTCACGAGAAGATTATGCCTCTGCCCGGCCATGTGGCTACCAACAACTTCACCCGCACCGAGCAGCTGCGTAAGGAAAGAGAAGGCGTTTAATTCAGTCGCCTGAAGAGAGAAAGGCGGTTTCCCCTGTATGATTCGACGTGCCCGTATTTACATCAGCAAGAGTTTTGACCCGCATCGGAATCTGGCGCTGGAGGAGTATTTCCTGCGGCATCTGGAACCGGAAACAGCGGTGTTCTATCTCTGGCAAAATGACCGGACCATCGTGATCGGTAAAAATCAAAATCCGTTTCAGGAGTGCCGTACCGGCAAAATGGAACAGGATGGTGTTTTTCTGGCACGTCGGAAAACAGGCGGAGGAGCCGTATACCACGATAAACAAAATCTGTGTTTCACCTTTGTGGTGCCCCGGGAGGACTATGATTACCAGCGTCAGGCCTCGGTGATACTGGATACTCTGCAAAGCTATGGCCTGCAGGGGGAGATCACCGGACGCAATGACATGGTGGTGGATGGCAGAAAGTTCAGCGGCAATGCGTTTACCTTCAAGGAAGAGGTGGCGTGCCATCACGGTACACTGCTGATTCAGACTGATATGAGCTGCATGGCGGATTACCTGCAGGTATCCCTGGAAAAATTGCAGTCCAAAGGAGTCAAGTCGGTACGCAGTCGGGTGATCAATCTGCATGAGCTCAATCCGGACATCACAGTGGAGGGGATTAAACCCCGCCTGGTGGATTCTTTCCAGAAAGTGTACAATGTGCCTTGTACGGCAGGCAGTGTGGAAGAGCTGAATCAGGAGGAATTGGAGCAGTTGTACCAGGAGTACAGCAGTCCTGAGTTCCTGTTCGGCGCTACACCAGCCTTCAATGTGGAATTGCAGGGAAGGGCTACCTTGTACCAGATTCACATTCATGCGGATGTGGTGAAGGGAAAGGTGCAGCAGTGCAAAGTGTATTCTGACGCGCTGGATACGGAGTTTGTGGAAGGCGTGGAGAAGGCCTTGCTGGGTGCTGATTTTCACAGTGAAGCATTGTGCCAGGCACTGAAGGCGTATTTCGGCGAGGAGAAACAATCTCTTACCGATGCTCTGTGTACATTTTTGATGGAAAAGAATTTCTGACAAATCAAAAGCCGCTGTCGTATGACAGCGGCTTTTTTTATATGGCAGCAATATAAGAAAAAGCCCTTCTTGTAATAAGAAGGGCTTTTTGATTGACGGAAAATCAGAAACGGCAGGAGCCTCGTTCAATGCGAACGATGGTTTCCATGGCCTTCATGTAATCAAAGCCGTTTTTGGCACAATCATAGGCAGTGGGCAGAGGTACACATTCAGTGACCACCCAGCCCTTGTAGCCCAGATCCAGCAGAGCATTCATGTGGGCCTTGAAATCCACATTGCCGCCACCGGGATACAGACGGGCGGTATCAGAGAAGTGGACGTATTCCAGTTCCTTGCCGCAGTACGCCACAGCCCGGGCGATGTCGTTGTCTTCCATATTCATGCTGTAGGTATCCAGATGGATGCCCACATTGTCGTGACCTTCCGCACGAACTTCCCGCACAAAATCAGCTACCTGCTTCATGGTGTTGAGGTAGTTGCTGATGTAACTGAGGATGTTTTCGATGACGATGTCCACACCTTTGCTCTTGGCGTAGTCGGCCAGCTCGCACACCGCTTCCTTGTGATAGCCCATGTACAGGTCAGCTTTGCTCCAGTCGGTGATTTTGGTACGCAGAGAGCCCACGATCACCATAGTGCCTGCATCCTGTGCGGCGTCGATGTGCAGCTTCAGCTTATCGATGGCGCCACGACGCACCTTGGGATCATCACTGATCAGATTGTGGCCATACATCATCTCACGACCGGTAGCGAAGGCCACCAGCTGCAGACCATAACTTTCGGTCGTTTTGCGCAGTGCTTTCCAGTCCCAATCCTGGGGATCATGGAGCTGAATTTCCAGACCTTCATAGCCAATTTCCTTGGCTTCGGTACACAGCTGTTCGATGGGTCCGCGCAGAGTGATGGGGGCTTCTACACTGGCGTCATTGAGAGAGCAGGCTACGCCGTAATGAAACATATTTGCCATGATTGACTCCTTTCCGGGCTCAGCCCATGAACATACCACCATTTACATCCAGCAGCACACCGGTGACAAAGCCGGCTTCCTCACTGGCCAGATAGCAAACAGCAGCGGCGATGTCTTCCGGCTGTCCCAGACGGCCCATGGGGATCTTGGCTTCCAGTCCCGCAATGGCTTCAGGAGTCCAGGCCTTGATGATGTCGGTAGCAGTGGTACCGGGGCACACCGAGTTAACGGTAATACCCTTGGGGGCCAGCTGACGGGCAATGCCATAGGTGATGGCGTTGATGCCGCCCTTGGAAGCGGTATAGCACTGAGCGGTTTCAAAGCCGCCCATCCGGCCGGCCAGAGAAGAAATGTTGATGATACGGCCAGCCTTGCTCTTCTCCAGGTAGGGCAGGGCCTTTTGGATGCCGAAGAAGGCACCGGACAGGTTGACACCCAGCACAGCGTCCCACTCGGACCGTTCCATCTCCGCGATATTTTTATGTTTGCCCAGAATACCGGCCGCGTTTACCAGCACATCGATGCCGCCAAAGTGCTCTGCAACCTTGGCCATCATGGCTTCCAGTTCTTTTTCATCCGATACATTGCATGCTACGCTCATGGCCTGTCCACCAGCGTCCCGCAGACCCTGTGCAGATGCTTCTGCCTTTTCGCCGTTCAGGTCCACAATGGCTACTTTCATGCCGTTTTCGCACATCATTTTGGCGATGGCAAAGCCAATGCCCTGTGCGGAACCAGTAACCACAGCGGTTCTGCCAGCCAGTGTTAAAATACCAGACATAATCGTTACCCTCTTTCTTAAAAATTTTGATTTAACGTTATATCAAATATACCGCAAATCCCATGTTTTGTCAATGCCACTGAGAAAAGGAGGTTATATTTAGGCGTTTAGTCAGTTTGATGGCAATCAATTCTGTTAGAATAAACAAATATAATTGACAAAGATTAAAGATTATGCCACAATATTGATAAAGGGAGTTGGGTTTTGTGGAACAATTTATTAAAATGGCTGAAATTCAGTCTGTATTGCTCGTATACATACTGGTAGGTATATATGCTCGGAAACGCAAACTTTTGGGTGATCGGGAACGGCAGGGGTTTATTACATTTTTGTTGGAAATTGCGCTGCCATGTATGGTTTTTCATTCTTTCAACCAAGAGTTGACTCCTGAGCGTTGGAAAGAAGCTGCAGTGGCTTTGGCAGTGGCGTTTGGGGTATGTTTGGTATCCATGGTGCTGGGAAAGATCTTGTATCGAGATTTCCCCTTTGAACGGCAAAGCGTACTACGCTACGGCACATTGATCAGCAATTGTGGATTTGCCGGGCTGCCCATCACCGAGAGTGCCTATGGACAGATGGGATTGTTTTATGCGTCTATTTATATCATCCCCACGCGTATTTTCATGTGGTCCTCGGGAATTTCCCTGTTTACCCGAGCTGATTGGAAAACCCGGGTGAAAAATGTATTGCTAAATCCTGGAATCATCGCGGTGGAACTGGGCTTGATTCGCATGCTGTTTCAAATTCCCATTCATCCAGTGTTGGAAACCGCTGTTACCAGCTTGGGTTCTACCACCACATCTATTTCCATGGTGGTGATTGGCTCTATTTTGGCGGATATTGACATTCGAACAGTGGTGGATAAGGGAGTACTGAGGCTGTGTTTTGTACGGCTGATCGCACTCCCGGTGGCTGTTCTGCTGGTGATGAAAGCCTTACATGCAGGACAAACCTTAACGGGTGTGGCGGTGTTACTTACGGGTATGCCGGTGGGGACTACATCTGCACTATTGGCGGAAAAATATGGAGCAGATCATATTTTTGGTTCAAAATGCGTATTCATGACAACAGTGCTGTCTCTTTTTACAGTGCCGCTGTTATCCTTTTTTCTATAGAGTTTTTGTAACAGTATTACAATACCGTTGTTCGAAATTGTGTCAATGCTGCAACTAATTTGTAAGATGTAGATAAAATTGTCACGCACATTGGGACAGGTTGACGGTTTCCAGTAAGGGAAACCAGTGCTATAATAAAAACAATTAAAAGGGATCGTCATATTGCACAAGAAGGTGAATAAGGATGGATGAATTATTATTAAAAGCAACAGGGATCACCAAAAAGTTCAGCGGTGTGACAGCATTGGACCAGGTGAATTTCGAGTTGCGCAAGGGTGAGGTCCACGCTCTCATGGGAGAAAACGGCGCGGGAAAATCCACGCTGGCCAAGGTGATCGTGGGCATTCACTCTCCCACAGAGGGAAAGGTGTTTCTGGAAGGTGAAGAAGTCCATTTTGACAACACCCGCCAGGCCAGTGCCAAAGGGATTTCCATGGTGTTTCAGGAGTTCAATCTGCTGCCGCATCTTTCGGTAGCCGAAAACATGTTTTTGACTGACAACAGTTTTTTTCATGGTGGACTGATTGATAAAAAAGCCATGGTGGAAAAGTCCACGGAACTGCTGAAGATTTTCAATATGGATAGCTTCATTGATCCATATGAAAAAGTTTCTAATTTGTCTGTGGCACAGATGCAGATCATTGAGATTCTCAAGGCAGTATCCACGCACGCCAAGGTGATCATCCTGGACGAGCCAACTGCTACGCTTTCTCCCAACGAAGTGGAAGGATTGTTCAGAGTGGTTCGCCAGTTGAAGGCGGAAGGGGTGGGATTCATCATTGTATCTCACCGAATCAATGAGATTTATGAAATTTCGGATCGCATTACGGTGTTGCGGGATGGCAAGCTGATTCTGTTGGGCGCTGAAACTGCTTCTTTGCCCCAGAATGAACTGATTAAGGCCATGGTGGGCCGGGAAGTGAACGATTTGTATGGCAAGCGCACCCACTCCAGCCAGCAGGTGCGGAACAATCCGGTGGTGCTGGATGTAAAAGGCGTGAGCGATACCCGAAATTTCGTACAGGATGTGAGTTTTCAGGTTCATGCGGGAGAGATTTTGGGCATCAGTGGCTTGGTAGGCGCTGGGCGTACAGAGTTGATTCGCAATATTTTTGGTATTGACCGCCGGGGACGCGGTGAAGTATATCTGGAAGGCAAACTGCTTCCTCCCAACAACATTCACGCATCCATAAAGGCACAAATGGGCTTTGTTTCCGAAGATCGCAAGCAGGAAGGTCTGCTGCAGGATTTGAGCATTGTGAAAAATACCTGTTTGACTTTCCTCTCCGCCGCAAAGAGCGTTTTGATTAGCCAGCGAGGAGATGACCAGCGTTGCTTGGGAATGATAGACAAGCTCAACATCAAAGTGTCAAACATTGACAATCCAGTGAGAAGCCTCAGTGGTGGCAATCAGCAAAAGGTGTTGTTGGCCAAGTGGCTTCTGTGCAATCCCAAAGTGCTGTTTGTGGATGAGCCCACTCGAGGCATTGACATTGCCGCCAAGTCGGAAATCTATGCAATCCTCAAAGAGTTGGCCAGCAATGGAATTGCCGTTGTAATGGTTTCCTCTGAAATTCCTGAAATTCTGGGCATCAGTGATCGAGTATTGGTGATGCGGGATGGACGGCTGATCAAGGAATTGGACATTGAAGAAGCGACGGAGGAGAAGATTGGATATTATTCTACCATCGGCGCGCAGGAACAGGAAACAATCAAGGAGGGGGCATAATTTTATGAATGTAGAACAAAAACAGGCAAGACTTTCCACACCGTTGCAGCGTACTGCCAGAGAATTTAAGACAGAGCTTTCTATGCTGCTGATTTTCATTCTCTTTTTTGTGGTGATGAGCTTTGCCAACGAGTATTTCTTTACCCCCAAGAATTTGATGAATGTAATGAGTCAGGTGTCCAACAACGCCATCATTGCCATTGGTATGACTCTGGTTATTGTAACCGCCGGTATTGACCTGTCGGTGGGCGCTACGTTGGGCTTGTCCGCTATGGTAGGTGGTATGGTGCTACAATCTACTCAGAATGTCACGCTGAGTATTTGCGTTATGCTGGCCATCGGCCTGGTAGTGGGTCTGATCAACGGCGTGTTGGTGGGATATATGGAAATGCCTGCCTTTATTGTAACGCTGGGCATGATGCAGATTTGCCGCAGCTTGGGTTACGTAATTTCGGATGGTAACTCCTGTTCTGGTTTCCCAGAGGCATTTGGTTTTTTGGGCAAGGGAAAACTGATCGGACAAATTTCGGTCTACCAGGTATTCATTTTGTTGCTGTTTGCCATTTTCATTTTTGTGATGGCGAAAACCAAATTCGGTCGGTATCTGTACGCCATTGGTTCCAATCCTGAAGCGGCACGGGTATCTGGTATCAACATCAAATTCAACACCATGATGGCCTATGTGTTCTGTGGACTGCTCTCCGCCACTTCCGGCTGGCTGATGACTTCCCGTCTAATGGCAGTAGACCCCACCTATGGCAAGGATATGGAAATGGACGCCATCGCAGCAGTGGTCATCGGCGGCACCAGTATGATGGGTGGTAAGGGCACCCTGTGGGGTACCTTGATTGGTGTATTCCTGGTGGGCTTCCTGCGTAATGCGCTGAACCTGATTGGTCTCAATCCTTTCTGGCAGGGCAGTGCGGTAGGCGCGGTTATCATCATCGCTGTGCTGATCGAACGGCTTTCCAGCAAGCGGGCCAAATAAAGCCTGTAACCGAAAGGTTTACTATACAGGAGAAAAGGAGACTCTATAAGGATTAAAGGAGGAAGAAACATGAAAAAATTTGCATCTGTGGCATTGTCAGCACTGCTCTCCCTGTCCATTTTGGCAGGCTGCGGCGGAGACAGCAATACCAGCACCAGTACCAGCACAGATACCAGTACCAGCGATGGAGGCGGCGAAGCAAAAAGTGCATACAAGGTTGCATACCTGACTCCTTCCATGGATATTCCCTTCTGGCGCTACATGGCTACCGGTATTGAGGAAAAGACCAAGGAACTGGCTCCCGATGCGGAAGTACAGGTGTATGATTCTAAGGATAGTGCCGATACCCAGCTGAAGAACGCACAGGACGCCATTGTAAAGGAAACAGACGCCATTGTCATCTCTCCTGTAGATAGCGCATCCTGCCCGGCTGTTCTGTCTCTGGCCGAAGAAAATGGTGTGCCTGTGGTAATTTGTGACGTAGGTACTGACTCTGGTACATACGCTTCGTTTATCATCACCGACAACAAGGGCGGCGCCAAGGAACTGGGCGAGTATGTGGCATCTCTGCTGCAGCCCGGCGACAAGGTGGCACAGATTACTCTGAACCAGGCCCGTATCAACGGACAGCTGAGAAAAGCCGGTTTTGAGGAAGGTATTGCAAAGAACAATCTGGAGCAGGTGGACTTCCGTCAGATGGAAAAGCACAACCGTCAGGAAGGCGAAACCTTTACTCAGGACCTGATTACTGCTTACCCCGACCTGAAGTGCATTTTTGTGCAGGCAGATGACCCCTCCATGGGCGCTGTGACCGCATTGGCTTCTGCTGGCAGAACCGATGTGATGATCGCTGCATTTGACTTCCAGAGTGAATATCCTGAAGCTCTCAAGAGCGGCCAGATGGCATGTGCCGCAGCACAGCAGCCTGTACTGATGGGTCAGTTGGCAGCAGAGCAGATCAATAAGCTGATGAATGGCGAAACCGTAGAGAAGGAAATCAGCGTAAATACTCTGCTGGTGACCAAGGACAACATCGAAGAACTGGAGAGCAACGGCGGTTTGGATACCGTTATGGTTCAGGAATAATTTTTGTCAATTCACAACATAACAGCAGGGAGCGATATAGCAATGGTACCATTCAAAAAGATGTACGATCTGTCGCAGCCGGTGTATGACAAGTGCCCTGGCTGGCCCACCTATGAGATGACTGATGTGGTGTATGAGGCGCTGTATCCCACTGATAAATTCACTGCGGAACAGATTAAGATGAATGTACACACTGGCACTCATCTGGATGCCCCCTTCCACTTTTTCCCCACCGGAAAAACCATTGATCAATTCCCGGTAGATCTGTACCAGGGAGAAGCGGTGTTGGTGGATCTCCGAGGGAAGCTGGCTCCCGCGCAGGGCATTGGCCCGGAACAGCTGGAACCCTATGCGGATCGCATTGGAGAAGGCAGCATTGTAGTGCTTTGTACCGGTTGGGGTCAAAAGCGGGCCTTTACCGACGAGTACTATAAAGATTGGCCGTATCTCAATGAAGAAGGAGCCAAATGGCTGCTGAACAAGAAGGTAAAAGGTGTTGGCATTGATGGCTTCAGCATGGGTGGTTGGTACGAAGGTACCGGTAGACCCTGCCATGAAGTGTTGCTGGCAGCAGAAGTGTGGCTGCTGGAAGAGCTCAATATTCCGGATGAATTGATGGAGTATGACACCTGCTATCTCATGGCGTTCCCACTGAAGCTCAAGGGCTTTACGGGCGCACCCACCAGAGCGGTGGCCATGGTGTTCTGATTTCAAAGCTCATTCAAAAAGCCGTCCCATCTCAGATGGGACGGCTTTTTATTGTTGTTTCAATCCAGCAGCAACTGAATCAGTTCCTCTGCGGCTTCCGGTCCGATGAAAAATCCCTTTCCGGTGGCCAGCAGATTGGTGGTGAGATACCCATTGGTGGTGACACCCATGGAGACATTGTGGATGCCCAATAGAGGCAAATCCACTCCGATGTCCACAGCCAGCGGATAGAAACGTGGATCGGCGTCATCCCATTCATTGGGGGCTTCCGTCCACTGGTCCAGCAAAGCCCAGATGGCTTCATCATCAGCGTCCTCCTGCACGAGGGTGGAGGAATCTTTCCAAACTCTACCGAATTCCAGGTTTGTGTGCAGGGAAAGTGCTTCACAGAACTCCCCTAAGGTTTCTGGACGATAGGAGCTGTTGATGTAAGGATGAGGTGCGTCTTCTCCCTCCAACCACACCGCCACTGCACACTGGGGGTTGATTCCCTGGATGGCATACAATTTCGCTTCCCATTGGTAGGTTTGCTGGGTGTAAGGATCATACCCGGTTAAGGTGGCATGGCCCAGTGTTTCGCCCAATTGTGCTTTCTCCAATGTGGCTTCATCGCTGGTGTAGGTCTTGCCCTCCCATTCCAGCTGCGAGAAGCGCTCTGTCAGACTCCGGTCTTCCCAACGGGGGATTTCAGAGCCATTGGAGGTGGAGCCATCGCCGGGGTTGGTTTCTCCGGACGTGTCGTTTCCTTGTTCCCCGGAAGAGGGAGAGGAGCCGCTGTCGCTTCCGCCGCCAGATGTGGTGGATTGCTGCATGTTGCAATCACTGGAAGTTGAACCTCCTGACATCATGGATGGCAGCAGTTGGACAGTGGCAATCAACAGGCACGCACAGGCAGCCATGGCTGCCCAGCGGCGCCAGGGGTGTACCTGTCGGGCCAGGGAACGATGATAACGGTCCAATAGTTCTTCATCCGCCTGGCCAATGGCGGTGAACAGCCGTTCTCCTTTCACAGTGTGATCCCCTCCTTTTCCAAATGGCTGCGCAGCCGGTTGCGGCAGCGAAACAGTATGGTTTTCACGTGGCTCTGGGTCAGACCATAGTGGCGGGAAATTTCCGCAATGGACAGCCCGTTCCAGTACCGGGCCAGAAAAAGATTGCATTCCCGGACAGGAAGCTCCCGCAAAAAATCATTGATGGAGGCAGCCAGCTCTCTGTCTTCCGCCATATGTTCGGTATCCAGTGGAGCGGGGGCACAGCCTTCCAGCTCCTCCAGGATCAGCGGAAATTCATTGGAGACGCGTTTTTGCGCATGGCGTGCCCGATATCGGTCCAGTGAGAGATTGCGGGTGATGCGCCCCAAAAAAGCAGACAGACGATTGGGACGCTGAGGAGGCATGGCGTTCCAGGCTCGCATCCAGGTGTCATTGACACATTCATCTGCATCTTCCGAATCATAGAGGATGTGATAGGCGATGGAACGGCAATAGCTTCCGTACTGGCGGTCGGTTTCCACCAATGCTTGTTCATCTCTTGCCCAATACAGTGCCACAATGCTTTCATCGGTCATGGCAATTCCTCCTTTCACTGTGACAGACGGATTGTGAGGAAAAAGGTTACAACTTTTTTCTTTCAGTGTAGCATGAGTGGGCAAGGAAGGCAACGTAGGTTTTCACAAAGGGGGAAATGTGGTACAATAAAGGGCAAGATCAAACAGACAGGCAGGGAGTAGGGTATGAAGCGATTAACAGTTGGCATATTGGCCCATGTGGATGCGGGCAAAACCACATTGAGCGAAGGAATCTTGTACCTCAGCGGCCGCATCCGCAAATTGGGACGGGTGGACCATCAGAATGCCTATCTGGATACCGACGCCATGGAGCGGGAACGGGGCATTACCATTTTTGCCAAACAGGCGGCTTTTGGATGGAAAGATTTGGAGGTTCAATTGCTGGACACGCCTGGACATGTGGATTTTTCCGCTGAGATGGAAAGAACTCTGCAAGTGTTGGATCTGGCCATTCTGGTGGTGAGCGGCACCGATGGAGTGCAGGGGCATACGCTGACTTTGTGGAAGCTGTTGGAGCGCTATCAAATCCCCGTATTTCTCTTTGTCAACAAGATGGATTTGCCGGGGGCCGACCGGGCGCGGGTGATGGAAGAGCTGCATGAGCAGCTGGGAGATGGCTGTGTTGCCATGGACGGAGCAGACTGGCAGGAAGCCGCCGCCATGGGGGATGAGGCGGCGTTGGAGCACTATCTGGCGGATGGAAGCCTGCCGGAGGCGGAAGTGCGGCGGCTGGTGAGCCAGAGAAAGGTCTTTCCCTGTTATTTTGGGTCGGCGCTGCGGCTGGAAGGGGTAGAGGCCCTGTTGGACGGATTGGGACAGTATGCTCCCCAGCCCTGTTGGCCGGAGACCTTTGGCGCCCGGGTGTATAAAATTTCCCGGGACAGCCAGGGAGCACGTCTCACCCATCTCAAAGTGACCGGAGGAGTCCTGCGAGTGAAGGATGTACTGGCAGGACCGGAGGGAGAGGAAAAAGCAGATCAGCTCCGTTTGTATTCCGGGAGTAAATTTCAGTTGGCACAGGAGGTGCCGGCGGGGATGGTGTGCGCAGTCACAGGCCTGGAACACAGTTGGCCCGGGCAGGGGTTGGGCGCAGAACTCTCCTCGGTACCGCCGGTGTTGGAACCGGTGTTGCACTATCAGGTACAGCTACCCCAGGGGGTGGAATCTCATACCGCATGGAAACAGCTGCGGCAGCTGGAAGAGGAAGATCCACAGCTGCACCTGGTATGGAATGAAACCCTGCGGGAAATTCATCTGCAGCCCATGGGCGAGGTGCAGATGGAAGTGCTGCAGCGGATGGTGCGGGAGCGGTTCAGTTGGGACATCACCTTTGGCGCCGGAGGGATTTTGTATCGGGAAACCATCACACAGCCGGTGGAAGGGGTGGGGCATTTTGAACCGTTGCGGCATTATGCGGAGGTACATGTGCTGCTGGAGCCGGGAAAGCGGGGCAGTGGCATTCGGCTGTCCAGCCGGTGCAGTGAGGATGTGCTGGATCGGAACTGGCAGCGGCTGATTCTGACCCATCTGGCTGAGAAGACCCATGTAGGTGTACTCACCGGTTCCCCTCTCACCGATGTGAAAATTACGCTACTCACCGGACGGGCCCATACCAAACACACAGAGGGAGGCGATTTTCGGCAGGCCACCTATCGGGCAGTGCGGCAAGGATTGCGCCGGACGGAAAGCCTGCTGCTGGAGCCCTGGTATGCCTTTTCATTGGATGTCCCTCAGGAATGTGTGGGCCGGGCCATGACGGACATTCAGCGGATGGGCGGAGAGATGCAGCCGCCGCAGGTGCAGGGAGAACGGTCTGTTTTGAAAGGAAGGGCCCCAGTGGCCACCATGCGGGAATATTCCAGAGAGGTGGCAGCCTATACCCAAGGAAGGGGGCGCCTTTCCTGTACGGTGGAGGGATATGCTTCTTGCCACAATGCCGATGAGGTGATAGAAGCGTTGGGCTATGACTGTGATCGGGATGTGGACAATCCGGCTGATTCTGTATTTTGTTCCCATGGAGCGGGGTATGTGGTTCCATGGGATCAGGTGGAGGAGCATATGCATCTGGAGTGGGCCTGGAAATCCCAAGAGGAAGAGCCATTGCCATCACACACTGCGCCAGCTCCCGCGCGTTCCCGGAACTGGGGCGGAGAAGAGGCGGAATTGCAGGCTATTTTTGAAAGAACCTATGGACCGGTGAAACGGCGGGATTTTCAGGCGCCGCCCAGCCCGGAGAGGGAGCAGGCACAGTCGCCTCACAATTGGGAGCCCAAAGGGCCGGAGTATCTGCTGGTGGATGGATATAATCTTTTGTTTGCCTGGGAGGATCTGCGGGCAATCGCTCAGCAGGATGTGGCTTCTGCCCGACAAATGCTGATGGATATTTTGTGCAATTACCAGGGGTTTCGCAAGTGCCGGGTGATTTTGGTATTTGACGCATACAAAGTGCCCAGAGGGGTAGGCGAGGTGATGCAGTATCACAATATCCATGTGGTTTTCACCAAAGAGGCGGAAACCGCGGATGCCTATATTGAAAAAGCCACCTATGAATTGGGCAAAAAGCATCGAGTGCGGGTGGCCACCTCAGATAATCTGGAACAGCTGATTATTCTGGGGCATGGTGCCATGCGGGTTTCCGCTCAGGCCTTCCGGGAAGAAGTGGAGCAGACCAGCGGTCAAATTGCGGAATTGATTCATCAAAACAATCAGAAGGGCAGTTCCATGAACCGACTGGGCAGTCGGGCCATCATTCGTTCCAAAGAAACAGAAACAGCCGGACCATAAGGTCCGGCTGTTTGCGGTATGCACTTAAAAAGTTGTCAGCTGACGGTAGTAAATGGTCCCTTCTTTGATGGTGACCTGGGGTACCAGCAGTTGCTCTCCGCTAAGAACATTGTTGGCAAAGTCATAGAATTGTACAGGCCGATTGACCAGCTGGAAGACACTGATATCCGCCAGCATATGCGGCTGCAATTTGCCCCGATCGGTCCACTTTGCCAAAGACGCCGGTGCGGTGGTGGCACGATGCAGAACATCCGGCAGTTCCATACCCAATGCCAGGTATTTGGAGAGAATATGGGGCAGAGAAATGGCGGGTTCTTTGTAAATGGTATGAGGGATACGGCTCATATCGGTACTGATTACATCGGGATAAAATCCCTCGGCAATGGCTGCCTGAGCAACTTGGTGGCTGTAATTGGCCTGGCCATTGCATGCGTCAAAGATGACACCCCGTTTCCGAGCCGCCCATGCGGCTTCTTTCAAAGTGCCACGCTCATTGAGCAAGGTGTTTCCCTTTCCATGGAAGCAGTGACAGAACACATCTCCCGGCCGCAACAGGGACAGGATGTCCTCTGAGGGGATGGGGGGATTGGTTACATGAACCACCAGGGGAACCTTTGCCTTTTCCGCCATACGAAGAGAGCGCTCCAGCGGTTCCGCTGTCATATGGGGATCCAGATCCAGACTGAGCCGAAGCTTTAAGGCGATAATTTCTGGATATTGTGCCACCATGTCCAAAATTTTTTCTTCCTCATAGTATTGAGGTGATGGATTTTCATGGAACATGTAGGTGAGAATTCCGGTAGAGGACACGTTGAGATAGCTCTTGATAGAGGCAAAGGTGTTGGGAATGATGAATTTGTGGAAGGAACGATAGGTACATACGCCGCAGGTTCCGCCTTCCACAGCGGAAGTGACGCCTGAAGGAAGAAGCACCACATCGGGCCGGGTACCGTGATCGGAGCCCTCGTCAAACAGATGAATGTGAAAATCAATCAGGCCCGGGGTAATCACAAAATCAGAACAGTCGATTTCAATGGGCGCATGTTCATTCGAAAGATCGCCAATGGATTCAATGTAACGGCCGGCAATTCCCAGATCGGCCCGGAAGAGAGGCTGGGAATCTCCGGTAAACAGAGTCCCGTTTCGCAAAATGATGTCCAGTTTCATAGGAAAATCCTCCTCTGTTATGTGTTGAAGAATAGATTGGGCAGAGCGGTGGAAAGAGGCGGGCAGAGGGTAATCACCAGCAACAGCAGGAACATGACACCGATAAAGGGAATACAGGCCTTTCCAATCCGTTCAAAGGGGACGCCGGAAATGTTGGACAGTACATAGAGAACCATGCCGACAGGTGGGGTCATAAGTCCGATCATCAGGTTCAGAATGACCACAATGCCAAAGTGGACAGGGTCGATGTTCAGAGGGGTGATAATGGGCATCAAAATGGGCACCAGAATCACCAGGGCGGACAAAGTTTCCATAAAGCAGCCCAGAATGACAAGGAAGAGGTTGATCAAAAGCAAGGCCACAATAGGGCTGCTGATATAGGTGCTGAACCAGCTGGCCAAAGCCTGAGCCATTTGGGTGGTGGCGATGACCCAGCCAAAAATATTGGAACAGCCTACCATGAAAAGGATGCTGACCGTGGCTTCAATGCTCTCAGCCAGAATGTCCGGAATATCAGAGAAGGTCAATTCTCGGGACAAAAGCCCCAAAATCAGAGCATATACCACCGCTACCACCGAAGCCTCAGTGGGAGTGAAAATGGAGAACATCATACCGCCAATGATGATGATAGGGGTCATCAGAGGCAAAAAAGCGTTGCAGAAGGATTTCCACATTTCAGAAAGGGCGGGACGAGGGGGCCGGGGATATTTGTGCTTCTTGGCAAACAGATACACCATGATGGAAAGTGTGAGTCCCATGAGCAATCCGGGGACCACACCGCCTAAAAACAGCCGTCCGATGGATACGCCGGAAGCTACGCCAAAAATCACCGCCGGGACCGAAGGAGGAATGATGGGCCCAATGATGGAAGACGAAGCGGTGAGAGCCAGAGAAAAATCCTCATCGTAGCCGTTGTCCTTCATGGCTTTCAGTTCAATCAGTCCCAGTCCGCCGGCTTCCGCTACGGCCGAACCTGACATGCCGGAAAAAATGATACTGGCCACCACGATGGCATGACCGATACCGCCAGTGAGATGCCCCACCAGCTTTTGTGCAAAGTCAAAAATCCGGGAGGTGATACCACCGGTGTTCATCAGGTTGCCGGTGAGGATGAAGAATCCAACCGCCAGCATGGTGAAGGAATTGGGGGCGGCCAATACGCGCTGTACCATGATCATCATACTCTCCTGATTGGCCAGCATGTACAGACAGCTACTGCATAGCATGGCAAATCCGATGGGGATTTTAATGATCATAAAAATGAAAAAGCTGAGGAAAAATGTCAACATGATTTATGTTCCCCCTTTTTGAAAAGCCGACAGATGCTGCGAATCAAGTCACCGGCGATATACAGGCAACAGGTGATGGAGCCAAAGGGAATGATGCTGTAAATCCAATGAAGCATCAGCCAATCCATGCTAGGAGAGGGGACATGCTGCTGCTGCATAAAGGTGAAAGACGCCTGTGTGAAAACGATCATGCAGTATAGCATAATGGCATTTCCCACAATGGAACAGAGAATTTGCCCCCAGGATGGCATGAGATTGTAAAACATGACCATTTCTGTGTGGCTTTTTTTGTATACGCAGTAGGCCAGGCCGGCAAATAGGATGATGGTTTGCATGTGGCAGGCCAGTTCATCAGACCAGCCAAAGGGACGGTTGAAAAGGAAGCGTGCCACCACCTGGGCAAATACCAGCAAAACCATTCCGCCAAAGACAATTTCCAAAAAGTATTTCAAAATGGTCAAATAGAGATCGGAAATTTTTTTAATGAAATTCATAAAGAGCACCTCCAAGATTGTGTTGAGGAAGAAGCCCGCCATCTGATGGCAGACGGCGAGCTTCCAGGAGGAAAAGTATTACTGAATTGCTTGAATTCTTTCAACCATGCCTTCGCCCCAGGCATCTTCATATTTTTCATATACGGAGGAACAGGCTTCCCGGAATGCATCCAGGTCGGGCTCCACAATGGTCATGGTTTCGCCCAGCTGGGCCAAAAGATCATCTTCAATTTTATAGGCTTCGTCATTGTACTTTTCAGTGGCTTCGGTGGCAGCTGTTTCGATGATGTCCACTACCTCGTCGGAAAGCTGCTGACGGGTCAATTCACCCAGGAAAATATGGTTGATTTGAATCATGTGCGCGGTCAAAATCAGATATTTTTGCACCTCGTCAAATTTCATGCTGGCAATGGCAGATGCGGGATTTTCCTGACCATCTACCACACCCTGCTGGAGGGCCAGGTAGGTTTCCGCGTAAGCCAGCGGAGTGGCCACAGCGCCCATGGCGTTGACGGTGTCCATGAAAATGGGAGTGTTGGGGGCACGCAGTTTCACGCCATTGAAATCAGCCGGTGTTTTGGCTGCTACAGTGGAAGTGGTGGTGTGACGTGTTCCGTAGTAGAGCTGGGCAATGCTGCGTACATTGCAGGTCTTGGCCAATCCTTCGTTCAGCTCGTCCATAATCTCACTTTCATATACCTTTTTTACATGTTCCCGGTCCCGGAAGATATAGGGGCCTTCGAAAATGGACATGGGTTCATATTTCAAGGTGAATTGGGAAGCGGAACAGCAGAACATGTCCAATCCGCCGATGGAAATGGCATCGGCCATTTCTTTTTCCACGCCCAGTGTTTCAGCGGGATAGATTTCAATGATGACAGAGCCATTGGTGCGCTCTTTCACCAGATCGGACATATAAGTAGTGGCGATGTGGTTCAAATGTTCCACTGGCTGGATATGGCCCAGTCGAAGTTTGATATTTTCCCCCGAAGAAGAAGTAGAGGTGGAAGAAGAGGGATCTGTATTATTTTGGTCAGTAGAACTGCAACCGGAAGTTATGGTCAGTGCTGCAAGAGAAAGTGTAAGGGCACAAGCGATCATCTTGCGGGTAAATTCCTTTTTCATAACAAATTCTCCTTTTTCACATTTTACAAATGCGGACAAATGGATTACACTTGAAGTACAACAGGAAAGCGACAGATGCGTTTCACTGGTATCCGGAATACAGGTTCATTGTAGAATTTGCATGGAAAAAAGTAAATGGGCAATCTTGGTTTTGGTGAATCTTGAGAGAGATTGGCAAATCAAAAATATGCTTTTTTTGAATGTTTTACACTTTTTGTTGTGAGAAAAATGCAAAAATGACTGGCAGATTTGGTGGTGAAGTGAAAATGATGAAAAAAAGAAAAGGCTTGTACAAAATTTGGGCCATCATTATTGTGACGGCATTTGTGCCATTTGTAGCAGCCTTTCTCATTGTATATCAAGCATCTACCCGCAGCATTGGGGAACAGAACCACCAACACAATCTGTATATTTTGCAAAAAGCCGTACAGCTCCACGACAGCTTTATCAGCCAGAGCCAAAAACAGCTTCAGCAGTTGAGCCGTGAATCTTCCCTCATTCACATGACGTATAACACTGGATTGGAAATTGATGTGGACGGAGCACTGGACACCACACAGCCCATGGTAAAGGAATTGTATGAATTCGCCGTGACCACCCCCTATGTGTCCAATGTCTATTATTACAATCAGCGTAAAAATCTCATCATTTCTTCGGCGGGAGAGCTGTATGCAGCGGACGCCTTTTATGATGTTGACTGGATGGAAGCACTACAGCAGGTTCCATTGGGTGTGAAATATTTTGACTATGCCAGAGAGGTGATTCATCCTCAACTGGGGACGAGACGTTATTTTACTGTGTTGTGCCGGGTTCCCTATACCACGTGGGATCAGTCAGCGGCCATTGTGGTCAATTATTCTGTGGATGAAATTTACCAGAAACTGATCAACCATATGCAGTATCAGGAGGGAGAAATCTGGATTTTTAATCGGTATGGAGAATTGCTGGCCGGACCTGCTCAGGCAGAGGCATTACAGGAACAAATTCCTCTCATGTCTACCGAAGGGCAGTGGACTGGCCCTTATGAGGGGGATAAAAAAGTTTTTACATATGTTACCTCCCCGTATTCAGGTTGTAAGTTTGTCTATGCTGTACCAGAAGGAGTGGTACAAAATAAAACCCGCAAAGTTGCGGTGTTAGCCGGCTTTGTGGCCAGCATGGCCTTTTTGGTGTTGTCCTTGGGCATGTACGTGATTGCTTCCTATTTGTATACGCCTCTGGCAAATATGATCAAAGGCATCGGTGTGGATATGCCAGGGCAGACCAAGTCCACCAGAAAAATTCTGTTGGAAGAATATCACATTTTGGATCAGACGTACGATCGACTTTTGCAGGACAATAAAAATTTGAGAAGAGCCAATCATGAACTGCAAAATTATAAGGATGCGTTTTTGCTGCGAAAGATTCTCAGAGGGGTTCCCAATGTATCGGTGGGGGAAAGCTCATTGAGCTGGATGGATGGCAGAGGCAAAAATCCGGCGTGGGTGGTACTGTGTGTAACGCCGGGACGCGCAGAAAAAGGACAGGAAAATTTATACAACGCAGGCAGGTCATGGTGCACAGAGATGAGTTGGTGCGCAGTCAGTGAAAATGTGGTGGCTGGTGTGGTCCGCAAAAAAGAAAATGGTTCTGCTCAGATCGAGGAGAAGGAACTGAAAATCTGGGTACGGGAAAACGTTGGGGAAGAGATTGGTTTTCTGTGGATTACGGGTCCTTGCAGCGGTTGGGATGGTATTCGGAAGGCCTATCTATCACTGATGCGAAAAATGCTGCGGCGCGAAGCCGATGGGAATGTGGAGGAAGCCAGCACAGCAATGCTATGGGAGGAATCTGAGTGCTATTGGGATGAAAAACGGAAACAGGAGATCATGAAATGGATGAAAAGCCGGAGTCAGAAAGAGCTGCATGGAGCCATGGAGGATTATGCCAATTGGCTGCAGGCACAACCCGATGACCAACGTAATCTGCAGGAGTGGGTTTCTTTTATGAAGGAATTGGATGGAGTCTATGGTTTGTATGCCACTGATGGCCAAAATCGTCAGAAAGAGGAAGAACTTTTACAAGATCTTTCTCATACAGAGAAGTGGCAGACGGCTGTTTTCTTGGGAGAACAGTTGATTCATAGATATGCTCAATCCATGTCGGACTATTTGCAGGGGAAAAACACTCGAAAGATTGAGATGATGATTGAATTTATGAAAAATCATTTGGACAAGGATTTTTCTCTGCAGGATGTGACAGATGCGGCGGAAATCAGTGTTTCGTATGGTGGTAAAATTTTTAAGGACGCCATGGGTTGCAATGTAATGGAATATTGCAATCGGCTCAGAGTGGAAAAAGCCAAGAGATTGCTGCGGGACAACGAAAAAGGACTGGCAGAGATTGCAGGACTTGTGGGATTCAACAGCGTACAGACCTTTTCCCGTGCGTTCAAAAAAATGGAAGGAATTACACCGGGTCAATACAGGGAGTTGCAGCAGAAATGACAAAATGGTTGAAAATGAATGTGGGAGCTCTTGCATTGCTGTGTGTGGGTTGCTCGTCCTCTTCGTGGAAAACAGAGGAGTTGCCCAGTACAGAACAGTATCAGTATCTTTCCATGCAGCAGGAGTTTTCCATATTAAAAGTGGCGTATGAATATCCCTCTTATCATCCGCAGCATAAGGCACTGCTGGAAGTGTTTTGCCCACAGGTAGAAAAGGACTGCGCCAATTTGAAGGTGGAGTTATATCCGGAGAGCAGCATGGGGACAGAAGAGGAATTTTTAAGTGGTGTGGAGATGGGAACCATTGAAATGGGGATTTTCTCTCGCTCACTTACTGAAATCGTACCTGCTTATCGGGGGTTTTTCTGCCCATACGAGTTTCAGTCCGAAAAAGAAATCCAAACTTTCTGGGAAAACAACAAACAGTGGCTCTCTCAGCCTTTGGAAGAACGAGGGTTGGAGTGTATTGGCCTCTGGGTGGATTGTTGGGATATGATTGTTTCCAATCAGAGGGCCACTGTGCAGTTGCCTGAAAATATGGAAGTGTACTCCATACAAAATGCTCCAGTTAATGAGTATTGGCAGATGCAAGGCCATACGGTGCGGGAGTTTCCCTACAATGATTTATGGAATGTGAGCATTGATCCCAAAGAAAAAATTTTTCATGTGAGTCTGTTTGATGCATATTATGGCGGAATTGCAGGAAAAGAAAGCAATCTCTATATGACATGGGATACACCAGAAATGAAAATGGGGGTTGTCAATTACGGTTTTTTGTATTCTCTGCCGGAAGAGCAGCAGGAGTGTATCAGACAGGCGTTGCAGCAGACTGCGCAAATCAGTGTACAGTGGATGAAGGAAGAAGAAGAAACCATTTTGAAAAATCTGACACAGGCACATGCTCGAGTATTTGAAACCCCTGTAAATGAAAAGGAAAAAGAAAGGATTCGTTTGGCGGCCCGGCAATGGGGTATGGAGCAGCAATGGGGGGAAGAATTTTTTGGCAACAATGCATAGGAGAAAAGTTGGAGCATCAATGTGTAGGGAAATTTAGACATAAAAAAATCACTGTGGACATTTTGTCCACAGTGATTGGTGCGGATGAAGGGACTTGAACCCCCACGATGTTGCCACCACTAGCACCTGAAGCTAGCGCGTCTGCCAATTCCGCCACATCCGCGTATTTGATTTGGTTGAGGATTTGTGCCGTCAACGCTATTTATTATACGAAGAATGGAGAGATTTGTCAACACTTTTTTTCATAAAAAATGATTTTTTACAAGGACTGGAAAATGTGAGAAAATTTTGCTATACTAAAAGAAAAAGCGAGGGATGAATATGGGATGCCTGAATAAACGACCCTGCACCTGTACCAATGTGGAATGCAAAAACCATGGTGTTTGTTGTGCCTGTGTGGCACATCACCGAGACAAGGGTGGTGTACCCGGATGCTTTTTTACCAAGGAAGGAGAGGCTTTGTGGAAACGGGACTTTGAAACTTTTTTCCGGGACCGGGGGCTGAAAAAATGAAAACATAAAGAACACAGTTACCCGCTGTGTTCTTTTTTTCGTTCATAAATCCTGCAACTTTTATTCATAAAGTATTTACACTTAAAATCTTGACAAAATGGGTAACGAGTGGTACTTTAATATTGTTAGCACTCGGTGTGTTAGAGTGCTAACACAGAAAGGAAGTGAGGAAATGGAACTGAGCGATCGGAAGAAAAAAATTCTGAGCACCATCATTGAGTCGTACATTGAAAATGCCGAGCCAGTGGGAAGCAGAACCATTTCCAAGCACAAAGAATTGGATCTTTCTCCTGCTACCATTCGCAATGAAATGGCGGATTTGGAAGAAATGGGATTGCTGGAACAGCCTCACACTTCGGCGGGGCGGATTCCCTCTCATCTGGGATATCGTTTTTACGTGGATACCTTAATGAAGCAATACCAGCTCTCCATGCGGGAGATGGAGGCCATGAAAGAGGCCATGCGGGTGAAGTTCAATGAGCTGGACCGCATCATTTCCTATGCAGCGGGTTGCGTGTCTCAGTTTACTGGCTACACTTCTGTAGCGGTTTCCACGGCGGTGAACAAAAGCGTCATCAAAAAAGTGGAGATCGTTCCGGTGGATGAACACAACTTCCTGTTGGTCATTGTCACCAGCGAAGGCGCTACCAAAAACCGGATGTTCCGGGTGGAAAAAGGCATGAAGCCTGACAATCTCTCCATGCTGCGCCACTTCCTCAACCTGACAATCACCGATAAACCGGCCAATGCCATTTCCATGGAGAGCATTCTCTCTCTGGAAACCGCCATGGGAGAAAACAAGGATGTGGTCATGCCCATTCTGCGGTTTGCCGCGGATGCCATCAATGAGATGGACACCGACAACATTCATCTGGCCGGTGTGCGCAAGATGCTCCAGTATCCGGAATATCAGGATGTGGATAAGGTGCGGGATTTCCTGAGTCTGATGGAAGACAAACGGCTGTTGGGCGATCTGTTTGAAGACGCCGCGCCAGAGCAGGAAACTACGGTACTCATTGGTGACGAAAGCAGAGTACTGCAAACCAAGGATGCCAGCATCATCGTGTGTAAATACAATACGGGTCAGCACTCCGATGGATTTATCGGAATCATTGGCCCCACACGAATGGATTACGCCAAGGCCATCACCAGTTTGGAGTACTTTGTAAAGAATTTGAACAGACAGCTGGGCGCACCTGCCCAGGAAGATAAGGAGGAGCAAGATGGCGGATAGGGAAACAAACCGGCAGGACGCACAGCAGCCCGAAGAAGAACTGGAAGTGCAGCAGGAAACTGCGGAACAGGCCGAAAGCCAGGAGCCGCAGGAGGAAATGACTCCTGAAGCGGAAATTGCAGGTCTGAAGGCGGCACTGGAGCAGGCAACCCAGGATGTGGCGGCCATGAAAGACAAATACCTCCGTCAAGCTGCGGAGTTTGACAACTACAAGCGCCGCACCCAAAAGGAAAAGGAAAGCCTGACAGTGGAAGTCAAAGCGGTGAGTGTCAAGGGCATGCTCCCCATCCTGGACAATTTGGGCATTGCCATCGGACAGCAGGAAGAAGGTCCCGTACGGGAGGGCTTGGAAATGCTGCTGCGGCAGTGCACAGATGCATTGGCAGCTTTGGGTGTGGAACCCTTTGGCCAGCAGGGCGAAATTTTTGACCCCACCATTCACAATGCGGTAATGCATGTGGAAGAAGAAGGCCTGGAGGAAAACTCCATTGTGGAAGTCTTCCAGAAAGGGTATCGCATCGGCGATAAAATCGTGCGGCATGCAATGGTCAAGGTGGCCAACTGAGCCGTAAAAAAATAACATTGTATCATATCAACATGTAATATAGGAGGAAAAAATTATGAGCAAAATCATTGGCATTGACTTGGGTACGACCAATTCTTGTGTGGCTGTGCTGGAAGGCAACGAGCCCACTGTTATCCCCAACCCTGAAGGCGCCCGGACCACTCCCTCTGTGGTGGCGTTCAGCAAAACCGGTGAACGTATGGTGGGTCAGGTGGCCAAGCGTCAGGCAGTAACCAATCCTGACCGGACCATCGCTTCCATCAAGCGGGATATGGGCACCGACCGCAAGGTGACCATCGATGGTGAGAGCTACACTCCTCAAGCCATTTCCGCTATGATCCTCTCCAAGCTGAAGGCAGACGCGGAGAGCTATCTGGGCGAAAAGGTGAGTCAGGCAGTCATCACCGTTCCCGCTTACTTCTCTGACGCACAGCGTCAGGCCACCAAGGACGCCGGCAAGATTGCAGGTCTGGAAGTCATGAGAATCATCAACGAGCCCACCGCTGCAGCACTGGCGTACGGCTTGGACAAGGACCACGAGCAGAAGATCATGGTATATGACCTGGGCGGCGGTACCTTCGACGTATCCATCTTGGAAATTGGTGACGGCGTATTTGAAGTGCTGGCTACCGCGGGCAACAACCGTCTGGGCGGCGATGACTTCGACAACAAGATTATGAATTATCTGGTGTCTGAGTTCAAAAAGGACCAGGGCATTGACCTCTCCAACGACCGTATGGCCATGCAGCGTATCAAGGAAGCCGCAGAAAAGGCTAAGATTGAGCTGTCCGGCATGACCCAGACCCAGATCAACCTGCCCTTTATCACTGCGGATGCCACCGGTCCCAAGCACCTGGATATGACTCTGAGCCGGGCCAAGTTCAACGAGCTGACCGCCGATCTGGTGGAAGCCACCATGGGCCCTGTAAAGCAGGCACTCAGCGACAGCGGCCTCAGCGTAAATGATGTTGACAAGGTGCTGCTGGTGGGCGGTTCTACCCGTATTCCCGCTGTGCAGGAAGCTGTGAAGCAGATCATCGGCAAGGAGCCCCACAAGGGCATCAACCCCGATGAATGTGTGGCCATCGGCGCGGCTATCCAGGCAGGTGTGCTGTCCGGCGACGTGAAGGACCTGCTGTTGCTGGATGTGACCCCCCTGTCTCTGGGCATTGAAACTCTGGGCGGTGTGTGCACCAAGCTGATTGAACGGAACACCACCATCCCCACCAAGAAGAGCCAGATCTTCTCCACTGCCGCTGATAACCAGCCCTCTGTGGAAATTCACGTGCTGCAGGGCGAACGGGAAATGGCACAGTACAACAAGACTCTGGGCCGGTTCATGCTGGACGGCATCGCTCCCGCCAGAAGAGGTGTGCCCCAGATTGAGGTAACCTTCGATATCGACGCCAACGGCATTGTGAATGTGTCCGCCAAGGATCTGGGTACCGGCAAGGAACAGAAGATCACCATTCAGTCCTCCTCCAATATGAGCAAGGAAGACATTGATAAGGCTGTGAAGGATGCCGAGATGTATGCTGCGGAAGACGCCAAGCGCAAAGAGGAAATCGACGTGCGCAACCAGGCCGATCAGTTGGTGTACCAGTCTGAGAAGGTACTGGAAGACATCGGCGATAAGGTGTCCGATGCGGAGAAGGCCCCTGTGAAGGAAGCAGTGGAAAAGCTGAAGGAAGCACTCAAGGGCACTGATACCCAGGCCATCAAGAATGCAACCGATGAGCTGACCCGGCTGTTCCAGGACATGAGCGCCAAGATGTATCAGCAGGCCGGCGGTGCCCAGGGCGGTTTTGATCCCAATATGGGCGGCATGGGCGGCCAGCAGGCCAGCGGTACCACCAGCGATGGCCAGCAGTACTACGATGCCGACTTCAAGGAAGTCAAGGACGACGACAACAAGTAATAACTGTCACATTGCACAAGCAATGAGCCGATTCCCTGTGAGGATTCGTCTCCCAAGGAGTGCGAAATATGATATAATATCCGAAGCGGCATTAGGCTGCTTCGGATATTATGGAGAAAAGGGGGCGCTGACAAGGGCCCCTTTTTATGAGATACAGGCAGAAAAGGGTGATTGAATGGCAGAAAAAAGAGATTATTATGAGGTTCTGGGCGTGGCCAAAGGAGCTACGGACGCAGAACTGAAAAAAGCATACCGTAAATTGGCAATGAAATATCACCCAGATCGCAATCCGGGAGATAAAGAGGCCGAGGCAAAGTTCAAAGAGGTCAATGAAGCCTATGAAGTATTGAGCAACAGCGAAAAACGGGCCAAATATGATCAGTTCGGCCATGCGGGGGTGGACCCCAATTTTGGCGCGGGCGGCGGCTTTGGCGGTGGCTTCTCCGGCTTTGGCGATATGGGTGATCTGGGAGATATTTTTGGCAGCTTTTTCGGTGGCGGCTTTGGCGGCGGGTTTGGCAGTACCAGCCAGCGGGCCAATGCTCCCCAGCGCGGCGCCAATGTGAATACCAATGTGACCATTTCCTTTGAGGAAGCGGCTTTTGGCGTGACCAAAGAAATTGAGGCGCAGATTGTGGACAGCTGTGACGAGTGCCAGGGCACTGGCGCAGCCAAGGGAACCCAGACGGAAACCTGCAGTCGCTGCGGCGGCACAGGACAGGTGCGGTATCAGCAGCGAACTCCCTTTGGCACCATGGCTACCATGAGAACCTGTGACGCCTGCGGTGGTAAGGGCAAGATTATCAAAACGCCCTGCAGCAAATGTGGCGGTCAGGGACGTGTGCGGCGGACCAAAAAACTGCAGGTCAACATTCCTGCCGGCATTGATGATGGTCAGACCATTTCGTTGCGCGGCCAGGGCAATGTGGGTGCCAACAATGGCCCTCGGGGTGACCTGCTGGTGACCATTCGTGTACGTCCTCATCCCATTTTTGAGCGGGACGGCGTGGATGTGATGTGCGAGTTCCCCATTACCTTTGTACAGGCAGCGCTGGGCGCGGAGCTGGAAGTGCCTACCATTGACGGCAAGGTGAAGTATCGGGTGCCGGAAGGAACCCAGTCCCACACCGTTTTCCGGATTCGCGGCAAGGGCATTCCCCATTTGCAGGGACGGGGACGCGGAGATCAGTATGTGAAGGTCATTGTGGAAGTACCCCGCAATCTCACTCCCGAACAAAAGGAAAAACTGCGGGAATTTGACAAGTCCGCAGAGGGCAAGTACACTGGTCAAAAGAGTTTTTTTGACAAAATCAAAGAGGCTTTTAATCAGAATAATAAAAAATAATCCGCAATGCAGGCGGCGAACAGAGTGTTCGCCGCCTTTTTATAATGTGCGGGAATTTTTCCCTGCATGGATGAAAGCGGTCTGACACATACTAGGCACAGAAAAAAAGGACGGTTTGACAGGGAACTATTCCCAGGCCGAAACGTCTATAGTAACAGGAGGAAATCCACAATGAAAAAAGCAGCAGCAATTCTTTTGACATTGGTTCTGTGCGGAACGATGCTCACCGCCTGTGGCAATGACAACAGTTCCACAACCGACCCATCCAACAGCCCCTCTCAGACCACCACTCCCGGTGAAAATATGATGGACGACGCTGAAAATATGGTGGAGGACATCACTCAGGGAGCGGGTGAAGCCATCAAAGGTGTAGCCGATGGTATGGCAGGAATTTTGATGGGCGTGGGTGATGAGGCTCAATCGCTGACCGATGTGGAAGAGAGCATGTGGAAGGATGATTACGGCATTGATGCCAACAAGTATGAAGAGGTGGCAGTAAAGGCCGCTCCAGATGGCAGTGAAGCCCGGGAAATCATTCTCATCCGCGCCAAGGATGAGGCAAATTTGCAGGAAGCAGTAACCGATTTGGAAAACCGTAAAAAGCAATTGGAGGAGAAATGGAAAGGAGATGAAACACAACTCAAACGAGTACAGAGCGCTGTGGTGAAGACCAAAGGTGATTACGCAGTGCTCATTGTGGCAGAAAATGCCGCAGAAGCCGAAAAAGCTTTTGACAGCCTGAGTATGTAAGGTGTACAATACAACTATTGTGATTAATATGGGTGGCTTTGCCCTCAAAGGGCAAAGCAGGACCCTATACATAAAAGGAGAGAGTAAAGGTAGATGGTCTTTTCAAGTTTGCTGTTCCTGTTTTATTTCCTGCCGGTGGTGCTGGTGCTGTATTTCCTGGCCCGCGGTACCCGCATGAAAAATCTCGTCCTCTTTGTGATGAGTTTGGTATTTTATGCCTGGGGCGAGCCGGTGTACGTATTTATCATGTTGTTTTCCACCTTTTTTGATTACTGCAATGGGTTGCTGTTGGAGCGATACCAAGGGCAGCGAGGAAAGCAGAAAGCGGTGGTAGCGGTATCGGTGGTGGGCAATCTGGCCATCATGTGCTTTTTTAAGTATACCGATTTTATTCTCACCAATCTCAATGCGCTGCTGGGCACCTCCATTCCGCTGTTGAATTTGGCGTTGCCCATCGGTATTTCCTTCTACACCTTCCAAACCATGAGCTATACCATCGATGTATATCGGGGGGAGGCTCCTATTCAGCGCAATGTCATCGACTTTGGTACCTATGTGGCGCTGTTCCCTCAGCTGATTGCAGGCCCTATTGTACGGTATAACACCATTGCCCTGCAGCTCAATGAGCGGGAGGAGAATTGCGACAAATTTGCCGAGGGTCTGCTGCGTTTTATGGCAGGTTTGGGCAAAAAGGTACTGCTGGCCAACAACATCGGCTATGTATGGGATGCCATTAAGCTGATGGATGGGGGAGAGCTTTCAGTGGCGACGGCCTGGCTGGGAGCGGTGGCCTTTACTTTCCAGATTTACTTTGACTTTTCTGGGTACAGCGATATGGCCATTGGCCTGGGTAAAATGTTCGGCTTTGAATTTTTGGAGAACTTCAATTACCCCTATATCAGCCGTTCCATTACCGAGTTTTGGCGCAGATGGCACATTTCGCTGGGCACCTGGTTCCGGGAGTATGTGTACATACCCCTGGGTGGCAATCGGGTAAAGCTGCCCCGTATGTATTTCAACATTTTTGTAGTATGGTTTCTCACCGGTCTGTGGCACGGCGCCAGCTGGAATTTTGTACTGTGGGGACTGTATTACTGTGTGCTGCTGGTCATTGAAAAAACATTCCTGTTGCCCATTCTCAAAAAACTGCCCGGTTTTGTATCCGGGATTTATACCATGTTTTTTGTCATTGTGGGCTGGGCTATTTTTGCCATCGAGGATCTAAATGTCCTGCTCTCCTATCTGCAGGTGATGTTTGGCCTGAGTGGCGCGCCGCTGGTGGATGATCGCTTCCTCTATTATATCAGTGGCAATCTGGTGATGCTGGTCATTCTTATTGTGGCCAGTCTGCCCTGGCCCCGCGAGATTTTCCGGGCCTATACCCAGCGCAGTCTGTATGTGCTCCGGCCGCTTTTGTCGGTGGTGCTGTTTGTGGCCTGTGTGGCCTATCTGGTGGACTCCGCCTACAATCCGTTTTTGTATTTCCGTTTTTGACATGAAAGAGAGGAACCTTGTATGAGAAGAGAAAAGAAGCCCAGCCACCGGCTGGCCAACCGTGTAATTACCACTGCGTTTTGTGTGGGTCTGGTGGCGGTGAGCACTGTCAATGCCCTCACTCCCTCCAAGGAATTTTCGGAAAATGAAAACCGTACCTTGCAGCAGATGCCCGAATTCAAAATGGACGAGTTTTTGGAGGGCAAATATGGGGAGAAGATTGACAAGTACATCTCCGATCAATTCCTGATGCGGGACACTTTTATTTCCCTCAAGGCCGTAATGGAAAAAGCGCTGTTCAAAACAGAGAATAAAGGTACTTATTTCGGCAAGGACAATTATCTGATTCAGATTCCGGCGGAAGTGGCGGATCCCTCCACCTTTAATCCCCAGGTGGAAAAGAACAACATCGAGGCTATTCGGAAGCTGGCTGAACTGGGGACCTATCAGGTGGATTTCCTGTTGGCTCCCACTTCGTTTGAAATCATGCAGGACAAATTGCCCGACCATGCGTACACCGATCAGCAGCTGCAGCTGATGCAGCGGGTCAAAGAGGGACTGGACGGCAGCGGAGTGACGGTGATTGATCCTACCGAAGAACTGCGGGCTCACAAGGAGGAGCAGCAGGTATACTACCGTACCGACCATCACTGGACTACCTATGGCGCTTATCTGGCCTATACCCAGTTGGGGGATGCCCTGGGCTTTACACCTTATGAAATGGACGATTTCCAGGTGGAGAAACTGAGCGATGAATTCTACGGTACTCTGTGGAGCAAAGCTACTCTGCCCAGTTTCCCGGCTGATACCATTGAAGCGTATATACCCAAGGAGCAGATGAACTACACAGTGGAATTCCTGGGAGAAGGCGGTTCCATGGAGGGGCTGTATGCCATGGATAAGCTGGAAACCAAGGACAAGTACAGCGTGTTTTTGGACGGCAACCACTCCTACGTGCACATTGCTTCTTCCAATCAGAATGGGAAAAAGCTGTTTGTCATCAAGGATTCCTATGCCCACGCGCTGGTGCCCTTCCTGGCCAACCATTACCAGGATATTTATATGCTGGATATGCGGTATTTCAACGGGGATGCCCGGCAGCTCATTGACCAGAGCGGCTGTACCGATGTACTGTTTATTTACAATTGCGAAAACTTCAAAACCGACAACAATCTGGTGAAAATTACCGTCAATCTGGATAAGTGAGGAGGAATCTGCATTGCCATCCATTCAGCTCAACAACGGAATTCATCTGCATGTCATTCCCGGTGACCGGTTCAAAACCGAGTTTCTCAGCATTTCCATGACCCGGCCTCTGCGGGCGGAAGAAAACACCCAGAATGCTCTGTTGCCCTATGTATTGGCGGCGGGCTGCCGCACCTATGGCGGACAAAAGGGGCTCAACATGGCGTTGGAGGAATTATATGGCGCCCGGCTGCAGCCTTCGGTGCGTAAGCGTGGAGCCTATCAATCCACTGGCTTTACCCTGAGTTTTCTCAAAAATCGGTTTGCGCTGGAAGGAGAGGACATCAGTGGACGCTGCTTGGATGTGCTGCGGAATGTGTTGCTGGATCCCATGACTCAGGGAGAGGGATTTGACCCCACCATTTTAGGATTGGAGAAAAACAACCTGCGGGAGAAGATCCTCTCTCGAGTAAACGACAAGATGCTGTACGGCGTAGATCGTTGCACTGCGTTGATGGCACAGGGAACACCTTGGGCGCTCAGTGAATTGGGCGAGGCGGAGGTGCTGGAGAGAGAAGTCATCTCTCCGGACAATCTATACCGGCACTATCGGAAGTGGCTCACCCAATCCAGGATTGAAGTGGTGTATGTGGGCAGTATGGAGCCTGAGGAGATGGCAAAACAGCTGGAGGCCCGATTTGGCGACCTGCACAGTGTGGAATTGGAAATGAAGGCCCAGCCGGTGGATGTGAGCCAGGGGCAAAAGGGACAGGTGACCGAAACCATGGCATTGGCACAGTGTAAGGTGACCATGGGTATGACCACCGGAATCACTGTGGACGATCCACTGTACTTTCCCATGCTGATGGCTGTGGCGGTATATGGCGGCGGTCCCACTTCTAAGCTGTTTATGAATGTGCGGGAAAAAATGTCTCTGTGTTATTACGCCGCGGCCCGGTACTCCAAAGCCAACGGCCAGATTTTGGTATACAGCGGCATTGAGCAGGCCAACTTGGAAGTGGCCACCGCCGAAATTCTGCATCAGCTGGAACAGCTGCAGCAGGGACAGGTGACAGAAGAAGAATTCCTGGCGGCCCAGAAGAGTGTGGTCAATGCTCTTCGTTCCCAGCAGGACAGCCCGGCGCATCTGGAAGAGTTTTTGCTCAGTGAACAGATGGCCAGCCATCCGCTGGATGAGCAGGAGTATATCGGGCGGGTGATGCAGGTCACCCGGGAGCAGGCGGTTCAGGCAGCCGCCCACATTCAGCTGCAGATCACCCATGTGTTGCAGGGAGAGGAGGCGAACCACTGATGCAAAAGTTGACCAATGAACGGCTGGGTGAGGAGATTCAGCTGTATCAGCACAAGAGCGGACTGACGGTGGCGGTGATCCCCAAGAAGGGATACAACAAAACTTATGCCATGTTTGCCACCCGTTTTGGCAGTGTGGACAATGCCTTCCGTCTGGCGGGAGAAAAGGAGTACCGGCAGATTCCTGACGGGATTGCTCATTTCCTGGAACACAAGCTGTTTGACAATGAGGATGGCAATGCTTTTGAAAAGTACGCGGCCACCGGTGCCAGCGCCAATGCCTTCACCGGCTTTGACAAGACGGCCTATCTGTTTTCCGCCACCGATCAGGTGATGGAAAGTCTGGAAATTCTGGTGGATTTTGTGTCCCGTCCCTATTTCACCGCCGAAAGTGTGGCAAAAGAGCAGGGGATCATCGGCCAGGAAATCCGTATGTATGATGACGATGGAGAATGGCGGGTAATGTTCAACCTGCTGGGAGCTCTGTATCAGAAAAATCCTGTGGCCATTGACATTGCAGGTACAGTGGAGAGCATTTCCCATATCACCCATGAAACGCTGTATGACTGTTACCACACCTTTTACAACCTGCACAACATGGTGCTGTGTGTGGTGGGGGACGTACAGGCTCAGGATGTGCTGGCGGTGTGCGACAAGGTGCTCAAACCCGCCCCCAAACTGGAAGTGGAATGCAAAGACTGGCAGGAACCGGAGGAGATCTCCCGGCCGCTGGTGGAACAGGCTCTTCCTGTGTCCACTCCGCTGTTCCGGTTGGGCTTTAAGGATACCGGTTGTGTGTGGCAGGGCAGGGAAGCTGTCAAGCGGGAGTGGATGGTCAACATCCTGCTGGAAATGCTGGCGGGGAAGGCCAGCTCTCTCTATGAATCTCTGTATCAGGACGGCCTGGTGAACAGTGGCTTTGAAAGCGAATATATGGCAGGTCGAGGATTCGGCGTGGCTATGCTGGGGGGCGAAAGTCGTGACCCTCAGGCAGTGCAGGCGCGGGTGATGCAAGAGCTGCAGCGCATGATGCAGGCGGATAACCACGCGCTGTTCCAGCGCTGCAAAAAATCGCTGTATGCTTTGGCGGTGCGGCAATTCAACTCGGTGGACAACATTGCCAATTTGTTTGTCACCTATCATTTGCTGGGAGCCTCTCTCTTTGATTTTGTGGATGTATTTGATGACATTCAGTATGAAGAATGTATGGCCCTGATGCGGGAACTGTTTGTGGAAAGCAAGATGGCGCTGTCGGTCATCCGGCCGGTGTGAAGCAAAGGATGTGAATGAAATGGAAAGCAATGTGATCGCCTTCCCCGGGCTGGGACTCAGTTTCAATCCCAGCCGGGTGGCTTTTTCGGTGCTGGGCAAGGACATCTACTGGTATGGAATCATCATAGCAGTGGGGTTCCTGCTGGGCCTTACATACGCGGTGTGGCGGGCTAAAAAGGAAAAGATGGACATTGACGCTATGCTGGATGTGGTGCTGTGGACCACTCCCGTAGCGCTGGTGTGTGCCCGGCTGTATTATGTGATTTTTTACCCCAGTCTGTACCACAGTCTGTACGACGTGATTGCGGTATGGCATGGAGGCTTGGCCATTTACGGTGGCATCATTGGTGCTTTCTTGTTTGGCACCTGGATGTGCCGGAGAAAAAAGGTGCCGCTGTTTAAGATGTTTGACCTGGTGGCGCTGGGCTTTATGATCGGCCAGTGCATTGGCCGCTGGGGCAACTTCATCAACCGGGAGGCTTTTGGCAGCACCACTAGCCTGCCCTGGGGGATGGAGATCACTGTGGATGGCCAGCGTACCATGGTTCATCCCACCTTCCTCTACGAATCGCTGTGGAATCTCATTGGGTTTCTGCTGCTGCACAAGTACTACGACAAGCGCAAATACGACGGGGAAGTGGCCCTGCTCTATGCAGTGTGGTACGGATTCGGGCGGTTTTTCATTGAAGGATTGCGCACTGACAGTCTGTATTTCTTTGGCACTGGTCTGCGGGTATCTCAGCTGGTGGCGGCGTTGTCGGTGGTTGCCGGACTGGCACTGTTGATTTGGCTGCGGCGCCGGCTGACACAGGGCAAGGGGCTGCCCTGGGAAAAATGGGAACCCGCGCTGGCTGCTCAGCCGGTGGAAGAACAGCCGGCACAGCCTGAGATCCAGCGGGAACGCAGTGCGCTGGAACAGCTGGCTGACGAGATGGAACAGGCGGAACGGGAAGCACAGCAGGCAGATCAGTCAAAGGAGGAGTCGTAATGGCACAGTTGATGAGTGGAAAAGAAGTCAGCACCAGTGTGCGCGGACGGATTCGGCGGGAAACCGAGGAACTGGTCCGCAAGGGAATCCAGCCCGGGCTGGCGGTCATCATTGTGGGAGACGATCCGGCTTCCCAGGTCTATGTGCGCAACAAGGAACTGGCTTGCCAGGAGGTGGGATTCTATTCTGAAAAGTATGCGCTGCCCCAGGAAACCACCCAGGAGGAATTGCTGGCACTGGTGGAGCGGCTCAATAACGATGACCGCATTCATGGAATCCTCACCCAACTGCCGCTGCCCTCTCACATTGATGAAAAAGCGGTGCTCAACGCCATTCGGCCTGACAAGGACGTGGACTGCTTCCATCCGGTGAATGTGGGCAAACTGATGATCGGGGAGTTTGATTTTCTGCCCTGCACCCCTGCTGGGATCATGGAGATGCTTTCCTATTATCACATTGACCCCGCTGGAAAGCGGTGTGTGGTGATCGGGAGAAGCAACATTGTGGGTAAACCTATGGCCATGCTGATGCTGCACAAAAACGCCACTGTGACTATCTGCCACTCCAAAACCAAGGATTTGCGCTCCATCTGTCACCAGGCGGACATTCTCATCGCCGCGGTGGGCAAAGCCCGTTTTGTCAAGGCCGATATGGTCCGCACAGGAGCCGTAGTGGTGGATGTGGGCATGAACCGGGTGGATGGAAAGCTGGTAGGGGATGTGGACTTTGGGGAAGTAGAACCCAAGGCTTCTTATATCACTCCCGTGCCGGGAGGTGTGGGCCCCATGACCATTACCACGTTGATGCAGAACACCCTGCGGGCCGCTCAGATGCGGCTGGAACGGCCATGAGTCCCGCGGTTTTGATCACCGGTGCGTCCCGGGGAATTGGCGCGGCCATCGCCGAGCGTTTTGCCCGGGAGGGCTGGCAGGTAGGTGTCAATTTCAGCCGGAGCCGGGATGAGGCGCTGGAGCTGTGCCGCAGGCTGGAAAAATGGACCACTGTATTGCCCTTGCAGGCGGATGTATCCCGGGAAGAACAGGTTCAGTCCATGATGGAAGAGGCACAGAAGGCTTTGGGCTTTGTGGATGTTCTCATCAACAACGCCGGTGTGGCACACACTGGACTGCTGCAGGACATGACCGTCGGGCAGTGGGACCGGTTGATGGGGATCAATCTCACCGGATGTTTTTTGTGCAGCCGGGCGGTGCTACCGGAAATGATTCGTCAGCACCGGGGTGCGATTCTCAACATTTCCTCCATGTGGGGACAGACCGGCGCTTCCTGTGAGGTGGCCTATTCGGCCAGCAAGGCGGGTGTGATCGGTTTTACCCGGGCATTGGCTCAGGAGGTGGGGCCTTCGGGCATCCGGGTCAACTGCATCGCGCCTGGTGTGATTGACACCCAGATGAATGGAGAGCACTCGCCGGAAACCATGGCGGCCCTGGCAGAAGAAACCCCTCTGTCCCGCATCGGGACGCCCCAGGAAGTGGCCCAAGCTGCCTGGTTTCTCTGCTCTCCTCAGGCGTCCTTCATCACCGGTCAGGTGTTGGGGGTAAACGGCGGATTTGTGGTGTAAAGCGGGAAAATCCGGTTGACAGGGACCTGGAAGTATGATAAAATATTTCATGCCGCATGTGTAGGGTTGTGTAAATGTGTGGATTTTTCCCGCTACCCTGACGCAGCGAGTCTTAGAAAGAAAGAGAGGTGCACTTGTAATGTACGCAATCATCGTGACTGGCGGTAAGCAGTACAAGGTGCAGGAAGGCGACGTCATCTACATCGAAAAGCTGGAGGCCGCAGAAGGCGACAAGGTGACATTCGATCAGGTGCTGGCAGTAGGCACTGAAAACGGTATGACCATCGGCACTCCCGTAGTGGAAGGCGCTGCTGTGGAAGCAACCGTAGAGAAGAATGGCAAGGGTAAGAAGATTCATATCTTCAAGATGAAGCCCAAGAAGGGTTACAGACGGCGTCAGGGCCACAGACAGCCCTACACCAAGGTGACCATCGGTGCTATCAAGGCATAAAAATGACCACCGTTACACTGTTTTGTGAAAACGGAAATCCCGTTGGTTTTCATGTGGAAGGCCATTCGGGGTACGGCGAAGCAGGCGGCGATATTGTATGCGCCAGTATTTCTTCGGCCGTGATGCTCGTGATCAACGGAGTGTTTTATGTGGCCAAAGCCACCGGCACCTTTGAGGTGGAGGAGGAAAAAGCCCTGATTCATTTCCGTTTGGACGAGCCATTCCTGCAGGACTCTGTATGTCTGGCGCTGCTCAAGGCGTTTCAGATGCATATGGAAGCTCTGGGGGAAGAATTTCAAGAGTATGTATCAGTACAAATACAAGGAGGTGCGCAATCATGATTCGGATCAGCATGCAGTTTTTCGCACACAAAAAGGGCGTAGGTTCTACCAAGAACGGCCGTGACAGCGAATCCAAGCGTCTGGGCGCCAAGAGAGCGGACGGTCAGTTCGTGCTGGCTGGCAACATCCTGGTGCGTCAGAGAGGCACTAAGATCTACCCCGGCACCAATGTGGGCAAGGGCAGTGATGACACTCTGTTCGCTATGGCAGACGGCAAGGTGAAGTTCGAGAGAGTGGGCAAGGACAGAAAGAAAGTTTCTGTGTATGCCGTCGAGCAGTAATCTGCCGGAGAAAACCAATACAGATGCAAAAATCTCAGATGCATTCCATCTGAGATTTTTTTGTGAATGAAACCCCGAAAACTGGAAGAAAATGAGATAGGGGTTACGACGCCATGAAAAAGGAGGGTCTGTCATGTTCGTGGATATTGCAAAAATTTATGTAAAGGCGGGGGATGGCGGCAATGGCGCGGTGTCCTTCCACCGGCAGAAGTACATTGCGGCTGGCGGCCCCGATGGCGGCGACGGCGGCAAGGGCGGCGATGTGGTGTTTGTGGTGGATGACCACATGAGCACCTTGCTGGACTTCCGTTACAAGCGCAAGTACGTGGCCGCCAATGGCGAACCCGGTTCGGGCAAAAAGTGCTTTGGCAAGGACGGCAAGGATGTGGTGATCAAGGTGCCTCGGGGCACGCTGATCAAGGACCGGGAAAGCGGCCGTCTGCTCAAGGACATGAGTGACGGAGAACCTTTCGTGTGCTGCCGGGGCGGCCGGGGCGGTTGGGGAAACACCCATTTTGCCACGCCCACCCGTCAGGTGCCCCGCTTTGCAAAACCTGGTACACCGGGGCAGGAGCGGGAGCTGACGCTGGAGCTGAAGCTGCTGGCGGATGTGGGACTGGTGGGTTTCCCCAATGTGGGAAAATCCACGCTGCTCTCCATGGTGAGCGCGGCGCAGCCCAAAATCGCCAACTATCATTTTACCACGTTGAGTCCCAATCTGGGTGTGGTGTCGGCCGCGGGAGAGAGCTTTGTGATGGCGGACATCCCTGGCATCATTGAAGGCGCCAGCGAGGGCGTGGGCTTGGGCCACGATTTCCTGCGTCATGTGGACCGCTGCCGGCTGCTGCTGCATGTGGTGGACATTTCCGGCGTGGAAGGCCGCGACCCCATGGAGGATTTCCGCATCATCAATGAGGAGATGGCCGCTTACAGCGAAGAGTTGTCCAGCCGCCCGCAAATTGTGGTGGGCAACAAATCGGACATCGTCACCGATCCCGAGATGGCCCAGCGGTTCCAGAAGTGGGTGGAAGAGCAGGGCTACGACTACTTCACCATTTCGGCGGCCACCCGCAGCGGTGTGGAGGAGTTGATGAAACAGGTGGTGCAGCGGCTCAGTCAGCTGCCTCCTGTGACGGTGTATGAGAGTGAACCCTTGCCGGAAATTGTACCGGACAACAGCCGGGAAGTCACCATCCGGGTGGAAGACGGGGTGTACTTTGTGGAGGGCGCCTGGCTGCTGCAGCTGCTGGGCAGCGTCAACTTCAGCGACCGGGAATCCTTGCAGTATTTTCAGCGTACCCTGCGCAATACCGGTGTGATCGAAAAACTGGAAGAGGCCGGTGTGCAGGAAGGCGATACGGTGGTCATCTACGATCTGGAATTCGATTTTGTGCCGTAAAAGCATTGACAATCCAGAAGGATGCTGATATACTATTTGAGTACAACAAAGTAGGGCGTTGTCCGCTCTCACCTTGCGCCACAGGTCAGCAGGGTCAACAGGAAACACACACCTTCCCATGGGAGGTGGGTTTGATTCAGGTTGCAGGCGGACATAATGTATGTCCGCTTTTTTCATTCAATTTTATTTTTGGGGGTGTATACTTATTAGCAGCAAAGATTTACAGATCAACGAGGAAATCCGCGACCGCGAGGTGCGTGTGATTGGGCCGGATGGCTCCCAGCTGGGCGTGATGTCCGCAAAAGAGGCGCAGGAGATCGCTACAACCAAAAATCTGGACCTTGTGAAGATCGCGCCGAAATCGACTCCTCCTGTGTGCAAGATCATGGACTATGGCAAGTACAAGTTCGATCAGGCCAAAAAGGAGAAGGAAGCAAGAAAAAATCAGCACACCGTGAGCATCAAGGAAGTGCGTATGTCGCTGGTAATCGGTGAACATGACTTCCAGACCAAGGTGAAACAGGCCACCCGTATCATCAAAGAAGGCGATAAGGTCAAAGTCACTGTGAATTTCCGTATGCGTGAGCTGTCCCGTACCCAGGTGGGTGTGGAATTGCTGGAGAAATTTGCCGAGGCTGTGAAGGATTGCGCTGTGGTGGAGCGGAAGCCCAAGCTGGAGGGCAGAAATATGTCCATGTTCATTGCGGCTGTTAAATAAGTTCACATAGTAGATCATACCTGTGCGTCTTTCTCAGGGAAGACTGCCACAGCATAGAGAGGAGAAAACGCAAATGGCTACCACCAAGATCAAAACCAAGTCCAGTGCAAAGAAGAGATTTTCCGTCAGCAAGAATGGCAAGGTAAAGAGAAGCCACGCCTTCAGAAGCCACATTCTGACCAAGAAGTCCACCAAGCGGAAGAGAGGTCTGCGTCAGGCCGAGTACCTGACCCCCGCCAACGAGGCGACCATCAAGTCTCTGATCCCCTACAAGTGCTGATTTGCACCCGGTTTGGAACTGTTTGTTGACGTAAGAGGAGGTTTTTGAAATGGCAAGAGTGAAGGGTGCTATGAGCACCAGAAAGAGAAGAAAAAAGGTTCTGAAGATGGCCAAGGGCTACTTCGGCGGTAAGAGCAGACTGTTCCGCACTGCCAATCAGGCTGTGATGAAGTCTCTCACCTATGCCTACACCGGCAGAAAGCTGAAGAAGAGAGATATGAGAAGACTGTGGATCACCCGTATTTCCGCAGCCTGCAAGCTCAACGACATCAACTATTCTCGTTTCATCAACGGTCTGAAGAAGGCTGGTATCGAGATGAACCGCAAGATGCTCTCCGAGATTGCCATCGCAGACGCCGCTGCTTTCACCGCACTGGTGGAAAAGGCCAAGGCCGCTCTGTAAGAGATGCGCTTCAGGGACACAGGAATTTTCCTGTGTCCCTTTTTTATTGGGCGGTGACTTGTCTTTTTTTGACGAGTGGGCTGTGGTATAATGAGAGGCAAAGAGATTGCTGAAAGAGGGATATCATGAGAGACACCATTTTATTTGACATGGATATGACGCTGATCAATTCCCGTCCGGCTCTGCGCGTGGCGGCGCAGCACTATTTTGACCAGCGGGGCGTGCAGGTGGATGCCATCCACACCGACTATTCCCATTTGTATGGGATGCATGAAAGTGAGTTTTTCAAATACCTGTGCCAGTTGGGGGGCTGCGAGTACGACCCCTCCATTTCTAAGTGGATTTTTGAGGAATATACCCGGGTGGCACCGGATCATGTGCGCGCCTTTGAGGGAGCAGAGGAGCTGCTGCGTCAGCTGCGAAAGGAGGGCTTTACACTGGTGCTGGGCACCAGTACGGTCCGCAGCAAAGCCAGGGCCAATTTTTCCGCCAGCGGACTGTCCATTGAGGAGCTGTTTGACGGATTTGTGTGTGGAGAGGACGTGACACAGGCCAAACCTTCCCCGGAGATATTCCTGTTGTGTGCCCAAAAGGTGGGGGTGGAGCCCCACCGGTGCATTGTGGTGGAGGATGCGTTGGCAGGGGTGCGTGCCGCAAAAGCGGCCGGGATGCCTTGCGTGTGCGTGGAATACTCTCTGCCGGCACAGCGATTGCTGGCGGAGGGAGCGGACCGGGTGGTACCTACCCTGTGGGAGGTTAGAAAGGCCATTGATGAGTTGAAGGAACAGTAAGAGGAAAGGAGGAGAATGCAGTGGTCATCTGGATCACAGGCCCCAGCGGCAGCGGGAAAACCAGCTGGATTCGGCAGCAGGTACGGCAGCGGATGGAGCATTGGCAGCCGGGACAGCCCAAGGACATTTTGCTGGTGCCGGAACAGTTTACTTTGATGAGCGAGCGGGAAATGCTGATCCAGCTGGGCAATCGCGCTTCCGCCTGTGTGGAAGTGCTGTCTTTTAAGCGACTGGCCAACCGGGTATTTGCGGAGATGGGCGGTGCCGCCGGACAATACGCCGATCAGACCACTGCTTCTCTGGCCATGGCGGCGGCTATCAGCCGTACCGAGGAAGAGCTCACTCTGTTGCGCCGCATCGGCAAACGGCAAGATGCAGTAGAGCAGTTGTTGTCCCTGATGACGGAGCTCAAATATTACAATGTCACAGCGGAGCAGCTGGGGGAATATGCTCTGAGCCAGGAGGGGAATTTTCGGCTGAAGCTGCTGGATGTGGCCACGCTGTATAATGAGTACAATCAAATTTTATCCCGGGGTTACAAAGACCCCCGGGATGACCTCACCCGTCTGGCTGAGAAGATGGATGGCTGCAGCTATTTACAGGGACGGCGGGTGTGGCTGGATGGCTTTTCGGGGTTCACGCCTCAGGAGCTGCGCATTGTGGAAAAATTGATGCTTTACTGTCCGGAGGTGGGCATCACCCTGTGCATGGACGACCGTCCCGATCCGGAGGGGATTTTTTTGCATACCCAGGGGACTTTGCGGCAGCTGCAGCAGCTGGCCCAGGGACTGGGAGTGGAAACCCGTCAGGTGACCCTCGGCACCCGGCATGGGCGCACGCCGCTGATGGACCATCTGGAGGGCAATTTATTTGCATTGCGGCCTGAAGTTTGGCAGGGGGACTGCCAGGAGGTCAAGATTTTTCAGTGTGGGGACCCTTATCAGGAAGTGGAGTGTGCCGCCAATGAGATTCGCCGGTTGGTGACCCAGGAGGGCCTGCACCATCGGGATATTCTATTGATTGCCCGGCAGATTTCGGATTACAGCGACACCATAGAGGCGGTATTCCGCCGCCATGGGATTCCGGTGTTTATGGACCATAAAACCGCCATTCTCACCAAGCCGGTGCTGATGGCGGTGCTCAGTGCGGTGGAGATCCTCACCAGCCGTTTTCGGTATGACACTGTGTTTGCCTATCTGAAAACAGGGCTTTCGGGCCTTACCCAGGATGAGGTGGACCGACTGGAAAATTACGCTATCAAATGGAATCTGCGGGGAAATAAATGGCTGCAGCCCTTTCACCTGCCGCCTGCACAGCGCAGCGAGCGTATGACAGAGGAGGAGCAGCAGGCGGAACTGGAAAAGTTAGAGTCACTGCGTCTGCGGCTGGTGAGACCATTGCTGGAGCTGCGAGAGGGGATGTCAGGCCGGAAAACGGTCCGGCAGCGGGCCACTGCGCTCTATCAGTGGCTGGTGCGGGTGGAATTGCCCCACAACATCACCCTGCAGGCACAGCGCTGTGAGCAGCTGGGGGAACTGGCCGCGGCCCAGGAATATCGCATGTTGTGGGACATCCTCATGGGGGTGCTGGACCAGCTGGTGGAGGTGTTGGGAGAGGAATACCTGTCGCTGGGGGATTTTTATGAAATTTTCCGGGGTGGTCTTTCCACCTACGATGTGGGGTTGATTCCCACCTCATTGGACGAGGTGAGCGCGGCGGGTTGTGATCGGGTGCGCAGTCCCCATGTGCCCTGTGTGATGCTGCTGGGGGTCAATGAAGGGGTGTTTCCCTTATCTCAGCAGGAAGAGGGATTGTTTTCCGACGCGGAGAAGGAAACACTGCGCCAGGCGGGTATTCACACCAGCATGGGCGCCCGGGAGCGGATTTTCCAGGAGATGTCCTACCTGTACAGCGCGGTGACCTTTTCCACCCGGCATCTCTATGCTTTTTATGCCACGTCAGACGGAAAGGGCGGAAGCCGTGCGCCAGCGTCTGTGATTCAGCGGCTGCGGGAGATTGTTCCCTCGGTGGAAACTGTGGATGCTGTTCAGCGCATGGCGGACCCCATGCAGATTTTTCTTCCCAGAAAATTAGCGGATCTGGCTGCCTGGGAGCAGACACCCGGCGGGCAGCAGCTGGCGGAGTATCTGGAGCAGACCCAGCCTGCATTGGAGCCGGCGCTGCGGGCGGCACAGCACCAGGTGGGCCGGCCCATGATCCGGGATACCTCTTTGATCACCGCCGCCTTTGGGGAAGTGATGGAGAAAAGTGCCTCCCGGGTGGAGCGGTATCAGAGCTGTCCGTTTTCCTATTTCATGCAGTATGCCCTGCGGGCCAATCCCCGGGATCGGGTGGTGTTTTCCCCGGTGGAGATGGGCAGTTTTGTCCATTTTGTACTGGAGAGATTTTTTGACTGCCTGAAACAGCAGGGACGTTCTCTGCGGGAGTTGGAGCCAGTGGAAGGCCGGCGTCTGGCGGCGCAGTGTGTGCGGGAGTTTTTGGAGCAGGAGGACATTCATCTGGAAGCCCAGTCCAGCCGGGCCAAGTATCTGTTCAAGCGCATTACCGCCACCATTTACGCGGTGATTCGGCAGCTGATAGAAGAATTTTCCCGCAGTGATTTTGAGCCCATTCGGTTTGAATTGGTGCTGGGCCGGGGCGAGGATCAGGTGCCGCCGCTGGAATATGAGACAGCGCTGGGGCATCGGCTGCGGATTGTGGGCAAAGTGGACCGGGTGGATGGATACCAGCGGGATGGACAGCTATTTGTGCGGATTGTGGACTACAAAACTGGGAAAAAGACCTTTGATTTTTCAGATGTGTACAGTGGTCTGTCGGTGCAGATGCTGATCTATCTGTTTTCTCTCTGGGAAAATGGTCAGAAACTTTTCGGGCAGCCGGTACAGCCGGGTGGGATGCTGTATTTCCGGGCGTTTCAGCCGTTGATTGAATGCCGTCGCACCGACAGCCCGCAGCAGGTGGAACAGGAGATCCGCAAACAGTATAAGATGAGCGGGCTGGTGCTGGAGGATGAGGAGATTATCGAAGCCATGGAGGCCAGCGAAGACGGAAAGCGAATTTACGTTCCAGTGACGGCCGGGCGGGATGGACTCAAGGGCAATACTGCCACGTTGGAGAAATTCCGGAAATTGGAGCGGTATATGGAAAAACTCATCCGGCAGATGGCGGATGAGCTGGAAGCCGGACGGATTGAAGCCCGTCCCTACTGGAAAAAGGGGCAGCGGCCCTGTGACTACTGTCCCTATGCCAGTGCCTGTATGTTTGAGGGCAATCGGGAGGAGTGCCGTGTGCTGACTGCCATGGATGCCAATACCTTCTGGGAAAAAGTGCAAGAGGAGGTGGAAGAAGATGGCTGAACTTTCTCTGTCGCCCCAGCAGCGCCAGGGTGTGGGGCTGCGCGGCGGCAATATTCTGGTGTCCGCCGCGGCAGGCAGCGGCAAGACTTTTGTACTGGTGGAGCGGATTGTATCCCGTCTGCTGGATGAGCAGGACCCCTGTGATGTGGATCAGTTTTTGCTGGTCACCTTTACCCGGGCGGCTGCCAGTGAGATGCGGACCCGCTTGGCAGCCCGTATTCGCAAGGAAATCCAACAGGGGAGGACTCAATTGACCCGTCAGCTGACATTGCTGCACAAGGCCTCCATCAATACTGTGCATGGATTTTGCGGAGAGATCATCCGCAGCCACTTCCACCAGCTGGGTATACCCTATCAGTATCGGGTGAGCGATGAAAATGAGGATGTGCTGCTTCGGCGGGACACCACGGAGGAGCTGCTGGAAGAGCGGTTTGAGGAAGAGGGGCAGCAGGATTTTGAAGCCTTTGCGGCTTTGTTTGCCGGCGACCGCAGCGATGAGGATTTGGTGCGGGTAGCGCTTCAGCTGTACCGTATGGCAGAAAGTCAACTATTCCCAGAAAAATGGATTAAAAGTGTAAAAAAATCATTTGAAGTGGGAGAAAATGTTGAAATACAGGATACAATCTGGGGAGAAGTGGTGATGGAGCACGCTCGTCGGGTGCTGGAAAGCGCACAGCGCAGAGCGTTGCAGGGAGCCGAGGCCTGTGAAGATCCCCAGTTGGAGAGCCGGCGGCAGCTGTTTATCCGGGAGGCGGAGGCCATTGCGAGGCTGCGGGAGCAGGCCGGGCAGGGCTTTGATGCGCTGGTGCGTGCGTTGAACGGACTGACCTTTGACCGAATGCCCTCCATTCGTGGATATGACAAAGGATTTCTGGCCTGGACCAAAAGTGTGCGGGACGGCTACAAAGAGGAGCTCACTCAGCTGCGGGACCGTTATTTCTATATGGAAGGAAAGCAGTTTGGGGAGGATCTGCGGGAGTTGGCACCGGCCATGCGGGGTCTGGCCGAGGTGACGTTGGAGTTTGCCCGGCGGTACCGTCAGGCCAAGCTGGACAAAAATCTGCTCACCTTCAACGATATGGAGCACTATGCCATTCAGCTGCTGTGGGAAGAAAAGGATGGACAACTGTGTCCCACTGATACGGCTCGGGAATTGGCGGGGCGGTACCGGGAAATCCTGGTGGACGAATACCAGGACACCAACCAGATCCAGAGCGCCATTTTTGAAGCAATTGCCCGGGACAATCTCTTTATGGTGGGCGATGTGAAGCAGAGCATTTACAAATTCCGCCAGGCACAGCCGGAGATTTTCATTCACAAGCTGGATACCTTCGGCCAGGTACCGGTGGAACAGATGCGGTGTCAGGGCGATACTCGCATTGTCTTTTCGGGGAATTACCGCAGCCGCGGAACCATATTGGAGTGGGTCAATGTGCTGTTTCGGCGGATTATGAGCCGGCAGTTGGGAGAGATCGTGTACGACAGGGATCAGCAGTTGGACCCCCGGGCGGACTATCCCCCTGATCCCAAGCGCAGCCCGGAGCTGCTTTTAGTGGAAAAAACCGCTCTGCAGGAAGAGCTTTCTTCCCAGGAGGAGTCGGATGCGGTATTGGAGGCCCACGTTATAGCCCAGCGGATTTTGCAGCTGATGGACCAGCCGGTATACGACTCCAAACTGGGGCGGGACCGGCCTGCGAACTATGAAGATGTGGCCATTTTGCTCCGTTCTCAGAAAAACCGGGCACTGTTGTATGAGCAGGTACTGCATTCCTATGGAATTCCCTGCCACAGCGAGGAGGGGGAAAATGCTCTCACCTCGGTGGAAGTGATGGTCATGCTGGCCTTGCTGCGGGTGGTGGATAACCCCAGGCAGGACATTCCGCTGATCACTGTGCTGCGCAGTCCGCTGTTTGGCTGGTCGGAGGACACCCTGCTGCGGGTCCGTCTGGTGCGGCCCCATGGTCTGTATTACGACGCGGTGGTCCAGGCCGCTGAGCAGGGAGAGAGCTGCTGCCAGGAATTTCTGGAGCGATTGGCCCGGTATCGGGTGCGGGCCCGGGAGGTCACCATTGATGTGCTGCTGTGGGAGCTGTACGAGGAAACGGGGTACCGGTATTCTGTACAGGCTATGCCCGGCGGGCAGCATCGGGCAGAAAACCTCAAAATGCTGTACCTCTATGCCCAGCAGTATGAGCAGAGCAGTTACAAAGGCCTGTTTCACTTCATCCACTACATCGATCATTTGATGGAAGTGCAGGGAGAACTGGCACCGGCTCAGTCCAGTGGTGACGGTGGGGTACAAATCCTCACCATTCATAAATCCAAGGGGTTGGAATTTCCCATCTGTTTTGTGGCAAACTGTGGAAAGGGATTCAATCTGCTGGATTTGCAGGGGCCTTTGTTGCTGCATGGCCGTCTGTTGGCGGGGCCCCAGTATGTGGACCGGGAAACCAGCCGCACATGGCCCACCATTGCCAAGGAGGCGATTGCGCTGACCTTGCGGCAAGAGATGATGTCTGAGGAAGAACGGGTATTGTATGTGGCACTCACCCGGGCCAAGGACAGGCTGATCATGGTGGGCTGCTGTGATTCAGCGGAAAAATTGGTGGCCAGGGCAGCTTCCCGCATTAGTGGAGAGAGCTTGGACAGCCATTTGCTCAGCCGCAGCGCCAGCTATCTGGAATGGATTACGGCAGCCCTGCTGCTCTCTCCGGAAGGACAGCCCTTACGGGATTTACTGCCGGACATTCCCTGGCCCGTTCCGGGAGAGCCGGCGGGCGTGCAAGTACGCATTTGCCGGTCGCTGGAGGATCTCTCTCAGGCGCCAGCGGAAGAATCGGAAAAAACAGAGGAAATTTCACTGGAGGTTATTGGAGCACATCTGGCGGGGGAATACGACCAGCCCCATTTGCGGGAAGTGTCTTCCAAATTGTCGGTAACCGAGCTCAAAGGCCGGGCATTGGATGCGGAAGTGGCGGAAGATACTCCCTCCATGACCACTAAAAAGGAGTTATTCGACACACCGCGGTTCATTGAGCAGGATCATGGACTGAACGCTGCGCAGCGGGGAACGGCCCTGCATTGTGCCATGCAGTTTATTCGATTGGAACAGGGCAGCAATGAGGAGCAGGTACGGCAGGAACTGGAGAGAATGGTGGCCCAGGAGCTGCTGACCGCCCAGCAGGCGCAGGCGTGTGATCCCGCTCGAATTGCCGGTTTTTTCCACAGTGAGCTGGGACAGCGGATGCTGCGCAGCCGGCAGGTGTTCCGGGAGGAAAAGTTCAATTTGATGGTGCCTGCTTGGCAGCTGTATCAGACGTTGAATCCCCAGGAACGGCAGGCGCCTCTGCTGATTCAGGGAGTGATTGACTGCTTCTTTCTGGAGGGAGAAAAGGCAGTGCTGCTGGATTTCAAAACCGACCGGACAGATGACGCGGAAGAGTTGAAGCGCAGGTATCAGGTACAGATGGATTTGTATGCCCGGGCCATTTGGGAAATTTACGGTTTTGCGGTGGAAGAATGTTATCTGTATCTGTTTCATTCGGGTCGAACGCTGAAACTTTGTCCCGCCCCTTGTCAAATGCCGGCGGAAGGGATATAATAATACGTACACGAATTCCAACCAGAACACAGGAGACAATGCATGAACAAAGCAAAATATATCATCGCAGGCATTGCGGCCATTATCATTTTCTTTTGCGTTTCCTATTTGCTTACTTTGAAGCTGTTGGTGGAACCCCGGTATCAATATTTGACCGAAGAGGGAGTCACTGCCCGCATTGAAGAGATGCAGCAGGAAATCGCAGACTTGAACCATCAGATTCAGCAGCTCAATGAACAGCTGGAAGCAGCTCAAAAAGAGGCCGAATCTGCAGACAGCGAGGACAAGTAAGCTTCGTAAAAAAAGACTTGCAATGAACAGTGCTTTATGATATTATGTTTTTATGAGCGTTGCGCAAGGAAAAGGCAGGTGAACAAAATGAAAGAAGGAATCCACCCCAACTATCAGCCCACCACCATCAAGTGTGCCTGTGGTGCTGTGATCGAGACTTCCTCTACCAAGCAGGACATCAAGGTGGAAGTTTGCTCCAAGTGCCATCCCTTCTACACCGGTAAGCAGAAGCTGGTGGACGCAGGCGGCCGTGTGGACAGATTCAAGAAGAAGTTCGGTCTGGACAAGTAAAGACAAGCATGAAAAGCGATGCCAAGGCATCGCTTTTTTGTTGCGCAAAAAAACGGCCCTATCTATACGATAGGGCCGTTTTTCAACGATTTTCAGGAAGAAGTGTTTACCGTTTCCTTTTGCTCTTTCCCCTGATAGTAGGCGATGATGGGGATGGTGATCAGAATCATGGCAAATCCCAAAAAATCCAGTGGAGAAAACTGGATATTCAAAAACAAAACAGAAAGAATGACCGATCCCACTGGCTCTACAGAGGAGAGAACACTGCCGGCCAGACCGCCCACGATGCTCACACCCGCCTGATACATGCAGAAGGAAAAAACAGTCCCCAGCAGGATGACAGCGGCCAGCATGATGTATAGATGAGTGTCCACCTGGACGGTTTCTTCCCAGGGGCGGCAGAGGGGAATCAGTGCAATACCGCCGATGACCATGCCCCATCCTACTACTGAGAGAAGATCATGATGTTGCAGCAGCCTTCGGGGTTCCAGGGTGTAGATGGTCATGCCCACCGAGCATACCACGCCCCAGAAGAGCGCCACAGGAGAGACACTGAGCATTTGAAAATTCAGATGGGTGGAACACACCACTGCTCCCAGCACCACCAGCACCACACACAGCAGCTCATAGAGCCGGGGGGCCCGGCGGCTGCGAAACGCAGTATAGGCCAGAATCAGAACCGGTGAGGTATAGGCCAAAATGGTGGCAAAGGCGGCGTTGGAATACTGGATGGAGGTGTAATAGCTGTATTGGCAGAGGGCGGAACCCAGCAGGCCAAAAAGCAGGATTTCCAGCCGGTCCCGTTTTTGGCGCCAGACACTGGTGATATCCCGCCGGGTGATCAGAGCGGCTGCCAGCAAAATTAGACCTGATATGGTCAGACGGACGGGCACCAGCCAGTTGGAGGTCATTTCATTTTTCTGGAAGAGCAGCTGGCCGCAAATGCCGCCCACTGCCCAGAAAAATCCTCCGCACAGAGTGAGCAGGTATCCCCAGAAAAGGGGCTTGGAAGAGGTGGATTTCATGGCAGACTCCTTTCTGTAGAAGTGGGAGAATATTGGCTGCGAATGACATCGATGCTGGTTTGGAAAGAATCGGACAGCAGTTGGGCACAGCGGTTTCCATCCTTTTGCCAGATGGCTTCCAGCACAGCCTGATGTCCTTCCATGCCGATTTGTACACCCATTGTGGTGTTCATGGTTAGCATTTGCGGGTAAATCCATTCAAAGAGGATATCGCTGAGGGTGATGAGCAATCGATGACGGGACATTTGCACCAGCTGCTTGTGAAATTGCACGTCCTGCCGGGTATAGACTTCCATTTGGCCATCACCAGCGCTTTTTTCCATGGCCTGCAGCAGGTTTTCCAGCTGCTGTAAATCCTGGGGCGTGCAGTATTCGATGGCTCGACGGCAGGTGTAGCTCTCAATGATCTGCCGCAGTTCCAGCATTTCGATGAAGTCCTGTCCATCGGCTGCCAGACAGCGCATCATGTTGCCCACCAGATCGGATACCTGCAGCTCATTGACGTAGGTCCCTCCGCCATTGACGGTATGGGTGAGACCCAGTGCATTGAGTTTATTCAAAGCGGTCCGCACCGATACCCGGCTTACGCCAAACAGCTGACACAGCTTGTTTTCGGAGGGCAGGCGGGTGCCTGCAGGCCATACGCCCTGCAGGATGTTGGAGCGCAGCTGCTGCAGTACCTGATCGCTGACTTTGGTTTTGGGAATGGGAGAGATGGGATAGTCCATGCAGACCCTCCTTTCTTAGTTTTATTATACGAAAAACTGTATGACAGGTAAAGGGGGAGAAAGACAAAGGATTTGGGTGGAATTTGTGAAGGATGCCGGAGGAAAAGCCCTTGACGCAGACAATGGGTGAGGGTATACTGACAGCATAAGTTGTATGCTGTAATACAGGTTTTGAAAGGATGAATGGTATGAAGATCACAGATATGAAATTGTACCTGGCCCGTCCCAGATGGTGTTTTTTGAAGATTGAAACAGATGGAGGCATCGATGGATGGGGAGAACCTGTCATTGAGGGTCATGCGGCTACGGTGCGCACCGCGGTGGAAGAGTGCCGGGAGTATCTCATCGGACGGGACCCAATGGAGATTGAGGACATCTGGCAGGTACTGTATCGGGCTGCGTTTTACCGGGGAGGCCCTGTACTGATGAGCGCCATTGCCGGGATTGATCAGGCATTGTGGGACATCAAGGGCAAATTTTTTGGTACGCCGGTATACAATCTGCTGGGGGGTAAATGCCGCAGCAAATTGAAAATGTACAGTTGGATTGGCGGGGACCGTCCCTCTGATGTGGTGACAGCCGCACAGGAAAAATTTGATGCTGGCATCACTGCGGTGAAGATGAACGCCACCGAAGAGATGCATTACATCGACAATTTCAAAAAGGTACAGCAAGTGGTGGAACGGGTGGCAGCCATTCGGGATCACTTTGGCTATGACATGGACATCGCGGTGGATTTTCATGGGCGGGTGCACAAACCCATGGCCAAGGTGCTGGCAAAAGAATTGGACCCTTACAAGCTGATGTTTCTCGAAGAGCCGGTGCTGCATGAAAACTTGGAAGCGCTGCGGGATATTGTGGCCCATACCTCTACTCCTATTTCCACCGGAGAGCGTGCCTTCAGCCGATGGGATTTCAAAAAGATTTTTGAGGCGGGGTATGTGGATATCATTCAGCCTGATTTGTCCCATGCGGGCGGCATCACCGAGGTGAAGAAAATTGCCGCCATGGCGGAGGCGTATGATGTGGCAGTGGCGCCCCATTGCCCGCTGGGACCGGTGGCGCTGGCTGCGTGCGTGCAGCTGGATAGCTGTGTACCCAATGCGTTCATCCAGGAGCAGTCGCTGGGGATTCACTACAACAAGGGAAGTGATTTGCTGGATTATATTCTCAATCCAGAAGTGTTTGATTACCGGGAAGGCTTTATCACTATTCCCACTGCGCCGGGGCTGGGTGTGACGGTCAACGAGGAAAAACTGCAGGAGGAAGACCGCATCGGTCATGCGTGGAAAAATCCGGTGTGGCGCAACTTTGACGGAACAGTGGCAGAGTGGTAATCCTGTGAAAAAACCATGGCAGCAGGGCATTTTACCACGATTTCGTGGGCATAAGAGGTGTAAAAGAAAAAACATTGGGGGAAGGGACTTTCGTCCCTTCCCCCAATGTTTTTAGGTGTTTACTGTAGTGCAGTCCAGTTTTCTACGCCGTTTTCATTGGAGTGGGTGTGGAAGTTGGTGGCTTCCATGATGTCATAATAGGCCCAATAGTATCGGCTTACATCTGCAAACTGCGTCAATTCATCCATGTGTTTTTCCACAAATGCCTGATCCGCTGTACGGCCCAGCATCCGGTTGGTGATGGCTGTGACCTCTGCCCGGGTGATGGTATTGTGAGGACAGAAGGTTCCATCCGCATAGCCATTGATCCAGCCGTAGGTAACTGCGGTGGTTACCTGATGATAGAACCAGTCAGTTTCGCTTACATCTGGGAAAATATCGCTTCCCTGTACGTCCAAATGGGCAAATCGCATGGCGATTGCTGTAAATTCAGCCCGGGTGATGGAGCGATTTGGCGCGAACTCATGGTTGCCCACGCCTTCCACAATGCCCAGAGAGGCCAGGGTATGAACCGCCTGTGCATACCAGGTATCAGCAGGTACATCTGTGAACTGGACGGTGATGGGTACATTTTTGTTCAGCAGCAAATTGTAGAACATTTGGGCTGCCTGCGCGCGGGTCATATTGTCGGTGGGGCCGAACTGATTTTCCCCGTAACCACTGAGGTATTGGATGTGTTCTCCAGTAATCAGCCAATCTGCTACCCCTGTGTCATTGGGATCTGCGACTTCACTGCCTTTTTCGAAGGTGACAGAGATGGTGTGGTTGGCAGTGACATTGGTGAAGGTATAACTGCTGGGAGCGCCCACACTTTGATTGTCCACCAATACCTCGGCTACTTTATAACCTGCGGAAGGTGTGAAAACAAAGGACGAATCCTGGCCGCTGACGACAGAGACCTTTCCACTGGGACTGATGGAGCCATTTTCGCCCGCGCTGGCGGTGATGGTGTAGGTGGTGCTTCCACCGCCGCCGCCACCGCCGCCGCTTTGACGGGCGGTGACCACCTGGGTGGTGGCCCGAGCGGAATCATGGTGCTGATCCCCAGCAAAGACCAGTGTAAAGGTATAGGTTTCGTTGGCGTTGGCCGCTGTAAAACTGGATGTAAGTCCATCGTTTTCTGTCTTCCAGGTAAGCTGACTCAGGTCCAAGGCGGTGCCGTTGGCAGTCTGTACCGAGAGAAGCTGGGTCAGATCGGTACTCGCCGGCAGGTTACTGCCATGGAGAGTCAAGGTGACCTTCCCTCCGCCGGAAAGACTGGTGGGGCTGGCTGTGATTTTCAGTGTGGGAAGAATCTTGTGAATGGTAACAGTTGCAGTGTCGCTGGCTCCCGCATAAGCACCGGTGCCATTGGCTGTGATGGTGTAATCACCCGGCTCTTTCAATGCGGCGATGACCGCATCCTTGTCTTGCTGGGAGACAATTTCAACACCGTCCCGCATCACCGACAGGGTATAGCCACTGCTCATCTCCACTTCATTGAAAGTCACACTGACAGAGGGAACAGTGGTTCCGTAGGTCCATTCATCCGGAGTGACTTGCAGTTTCATTCCCGTTACAGGAGAGGGACTGCTGCTGATGATGAAGCTGACCGAAAGCTGATTGGTGTAGTTGCCGTTGCCCTGTACTTCGGCCTGATGGCTGCCAGGTTCACGGGCTTGAGAAGTCACCGTGTAATCCACACCGGGAGACAGTGTTTTTCCGGTTTCCTGGTCCGTAACGGTTACCAGCGGAGTGACAATGGTACCGGTGTAGGCATATTCCTCGGGATTTGCTATGGCCGAAATGGTGGGGTCCAGCAGAGATTTTGGTGCAATGGTGAAGGAATCTACCCGAGTACCAGTGAAGTTGTTGTTGTCATCTGTGGTACTGCTCACCGCCTGGGCCGAACCCGCATTGCTGTTGTTGAAATATTGGGTAGCGCTCAAATGATCGATGGAACTACCTTCATATATCAGTGTGAGCCCAGGGGTTTGAGCCTTGCCGTTATAGATGAGAGAATCGTCAGAAAATTGAACGTCAATGGAGCCGTCGGCAAGATTCCGCTGGCAAATCAGTAAATAGACTCTACCAGTGCCGCTGTAGTTGTTGATACCTGTGACAGTGATTTCATACAAGCCAGCTTCCACCAACTGGGTCTGAGCGGGATCGTATTCCTGTGAAGGAACAGGAGTACCGGCAAAGGGTGTGTAGCTGTAAGAGAGTTGGTAATCCACACCCTGGGTCAGGGAATTCTGGTCGACAGAAACGTCGGGAACAAACGCATGATTTTGAGCGTCGTACACAACTGTGTTATGATCCAGACCAGAAATGGTGAACTCTCCGGTCTCGTTTTGGGGCAGCAGGGTGTAGTAGAGAGTGAAGGCACCCTTGTGGGTCCCATCTACATGCACCATGATGGTGTAAATTCCCGCCTGTTGGAAGGTGAGGGTCAAATCCTGCTGCTGCGCGTACCCTTCGGCCAGTGCATCAGGGATGGTTGTGGTGCCATTGGTGTAAGATACGTCCAAAGAAATTTCGCTGGCGTCCACGTCATGCTGTCCATGCTGCACTGTGACGGTGGCATGATTGGTGGCACTGTCGCTGTAATGGCCGAAATAGCGGTCCAGAGAGGCCTGGAGATAGGTGGCGTCCACCGAGGTAATGGCAAAGTATTGGGTGATTTCACCGGTGTAGTTGCCAAGCCCGGTGATTTTTACATATCCGCCGCCATTGGCCAGCGAAGGCTCGTCGCTTTCACCCACATGGGTGTTTGTGCCGTACTCTACCTTATAGTCGGTATTCTCTGCCAGCAGGGTACTGCCGTCCGTCACTGTCAGGTTGGGAATGGTAATTTGCTGACCGGTATAGGTATAGCTGCTGCCCACACCAGAGATCATGGTGGGACTGAGTTCTTTGGGGGTAATGCGTACCGTCTGAGTTCCTTCCCGGCTGGGATATCCCGGCGCCTGAACCTGGAAATAGATGGTCAGAGGGCTGTCATTCACATTGGTGACAGTGGGGGACTCTTCCAAATCATAGCTGCTGCCCTGATTGCCGCTGTAGCGGATGGTGTAATTCTGGGGGGAGTGGACGGTAATCCGGCTCCCGTGGGGCAGACCATCGTACTCGGTGTTGTAAGAATCGGCCGAGAAATCAATGGTAGTGGTAGCGTCGTTTACAGTGAGATTGAAAAATACAGTCTGAGCGTGGAAATTGGCTGTCTCGGCGAATTCAGCGCTGATCCGTGCTCTTCCGGTACTCAGCAGGGCGATGGTTTGCAGATTGTTGCCATCCACACGGGCCACCTGGGTATTGTTGCTCAGGTAGAGAATACTGCATCCGGCCTCCTGCTGGTACAGGGGGTTGATCTGCAGAGTGGTTTCGCCGGTGCTGTCAAAGATCTTTCCCTGGGCATAGGTGGTAAGCACGTCGGAGTGGCTGAATCCAGTAGAAGGATTGGCCTTTTGAATCTTTACGGCCACACTGTCGGAAATGGTGGTATATCCGGGATGGCTGGCCTGCCAATAGACGGTATAGGTGCCTGCGTCAAGGCCGGTGGGAATGTGCTCCGACCAGGGATCCGCCTCACTCAGACGGAACTGCAGGGTGGCGCCCACCGGAGTTTTTACCGATGCGGTGACCAGCTCCTGGGGATTGCCGTTGTATGTCAGTTCTTTGGGCTGTACGCTCACCTGGATTCCGGCGCCCGCCGTGGACACATGCAGGATATAGGTGGCGCTGGCGCCGCTGTTGTAGTTGGTGCCGCCGTCGGTTACAACGGCTGTGATGGTGGCGTCACCGGAGCGGTGAATGGTCACAGCGCCGGTGGATGGATCCACGCTGGCCACATCCGGCTGTTGAGAGGTATATTCGATGGATACGCCTTCCGGTTTGTCGGTAAATGTGGCGCCGCTGTTGGTGTTGGTGTATTGCAGAGGATTTTGCACCGTACCGTCAATGGATACGTTGACCGACGGACTGGCAAACCGGATGGAGAGAGCCGCGGGTTTGATGGTGTAAGTGGCCTGCTGTGGGTTGCCGTTATAAGGGGTTTCTCCTTCAACGGTGACCTGATAATTGGCGGCGACTCTGTCATCCCGGGATTTCTCCACAATGGCATAGGTGCCGGCTGCACTGTCTGGAGAGGCAGCGGTTTCCAGCTGCATCCCCAGGGATTCTCCGTTGGCCATGGTGCCGTTGGTGACATCCCAGGTCAGCTGGGCAAGGTTCTCTCCGTAGAAGCTCTCCTGATCATAGAGGGTGACTGTCACCGGCCGCTGATTGATTTGGTAGCTGCCCGGAGTGAAGGTGATGTCATAGTTGTGGTTTTGATCGGTGCCGGTGATGAGATAGGTTCCCACAGGAGTTTGGTTGTCTACGGGGGTGCCATCCAATGCGGTCATTGCCTGCAGAACAATGCCATCCAGCTGGGTTTGAGAGGGAGCAAGGCCCTCGTCGCCGTCAGTTGGCTGATAGTCCAGGACAACATTTTTCAGATTGGGCAGATCGCCATAATTTCCCTGGGCGGTGCCAATTCCCACCGAGATGGAACGGGTTGTAATGGTGAAAATACCCGCTTTTCCCTGATAGGTGCCCGCCTGGCTCCAGTTTCCGGTGAAGGTAACCTGGTAGTTGGGGTTGGCCGCTTGGCCGGTGATGGCATAGGTGCCTGCGTCACTGTTTCCGTTGAACAGCGAGAAGGTGAGATTCAGGTCTTCGCCGGTTTCGTTGTGTACCATGCCGGAAACGGTGTACCCGTTCTGGTTGGGTGTGGGGGTTGTTCCATCATAAACGGCGGACTGGTCCTGGATGGAAACGGTGGCTTGGGCGGGTTGAATGGTACCGTCTGTGGTTTCGGTGATGGTACCGTTGGCTCCTGTCAGGTTATTTTCTGTGGAGCTGCCCGCCTGAACGGTGTAATTGTCCAGCTTGGTGTCGCTCAGAGCGGTGAGGGTATAGGTGACTGTGATCTGATCGGCTGAAACCGTTGGATTGTTGTACTGTGCGCTGGTGCATTCCACCTGAATTTGCTCCAGATTTTGCAGGCCGGACAAACTGATTTGGGAGATTTGAGTCTTGGCTTCGACAGTGCCGTCATAGGATTTGGTTTCATTCACTGTACGGTTGATCACCAGGGGAGCCCGGTCAATGAGAAACTGGAAAGAACCGGTTTTGCTGCCGTAATTGGTGGTCTGCACCTGCCAGTAAATGGTGTAATTCCCAGCGTCCTTGATATGGGAGGGCAGTTCACTGCGGGTGAGATCATAGGGGCCGTCAGCCTGCAGTGCAAAGCCAATGGTGTAGTCATTTTCGCCCAGCAGATCAGTCCCGCCCTGCACCTGGATGCTCACAATGGGATCCACGCCAAGACCGGTGTAGGTCAGGGTCTCCTGATGGTCGATGTTTACATTCAATTTGGCGCTGTTCTGTACAATGGTCACCGTACCGGTAACAGGCTCAATTTGATAGTTGGCAAACTTGCCCTGAGCGTCAGCCTTCAAAGCAGCGGTAACGGTGTACGCGCCCAGGTTGACCGGATTTTCCACAGGACCGGAGTCGCTCTGGAAGGTGTACACAATGTCGTCCTGGCTTAGGCTGTCATCCAGCACAAAACCCGAATCCAGATCAGGCGACTGGGGCGTTACCTGGTATTCCTGCAGCTGAGGACGCAGGCCCTCGGGCGCGTAGGGAATCTGAGTGGACCAGGGCTGCCCATAGGTCTGCTGCGGGAACAGCAGATAGACCGGTCTGGCTGTAATGCTGACAGTGGTCCCTGTGTAGTCCTGAGAGACCTGGTAATTTTGGGCATCGCTGCCGGTGAGGAGGGTTTGCAGCAGGGATTTTGACACAGTGACAGAGTGGGTTCCCACATCCGCGCTGTCGGCGATGCCGATTTTTCCGGCGGCGTTAGAAAACTCCACCTGATCGCCTGGAATAAAGCCGGAAGCGACAGCCTTGCCCGAGAGATTGACCGACGGGTTGCCATCGTACGTCTTGGTTTCAGCGGTGATGCCGCTGACAATGGAGATGGTTTTGGGGGTGATGATGCCGGCTTTGGCTTGCTGCAAAGACAGGGTTGCGCCGGTCAATGGACTATTTTGATAGCTGTAGTTGGCCCAGTTGATGCCTTCACCATTCAGAGTCAGCTGGAGAGTGACGTCTTTGTCCGTACCTGCGTTTTTATCCGCATAGGCGCCGGAAGACGCTTGGACAGAGATGGTTTCCGACGCCACACCGGTTTCTATGGTGATACCGGACAGATCATCGGTTATATCGGGGGTGCCGTCGTATGGCTTGGAAAAGCTTTGGGGAATATGATCCACTGTCAGAGGTCTGGGAGAGACGGTGACGGTGAAAGACCCCACCACTTCATCGTAATTGAGAGCGGTGACTCTGTACCAGTAAGTGGCGCTGTGAGCGTCCTTGAAACTGGTCACTTTTTCCGCGGCAGACCAGTCTGACGGCTGATCCGCGCTTTTCACAAACTCAACGGTGTATGCGCTTTCCGGCAGCGGAGTCCCATCCACGCCCTTGACGGTGATCTGGTCTTTCAGGAGATGACTCTGACCGTCATAGGGATGATTGTATGCAGAGGCTTCCACCTGAGGAGTGGCGTTGGTGATATGGATTTGCACCACTTGATAGGCGGGGGCGTAGTTGCTGTCCCCCGGGTATGTGATGCGGAGCCAATATTCGCCCACATCGGTGGGAACGGGGAGCTGTCCTTGGGCAGCGCCTGCTTCTGCGTTGCTCTGGGTGTCGTAAAATTGATAGAGCAGTGCTTGGTCGGGGGCGGTCGCTCCTGGAACCCCTGTGACAGTGGCCTGATAATCGGTTTCCTGCAAAGGCTTAGCGTCATAGGGGAAGGAGGTCTGGCTGTTGGGTGTGATGGTGACAGTTCCCTGGGTCACAGCAATATGATAGGTAGCTTTGCCTTCTCCGTAATTGCCAAAGGCAGAGTCGGCGGCGGCTGTGACGGTGATGGTGGCCGTACCGGTTTTCAGCAGGGAAACTTCACCTGTCTGAGCATTGACCTGAGCTACATCGGAGCCGCTGGTGACCTGGTAAGAGATGGCCGAAGAGGTCATTTGACCGGCAACATAGCCTTTGCCTGTGATGGTAAAGGGGGTGTCGTTCAATGTTTTGGTGACAGTGGAGTCATTTGCCACTGGCTGCTGAGACTCATCTGTCAGTTGTACAGTCTGTTCAGCGGAGGCAATGTGCAGGGTATAGAAAGCGGGCTGTGCCGTATAGTTGGCACTGTCCAAAGAAGCCTGAATCTCATAATAGCCCTTTTGGGTGAGAGGCTGGTTGGAGGAAACAGAAATCCATTCTCCATAGTCTGCCTGCTCATCCGCTTTATAACGATACTGATACTGAATGGTATAGACTTCGGCAGGGGGTTTTTGCGCGTCCGCTTCTTTCAGTCCATCCACAGTCGCAGCCTGCAGCTGGACTCCGGCGATGGAGTAAGGAGCTTCTACGTGATCCTCCGGGAAGCTCACTGTGGCGTCCGCCTGGGTGATCTGGAAACGGATGCGCGTTCTGCCACCGATCTGATAGTTTCCGGCTGTCTGCCCGGGTGCGAAGTCCCAGTCCACCACGACCCAGTAGAAACCGGCATTTACCGGCGGAGCCTCCATGGGGGTGGAGGAGGTTTCCGAAGTGTAATAGCGGTGATCGCTTCCCAGCACCAAAATGCCTTCGGAGTCGTCCGAATGGGAAGCTAGTGTGATCTTTTCACCTGCGTTGTACGCTGTGCCGGTGTATTGATCATTCTGCACAGACGCAGTGGGTGCGGTGATCTGCTTGGGGTCGATGGTCCAGCTGAGGGTGTAATCTTCTGTATCCAGGGCAGAACCAACCCACCGGTAGTTGTCCTTGTCTGCAAGCGATACTTTCACTTCATAGGTATCCGCGTCGGTTTTTTTGGCATTGGTGGCGGTGTAGGCCACACTGCCGGGATATGCTGTCCATTGGGCGGTCAGGGCGCCCTGGTCGTCGTAAGTGTAGGAAAGTTCGCCGTTGGCATTGGTCAGCGCTTCTTTAGGCGAGCCTGTATAGGGCGACTTTGCCATGCCGGTTTGAATGGTTGGCTTGGTCAGGGTACGCCGCAGAATGGTGTATTCAATTTCTGCCACACCATCCCCGTTGGGATCATTTTGAGTCCACTGATAGTTGTCCGGGTCATGCAAAGTGGCAGTGGCAGTGTGTGTACCTGCATTGATGGCTTTATTCCCCGTTACGGCGTAACGGCTGTCCTCACTGTCAGGCACGCCGGTCTGCTCAAAGGTTGGAATATAGGGCTGAAGGTTGGTGATGGGGGAGGGTGGAGTGACCTTTGCCTTGGCGATGACGCCCGTTCCCTGACGAATGGCGATACCACTGTCGAAAGATGGGTGTTTCACTGTGATGGTGATGGGATAGGTGCCCGCATTTGTGATGTTGGCAATTCTATGAGAGGCGATATCGGATGTGAAGGTTTCTGTCTTCGGCTGACCGTTTTCCGTCCAGGAAACGGTCACTTCGGCACCGGCAGGCAAACCTGTCACAAGCAAAGTCGCCTGGCTCTGGCCCTCTCCTTTATAAGAAAGGTTTGGAATGGAAGTCACCGTCAAATCTTCTGGTTTCAGAGAACGAACTTCATAAGGGCCGGTGATGGTGGCAGTATTTGCGGTTGTTCCCTGAGCCAGCGTGTATTCACTGGACGGCAAAAGAGCGGGATTGGTCAGATCCAGTTTGTATTTCAGGTTGTCAAACTCATAGGTGATGCGCACTTCGTATTCAGCGGCATCGGCTCCGGAAGCCTCGGGAGGTTGACTGGTGGTCCACTGGTCATCCCCGCCGTTTTTGGGACGGTATTCCACATTGATTTGAGTGGTTTCATTGGGGGCGCCATCTACATGAAACTCCCCATTGTTCAAAGCCGCATAGCGCACTTCATTTACAAAATCAATGTGGGAGAAGTCCAGAGATTTCTTTTCCACCTGTACTTCAATGAGAAAAGTATCGTTCTCATAAGCGGGGAAAGCGGTGCTGGCTGTGACATACAGTCCCACTTCATAGTAATGTGTGCCGGGTTCCAAAGGCGCGTCAGTGTCCACAGAAGAGGGCCAATACAGCCGGGCAGTAGTGGAATTGCCTACGCTGGATACAGTGGGGAGAGTCAAATCTTCCAATGTATTTGCGGTGCTGGCCACCAGGGTGGTGGCAGGGATTTGCCAGGTATAGGTAGGTTCAGTTCCATCATGATGGTTCTGAGCAGGGTCCTCACTGTAGTTGGCACAGGTATACGTGACTGTGGTGGGCTGAGAATTGTCCTTTTTGATGGTGGGATTGGTCACTCCATTTTCTCCCACCTGATAACGGTGTCCCAAAGGCTGAGAACCGGGAATGGGAGTCAATATTTGAGGAGCAGAGCAGGTCCCCTCAGGCACCAGATGGTTTTGCTCGTTGGTACAGACCTGCACGGTGTAGCCCGGAAGGGTACAGGTGGGGTCCTGGTCGGGGGCTGCTACGTATGTATGTCCAATGAAGGGAATGGTGATGTGAGTTTCCACCACAGGATGTTTTCCTTCTGTTTCGATGTGGGTCAATGTGGTTTGATAGATGTCATACCCGTCCTCGGTACAGGTGGCTGGTACAGTGTCCACATATTCCAGCGGTGTTAAATCACCCAGATAGCAGTTGTATTCGTTTTCAAAAAGCTCAGCTGTTTCATCATCAGACGTGAGAAAACGGGTTCCCACCGCAACATCTTTGTAGACAATCTGTTCCGCGCCCTCATGGGTGACATCTGTGATGATGTAATAGGCATCGCTTTGAGATTTACCAAACGCAGCGGCACCGGGTTTTTGCAGAGTGGGAGCGGTAGCGTTTACCGTTACGGTTGTCATTTGGCGGTGATTGTAGAAGGCCTGTGTGCCAATGGTGGTGACGGTGGAAGGAATGGTCAAAGCGGTAAAACCGCTGTTTGGGCTAAAGTTCAAGGCCCGGTAAAAAGCATTGTCATCAATGGTAACCAGTCCTTCAGGCAGAACGAGTTCGCCCTGACCGCTGAATCCATTGGAGGCAAAAGCATATTTCCCAATGGTGGTCACGCCCTGGGGAATTTCAATTTTTGACAGTCCGCAGGCATTGAAAGCGTAGTCAGAGATGGTTTTCAGTCCGGAGCCCAGAGTGACGCTGGAGAGACTGGAACATCCATTGAAAGCATAGGGTTCCAGTATGGTCACAGAGGAGAGGTCCAGTGGGTTTTGAGCGCTGAAATGCAATTGATCACAGCCGTTGAAGGCCGATTCACCGATGCGAACCAGGTCGGTGGAATCCTGAATTTCCAGTTTGGTGAGGGTGTCGATGCCGTGAAAGGCATGATCGCCCACACCTGTTACACCATCGGCAATGTAGATGGCGGAAGGCTTGGCGCTTGTCCAGGGCTGTCCCATATTGGCACCCTCATAATCGGGGATCATGGAAGAGCCGGGGGATGCTCCTGTACCGGGAGCAATAAAGAGAATGGCATCCAGAAAAGTACCTTCCGGGCCGTCTACGGAGCGTGTCAGTGAACGGCGGTAAAGATCGGTACCGGCGATGGGATACCAGTCATTGACCACATACTGCTGTCCTGGAGGCAGCCCCGCGTTGATTTCTTCAATCTTGTTTTCCACCCAGCTGCTATTGGGCGGAGATACCACCGCCCATACGGTGCTGGGCAGCATTGCAATGAGCATTACCAATGTCAGCAGAAGGCTGAGAATTCTTTTGTTCAGTTGCTTCATATTTTTAATCCTCCTGTTCTTACTATATTTATAAAACCCACCCAGGATCGGACTGACGCTCTTCATTCCCACATGTCCATCAGACGATTTGTTTTCTGTTATTGGAAAGCTTGGCTGGAGTTAATGCTTTCCCCAACACATTCCCCCTTTCTTTTGGCCTGAAGGCTATACTTTTGTAACTTTAGTATAAAAATAACGGGCAAAATATGCCATAGATTTTGCAAATGTGACGAAACAGTGATTTTTGAACAGCAAATGCCAAGAGAAGTTGGTTCGAAATGAGATTCATGTTTGTAAATTGCGCCAATTGAGAGGAGGAAATTTGTGCAAAAAAACAGAGGTTCTCCTCTTGCTCTTAGAAAGTTTTTGTACTATCATAGGGATGTGGTTAGTTGTAGCACAAGCTACAACCTTACAATCCATGACTGATGTGGCTTGACGCATCAGATCGTTCTGTTGAGAATCTGATTGGAAGGAGAAAGCATTATGGATCAGGCAACAATGAGAAAAATCAGACTGCTGGCCGCCAACATCCGCCGGGATGTGGTATTGATGATCGGCGGGGAGGGCCATGTGGGGCATCTGGGTGGCTCCTGCTCCAGCGCGGACATTGTGGCTGCACTGTATGGTTATAAAATGAAGTATGACCCCACCAATCCCAAGTGGGAAGGCCGGGACAAGCTGCTGATGAGTAAGGGCCATGCCTGCATTGCTCAGTATGCCGCTCTGGCAGAGCTGGGTGTGCTGCCCAAGGAGGAACTCACCACTTTGAAGGCACTGGGCAGCCGGCTGCAGGGCCATCCTGACGTGAACAAGACCCCGGGCATCGAGGCCAATACCGGTTCTCTGGGACAGGGCCTGTCCATTGCCAATGGTATGGCGCTGGCTATGCGTCTGGATGGCAAGGACAACAAGGTATATTGCATCATGGGCGACGGCGAACAGGCCGAAGGCCAAATCTGGGAAGCCGCTATGGCTGCCAAGGCATTCAAGATTGACAACATCGTGGGCATTGTGGACCAGAACCGTCTGCAGGCTACAGGTACCATTGAAGAACGGTTTGACACCAATCCCCTGCCTGAAAAGTGGGCAGCTTTTGGCTGGCATGTCATTGAAATCGACGGCCACAACATAGAAGAGATTGTAAACGCGCTGGATGAGGCGGATCAGGTGAAGGGACAGCCCACCGTTATCATCGCCCATACCACCAAGGGCAAGGGCATTTCCTTTGCGGAAAATGTAGTGGGCTTCCACAACGGCGCCCTGACTAAGGAACAGTATGAGACCGCCATCAAGGAATTGGATGCGGCCATTGCCAGCATTTGAACAGGAGGGTGAACGAAATGAGCAAGCACAGCCAAAGAAAAGCATATGGCGAAACCCTGGTGGAACTGGGCGCCAAAAATCCCAACGTGGTAGCATTGGAAGCCGATCTGGGCAAATCCACCATGTCCATCATGTTCCAGGAAGCCTACCCGGAACGCTTCTTTGAAATGGGTATCGCGGAGCAGAACACCCTGTCCACCGCAGCTGGCCTGGCCGTCAGCGGTAAGATTCCCTTCTGCAGCAGCTTTGCTGTATTTATTTCCGGCAGAGCTTTTGATCAGATTCGTCAGACCATCTCCATCGGCAAGCTGAACGTGAAGATCTGCGGTTCTTCCTCCGGTCTGTCCGACTTCGGCGATGGCTCTACCCATCAGACCATTGAGGATATTGCCACCATGAGCGCCATCCCCAATATGACCGTTCTGTGCCCGGTGGATGCCAATGAAACCAAGGCAGCCGTTCGTGCCGCAGCGGAAATCCCCGGTCCGGTGTACATCCGTGTGGTGCGTAACGACGTAACCGACTACATCCCCGAGGGCGAGCCCTTTGCGCTGGGTCAGCCCAGAGTGCTGAAAGATGGCAGCGATGTAGCGATCTTTGCCCATGGTACTATGGTGGAAGCCGCCATGGAAGCCAGTGAGCAGCTGGCCAAGGAAGGCATCAGCGCCAAGGTGGTCAATGTGAGTACCCTTAAGCCCTTCAATGACGAAGCCATTGTGGAACTGGCCAAGGGCTGTAAGGGCGTTGTAGCGGCCGAAGAGCACAGCCGCATCGGCGGTCTGTCCGCCAAGGTGGCCTTTGCTCTGCGTAAGAGCGCTATTCCCATGGACTATGTGGCTGTGGAAGACGTATTCGGCCAGTCCGCCCATGGTGTGGAAGAACTGATGGAGTACTATGGACTGACTCCTGCCCACATTGTGGAAAAGGCCAAGGATCTGGTCAAGTAAAAATAGGAAAACAGAATCAAAAAGGCATTGCGGCACCTCCGTAATGCCTTTTTGCGCAGAAGGAGAATATTATTATGAAGGGAATCGTATACGAAGGGCCCAATCGGTTGCATTATACGGATGTGCCGGATGTATTCCCCAAAGCTGGAGAGGTAAAGCTGCGTGTCAAAGCCTGCGGTATCTGTGGCAGTGATGTGCATGGTTATCTGGGTCTCACCGGCCGGCGGCTGGAGCCCATGATGATGGGACATGAGTTTGCAGGAGAAATTATGGAGCTGGGAGAAGGAGTCACCACTGCCCAAGTGGGGGATAAGGTGGCTGTGTATCCGGTGGAATTCTGTGGTGAGTGCGAGATGTGCCGCCAGGGAGATGTGCATCTCTGTCTGCACAAGCGGGCCTTTGGGGTGCTGGATGTAGACGGGGCTTTTGCGGAATATATCTGCGTACCTGCCAAGTGCTGCTTCCCGGTGGCGGAGGATGTGTCCTATGGAGTGGGCAGTTTGATGGAACCGCTGGCTGTGGCGTACCGGGGCGTGGGCCATGCAGGGGATCTCACCGGCAAGACGGTGTTGCTGGTGGGAACCGGCACCATTGGTCTGCTGGCGTTGGCCTGTGTGAAGATGAAAAACCCCGCCAAGATTTTTGTGTCCGACCTGAGTGATAACCGGCTGCAGGTGGCCAAAGATATGGGGGCGGATGTGGTGATCAATCCGGGAAAAGAAGACCTCAAGCAGGTGATTTTGGAGCACACCAGCGGCAAGGGCGTGGATGTGGCCTTTGAAGCGGTGGGAGCGGCTTCTACGGTGCAGCAGGCCATGTCGGCTCTTCGGTTTGGAGGAACCGCCATCTGGATTGGCAACAACAAAAAGATGATTGACATCAATATGCAGGAGATCGTCACCCGGGAACTGACGGTGCGCGGCTCTTTCCTGTATGGCTTTGATGAGTTCAAAACGGTGGTAGATCTGCTCAATCAGGGCAAGCTCAATGTAAAGCCGCTGATCAGCAAGGAAATTCCGCTGGAAGAGGCCATTACTTATTTTGAAAAACTGGCCCATGACCCTGGAGATTTGATCAAGGTGGTTGTGGTGGACCGCTGAAAAACCGAAGGGACGCAGAGAGAGTCTGCGTCCCTTTTGGCTTTTCTTTGTTGGGCCGCTGTGGTATAATGCCCATGAAAAGAACCGGGAAAGGAGGGGGAGAGATGACGCGTCCGCTGTGTTTGTTGGCCGTATGTGTGGCGGTATTTTGTGCCGCTGGATTTTATGGCGGGCTATTGGCTATGCCGGTGGCTGGAATTGGATTGGCTATTGGACTGACTCTCCTTTCCCGTTGGGGCCGGCCTCTGGGGGCTGGCTGGATAGGGTGCGTGCTGCTGGCGTTGATTCTGGCAGGCGGGGGAATGTATCTGCGGACCGGACAGGCGATGCAGGCAGCGCAACAGTTGGATGGGACCATTGCCACCATAGAAGGTGTGGTGGCAGACCTTCCATGGCAAAACGAGAACGGCAGTTATGTCTATGAGCTGTCCACCCGATCGGTGGAAAATGACACCTGTAGGTTAGAAGGTTCCATGGGCCTTCGGCTGTACAGTTATGAACCATTGGACGTTCAGCCTCTGGATCGCATTTTGGTACGGGCAGAGGTGGTGCGTCCGCCTGAGGGATTTTTCCCTATGGGATTCAATTCAAGGGCCTATCAGCGAAGCAAAGGCGTATACCTGTATGGTTTTACCAACCCCGGTCTGGAGATGGTGCTGGAATCGGATGCTGGATCGGTCTGGCAGCAGGGTGTGCTGGCGCTGCGCAAAAGTGTGCAGGACAGCCTGAATGCTTTGGAGCAGCCCGCTTCCGGGTTGCTGCGAGGCCTGTTGCTGGGGGATAAGACCCAACTTTCTGATTCCATCCGGGACCAGTTTCAAAAATTGGGCATCTCCCATATTCTGGCGGTTTCAGGAATGCATTTGGGCATTCTGGCCGGTGTGATTCAGTTTTTGCTGGTACAGCTGTGGGGCAAACGGCGCCTGGGAGCGGTACTGTCCTTTGGCTGTTGTCTGCTCTATGGAGCGGTGGCGGCTTTTTCCCCGTCTGTGCTGCGCAGTGTCAGTATGCTGGGCATCATGTGCCTGTCGATTCTGTGTATGCGGGAATACGATCCCTTTACGGCGCTGGCAGCGGGTGTGACGGGAATCCTGCTGTACAACCCCATGGCCATTGGGGATGTGGGCCTGCAGCTCTCTGCAGGTGCCACGCTGGGGATTTTACTGGTGCAGCGCCATCGGGGGTGGATTCGTGCATTGCCTATACCAGATAGCCTTCGCCGATGGGGTGCTCCCGCGGGAAATATTCTGCTGCTCACCGGCGGTGCTACACTCTTTACAGCACCTCTTTTGATGCTTTGGTTTCATCAGCTTTCCTTTCTCTCCTTTGTGGGAAATCTGCTCATCGTGCCCTGGGTGCCGCCGCTGTTTGTATTGGGCGGGCTCTATTGCCTTTGTACGCCCATTGGGACATTGGCACCGCTGGCACAGGGACTGGCGGCCCTTGCCCAACTGCTGACGTCCTGTCTGTTGACGCTGGCCGGATGGCTCAGCGGCTTTGGCTATGGCGTGTGGAGCAGCTATGATGTGCGTGTGGTGTGGCTGCTGACTTTGCTGGTGGCGCTGATTTGCGTCCTGTGGTGGTTGAAGGCAGCCGCCAAAGACTGGCTGTGGGCGGGAGGCACTCTGACCGTCGCAGGGATCATTCTGTGGTGTTTGCCTTCTCAGGGTGAGCTGCAGGGAGAGTGGGAAATTTCCTTTGTAGACGTGGGACAGGGCGACTGTGCCTACCTCCGCAGTGAGGAAGGAAATTTGCTGGTAGACTGTGGTAGTGGCAATCAGAGTGTGGATGCAGGGAGCCGCGCGGCGGAATACATTCAGTATCTGGGAGATACCCGGCTGGATGTCATGGTGCTCACCCACTATCACACCGATCACATCAGCGGACTGGAAGCCCTTTGTCAGCAAGTGGAAATTGGCCGGTTGCTGTTGCCGCCGGATGATGGAAGTGACAATTGCAGGCAGGTATATCAGCTGGCCCAGCAATATGGAATCCCCGTCCAGTGGATGGAAGAAGATGAAGTGTTCCAGGTGGGCGCCATGGAAGTGGAGGTGTTGACCCGGCATATCGATTTTTCCCAGATGGGGGATGGAAATCCCAATGAACAGTGTCTGGTGGTGAGGGTCTCCCAGGGAGATGTAAGTACGTTGCTGACCGGCGACATCACCCAGGAGGGAGAAATGGAACTGTGCCGCCAATATGATCTGCAGGTGGATCTGCTGAAAGTGGCGCACCATGGTTCAGACAGTTCCACCGGCTATCCTTTCCTCAAGGAAGTTCAGCCTGACTGGAGCGTGATTTCCTGCCGGGAGGGCAATGCTTATGGACATCCGGCTCCCGAGGTTTTGTACCGCCTTTCTCAATGCACCGATTCCATTTTTCGTATAGATTTGCAGGGCACCCTTCGGGTGGCTGTGCGGGAGGGAAAGATGTATCGAGTGGAAGAGAGGAGGAGGATAACATGAGTCTGGAGCGATTGAAGCAGCAGCTGAAAACCCGGGAATTTGATTCTCTGTACGTGTTCTGGGGAGAAGAGAGCTATCTGCGTAAATATTATCAAAAGGCATTGCAGGATAAGTGTGTGCCGTCAGAGGCGGCGGATTTCAACCTGCACCGTCTGGATGGGCGGCAGCTGGATGTGGATGAACTGGAGGCCGCGGTGGAGAGCTATCCCATGATGTGGGAACGCAAACTGGTGGTGGTGGACAATTTGCTGCCGCCGGTGTTTCAGGCCAAGCTGGCGGACCGGCTGAAGCTGTTGCTGGGGGATATCCCTGAGACCACCGTCTGTGTATTCAGTTATGACAGCAATGTCAATTTGAAGGATAAGAAATACGCGTCGCTGATGAAACTGTTTCAAACCTGCGGTGCCACTGTGGTGGAGTGCGGACGTCCAGGAGAACATGATCTGGCCCGGTGGGTGGCCCGGCACTTTGCAGCGGCGGGCAAACAGGTGGACATGCGGGATATCCAGTATATGCTGCAGCTGTGTGACAACGATATGGAAAGCCTGCAAAATGAGATTCGCAAGCTGTGTACTTTTGATACCACCGGGACCATCACCCGCAGGATGATGGAGGAGATGCTCACCCGCAGTGTGGAGGCCACGGTGTATCAGCTGAGCGATGCCATCACTGCCCGAAATTATGATCTGGCATTCCGGCGGCTGGACGACCTTTTCTATCTTCGTACTGAGCCGGTTTTGATTTTGGGCGCGCTGGCATCTAACTTTCTCACGGTATACAAGGTGAAAACGCTGCAGGAAGCGGGGACAGGACGGGAAGAACTGGTTTCACTGGCGGGGCTGCGCCGTCCAAGTTTACTGTCCATGTACAGCCGGATGGCCTCGCGGCTTTCTTTGGCGGAACTGAAGAACATTTTGGAGCAGTTGGAGCTGGCGGACGCCAGCCTGAAAGGCAGCCGAACTCCGCCTCGGACGGTGCTGGAGTGTCTGATCGGCAATGTGCTGGCCTTTGAACAACGACAGAATAAAAGGAGGGACAGCCGATGATTGAGGTAAAACAGGCAATCCTGGTGGAGGGGAAGTACGACAAAATTCGGCTTTCCTCTCTGATCCAGGGCAATATCATTGTGTGCCATGGGTTTCGCATTTTCAAAAACAAAGAGATGCTGGCCATGTTGCGCCGCCTGGCCCAAAAAGATGGCCTGCTGGTGCTTACTGACAGCGACCGGGCGGGATTTGCCATTCGTTCCTATGTGAAAGGCAGTATTCCGGAGGGTAAGGTGTACCATGCCTATATACCGGAAGTGTTGGGGAAAGAACGCCGGAAACGGGAACCTTCCAAAGAGGGATTGCTGGGCGTGGAAGGCATGGAAACCCAGGCCATTCTGCGGGCATTGGAGCGCAGTGGCGTGCTGGACGACCAGCGGACAGAACCCCGCCGGCAAATCACGTTGTTGGATCTGTATGAAGATGGCCTGACAGGCGGCCCGGACAGCAGTAGGCTGCGCCGGGAGCTGCTGAGTCAGTGCGAACTGCCCAGCCGGCTTAGCACCAAGGAACTAGTGAACACCTTGAACAGCCTGTTTACCTATGAAGAGTACCAGGAGCGGGTGAAGCAGCTGAAGCAAATTTCTCAAGAGAAATGTTAGATATATAATGAAAAATTCACACTTTGAAATTTCGTCAAAAAATAGAAAAAGTGGGGGAGAAGTGAGCTAAATCGCACAAAAATAAGCCCAAATGGAGGAGAAAAGGATTATTTTTTATGAAAAGTGGGAGATGTGGTAGATGGATGAGCAGGAAGATGTGCTATTTTTCTAAATCATCTGTAAAAAAATGAAGAAATCCAAATAAAAAATCATGAAAAATGGACAAGATATTTGGGATAAATTGGGAATTATCTTGTAAAAAAGGGAAATTTTAACTATTTGTCCAATTTGCAAAAAATTTGGTTTTGTGGTACCATTCTCACACACATGAATTGCGGGAGGTGAGAATGGAATGTTACGAATCTGGTCGATCTTGGCGGCACTGTCCACTGGACTGACACCCGGGGTGGAGGCAGTGGAACCGGTGGAAGTAAATCAGTTGCAGAACACCTATGTGTTCACCTGGACTGGGGAACAGTATATGACCGGGCTGACCCTTCCGGAAGAGGGAGAGAGCAGACTGGTATTGGATTCCATTCCCAGCAATGATGACATTGTGTGGACCGCTGAAAGCAAGGCATTGCGGGAAAAGCTGCGGGAACAGAGCCAACAGGTGGAACAGGCTCCCAGCCAACCGGACGCACCCGCACAGCTGCCTGCCAGCCAGCAGCCGGCAGCAGAGAAACCGGCTGAACAGTCAGAAGAAATCCCCGGACTGCCTCAAGGGGCGGAGCTGTTGGGTACCTACTCTCTGACTGCATATTGTCCCTGTGAAAAGTGTTGTGGCAAAACGCCCAGTGATCCAGGATATGGAATCACCGCCAGTGGCGCGGTGGCGCAGGAAGGCGTTACAATTGCCATGGATAAATTCCCCTTTGGTACCCGGGTGTACATCGAAGGGGTGGGAGAACGAGTGGTACAGGATCGCGGTGGCGCCATCAAGGGCAACCGTATTGACATCTTCTGTTCTACCCATGAGCGGTGCTTTGAAAATCCCAATTATGTGGGTACGGCTCGCGTGTGGATTTTGAAGTGAGAAAACCAGGTAGGAAGGCGATTTTCGCCTTCCTTTTTTTGTGGGGCTCTACAAAAATCACCGCGTAAAATTTGGGTTATTAGCGGAAAAACCCGAAACAAGCCGCATTACAGGAAAATGGTTGCATTTTACAAGTCATATCATTATAATAAAGATGATTGCTTCAATCATCAAAATAATTTGAAAACAGAGGATTTTATATGAAAAAGTTTGCATTTGTGTTTTCGGGTCAGGGCAGCCAATACCCGGCCATGGGTAGTGAACTGTATCAGAATTATGCATGTGTCCGGCAGGTGTATGAGGCGGGCAGTGATATTTTGGGACTGGATCTGTATAAAGCTACTATGGAAAGTGACGAACAGCAGCTTGCAAAAACCGGACTGGCTCAGCCCTTGATTTTTACGCTCAGTGTGGCCGCGGCAGCTCTGTTGCGGGAAAAGGGAATCACACCGGCTGGTGTGGCGGGCTTTTCTCTGGGTGAATGCAGCGCAGTAACAGTGGCAGGGGGCGTTTCCCTGGAAGATGGCTTCCGGTTGATTCGAAGCCGGGCGCAGTTTATGGAGGAGGCTGCCAATCAGGGCAGTGGGGCCATGAGCGCCATCATCGGGCTGGATGACCAGACGATCAGCCGGATGTGTGATGAGGTGAGCGGCTATGTGGTTCCGGTCAACTTCAACTGTGACGGACAGACGGTCATTGCCGGCGAAACAGCGGCCATTGAACAGGCAGAGCAGGCCATGCTGGAGGCGGGTGCCGCCAAGGCGGTACGGCTGGCGGTGAGCGGAGCGTTTCACAGCCGTATGATGGAGAGTGCATCCCAAAAACTGCACGACGCGTTGGCCGGGATGCCTTCGCTGGAAATGCAGGCGCCGCTGTTTTCCAATTTGACTGGAGGTAAGATCAATCGGATTGAGAACATACCGGAATATTTCCAGAAACAGATGGTTTCCCCGGTGCAGTGGAAGCAATGTGTGGGAGCCATGATGGCCGACGGTATGGAGGCCTATGTGGAACTGGGTCCCAAAAAGACTCTGTGCAGCTTCATCCGCAAGATCGATCGATCCAATAAAGTATTCAATGTAGAGGATGAAAAATCGCTGTCCAAATTGCTGACAGCTGCAGAGGAATAAAGAGAGGGACAGTAGTTATACTGTCCTCTTTTGAAATGGGGAAAAGGTAACGGAATGGTACGAATTGAGACAAAATTCCCCGGAATGTAAATGAGGTGGAAAATGACAGGAATGAAGATATTGGGCATAGGAGGCTATGTCCCGGAAAACGTGGTGGATAATCATTATTTTGAATCTTACCTGGATACGTCGGATGAATGGATTACCACCCGCTCAGGAATTCACCGCCGGCATTTTGCCAAAGGGGAATACACCTGGGAAATGGGAGCAAAAGCGGCAAAAATGGCGTTGGAACAGGCACAGATTGATCCCGCTACGTTGGATGTGATCATTGGAACAACAGTGACCAATGACAACTGTACGCCTGCCATGGCCAATTTGATTCAAAAAGAGCTGGGAGCGGAGCATGCATTCAGCTATGACATCAATGCAGCCTGTACCGGGTTTATTTACGCATTGGATATTGCCAGTCTGTATCTGGCCACCGGACGCGCCCGGCGGGTGTTGGTGGTTTCCAGTGAACGGCTGTCTCAGATTATGAACTTTCAGAATCGAGACACCTGCGTGCTGTTTGGCGACGGAGCAGGTGCCATGGTGGTAGAAGCAGACGAAAACAGCCCCATGCCAGTGGCTTGTACCCATAGTGTCATTGATGAAAAAGAAGTGCTCTATTGCCGGCTGTTTCCCAATGACGATCCGGCGGGACAACGAGAAACCCAACGCAGCCTGCCCATGGATGGCATTCACATGAATGGACGGGAAGTGTATAAATTCGCAGTGGGCGCCATGGCCCACAGTGTGGAAGAGGTGCTGGAAAAGGCAGGCATTACTGCTCAGGATATCGACCTGCTGGTGCCTCATCAGGCCAACCGGCGCATCATTGAAAGTGCAGCCAAGCGGCTGCAGGTACCCATGGACAAAGTGATGGTCACTTTGGATGAATACGGCAATACCTCCAGTGCTAGCATTCCGTTGGCCCTGACCCGGCTGGATCGCGAGGGACGGCTGAAAAAGGGAGATCGGGTAGTGCTTACCGGATTTGGAGCGGGGCTCACCTGTGGAGCCATTTTGGTGCAGTGGTAACGCAAGAAAGGAAGAGAAGCCATGATTAAAACGAGAATTACGGAACTTTTGAACATTCAGTATCCCATTATCCAAGGCGGTATGGCTTGGGTGGCCGATGCCAATCTGGCGGCCGCGGTTTCCAATGCCGGTGGTTTGGGACTCATTGCCGGCGGCGCAGCTCCGGCGGAGGTGATTCGTCAGGAGATCCTCAAGGTGCGGGAAATGACCGATAAGCCTTTTGGCGTTAACATTATGTTGCTCAATCCCAACACCGAAGAGCTGGCAAACCTGGTGGTGGAGATGAAGGTACCGGTGGTGACCACCGGCGCAGGCAGCCCTACCAAATACATAAAGATGTGGCATGAGGCTGGCATTAAGGTGCTGCCCGTAATGCCCAACGCCCAGCAGGCCCGCCGTATGGAAAAGTATGGAGCGGATGCGGTGATCGTGGAAGGCTGTGAAGCCGGCGGTCACATCGGTGAAATCACCACCATGGTGCTCACCCCTGAAACGGTGGATAATGTGTCCATTCCGGTGATCACTGCAGGCGGTGTGGCGGATGGCCGGGGAATCGCAGCTGCCTTTATGCTGGGTGCGGAAGGCGTGCAGGTGGGTACCCGCTTCCTCTCGGCGGAGGAGTGCAACATCCATGAGGAATATAAAAAGTTGGTGCTCAAGGCCAAGGGCAGTGATACCGCCGTCACCGGCCGCAGCAACGGACACCCTGTACGTGCACTGAAAAACCGGCTGACCCGACAGTTCTTGGAGATGGAAAAGGCGGGCGTCAGCTTTGAGGAACTGGAACATCTGACAGTGGGTTCTCTGCGCAAGGCGGTGAAGGACGGCAATCTGGAAGAGGGGTCCTTTATGTCCGGCCAGAGCGCTGGTCTGGTGCATAAGCTGCAGCCCTGTCGGGAGATCATTGAGGAAATGTTCTCCGAAGCGGAACAGCTGCTGAAGAACCCGTTGCGGAAGGGGGTTGAAATCTGTGAGTAAGTGTGCCATTGTCACCGGTGGCAGCCGGGGAATCGGACGTGCCATTGCGCTGGAGCTGGCCAGAGAAGGATATGACATCGCTCTGAACTTTGCCAGCAGCCGGGAAAAGGCCGAGGCGGTACAGCAGGAGATCGCCGCGCTGGGTGTTCGGTGTGAACTGTTTCCCTGTGATGTGTCGGACTTTGAGGCCTGTGCGGAGATGGTCAAAGCGGTGAAAGCGGAATTCGGCTCCATTGATGTGCTGGTGAACAACGCCGGTATCACCAAAGACGGCCTGCTGGTCCGTATGACCGAAGAGCAGTTTGATCAGGTGATTCAGGTGGATCTCAAGAGCGTATTCAACATGACCCGTCAGGTGGCGGCGGTGATGGTGCGTCAGCGCAGCGGCCGCATTGTCAACATCACTTCCATCGCGGGGCTGGACGGCAATGCCGGTCAGTTCAACTACTCGGCAGCCAAGGCCGGACTGGTGGGCATGACCCGCACTGCGGCCAAGGAATTGGGCGCCCGGGGCATCACCGTCAACGCGGTAGCTCCCGGTTTTATCGAGACGGATATGACTCAGGTATTGGGTGAGGAATACAAGGCCAAAGCCATGGAAAACATCCCTCTCAAACGGATGGGACAGGCGCAGGATGTGGCCCAGGCAGTGGCATTTTTGGCCAGCGAAAAAGCGTCTTATATCACAGGTCAGGTCATTCGGGTGGATGGCGGTCTGACCATGTAAGTGGGAAACGGTCATAATAAGAGACGGAGGGACAGTATGCATAGAGTAGTGATTACAGGCATGGGAGTCATTTCTCCTGTGGGCACTGGCGTGGAGGAATTCTTTGAGAATCTGTGCCAGGGGAAAAATGGCATTGACTACATCGAAGGAATCGAAGGCACCGACCATCCGGATTTCAAAATTAAAGTAGCCGGACAGGTGAAGAATTTTGCCCCTGAACAATATATGGATAAACGGGAAGTCCGCCGGATGGACCGGGTGACCCAGTTTGCCATGGCAGCGGCGGAACTGTGTGTGCGCAATGGGGAAGTGGATTTTTCCTCCATGGACCGGGATCGCATTGGCGTGTTGATCGGCAGTGGCATCGGCGGCATCTGCACGCTGGAAAAAGAACTGGCCCGGTACAATGAAAAGGGCCCCCGGCGGGTGTCGGCCCTGACCATTCCCATGCTCATCGCCAATATGCCCGCTGCCATGGTTTCCATGCGGTATCAGCTCCATGGAGATTGCCTGTCTGAAGTGACTGCCTGCGCCACCGCTACCCATTGCATTGGCGAGGCTTTCCACAAGATCAAGGACGGCTATCTGGATATGGCATTGGCCGGTGGCGCGGAAGCGTCCATCACCGGCTTTACCCTCAGCGGCTTTGCCAATATGACCGCCCTGTCCACCAGTGAGGACAAGGATCGGGCCTCCATTCCCTTTGACAAGGAGAGAAATGGCTTTGTCATGGGTGAAGGCGGCGGTGTGCTCTGTCTGGAGAGCCTGGAGCATGCGCTGGCCCGCGGCGCCAAGATCATGGGCGAAGTGGTGGGCTACGGTTCTACCGCCGATGCGTACCACATTACCAGCCCTGATCCGGAGGGCACCGGCGCGGCCCGGGCCATGCGGATGGCGGTGGAAGAAGCGGGTATCACGCCCAATCAGGTGGACTACATCAATGCCCACGGTACCTCTACCGGGGCCAATGACAAGACCGAAACCATGGCCATTCACAAGGCGTTTGGAGAGCATGCGGCCGATCTGCTGGTGAATTCCACCAAATCCATGACCGGTCATCTGCTGGGCGCTGCCGGGGCGGTGGAAGCCATTGCCTGTGCGCTGCAGCTGGAGCATGGAGTGGTGCATCCCACCATTGGGTACCGGGTGCCTGACGAAGAATGTGATCTCAATTACTGTACACAGGGAGCGGTCCATCGGGATATCCGCTATGCCCTGTCCAATTCGCTGGGGTTTGGCGGGCACAATGCCACCCTGCTGCTGAAAAAGTACGAGGGCTGAGAAAAAGGAGGCTACCAACATGAAGATGGAAGAGGTCATGAACCTTTTGGATAAACTGGAAAAGTGTAACTTTACCAAGTTTGAGATGAAGGATGAGGGATTTGAGCTGAAGGTGAACCGGGAGCAGAAAATTGTGACGGCATCGGCTCCCCAGACACCCGCTGTGGTGACCACCGCGCAGCCTGAAGTGGTGGCTCCGGTGGAGATGGCAGAAGAAGCCCTCACCGGCGATGTGGTGAAAGCCCCCATCGTAGGCGTGTTTTACAGTGCGCCCAGCCCGGACGCCCAGCCTTTTGTGAAGGTGGGCCAGCAGGTGAAAAAGGGTGATGTGCTGTTCATCGTGGAGGCCATGAAGCTGTTCAACGAAGTGACCAGCGAATTTGACGGAGTGGTGAAGACCATTTTGCCCAAGGACGGCGACATGGTGCAGTATGGCGAACCCGTTATGGTGATCGAGTGAGGAGGAGACAGGGATGACGTTGACACAGGAACAGATCAAGGAGATCATTCCCCATCGGGACCCCTTCCTCTTTCTGGATGAAATCGTGGAGCTGGAGCCCGGCAAACGGTGTGTGGCAAAAAAGACCCTCACCGGAGAGGAATTCTGGTGGAAGGGACATTTCCCCGAATACCCTGTCATGCCCGGCGTGCTCATCATGGAGGCGCTGGCTCAGGCGGGAGCGGTGAGCTGCCTGATTCTGGAACAGTACCGGGGCAAGATTGCCTTTTACGCGGGGATGGACGATGTAAAATTCCGCCGTCAGGTGAAGATTGGCGACACTCTGCGGCTGGAGTGCGAACTGGTGAAAATGCGGGGCAAAATCGGCGTGGCCACAGGCACAGCTTATGTGGGCGACGAGAAGGCGGCTTCGGGCACCATCAAGTTCGCCATCGGGGACTGACGAATAGGGGTGACGAATGTGATAGAGAAAATTCTGATCGCCAACCGAGGCGAGATTGCCGTTCGCATTATCCGGGCCTGTCAGGAGATGAACATCAAGACGGTGGCGGTGTATTCTGAGGCGGATGAGGAGGCACTGCATGCCCAGATCGCCGATGAAGCGGTGTGTATCGGCCCCGCCCGCAGCACCGACAGCTATCTCAATCAGAGCAATCTGCTCAGCGCGGCCATTTGTACCGGCTGTGACGCCATTCATCCCGGCTTTGGCTTTCTTTCCGAAAACGCTGACTTTGCAGAGAAGTGCGACGCGGTGGGGATCAAGTTCATCGGTCCCCGCAGCGAGACCATCAATCAGATGGGAGATAAAAGCAATGCCAAGGAAACCATGAAGCGTCAGGGAGTGCCAGTCATTCCGGGCACCGATCACACAGTGACCGACGTGATGGAGGGGCAGCGGCTGGCGGAGGAAATTGGCTATCCGGTGATGATCAAGGCCACTGCAGGCGGCGGCGGCCGGGGCATCCGGCTGGTTCGGGACCCGGTGGATTTTGCAGACCAGATGCAGAGCGCCATGAGCGAAGCGCTGGGCGCCTTTGGCAACGGGGAAGTCTATATCGAACGTTTTGTGGAAAATCCTAAACATATTGAGGTTCAGATACTTGCGGACCAGCATGGGAATGTGATACACTTAGGAGAACGTGATTGTTCCATCCAGCGCCGCAACCAGAAGGTGATTGAGGAGGCTCCTTCCTGCTACATCACCCCCGAGGTGCGGGAGCAGATGGGGCAGGCCGCCATTTTGGCCGCCAAAGCGGTAGGCTATGAAGGTGCCGGCACAGTGGAATTTCTGGTGGACAAGAACATGCGGTTCTACTTTATGGAGATGAACACCCGCATTCAGGTGGAACATCCCATCACTGAGATGGTGACCGGTGTGGACATTGTGCGGGAGCAGATTCGCATTGCCAGCGGACTGCCGCTGTCCTATACCCAGAAGGATATTGTCATCCGTGGACATTCCATTGAGTGCCGGATCTGCGCGGAAGATCCCTTCCACAATTTCCGGCCCTGCGCGGGGACCATTACGGCACTGCATTTCCCGGGTGGACCGGGTGTACGCTTTGACAGCGCCGTTTATCAGGGATATACCATTCCCCCCTATTATGACTCCATGATTGCAAAACTGATTGTACATGCGCCCAACCGCAACCAGGCCATCATGCGGATGCGCCGGGCTCTGGCAGAAACGGTGGTACAGGGCGTGGAGACCAACATCGATTACAACTGCATGATCATCAAGGATAAAGATTACATCGCAGGCGACTTCGATGTGACCTTCCTTCAGAAGAAGGATTTTAGCTGACAGGGAGGCAGCAGAATATGCTGAAAAACTTGTTTTCCAATGTAAAAACCCGTCTGGGCGATGAGGGGTTTGATCGAAAAGCCGCCAAAGCCCGGGTGGATATTCCCGCCGATCTGTGGGTGAAGTGCAGCCATTGCGGTGCCACTCACTATGGGCAGGATTTTGAAAAAGAGCTGTGGGTCTGTCCCAAATGTGGCTTTCCTGCTCGGCTGGGTGCTCAACAACGTCTACAGCTGACGGTGGATGAGGGGACTTTTCAGGAGATGGACGCAGGACTCACCAGCGCCAATCCTCTGCATTTTGAGGGCTATGAAAAGCGGATTGAGAAATTCAAGGCCAAAACCGGTCTCAACGAGGCGGTGCTGTCTGGCACAGCGGAGATCGACGGCCAGAAATGCGTCATTGCCATTATGGACAGCCGGTTTTTTATGGGGTCCATGGGCTGTGTGGTGGGTGAGAAAATTACCCGGGCCTTTGAGGCGGCTACCGCTCAGCGGCTCCCCATTGTGATTTTTTCCGCTTCCGGCGGCGCTCGTATGCAGGAGGGGATGCTCTCCCTGATGCAGATGGCCAAAACTTCTGCCGCAGCGGCCCGTCACAACCGGGCGGGACTGCTGTATGTATGCTGTATGACCGATCCCACAACAGGAGGTGTCAGTGCGTCCTTTGCCTCGCTGGCGGATATCATTGTCACTGAGCCCCATACCCTCATCGGTTTTGCTGGCAAGAGGGTCATTGAAGGCACCATCAAGCAGAAACTGCCCGACGATTTTCAGAGTGCGGAATTCATGTTGGCTCATGGCCATGTGGACCGGGTGATTCCCCGTCGAGAGATGAAGGAAGAGCTGGGTAAAATTCTGCGGCTGCACAATCCCGCAAAGGAGGTGCATGGATGATGAAAAGTGTGGCACATGAAAGTTTGAAACTCATCCGGCACAAGCAGCGGCCACCATTCGGGATTACATCCCGTTGATTTTTGACGATTTTATGGAACTCCACGGGGACCGGATGTTTGCGGACGACAAGGCCATCTGCGGCGGCATTGCCCTGCTGGACGGCCTGCCTGTGACGGTGATCGGTCACGATAAGGGCCGTGATCTGGAGGAACGCAAGCAGACCAACTTTGCCATGGCTCATCCCGAGGGTTATCATAAAGCGCTTCGTCTGGCACATCAGGCGGAGAAATTTGGGCGTCCCATTGTGTTTTTCGTGGATACTCCCGGTGCTTTCTGCGGCATCGGCGCAGAAGAACGGGGACAGAGCGGTGCCATCGCCCAATGTTTGTTTGAACTCATTGATGTGAAGGTTCCCATGGTGATGGTGGTCATCGGGGAAGGCGGAAGCGGCGGCGCGTTGGCGCTGGGCGTGTGTGATCGGGTGGCCATGCTGAGTAATGCGCTCTATTCCATTTTGTCTCCCAAGGGGTTTGCCTCTCTGGTGTGGAAGGACCCCCAGCGAGAGGATGAAGCCGCCGACATCATGAAGATCACTCCCGAGGACCTGAAGGAACTGGGCGTGATTGATGAGATCATTCCAGAGGCGCCGGGTGGTGCCCATCGCAATCACCGTCTGACCGCCACCAATCTCAAGCGGTACATTGTGTCAGCCATTGACGGGCTTCGGCAGATGCCTTTGCAGCAGCTGCTGGACACCCGTTATGATAAATTCAGAAAAATGGGTCAATTCAACGAAAACTAGGAGGATACGACATGAGCAAAGAGCAAATCAAGGATCTGGTAATGGAACTCATCGTGGATCAGCTGGACGTGAAAATGGAAGAGCTGACCATGGAAACCAATCTGATGGAAGATCTGGGTGCCGATTCCCTGGACATCGCTGATCTGGTGATGGAGCTGGAGGAGCGTCTGGAAGTGGAGATCAGCGACGAAGAGCTGGCAAAACTCAAGACCGTGGGCGACATTGTGGCCTATGTGGAAAACATCAAGAAGGACTGATTGGTTCACAGGAAAACAGACGGCAAAACAGCCGTCTGTTTTTTTATTTCCGCAGAGAAAAAACAGAGAAAATTTTGTATACCTCTCCAATTTCGTGGGGATTTGTGCTATAATAACATGATACACAAGCGGCAAAGGAGAAAGGTATGGAAATCAGAAAACCGGTGATGATAGAAGAGCAGGAATTGGCTCGTCAGAGAGACTGCCGGCAGCAGGTGCGCAGTTGGGTGCAGCGGCGCGTCCAGGAACTGGGGCGTCCTCTGCTGGCTATGGTGGTCACCTATGGCTGCCAGCAAAACGAAAATGACAGTGAAAAACTCCGGGGTATGCTGGAGGAGATGGGCTATGGTTTTACCGATCAGCTGGAGCAGGCTGATCTGGTGCTGTACAACACCTGTGCGGTGCGGGAGAACGCAGAACTCAAGGTGTTTGGCAATGTGGGGGCGCTCACCCATTACAAACGCCGCCGTCCGGAAATGGTCATCGGACTGTGCGGCTGTATGATGCAGCAGCCTCATGTGGTGGAAGCCATCCGTAAAAAATACCGTCATGTGGATCTGGTGTTTGGCACCCATACCCTGTACCGCTTTGGAGAAATCCTGCTGCATACATTGCAGCAGCGGGGAGAGCGGGTGTTTGACGTCATCGACAGCGACGGGCAGATCGCCGAAGGCATGCCGGTGAGAAGGGACAACCCCTATACCGCCTGGGTATCGGTGATGTATGGCTGCAACAATTTCTGCACCTACTGCATTGTGCCCTATGTACGGGGACGGGAGCGCAGCCGTCAGCCCGAGGAAATCGAAAAGGAAGTGCGGCAGCTGGTGGCCTCCGGTGTGAAAGACATCACCCTGCTGGGGCAGAATGTGAACTCCTATGGAAAGGATTTGCCGGACGGGCTGACCTTCCCCCAGCTGCTGCGGCGCATTGATGCCATTCCGGGAGATTTCCGGCTGCGTTTTATGACCAGCCATCCCAAGGACGCTACCCCCGAGCTGTTTCAGGCCATGGCGGAGTGCGATAAGGTGGCAAATTATCTGCACCTGCCTTTCCAGAGTGGCAGCGATCGGATTCTGTCGGTGATGAACCGCCGGTATACACGCAGCCAGTACCTGGAAAAGCTGGTGGATCTGCGTAGCCGCATGCCCGGAATTGTGCTGTCCAGCGATATCATCGTAGGCTTCCCAGGAGAGACAGAGGAGGACTTTGAGGACACCTTGTCGCTGGTGCGGGAAGTGGAGTTTGACAACCTGTTCACCTTCCTGTACAGCAAGCGGGTGGGAACCCCTGCCGCGGAGATGGATGGGCAGGTGCCGGAGGAAGTCAAACACCGCCGGTTTGACCGGCTGTTGGAAGTGCAGAATGAGATTTCCCGCCGGCACAACGACGCATTGGTAGGGAAGGTGCTGCGCGTACTGGCCGAAGGTCCCAGTAAAAATGATCCCCGGGTGCTCACCGGCCGTACAGACGGCAATCGGGTGGTGAATTTCCCGGGTCCGGCGGATTGTTTAGGTCAGTTTGTGCAGGTGCGCATCACCCAGGCCCAAACCTGGTCGCTGAACGGAGAGCTGCAGGAGTAAAACCCCCTTCCACTGGATGGAGGGTTGAGATAGAACAACAGGAGGAACACACATGGAAGAAATTTTGATGAAGGCCAATGAACTGGGTCAGATGATCAAGGACGCGCCCGAAACCAAGCGGATGAACGCCGCTGAGGAAAAGGTCAACGAGGACGCTCAGCTGCAGGAGCAGCTGTCCGAGTTCAATGACAAGCGCAATACCATGATGGTGATGATGCAGGCCAATGAAGATGACAAGGCCCGCATTGACGCCCTCAACGCGGATATCCGCAATTTGTACGAAGCCATCATGGGCAATGAGGCCATGAAGGAGTACAACGAAGCCAAGGCGGCTTTTGATGAGTTGTTTGGTCGGGTCAACAGTATCATCACCTACCACATCACCGGTCAGATGCCCGGTGACAGTTGCTCCGGCAGCTGCAGCAGCTGCGGCGGATGCCACTGAGTTCATGCAGCAACCAGGGCCGGAATGCCGGCCCGTTTGCACAAGGGTCCGCCTGAGCGGGCTTTTGTGCAAGCCAGGCAGAAAGGAGAGAGAAGATGGCAGAGCTCACCCCCATGATGCGGCAATATCAGGAGATCAAAGACCAGTATCAGGATCACATTCTCATGTACCGGCTGGGTGATTTTTACGAGATGTTTTTCGACGACGCCAAAACGGTGAGTGAGGAGCTGGATCTGGTGCTCACCGGACGGGACTGTGGACAGGAGGAGCGCGCACCCATGTGCGGCGTACCCTATCACAGCTGTGAGGGATACATCGCCCGGCTCATCCAGAAGGGTTACAAAGTGGCGGTGTGTGAGCAGATGGAAGACCCCAAGACCGCCAAAGGATTGGTCAAGCGGGATGTGGTGCGGATCATCACTCCGGGTACCGTCATCGAAAGCTCCATGCTGGAGGACAATAAGAACAACTATCTGGCCTGTGTGTACAGCGGCCCGGAGGGGGGAGCGGTGTGCTTTTGTGACATTTCCACCGGAGAGATGTTTGCCAGCGCCTTTGAGGAGGAAGTTCCCCTGCGGCTGATGAACGAGCTGGGAAAATTCATGCCCAGGGAAGTACTGGCCTGCGGACAGCCTCAGCCCTCGGTGGAACTGTTTGCCCGGGAACGGCTGCATGCGTTGTATGAGCCGGAGAAGCAGCCTGCTGCACTGGAGGAGATGCGCCGGCGCATCCGGGAGCAGTTTGGCCGGGAACCGGAAGAGCTGGGCGTGGAACAGCCTGCTCTGGTGCAGGCAGTGGGAGGCCTGCTGGGGTATTTGCAAGATACCCAGAAGGTGGATCTGCGTCATTTGCACCAGCCTTCGGTGTACAGTCAGAGTCAGTTTATGGATTTGGATATGACCGCCCGGCGCAATCTGGAGCTCACTGAAACCATGCGTAGCAAGGAGAAGAAAGGCTCTCTGCTGGGAGTGTTGGACCGTACCTGCACCTCCATGGGCGGCCGTCTGATGCGCAAGTGGATGGAACAGCCACTGGTCAATCCGGTGGCCATCAACCGGCGGCTCAATGCGGTGGGAGAACTGAAAAACAGCGATATTCTCCGGCGGGAGCTGGCGGAGGGCCTGCGAGGACTGTATGACCTGGAACGGCTCATCAGCCGAGTGGTGTACAAGACCGCCAACGCCCGGGATTTGCAGTCGCTGGCGATTTCGCTGCAGCAGGTGCCGGGCATTGCCAAGATGCTGGAGGGAGTAACCACTTCTTATCTCAAAGAGCTGCGCCTGCAGTGTGAGGACATCCCCGAGGTTTATGAGCTCATCGGACGGGCCATCTGCGATGAACCACCCTTCTCGGTACGGGAGGGAGAGATCATCCGGGAGGGCTACCACCCGGAAGTGGATCGCTTGCGCAGTATCATCGGCGATGCCAAAGGGTATATCGCCGCCATGGAGGGCCGGGAACGGGAAAAGACCGGAATCCGCAACCTGCGGATCAAATACAACAAGGTATTTGGCTATTACATCGAGGTGACCCGGTCCAATCTGGACCAGGTGCCGGAAAATTATATCCGCAAGCAGACTCTCACCAATTGCGAGCGTTTCATTACCGAAGAACTGAAGGAATTTGAAAATACGGTGATCAACGCCAGCGGGCGTATCACAGCGCTGGAATATGAGCTGTTCTGCCAGGTGCGGGATGAAGTGGCGGGCAGCATCCACCGCATTCAGCGGACGGCTCACGCGCTGGCTCAGCTGGATGTGCTGTGTTCCTTTGCCCGGGTGGCGGCCGACAACCGGTATGTGATGCCCGACGTGGATCTCTCCCATGTGATTGACATTCGGGGCGGACGGCATCCGGTGGTGGAGAGTATGCCCGGAGCCACCGCCTTTGTGCCCAACGATACATATCTCAACGCCGATGGCAGCCGTGCGGCGCTGATCACCGGCCCCAATATGGCGGGCAAAAGCACCTATATGCGCCAGACAGCGCTCATTGTGCTGATGGCACAGATGGGCAGCTTTGTGCCGGCGGACAGTGCCGTCATCGGGGTGTGCGATAAGATTTTCACCCGGGTGGGCGCCAGTGATGATCTGGCCAGCGGACAGTCCACCTTTATGGTGGAGATGAATGAGGTGGCGTCCATTCTCAAAAACGCCACGCCCCAGTCGCTGGTGATTTTGGATGAGATTGGACGGGGAACCTCTACCTTTGATGGGCTCGCCATTGCCCAGGCGGTGCTGGAGTACACCGCCAACCCTAAGAAGCTGGGCTGTAAAGTGATGTTTGCTACCCATTACCACGAACTCACCGAGCTGGAAGGCCGGGTGGATGGAGTGAAAAACTACCACGTGGCGGTTCACAAGAGGGGCGAGGACATCACCTTCCTGCGGAAGATCCGAGAGGGAGGTACCGACGACAGTTTTGGCATCGAGGTGGCCCGGCTGGCAGGCGTGCCCAAGGAAGTGCTCCAACGGGCCAGAGCCATTTTGCGGGCCATTGAAAATGGAGAGGGGAATTTGAAGTTTCCTCAGAAACGAGAAAAAGCGGCGGTTTCACAGGAGCAGCAGGTGAGCATGGTGTCGGCGGTGGAAAGCGTGGCGCTGAAAAAACTGCTGTCCATTGACATGGATGATGTGACCCCTCGGCAGGCATTGGACATTCTATATGACCTGCGGCGGAGCATTGTAAAGGAATAAATTCCTCAGGGGCGGAAAGGAGGCGGATTATGGGAAAAGTTCATGTACTCAGCGAAGAGGTGGCGCATCTCATCGCGGCGGGTGAAGTGGTACAGCGGCCGGTTTCGGTGGTAAAGGAACTGGTGGAAAACGCGCTGGATGCCGGTGCCAAAGCCATCACAGTGGAAATTCAGGGCGGCGGAGTATCCTTCATCAAGGTGACCGATAATGGCAGCGGCATCCTTCGGGAAGATGTGCCGGTGTGCCTGCTGCGTCATGCCACCAGTAAGATCCGCCAGAAAGAGGATTTGGCGGGAATTGCCACCCTAGGCTTCCGGGGAGAGGCGTTGGCGGCCATTTCCAGTGTCAGCCGCATGGATATCATCACCCGGGCGGCCGGGGAAGAGGTGGGCACCCACGCCAGCTTTGGCGGCGGACGGGAGCTGTCGCTGGCGGAGGCGGGCTGTCCGGTGGGAACCACCATGGTGGTGCGGGACCTGTTTTTCAACACCCCTGCTCGGATGAAATTCCTCAAAAAGGACAACACCGAGGCCGGACACATCAGCGATATGCTGGAACGGCTGGCGCTTTCCCATCCGGGGGTGTCCTTTCGTCTGCTGCGGGATGGGAGAACGGTGCTGTCCACCAGTGGGAACGGTCGAGTGGAGGACTGCATCTATTCCATTTACGGCAGGGAGTTGCTCAAGGGCCTGCTGCCGGTGGAGTATGAGTACCAGAACATGCAGGTGCGTGGATTTGTCACCGCGCCGGCTCACAGCCGCAGCAACCGCAATTGGCAGAGTTTTTTCCTTAACGGCCGGTATGTGAAGAATAAAAATTTTGTCTTTGGGCTGGAGGAGGCCTATAAGGACAGCATCATGACCCGGAAATATCCGGCCTGCATCCTGTATGTGACGGCGGATACCGGAGCCTATGACGTCAATGTGCATCCGGAGAAAACCGAGGTGAAATTCGCCCGGGAAAAGGATGTGTACGATCTGATTTACTATGCCTGCAAGACGGCGCTCACCGCTGGAGACAGGCGGGTGGATGCCAGTCCGGCCATGAAGACCCCTGCGATGGTGCACACCGATGAGGGAGAGAAACCGGTGTATGTGCGCCGCGCCGCTTCGGTGCGGAGCGGGGTGGACCCGGAAAAGAGCCAGCAGATTTTGGACTTTATGCGCTCCTTCCGGGAGGAACACCCCAGTCCCCGCCACACCCTGCGGGATGATGGCTTCAATTTATACGCCCATATCCCTCCGGCGGGAGAAAGCTCTGCTGAAACGAAAACCGTACAGGCCCATCCGGAGCCCGCTCCCTTGCTGTCCGAGCAGGAGATCTGGGCAGGACGTGAAATGAGCCAGCAGATCCCAGAGCCGCCGGCAATGCCTGTGGAGCAACCTGTGCCGGAGGTGTCAAAGAGAGAGCCGGTGGCCGCTGAGGAGCCCAGAGAGCCCAAGGAGCCACTTCCCTGGCGGATGGTGGGAGAGCTGTTTGCCACCTACATTCTGGTGGAGCAGGGGGACAAGCTGCTGATGATTGACAAACACGCGGCCCATGAGCGCATTCTCTATGAGCAGTTGAAGCAGCAGAAACAGGAGCAGGCGGGCCAGCTGTTGCTGGAGCCGGTCACCCTGTCTCTGGGACGCCGGGAGGCGGAGTTTGCCTGGGAACAGCGGCAGCTGCTGGCAGGTTTGGGCGTGGAGCTGGAACAGTTCGGCGGCGGTACCCTGCTAGTCCGGCAGGTGCCAATGGGTTTTGCCGGTGAGGACATCCAGGAGTTGGTGGAAGAGCTGCTGCAGCAGGTGCGGGACAATCGAAACCGGCTGGGGGTGGAGATGGAAGATCAGCTGCTGCACACCATGGCGTGTAAAGCGGCCATCAAAGCCGGACAGCGCAACGCTGTGCCAGAGTTGGAGGTGCTGGTGCGCCGGGTGGTGGAAGACGGCGACATCCGCTATTGCCCCCATGGACGTCCGGTGTGTGTGGAGATGACCCGGTATTCCATCGAAAAGCAGTTCAAACGCATTGTGTAATGGCCGGAGGAGGAATGGCATGCGGAAAATACCCATCATTGTGATCTGTGGCCCTACGGCCTCAGGGAAAACCGCTCTTTCAGTGGCGCTGTGCCACCGGTTGAGAGGAGAGGTGGTGTCCACCGATTCCATGCAGATCTACCGTGGCATGGACATCGGCACCGCCAAACCCACCCTGCAGGAGCGGGAGGGCATTCCCCATCACATGCTGGATGTGGCAGACATCTGGGAAGAGTTTGACGTGGCCCAATATTGTGATATGGCTCGCCCCATCATAGAGGACATTGACCGACGGGGCAAGATCCCGGTGCTGGCCGGCGGTACAGGTTTATATATCAATACATTGGTGGACAACATCCGGTTTTCACCGGTGGAGAGCGACCCGTCCTATCGGGCCGAGCTGGAGCGGTTCGCACTGGAATACGGCAATGAGGCATTGCATGAGAGGTTGCGGCAGGTGGACCCGGAAAGTGCATTGCGGGTACATCCCAACAATCGTTCCCGGGTGATTCGGGCGCTGGAGGTGTATCGCCAGAGCGGCATGACCATCAGTGAGATGAACCGGCGGTCCCGGCAGGAGCCCTCGCCCTATGACCCCTGCATGATCGGCCTTTGTTATGAGGACCGGCAGCTCCTGTACCGTCGTATTGATCAGCGGGTGGAGGAGATGATCCGGCAGGGGCTGGAACAGGAGGTGGCCGGGCTGTGGCAGCGAGGCTGGGATTCCCGTTGGAGCAGTGTGCAGGCCATTGGATATAAAGAGTGGAAGGCGTACTTTGAAGGAAAGGCCACCTGTCAGCAGGTGATGGAGGAGATTCAGCGGGAATCCAGGCGGTACGCCAAACGGCAGATGACATGGTTCCGGCGGGACAAGCGTATCCAGTGGATTTGTCTGGATGAGCAGACCACAAAGGAATCGCTGCTGCAGCAAGCGCTGGCAGTGGTGTCGGCGCACCAAAACAGGGAGAATGAATTGTCATGAAAAAATCATGGATTTATATATTTTGTGTGGTAGTGGCGGTGTATTTTGGGATTCAGCTGTACAGCATCACCTTTCCTGATGTGCTCACCGAACCTGCCGAAGCATACACCGCGCACCGGCGGCTCAATATGACAGGACTGCTCATCCGCAGTGAGGATGTCATCTACAATATGAATGGAGGGGTGACGGCGCTGGAGGTATATGACGGCAGCCGGGTGGCCAAAGGCGCTCAGGTGGCAAAGGTATACCAGTCCGCCGAGGATGTGGAAGTTCAGATTCGAATTCAGGAGCTCAACAGCCAGATCAACAGTCTGGAAACCGCCCAGTCTCCCACCGGTATGACCCTGCGGGACCCGGTGGCCATTGAAAGCCGGATTACGGAATTGGCCGGGCAGATCGCCTACGATGCAGACCGAGGCGATATGGAAGACATGGCCGAGATCAAAGAGGAAATTGAACTGTTGCTCCATGTGAAAAATCTGGTGACCAACAAAGTGGTGAACTTTGACAGTGAGATTGCGGCTTTGACCAAGGAGCGAGATCAGTTGATGGCTTCGGTATCCGGTAGTGTGGAGAATATTTACGCTCCGGCTTCAGGATATTTCTGTAGTAGCATTGACGGATACGAAGAGGTACTGCGGCCAGATATGCTGGAGAGTGTGAACGTAGCAGATGTGGAGCTGATGCTGGAGATGGAGCCGGCGCAGCCTGATGTCAATGCGGATTACATTGTGGGTAAGCTGGTCAAGGATTTTTACTGGTACTATGCTGGGATTGTGGAAGAAGAGGCCATGGAAGAGGTTTCCATCGGCCAGTCGGTGAAAATGACCTTTCCCTTTTCAGAGGGACAGCAGATCAGCGGCACCATTTATCACATCTCTCAGCCATCGGACGGAAAGTGTGCGCTGGTCATTCAGAGCAGCACTATGACCAATGAAATGAAAACTCTGCGAAAAGAGAGTTGCGATATGATTTTGGGCACCTATGATGGAATCTTGGTTCCCAAGATCGCCCGGCGGGAGGTGGATGGTCAGGTGGGCGTATTTACCATGGAGGGTTCCACCTGTACCTTCAAGCCCATGGAAGTGTTATATGAGGAAGGCGATTACATTATCGCCGCCCGGGAGGACCCGGTGCTCAGCGGAAAGGATTGCCTGCAGGTGGGAGATGAAATCATCGTCAAGGGCGATGATTTGTATGATGGGAAGATTATCCGATAGGAGGCGCGTGAAAATGGAAACCAACCAAACGCTGCCCGATGTGGCGGAGAGCCTGGCGAAGGTACGTGAGAAAATCGTGGAGGCCGCTCGCAGCTGCGGACGGGACCCGCAGGAGGTGACCCTGGTGGCGGTGACCAAAACCGTACCGGTGGAGCGCATCAATCAGGCCATTCGCTGCGGAGTGACAGACATTGGAGAAAATCGGGTACAGGAGCTTTTGGAAAAATATGATCATCTGGAAAACAGGGATCAGCTCCGGATTCATCTGATTGGACGGCTGCAGACCAACAAGGTGAAATACATTGCAGATAAGGTGCATCTGATTCACAGTGTGGACAGTTGGAAGTTGCTCCAGGAGATTGAAAAACAGTGTGCAAAAGTTCCAAGAGTGATGGATGTCCTGCTGGAGGTGAACCTGTCAGGAGAGGAGCAGAAGGGGGGGATGGACCCCCGGATGGTTCCGGAAATTCTGGAGAAATGTGGCCAGCTTTCCCATATTCGGGTGCGAGGAATGATGACAGTACCCCCTTTAGGGGATAGTTTGACGAAAAATTCCCGCTATTTTTGCCTCTTACAACAATTGTTTATTGACACACAGAAGAAAAAATACGATAATGTTGATATGAGTGTTTTGTCCATGGGTATGTCCAATGATTTTGACGTGGCCATCCAAAACGGCTCTACCATGGTGCGCGTTGGCAGCGCAATTTTTGGGAAGAGAATATAACAGGATTGTGATATAAGGAGGAAAAGCAACATGGGTTTTGTTTCGAAGTTCAAGGATTTTGTAGGAATCCCCGACGAGGGTTACTACGAAGATCAGGATATGGGCATGGAACAGGAGGAGGAAAGATCCTATTCCAACGGAGATGAGGACCGCAAAAAGCAGGTGGTCAATGTAACAGCTCCCAAGCTGCAGGTGGTGCTGGTCAAGCCCGAGCGTTTTGACAATGCCACTGAGATTGCCGATCATCTCAATGCCAAGCGTACGGTGGTGCTCAATCTGGAATCCACCGAGAAGGATGTGTCCCGCCGGCTGGTGGATTTCCTGTGCGGTGTGGCCTATGCCAATGGCGGCAAAATTCAGCGGGTGGCCAATTCCACTTTCATCATCACTCCCTACAATGTGGATATGATGGGTGAGATTCTGGACGAGCTGGAAAACACCGGCGTGTTCTTTCAGTAATCAATAAAGTCAATACGGAGATTTGCGATGCATGGATTGATTTGGGCGGTTTCCAAGGTGGTCAATCTTCTGCAGTTCTGTATGGCGGCACGGGCCATTCTCTCTTGGAATCCCCGATTCCGCTACAGTCAGATTATGCAGTTCTTGGAAAACCTCACTGAACCGGTAATTTATCCGGTGCGAGTTGCTATGGACCGGTTGGGATTTCGGTCCAATATCGGGCTGGATATTCCCTTTTTGGTGGCGTTTATCCTGCTTGGGATGATTCCCCAGCTTTTGTACCGCATTTTGCTTCCTTTTATGTGAGGAAGTGGCCATGGAACTGGAAGAAAAATTGCTGGCGGGCCGTATAGGCGATCTATGCCAGAAAAGCCGTCGGCTGAGTATGCAGGTATGCAGTCATTTCCTGGATTCCGCGCAGCAACGGCTGGCGTTGCAGACGGTGAAACAATTTCCGGATCTCCACTGTATGCTGTATGGCGGGTTGGAGGAAAGCGAGCGGCAAATTTGCTGTGTGTATCCGGAATTTCTGGAATTTGTACCGGAAGAGGTACCGTTGACCCTTTTGCGAATTGATTTGAAAACACCCGATCGCCTGTCCCATCGGGATTACCTGGGCGCTATTTTGGGTCTGGGCATTAAACGGGAGCGGGTGGGCGACCTGTTGTGCGGCGAAGGCGTAGCCTATGCCGCAGTGGCGATGGAGATTGCACCCTATATTCAGGAGCAGTTACGGGAAGTGGGCCGTTGTTCTGTCCGGGAAATCCGGGAAGTGACACCGGAGCAGGTGGAACTAAAACGGCAGTTTCAAACCCTGCGGGACACCATTCCCAGTCCCAGGTTGGATGCGGTGTTGTCCAGTCTGGTACGCACTTCGCGGGGGAAGGCTCAACAGCTCACCGCAGCCAGGCTGGTGCAGGTCAACCATCAGCTGGAAACACGCAATGACAGAAACATAGTGGCAGGAGATATCCTTTCCATTCGGGGCACAGGCCGTTTTATCATCGATGATGTGAGCGGTGAAACCCGCAAGGGGAGAATCATCCTGCTGGCAAGAAAATACATTTAGGAGGGACTACTCATGATCACACCTCAGGAACTGGAAACCAAGGAATTTGGCGTTTCTTTTCGGGGATATGACAAGGACGAAATCGATGATTTTCTGGATGCTCTGCAAAAAGACTATGAGCATCTGTACAAGGAAAACGCCAACCTGAAGAGCAAGATGGCAGTGTTGGTGGCCAAGATCGACGAGTATAAGGAGATGGAGGAATCTCTGCGCAATGCTCTGCTCACTGCTCAGAAGATGGGTGAGAATATGATGGATGATGCCAAGAGCAAGAGTGAACTCATTGTCAATGAGGCCCGGCTCAAGGCAGAGCGGATTCTGGGCAGCATGAATACCCAGTTGGTGAGCGAACGGCAGAAGCTGGAAGCAGCCAAGCGGGAAAATGAAATTTTCAAAGCCCGGATCAGCTCTCTGTATCAGGCGCAGATTCGCATTCTGGAAAATTCCATGTCCGGTGAAAAGGGAGTTATTGATGACAGCGTGCGTGCTACCATCGAAGGCGCCAAGGAACTGGCCAAGATTCAGAAGGAGGTCAAGGAGTCTCAGCCTGCCGAAACTCCTGCCGCAGCGGAGGATGACGATATGAAATTCTCGCTGGATTTTGACATTCCCAAGGTGGGAGTGGAAGAATAAGCCCGGCACAACAAATTTAGATAGGAGTTAAGCAACCAATGTCTCAGGATTATAACAAAACGGTCAATCTGCCGCAGACCGAATTTCCCATGCGGGGCAATCTGCCGCAGCGTGAACCGGAATTTTTGAAAAAGTGGTACGAGATGGACCTGTATAAGGCCCTGATGGAAAAAAATGCGGACAAGCCCATGTATGTGCTGCATGATGGCCCTCCCTATGCCAATGGCAATATGCATATGGGCCACGCGCTGGACAATGTGCTCAAGGATATTGTCATCCGCTATAAGAGCATGACCGGCTATCAGGCTCCTTACATTCCCGGTTGGGATACCCATGGGTTGCCCATTGAGCAGCAGGCCATCAAAAAACTGGGGATTAACCGCCATGAAGCGGGTCCTGTGAAGTTCCGCAAGGCCTGTGAAGAGTTTGCTCGCAGCTGTGTGGATACCCAGCGGGAACAGCGCAAGCGTCTGGGCGGCATCGGTGACTGGGATCATCCCTACCTGACTCTGCTGCCGGAATTTGAAGGCAAGCAGATTGAAATTTTCGGTGAGATGGCCAAGAAGGGCTATATTTATAAGGGTCTCAAGCCGGTGTACTGGTGCCCGGAATGTGAAACTGCCCTGGCCGAGGCGGAAATTGAATACGCCGACGTGCCTTGTGATTCCATTTTTGTAAAGTTTAAGGTACATGACGACAAGGGCCTGCTGGCTCCTCTGGGTGTGGACAAGGAAAAGACTTCTTTTGTAATCTGGACCACCACCACCTGGACCCTGCCTGGTAACCTGGCCATTTGTCTGAATGCTGATTTTGAGTACAGTGTGGTCAAAACCGGGGAAGAATATCTCATCATGGCCACTGAACTGGTGGACAGCGTGATGAGCGCCGCCGGTATTGCGGAATATGAAAAGGTGGCCTCTCTGTGGGGCAACCAGCTGGAGTTCTGCTCTGCTGACCATCCCTTTATGGACCGTACCTCTCTGGTAATCCTGGGTGAACACGTCACACTGGATGCCGGTACTGGCTGCGTGCATACCGCTCCCGGTTTTGGTGTGGATGACTTCCTCATCTGCCAGAAGTATCCCCAGGTGGGCATGACCGTCCCGGTGGATGCCAAAGGATATCAGACCGCCGAGGCTGGCAAGTTTGCTGGACTCAAATACGATGCTTCCAACAAGGTGATTCTGGAAGATTTGAAACAGACCGGCGCGCTGCTGGCTGTACAGCATATGACCCACTCCTATCCCCATTGCTGGAGATGCAAGAATCCCATTATTTTCCGGGCCACTGAACAGTGGTTTGCTTCGGTGGGGGATTTCAAGGAGAAGGCCATTGAAGAGGCTCGCAAAGTGCAGTGGGTTCCCGCCTGGGGCGAGGAACGCATCTGCAAGATGATTGAAGACCGCAATGACTGGTGCATTTCCCGTCAGCGGATGTGGGGCGTGCCCATTCCCATTTTCTATTGTAAGGAATGCGGCAAGGAGCTCATCACCGAAGAGTCCATCCAGGCAGTGGCGGACCTGTTCAGCAAAGAGGGCAGCAACGCCTGGTATACCCATGAGGCAGAGGAGATTCTGCCCGCCGGCACCAAGTGTCCGGTGTGCGGCCATGATCACTTCCGCAAGGAACAGGATATCATGGACGTGTGGTTTGACTCGGGTTCCTCTCACGCGGCAGTGCTCAAAACCCGGGAAAACGCTCAGTGGCCTGCGGATATGTACTCTGAGGGTAATGACCAGTACAGAGGATGGTTCCAGTCCTCTCTGCTCACCAGTGTGGCTGCTTATGGCAAGGCTCCGTACAAAACGGTGCTGACCCATGGCATGGTGGTGGACGGCGAAGGCCGTAAGATGAGCAAGTCCCTGGGCAACGGCGTGGACCCGCTGGATATTGTGAAGAAAAACGGCGCAGACATTCTCCGTCTGTGGGTGGTTTCTTCCGATTACAAGGCGGATATCCGCTTCTCTCAGGAGATCCTGAAGCAGATTTCCGAAACCTATCGGAAAATCCGCAACACCGCTCGGTTTATCCTGGGCAACCTCACTGAGTTTGATCCCAATCGGGATATGGTGGCCTATGACGATTTGATGGAGATTGACCGTTGGGCGTTGGGCAAGCTGAATGAGCTGATTGCCAAGGTGCGCAAGGGCTATGAAACCTATGAATACCACACTGTGTACCAGGCGGTTCACAATTTCTGTGTGGTGGACATGAGCAGCTTCTATTTGGATATCATCAAGGACCGGCTGTACATTGAGAAGGCTGGCAGTGCGCCTCGTCTCAGTGCCCAGAGTGCCATGTATCGTATTCTGCATGCGCTGACCCGGCTGCTGGCACCTGCGCTGGCCTTTACCGCAGATGAAATTTGGCAGTATTTGCCCCATCTGGAAAGCGATGACGCCCGCAACGTGGTGCTCAACGATATGCCTCAGGTAGAGCCCGCATATACCGATGAAGAGCTGGCTGCCAAGTGGGAGCGGATTCTGGTGCTGCGTGAGGACGTGAAAAAGGCACTGGAAATCGAACGTGCCGCCAAGCGGATCCGGGCTTCGCTGGAAGCCAGTGTGACCCTCTATTGCGATGGTGAACTGTATGAGTTTGTCAGCAGCATTCAGAAGGATCTGCCCACCATCTTCATTGTGTCCCAGGTACACCTGGTACAGGGCAGTGGAGAAGGCTTCCAGGGCGAGAGCAATGAGGGACTGACCGTCAAGGTGGAACCGGCTGCCGGCGCCAAGTGCGAACGCTGCTGGGTATATTCTGACACGGTGGGTCAGGACAGTGAACATCCCACACTGTGCGCTCGTTGTGCTGCAATTTTGAAGGACAATTGAACAAAGGGCGGTGCATGGATTTGCACCGCCTTTGTTGAGATATGAGGAATTGAGTTATGATATGGAATCTGATTGCCATAGTGGCCATCATTGCACTGGATCAGTGGACCAAATATCTGACAGTGGCATATGTGGAGCCGGTGGGCACCATTCCGCTGATTCAGGATGCGGTACATCTGACCTATGTGGAAAACCGGGGGGCGGCGTTCAGCCTGCTGGAAGGCCAGGTCACATTGTTTGTGGTCATCACATTGGCGGTGATAGTGGCACTGTCCTTTTTGCTGTGGAAACATGGCAAGGTGCATCCGGCTCTGCGGATCTCACTGGTGATGATTTTGGGCGGAGCTGTGGGAAATCTCATTGACCGGGTGTGGCTGGGCTATGTGCGGGATATGATCGATTTTCGGATCATCAACTATGCGGTTTTCAATGTGGCCGATTGTTTTGTGGTGGTCGGTACCATTTTGCTGGCGCTGTATATCTTGCTGTGGGATCGTACCCTGCTGAGCCGTTCAGACAAAGCGGAAAGGGCAGCAGCAGAGGGGGAACAGCCTGAGGAAACCAAGCATCCGGAATGAAGTGAAAAAGGATATGACGAAAGCCATATCCTTTTTTCTGTGAAAGGAGGAGGCCATGGAATGGCAATGCACCGCTCAGGAGGCAGGAGAGCGGCTGGATAAATTTGTGTGTGACCGGACGGAAGAACTCACTCGCAGCGGTGCGCAGCGCCTGCTGGAACAGGGAGAGATTCTGGTCAACGGTGGAGTACAGAATAAAAATTACCGTCTGCGGGAAGGCGACCAGGTGGAAGTGCATCTCCCTGAACCGGTGCCTCTGGCGGTGGAGCCTCAGAACATTCCCATAGAAATCGTATATGAAGACGAGGAACTACTGGTGGTCAACAAACCTCAGGGGATGGTGGTTCATCCAGCGGCGGGGAATCCGGATGGAACGCTGGTAAACGCGTTGTTGTACCATTGTCAGGGGAGGTTGTCCTCCATCAATGGAGTCATTCGTCCGGGCATTGTGCACCGCATTGATAAAGATACCAGCGGGTTGCTGATGGTGGCCAAAACCGACCGGGCTCATCTGGAACTGAGCCGGCAGATTCAGGAACACTCCTTCAAGCGGGAATATGAGGCCATTTTGCTGGGACGGCTCAAGCAGCAGGAGGGACGGGTGGACGCCCCCATCGGCCGCCACCGTACCGAGCGAAAAAAGATGTGCGTCACCCCGCAGGGGAAAGAAGCCACCACTCATTTTTGGCTGCTGCAGCAATTCGCGCCCGAAAAGGGTTGGTACAGTCATGTGCGTTGTCGTTTGGAAACAGGCCGTACCCATCAGATTCGGGTGCACATGGCATTTTTGGGTCATCCGGTGGCGGGAGATCCGGTGTATGGGCCAAAGAAGGACAAAACCGGTGAGAAAGGTCAGCTGCTGCACGCCAAAACACTGGGGTTTGTGCATCCCCTTACGGGAGAATATCTGGAGTTTACCAGTGAATTGCCGGCCCATATGCGAAATTTTATCCTCCGCAACGGGGGGCTGCTGAAAGGAGAACAGGATGAAAAAATTTGAAGGTTTGCTGTTTGTCAGCGATATGGATGGAACCTTGCTGGATGATGATAAAAAAATTCCCCAGCGCAACATAGAGGCCATTCGGTACTTTACCCAGCAGGGTGGAAAGTTTTCCATTTCCACCGGCCGTACTTTTGAATCCACAGTGGATTATTACAGAGAAATGGGTGCCAACGCTCCCATTGTGTGTTTCAATGGCAGCGCTGTATATGATATTGAAAAGCGGGAATTTGTGTGGCATCAGCCCATGGATGTGGAAGCAACCTCTACAGTCATTGACGATGTGCTGGAACATATGCCTCATATTGGCGTGGAAGTGTACGGCACCCGATATGTGGGTTTGCCCGCGGAAAATGATCGCACTCGTTGGCATATGGAGCTGGAGCATCTCACTTATGAAACGGGAGATTATAAAGCGGGCGACAAGGATTGGCTCAAGGTGATTTTTACCCACGAGCATCCCTATCTGGTGGAGCTGCAGCGGTACATTGAGGAGGAAAAGCAGTATCAAAAGCGGTTCCCTTCCATTCGGTTTGTCTATTCTGAACCCTTTTTCTATGAGATGCTGGGCAGCAAGCAGACCAAGGCGGATGGACTGCGGGCGCTGGCCGCTCATTTGGGGATTCCAATGGAGCACACCTTTGCCATTGGGGATAACTATAATGATTTGGAAATGATCCGGGAAGCCGGCACTGCGTTTGCCGCTGCCAATGCAGTGGAAGCGGTGCGGCAGGCTGCGGCTCATACGGTGGGAAATAACAACCAGGGTGCGGTAGCCGACGCCATTTGGCTGCTGGATCAACAATATTGAGGTCATTTTTGATCCCGGGAACCACTTTTGGTGCCCGGGATTTTTTGCATAATTTTTTTGCGTCGGCGGGAAAATGAAAAGGGATAGACAAGAAAATAACAACCCAGATGTGCTGCTAATGTAACGAAAATGTAGTTGAAGTTGCAAGAAGCATACAAATTGCACAAAATGAAAGATAAGGAAGGGAAACTTGCATATTCGCATCGGAAGAATTTAACATTTTACAATTAAATTAGCAATAATTCGTAGAAAATAAAAGAAATTAGAAGAATAAATGTGATAAATTAAAAATTGAACAAATTATGAATTTCAATCATTTGATTAGTGAAAATGCAAAAATAGGAAATGATGGAAGTGAATAAAAAAACATCGTGGCACTTGAATAGAATTCATTGACAAAGGAAATGGGGGGATTTATAATGAGGATAAAAGTGACAACTTTTGAATTTATTGGACATTTTACTGATGACAGGTGGTGACAGAATGTCAATCGAATGGATTCGGACGATTAAAGAAGCGGAAGAACGCGCCGATCAGCTGAAACGGGAAGCACAGGCACAGGCTAAGCAAATGGCAGCTAGTGATGCCCGGGAAGCCGAAGAGATTCTCCGGCAGGCGGAAATGGCAGCCGATTCGCTGTACAAACAGGAGATGGAAGCGGCCGAGAAACGGGCGCAGGAGGTATATGAGCAGGTGATGCGCCGGTCAGCAGAAGAAAATCAGGAACTGACACAGTTGGCTGATACCCGAATGGAACTGGCAGTATCTGATTTGTTGAGAAGGGTCGTGAAGATGGATGGCAATTGTTGAAATGAAAAAGCTTTCTGCAGTGGGACTGCAGAAAGCCCGAGAACCATTGCTTCATGCTCTGATGGATTTGGGCGTGGTGGAGCTCACCGCTCAGGATGCTCATTTGGCCGATGATCATTGGAAAGAGTTGGTACAGCGCGATTCGGACGAGGATGCCACAGCAAAATTGGAAGCAAAGCTGCAAAAAGTATCCACTGTGCTGCAAGCGCTGGAACAGTATGATCAGAGTAAAAAGCCATTGATTTTCACTCGTCGTATAGTGAGCCGGGAAGAGTTTGACCGTCAATTGGAACGCCGGGTGGAAATGGAGCAATTGGTGGAGCAGGTGAATGACCTGCTCAATCAGTGGAATGATTTGCGAACCCAGGAAAACCGATTACACACTACCATGCAAAGTCTGGTTCCATGGAAATCTTTGCAAGTTCCATTATCTATGGAAGGGACTCGGCGTACAGCTGTGATGCTGGGGGTGCTTCCTTCGGCGGCAGAACCCCAGGAGGTGGAGCTTCAGGTATCCAAGATCACTGAAAAAAGCCAGGTGCAGCTGGTGAGCAGTGATGCGGAACAGCATTATTTTATGGTGCTTTGCCTGCGGCAGGAACAGCCGGCGGTGTTGGATGGTTTGAAACAGCTGGGATTCAATACGGTGCACTTCAAAGATATAAAAGGCACTGCCCAACAGGAACTGGACGACTGTCAGGTTCGGCTGAAGCAGCTGAATGAACAAATGGATGAGATCCGCAGGAAGATCAGTGAAATCAGCGTTCATCGCCATACATTGGAATTCCTGCATGATCAACTGGTGATGGAGCGGGACCAGCAAAAGATCCGGGGGCGTTTGCTCCGAACCCGCTCTGCGTTTTATCTGGAAGGCTATCTTCCAAACAACTGTGAGCAGGCTGTTCGGCAGACGCTGGAACAAGCCGGATGCTGGTATGAGATTGTTCCGGTGCCCAAGGAGGAAGAAGCTCCGGTACTGCTAAACAACTGCGGCATTGTGAAACCCTTCGAGGCCATTACGGACATGTACAGCCTCCCTGCCTACCATGGGATTGACGCCACTCCATTTTTCGCTGCATTTTACTGCATCTTCTTTGGAATGATGCTCAGCGACGCGGCGTATGGAATTGTGATGGCAGTGGGATGCTTTACGGTGGCCAAACGTTTCCGGCTGGAAGGCATGTTCAAAAAACTGGTGGACATGTTTTTCTGGTGTGGTATTTCTACCACCTTCTGGGGCATTCTGTTTGGCGGCTGGTTTGGCAATATCATTCAAGTGATTGGACAGACCTTTTTCGGCATTCAATATCCCACAGATTTTACCCTTGCGGTGTGGTTTGATCCGGTACAGCAGCCCATGACATTGCTCATTTTTTCCTGTATTTTGGGCGTGGTTCATCTGTTTACCGGCATGGCCGTCAAGTTGTATATGGAAGCCCGGGATGGAAATGGACTGGATGCAGCGCTGGATATTGTCCCCTGGTACTGCATCATTCTGGGATTGCCATTGTGGGCAGTAGGCGGAGCCACACTCTCTACAGTGGGTATGTGGTTGGCCATCGCAGGAGCGGTGGTATTGGTACTGACCGGCGGACGTCACAACAAGGGAATTATGAAGGTGTTTGGCGGTGTGATGAGTTTATACGACATTACATCCTATCTTTCGGACATCTTATCCTATTCCCGTCTGCTGGCTTTGGGATTGGCCACAGGTGTAGTGGCTACGGTCATCAATACCATGGGGTCATTGATGGGCGGCGGCATTGGCGGAGCCATTGTGCTGGCAGTGGTATTTATTGGCGGTCATACCTTTAATTTTGCCATTAATGCACTGGGCTCGTTTGTTCACGCCAGCCGTTTGCAATATGTGGAATTTTTTGGGAAGTTTTATGAGGGCGGCGGAGAAGCATTCCGGCCTTTTAGAAAAAACACCAAATATGTGAATATCACAAAGGAGGAACAATAAATGACTACGGGAACTATGTTGGCAGTTTTGGGTGCGGCAGTGGCTGCTCTGGCAGGAATTGGTAGTGCGCTTGGTGTAGGCATTGCGGGACAGGCGGCCGCCGGTGTGGTGGCGGAAGACCCCAAAAAGTTTGGCCAGACACTGGTTTTGCAGGCGCTGCCTGGTACACAGGGCATTTACGGCCTCTTGATTGCCTTCCTGATTATGCAGAAGATCGGTATGGTAGGTGGCGCTGGCATCGTGTCGCTGGAAGTGGCACAGGGTGCCGCAATTCTGATGGCAGGGATTCCCATTGGCGTAGTAGGCATTATCTCCGCCATTGCTCAGGGCAAGGCAGCTGCGGCTGGTATTATGATGGTGGCCAAGCGTCCTGAAGAACTGTCCAAAGGTATGATTTTTGCCGCTATGGTGGAGACCTATGCGGTGTTGGCTTTGCTGGTATCCTTCCTGATGCTGCTGGGCATTCAGGTGTGATGGCGGAAAGTTGAGGATGTGATTGCATGAGTATTGAAAAAATCACAGAGCAGATTGTGCAGGACGCGGGTCAGGAAGCGGAACGCATCCGGCAGGAAGCCCAGAGCCGCCGGGAGGAGACTCTGGCGGAAGCGCGCCGTCAGGCGGAAAGGCAATTGGCCGATGCAAGAGAAAAGGCGGGCCATGACGGAGAAACTCTGGTGAAGCGCCGGATTTCGGTGGCGGAGCTGGAAGCTCGTAAACAGAAGCTGGCTGTGAAACAGGATGCGGTTTCCCGGGCCTTTGACAAAACATTGGACCGGCTGTGCAGTCTGGAAGAGAGCCAGTACATTGCCTTTTTGACTGAGATGGCCAGCCAGCTGGCCGAGGAAGGCACTCTTCATTTTAATCAGAAAGATCATGATACGGTGGCGCCCAAAGTGGTGACATTGCTGCAATCTATGGGTAAGAAGGTGACTTTGGGCGAAGAAACCCTTCCCATTCGGGGCGGTTTTGTGCTGCGCAGCGGCGCGATAGAAATCAACAACACGCTGGAAACTCTGGTGGATAGTATCCGGGAGGATGAAACGCCCCGGGTGGTTCAAACATTATTCGGCACCTGAGCAGGCGGAGATCCCACCGAAAGGAGGAGGGACTTTGGAAAAAATCAGAGAGCAGGATTATCTGTTTGCCACCGCCCGGGTACGCGGCAGAGAAAAAGATATGCTGGGGCGGGAACGGGCCGAACGGATGATTGAGGCAAAAACTCCGGCGGATGCTCTGAAGGTGCTGTACGAAATGGGCTATGGAAACAGCGAAGAGCAGGTGGCACCCTGGCAGTTTGAGCACCTGCTGGAGGAAGAACAGCAAAAGACATACAGTTTTGTGATGGAGGTAGCTCCCAACCAGGATTTGTTCAAACTGTTTCAATATCCGGCTGATTATCACAATCTGAAAGTACTGTTAAAGGCCGAATTCCAAAATACAGACCCCACCCCATTGCTGATGGACAGCGGCAGCATTGAGGCTCAAAAGATGGCCTCGGCTGTACGGGAGAGAAATAGCATGGAACTGACGCCTGATATGGCCCAGGGCATGGCAGATGTATTGGATGCATTTGCCCGTACCGGGGACCCTCAGCAGGTGGATCTGATTTTGGACCGGGCCTGTTACCACGATATGGCAGCGGCAGCCAAGTCCACTGGCAATGCGTATCTGCAGGGGTATGTGCGGTTGCTCATCGACATCATCAACCTCAAAACCTTTGCCCGTATGCGCAGAATGGGAAAGGGCTGGGATGATTTCAGCCGGGTCTTTTTGCCTGGAGGGGATATCTCTGAAAAACTGTTTATTGCCAGCTACGAGGAAGATTTGCTGCAGTTTGCGGATCGCTTGCTGGCCTATGGTCTGCAGGATGCCACTTCCCAGGGAGCGCAGGAGCTGAAGGAGAAAGGGCGTTTTACCACCCTGGAAAAGTTGTGTGACAATCGCCTGATGGGTTATATCAGAAACAGCAAATATGTCGCTTTTGGATTGGAACCGCTGGTGGGATATTTGTTGGCCAAAGAAAGCGAGATCAAAACGGTGCGGATCATCATGGCGGGAAAGCTGGCCGCTTTGCCGCCGGAGCAGATCCGGGAAAGACTGAGGGAAACCTATGTATAAGATCGGAGTGATCGGCGACCGGGAGAGTGTGTCGGGATTCAAGGCAGTGGGCCTGGATGTATTCCCCTGCAACACCGGTGAGGAAATGGCGCAGACATTGCATCGCATGGCCGGTGAAGGATATGCGATTATCTATATCACAGAAAATCTGTGCGAGGGTATGGAGACGGAACTGGCCGTCTATCAGGATATGCGGCTTCCGGCAGTGATTCCCATCCCCGGACGGGATGGCAGCCGGGGGATCGGTATGTCGGGCGTAAAAAAATCGGTGGAGCGCGCTGTGGGCGCGGATATCCTGTTTGGCGACGCCTGACGGGAATCGGAAAGGAATGACGGTGACAACATGAGCCAAGGAAAGGTAGTCAAGGTATCCGGCCCTCTGGTCATTGCCGAGGGCATGAAGGATGCGGATATGTTCGACGTGGTTCGGGTGAGTGACCAGGGCCTCATCGGCGAAATCATTGAAATGCGGGGAGACCGTGCGTCCATTCAGGTATATGAAGAGACTGCGGGACTGGGACCAGGGGCTCCGGTGGTGAGTACCGGTGCGCCTTTGAGCGTGGAACTGGGCCCGGGCCTCATAGAAACCATGTACGATGGCATTCAGCGGCCTCTGGAGGAGATGCGCAAACTGGCGGGCTCCAACATTTCCCGGGGCATTCAGGTGCCCTCGCTGAATCGTGAGAAAAAATGGACCTTTGTGCCCACTGTGGAGGTGGGGGCACAGGTGGTGCCGGGTGATATCATTGGTACGGTGCAGGAGACCATTGTGGTGGAGCAGCGGATCATGGTGCCCCACGGAATCAGTGGTGAAGTGGTGGAAATTCTGTCCGGCGATTTTACAGTGGAAGAAACCGTATGCCGGGTGAAACAGGCAGACGGTTCGGTGAAAGAGCTGACCATGATGCAGAAGTGGCCGGTGCGGCGCGGCCGTCCCTACCGGGAAAAGCTGGCGCCGGATATGCCGTTGGTCACCGGTCAGCGAGTGATTGATACGCTGTTTCCCATTGCCAAGGGCGGTGTGGCGGCCATCCCGGGCCCCTTTGGTAGCGGTAAGACAGTGACACAGCATCAGCTGGCCAAGTGGGCGGATGCGGAGATTGTGGTTTATATCGGCTGCGGCGAACGCGGCAACGAAATGACCGACGTACTGATGGAGTTCCCCGAGCTGAAGGACCCCAAGACTGGGGAGAGCATCATGAAGCGGACGGTGCTGATCGCCAACACGTCGGATATGCCTGTGGCTGCCCGAGAGGCTTCCATTTATACGGGCATCACCATTGCGGAGTACTTCCGGGATATGGGATACTCGGTGGCACTGATGGCCGACTCCACTTCCCGTTGGGCTGAGGCATTGCGTGAGATGTCCTCCCGGCTGGAAGAAATGCCTGGTGAAGAAGGCTATCCCGCTTATCTGGGTTCTCGTCTGGCCTCTTTTTATGAACGCGCAGGCAAGGTGATCAGTCTGGGCAGTCAGGGACGAGAGGGTGCTCTGTCCGCCATTGGGGCAGTATCGCCTCCCGGCGGTGATATTTCCGAGCCGGTTTCTCAGGCCACTCTGCGAATTGTAAAGGTATTCTGGGGATTGGACGCTCAACTGGCGTATAAGCGGCATTTCCCTGCCATCAACTGGCTCACCAGCTATTCTCTGTATGTGGATAAGCTGAATAAGTGGTTTGATGCCAATGTGGATAAAAACTGGAGCCGTTTGCGGGGCGATGTAATGCGCCTGTTGCAGGAAGAGGCAGAACTGAATGAAATTGTGCAGCTGGTGGGTGTGGATGCCCTTTCTTATGGGGACCGCATCAAACTGGAAGCTGCCCGTTCCATCCGTGAGGACTATCTGCATCAGAACTCCTTTGACGAAGTGGATACCTATACTTCTCTGGAAAAGCAGTTTGATATGCTGCGGCTGATTATGGGTTTCTATCATCGTGGGGTGGAAGCGTTGGCAGCCGGAGCGGATTTCAACAAGTTGATTGATCTTCCGGTGCGGGAGAAGATCGGCCGTTTCAAATACATTCCGGAGAGCGGTGTTAAGCAGGCCTACGCGGACATCGACAGAGAACTGGCTGAGAGCATTGCCGCGCTGACCGGCGGAGAGGGGGAATAAACCATGATGCGAGAATATAAAACCATAGCAGAAGTGGCCGGCCCTCTGATGCTGGTCAAATCAGTGGAAAATGTGACCTATGATGAACTGGGCGAGATTCAACTGCCCAACGGGGAAATCCGGCAGTGCAAAGTGCTGGAGGTCAATGGAAACAATGCGCTGGTACAGCTGTTTGATAGCGCCGCCGGCATCAACCTGGCAGAATCCAAAGTGCGTTTTCTGGGCCATGGCATGCAGCTGGCGGTATCCGACGACATGCTGGGACGTGTGTTCGACGGTATGGGCCGTCCCAAGGATGGCGGACCTGAGATCATTCCCCAGCAGAAGCTGGACATCAACGGGTTGCCCATGAACCCAGCTGCTCGGGACTATCCCTCGGAATTTATTCAGACCGGCGTGTCGGCCATTGATGGTTTGAATACCTTGGTGCGTGGCCAGAAATTGCCCATTTTTTCCGGGTCAGGTCTGCCCCACGCCGAATTGGCGGCGCAGATCGCCCGTCAGGCCAAGGTACTGGGTGGGGAAAGCAATTTTGCCGTGGTGTTTGCCGCCATCGGCATCACCTATGAGGAGGCGGACTTCTTTGTGTCCGACTTCCGGCGTACCGGAGCCATTGACCGTACCGTGCTCTTTATGAATCTGGCCAACGACCCTGCGGTGGAAAGAATCTCCACTCCCCGTATGGCGCTGACTGCGGCAGAGTATCTGGCCTTTGAGAAGCACATGCATGTGCTGGTCATCCTTACCGACATCACCAACTATGCGGAGGCGCTGCGTGAGGTGTCTGCTGCCCGGAAGGAAGTTCCCGGACGTCGTGGCTATCCCGGTTATCTGTATACCGACCTGGCCACCATGTACGAGCGGGCCGGCAAGAAGCGGGATTGCGAAGGTTCCATCACCATGATCCCCATTCTCACCATGCCGGAGGACGATAAAACCCACCCCATTCCCGATTTGACCGGCTATATCACCGAGGGACAGATCATTCTTTCCAGAGAGTTGTACCGGAAAAATATCACCCCTCCCATTGATGTGCTTCCGTCACTGTCCCGACTGAAAAATAAGGGCATCGGCACCGGCAAGACCCGGGAGGACCATGCGGATACCATGAACCAGTTGTTCGCGGCCTATGCCCGTGGCAAGGAGTGTAAGGAGCTGATGGCCATTCTGGGCGAAGCGGCGCTCACGGATATAGATAAATTGTACGCCAAATTTGCCGATGCCTTTGAGAATGAATATGTATCTCAGGGGTATGAGAATGACCGGACCATTGAAGAGACACTGGCCATTGGCTGGAAGCTGCTGACCATCCTGCCCCGGAGTGAGCTCAAGCGAATCAGCGATAAGAATCTGGATAAGTATCTGCCCACAGAGGCCTATGATCCGGCGGCCAAGTAAGGGGGGAGGACAGTGGCAAGACTGAATGTGAACCCCACCCGTATGGTGCTCACCTCTTTGAAGAAACGGCTGCGCACTGCCACCCGGGGGCATAAACTGCTCAAAGACAAGCGCGATGAGCTGATGAAGCGGTTTTTGGAGCTGGCCCGGGAAAACAAGGTGCTGCGGGAGCAGGTGGAGAGCATGCTGCAGGAGGTATATGGAAGCTTTACCATTGCCAGTGCTGTCATGTCGGCCCAGGTGATGGAAGAGGCGCTCATGTACCCCAAACAGGGCGTCAGCATTGAGGTAGGCAGCAAAAACGTGATGAGTGTGGATGTACCGGTGTTTGATTTCCGCACATCGGCGGAGGATGCCAGCAACATCTATCCGTACGGTTATGCTTCCACCAGCGGCGAGCTGGACAGCGCCATTGCCGGTCTGGCAGAGGTGTTTCCGGTGATGCTCAAGCTGGCCGCCATGGAAAAAGAGGCCAGTTTGCTGGCGCAGGAAATTGAAAAAACCCGCCGTCGTGTCAATGCGCTGGAGTATGTGATGATCCCTCAGCTGGAGGAGACCATCAAATACATCACCATGAAGCTGGATGAAAACGAGCGGGGCAATCAGACCCGATTGATGAAAGTAAAGGACATGATGCTGCAGGAGGCCATTGCGGAAAAGCAGGCGGCCGACGAAGAAGCCTATGCCCAATACCATCGTCAGAACGGATAAAAAGCGGAAAGCCGGACCGAAAGGTCCGGTTTTTTTGTGGGGAAGATTGACGGAAAGATGGGAAAAGGGGTACACTGTCAGAAGAGGAAAGAAGGTGTGCATTATGTATCGAAAGGTGGATATGGAGCATTGGCCCCGACGGGACCATTATGAGTTTTACACCCAACAGCTGGGCTGCGGTTTCAGTGTGTCGGCTGAATTGGATATCACAAAATTCCGGCAGGTGCAGCAGCAACAGGGTGCACGGTTTTACGCGGCCTTGATCCACTGCATCAGCTATTGTGTAAACAACCAGGAGGAGTTTCGACTCCGGTTGCGGGATGGCGAGTTGGTGGCCTACGATGTGGTTCACCCCAACTACACCATTTTTCACCAGGACGATCACACTTTTACCGACGTGTGGACCGAATACCAGGAGGAATTTGGAGGTTTTTATAACCGGGTCACAGAGGAGATGGACCGGTATGCCCAAGTGAAGGGCATGAAGGCCAAGCCCACCCAGCCCCCCAATTTCTTTTGTGTGTCTTGCACGCCCTGGCTTTCTTTCACCGGTGTGAGTATGATTCGGGAGGGTGGAATGCCCTTTATGCCCATCATTACCTGCGGGCGATATACCCTCCGAGATGGCCGGTTGTATATGCCCATCGCAGTGACCATTTCTCACGCGGTGGCAGATGGATATCATGTTTCCATGCTGATGCAGCAGCTGCAGCAGCGGATGGATGAAACGGAGAACTGGTTGCATTTGGAGTAAGCAATAGACAACCAGATGGGATTGTGCTATACTGATACGGGATTTTTGTAGAAAGGGATGGTACACATGATGAAGAAATGGATACAACTGACAATGGCGGCAGTGCTGGCGGCCGGACTGACGGCCTGTTCCCAGACACCGCCCACCCAGCCGAGCAATTCCACACAGCCCAGTGAGCCGGAGACATCAGGAACCCAATCTCAGGAGGACACTTCTGTGGTGCGGATTGGTTCGCTGAAAGGGCCTACTTCTATGGGCTTGGTACAATTGATGGAACAGGATGAAGCGGGCAGCAGCCGGCAGGATTATGAGTTTACCATGGCGGCAGCTGCCGATGAGCTCACCGCTTTGTTTGGCAAAGGGGAGCTGGACGCCATGGCCATTCCGGCCAATGTGGCGGCTTCTCTGTACAACAATACCCAGGGGGGATTGAAGGTTGCGGCCATCAATACACTGGGAGTGTTGTATATTGTGGAGAATGGGGACACCGTTCATTCTTTGCAGGATTTGTCGGGAAAAACCTTGTACACCACCGGTAAGGGCACTACGCCTGAGTATGCGCTCAATTATCTGCTGGCAAAGGCAGGAGTGGCGGATGTGACGGTGGAGTTCAAATCAGAGTCTGCGGAAGTGGCGGCGCTGCTGGCAGGAGAGGAGCCCATTGTGGCCATGTTGCCCCAGCCTTTTGTCACCACTGCGCAAATGAAGAACGACAAGCTGCGGGTGGCGTTGGATGTGACAGAGGTGTGGGATGAGCTCACCGATGACAGCCAGCTGGTCACCGGCGTGCTGGTGGTTCGCGCGGATTTTTTGGAAAAGAACAAGGCCGCGGTGGATACTTTGCTGGAGGAATATGAGGATTCAGTGGACTTTGTGCAGGACAATCTCACCCAGGCGGCGCAGTTGGTGGAGAAATATGACATTGTACCGGCTGCTGTGGCGGAAAAGGCGTTGCCACAGTGCAATATCACCTTTGAAGAGGGCGAGGATATGAAGGAGATGCTCAGCGGTTATCTCCAGACTTTGTTTGATCAGAACCCCAAGGCGGTGGGAGGCGCGCTGCCCGATGAAAACTTCTATTACGACGATTGACCGGCTGAAGGGCTGGGGACAGCGGCTGTTGGCGCTGGTTTTCTGGCTGTTGGTGTGGCAGGCGGCAGCCTGGGCCATGAACAGTTTTTTGCTGCCGGGCCCTTGGACGGTGGCGGAGAATCTCTGGGCCCTGTGTCGTACCGGTGACTTTTGGAGATCGATTTTTCTCTCCTTTGGCAGAATTGCGCTGGGGTTTGTTCTGGCGGTTGGAGTGGGAACACTGCTGGCCATCCTCTGCCATGGAAGCGGGTGGCTGCGGGTGTTTGTAGCCCCATTGATGACGGTCATCAAGGCCACCCCGGTGGCATCTTTCATCATTTTGGCACTGGTCTTCCTCCGGTCGGCCTGGTTGTCGGTGTTCATTTCCTTTTTGATGGTTCTGCCGGTGGTGTTTGTCAATGTGACCCAGGGACTTTCGGAGGTGGACCCGCAATTGCGGGAAATGGCCCGGGTGTTTCGCCTGGGCTGGCGTCAGCGGATTCGAGGACTCTATCTGCCGTCGGTGATGCCTTATTTTTTCTCTGCCTGTACGGTGGGACTGGGGTTTTGCTGGAAGGCCGGGATTGCGGCGGAAGTGATTGGCCTGCCGGATTTTTCCATAGGAGAGCGGCTCTATGAGGCCAAAATCAATTTGAATATGGGAGAGATGCTGGCCTGGACGGTGACCATTGTATGTATCAGTCTGGTGATGGAACGGCTGGTATTTTATCTGATGGAACGGGTCCGCAGGAGGTGGCAGGATGGATCTCATAGCAGAAAAACTGTGTAAAAGTTTTCAGGGAAAAGTGATTTTGCGAAATGTGTCCTTTCAGGTTCCCAAAGGAGGAATCCTGTGTATGATGGGACCATCGGGCTGCGGTAAAACCACCCTGCTGCGGATGCTGATGGGATTGGAGCGGCCGGACAGCGGGACTTTGCGGGTAAAGCCTGCCAGCTGTGCGGCGGTGTTTCAGGAAGACCGCTTGTGCCTGGGTCTTTCGGTGTTGGAGAACCTGCGGCTTACCCGGCCGGAAACCGACGCAACCTTTTGGAAGAGGCATTTACAGGCATTGGATGTGGCGGAGTGCATGGGTCAGCGGGTAACGGAGCTCAGCGGTGGAATGAAGCGCCGGGTGGTGTTGGCCCGGTGCATGGCCAATTCAGCGCCGCTGCTGTTGTTGGATGAGCCTTTTCAGGGATTGGACGAGGAAAACCGGAAGCGGGCTTTGCAATATATTGAACAGGAACGCCAGGGCCGGACACTGGTACTGGTGACTCATGACAGCAGAGATGCGCAGGGGTTGCATGCGGAAATGATGCGGCTGCCATTGGAAACAGGCTGAAAAACGGAGGGATTTCCCTCCGTTTTTTTATTGGGGCGATTGTTCAATCAATACAAGTTTTTACAGAGAAAACTCATTTTTTTTGACAAAAGTATTGCAATTATGGTAAACATGCACTATAATAGAAGCGGAATTTACATATGAATTTATGTAATTACTACAATGTTTTGAGCAAGTATTTATAGCATTTTTACAAAGCAAGGCATGTGGCAAAATAACCGTCTCAGACGGAAGGGAGTTTGAGTAAAATGAAACACTATGCATCCAACGAAGTGAGAAACGTAGTACTGCTGGGCCACAGTGGGGACGGAAAGACCACATTGGCTGAAAGCTTGTTGTATTACGCGGGAAATACAGATCGCTGCGGCAAAATTGCCGATGGAAATACAGTTTGTGACTATGACGCCGAAGAGATCAAAAGAAAGATTTCCATTACCACTGCGTTGGCTCCGGTAGAATATCAGGATACCAAGATCAATTTCATCGATACCCCCGGATTTTTTGATTTTGTAGGAGAGGCCAAGGGTGCGCTCAGCGTGGCAGATGGCAGTGTCATTGTGGTGTCGGCCAAGGACGGCGTGCAAGTGGGTACCGAAAAGGCATGGAAATACGCCACTCAAAAGGGCCTGCCCAAGATTTTCTTCATCAACAAGGTGGACGACGAGCATGCAGACTATTACCGTGTGGTGGAAGAACTCCGTGATAAGTTCGGCATGAGCGTGTGCCCCTTCGCCATTCCCATCATTGAGGGCCGGACCACCACTGGCTTGGTGAACTGTGCCAGCATGACGGCTCGGGCTTTCCGGGATGGAAAAGTAGTGGACATTGACATGCCCACCGATATGGACAACAAGATCAATCCTGTGCGGGAGATGCTGCTGGAATCGGTGGCGGAAACCAGCGAGGAACTGTTGGATAAGTACTTCAACGGTGAGCCTTTCACCGAGGATGAAATCAAAACTGCACTGAAAGCAGGCGTGAAACGGGGTGCCATCGTGCCCGTTGTGTGCGGCTGCGCCACCACTGGTTTGGGTGTGGCCACTCTGTTGTACTCCATTCTCAAGTATTACCCCGCCTGCGATGAAACCACTCTCATCAAGGGCTTCAATGACATCGGTGAGATCATGAATGTACCGGTTGGCCCCGATGAACCCACTTCTCTGTTTGTGTTCAAGACAGTGGCTGACCAGTTTGTAGGAAAAATGTCCTTCTTCAAGGTGATGACCGGTACGCTCAAGAGCGACAGTGTGCTCATCAATTCCAACACCCAACAGGCGGAAAAGCTGGGTCACATTTATGTGCTGCGCGGCAAGAAGCAGATGGAAGTGAAGGAGCTGTGCACTGGCGACATCGGTGTGGTAACCAAGCTGGTGAACACCAACACCGGTGATACTCTGTGTTCTGGCGGTAAGATGGTACACTTTGCCCAGATCGACTTCCCCAAGCCGGTGATCTCCTACGCGATCACTCCCAAGGCCAAGGGCGATGAGGAGAAGATTGCCAGCGGTCTGTCCCGTCTGGCGGAAGAAGATCCCACCATCAGCTTCAGTATGGATCCCGAAACCAAGGAACTGATTGTTTCTGGTCAGGGCGATATTCATATCGATGTGATTACCTCCAAGCTGAAGAGCAAATTTGGCGTGGAAGTGACCTTGTCCGCTCCCAAGGTGGCCTATCGTGAGACCATCCGTGGCAAGGCCAAGGTGGAAGGTAAACATAAGAAACAGTCGGGTGGTCATGGTCAGTATGGTCATGTGTGGATTGAGTTTGAGCCCGGCGATCAGGAAGAGATGATTTTTGAAGAGAAGGTATTTGGCGGCGCGGTGCCCAAGAACTACTTCCCTGCTGTGGAAAAGGGCCTGCGTGAGTGTGTCAAGAAGGGTGTGCTGGCCGGTTATCCGGTGGTGAATCTGAAGGCCACCCTGCTGGATGGTTCGTATCACCCGGTGGATTCCTCTGAAATGGCCTTTAAGACAGCGGCTTCTCTGGCCTACAAGGCAGGATTGCCCCAGGCCAAGCCGGTTCTGTTGGAGCCCATTGGCAAGCTGACTGTCCATGTGCCGGAGGAAAACATGGGCGATATCATTGGCGACATCAACAAGCGCCGGGGTCAGATGCTGGGCATGGGAACCGATGACGAAGGCACCAGTGTGGTGGAAGCATTGGTACCGGTGGCAGAAATGGCCACCTATGCCATTGAACTTCGCTCCATCGCCCGGGGCAGAGGTTCTTTTGAGTTTACTTTCGACAGCTACCAGGAAGCGCCTTCCAATGTGGTAGCCAAGGTAGTGGAAGAATACAAGGCCAGCCAGAACGGCTGAAATTGAATTAACGCAGAAAAAGATGGACGGGAGTCGCAGGACCCCGCCCATCTTTTTTTGGTATAGGCCCGGAAAACCCTGCGTATACTGTAGCAAAGGACATACAGCAGGGAGGAAATGGAAATGATGATCTATTCTGTAAAGCTGGGACGGCGGCAGGCGCTCACCTGTCTGGCCATAGTGGCGGCGTTGGGCATGATGACCTATGTGAACATACAGGCTCATCGTGAGATCAATGCCACTGCACCTGTGGAAGCGGTAGGGGAAATCCAGCGACAGCCCGCCGCGGGAGAAACCACGCAGCAGCAGATAGAATTTTTGAATAAGCTGGGTTATGAGTGCATGGAACAGCCGGCTGCATTTTGCGAAGTGATTATCCCACCGGAATTTGACGGGGTGTATCAGAGTTATAACCAGCTGCAGCTGGACTGCGGATATGATTTGACGCCTTATCAGGGCCATCGGGTCAAGCGGTATACCTATACCATCACCAATCGGGGAGAACAGGATGTGGTGGCAAACCTGCTGGTCTATGGCGGAGAGATCATAGGAGGCGATGTGTGCAGTGTAAAAATGGATGGTTTTATGGAAGGACTGCGGGCATACGAGAAAACCTGATTTCGTTGACATGCCATACAAATCCCGTATAATGGAAAGGAGAAGAGAGGCGGGATTTGTATGGCAGAGCGTATGAGACTGGACAAGCTGCTGGCCAATGCGGGATTGGGCAGCCGCAGAGAGGTACGGGAGTGGATTAAAAAGGGCTTTGTGACCTGCGATGGAGAACTGGTCCGCCAGCCGGATCTGCAGGTGGACACTGACTGTGACATTTGCTGCAAAGGCCAGCCGGTGCAATATCAGAAATACCATTATCTGATGATGAACAAGCCGGCGGGCTATGTGAGCGCCAATGAAGACCGGCGAGATGCCACTGTGATGGAGCTGCTAACAGAACCCTGGAGCAATTTGGAGTTGTTTGTGGCCGGACGGTTGGACAAGGATACCGAAGGGCTTTTATTGCTCACCAACAATGGGGTATTTGCCCACAACATGCTGGCACCCAAAAAGCATGTGCCCAAAACCTACTACGCCCAGGTGCGGGGAGTGGTCACACTGGAGGATGTGGAGCTCTTTCGTACAGGGGTGACCATTGACGGAGGGTATACCTGCATGAGCGCTTCGCTGGAAGTGCTGGAAGCGGCGGAAATTTCCCAGATTCATCTCACCATCTGTGAAGGGAAATTTCACCAGGTAAAGCGGATGATGGAAGCGGTGGGAAAGCCGGTGCTGTATCTCAGGCGGATTGCCATAGGAGGATTGCGGCTGGATGAAACGCTGCCGCTGGGGGAAGTCCGGCCTCTTACCCGGCAGGAAGTACTGTCGGTGGGAGCCACGTTGGGAGAGAAATGAAGGCGGTTTGCCGGTATTATGCATTTTGCAAAAAATTTTCCCAGGCAGGGGCGGCTAACTGTTCACATTCCTGTACCTATCAAAGATGCCCTTGTCAAGGGGGCGGATTTTGTGGATTTAGGCTCTTATAATTTGTTTCCGGCCAGTGTATGATGATAGTGGAATACTAACATCAACACAGGAGGAACACCATGTCGAGCGTATTTATCAAAGGTCTCACCAAAAAATTTGAACAGGGAATGAGCGCTCTTTCCAATTTCAATCTGGAAGTGGCGGATGGTGAGATGGTGCTGTTGGCGGGCCCCACCGGCAGTGGAAAATCCACAATCCTGCGGCTGATTTCCGGATATGAAACGCCCACCATGGGTGACATTATTATAAATGGCATGTTGGTCAATGACATTCCCGTTTCCAGCCGAAACATTGTGACGGTGCTGAAAAACCAGAGTCTGTACCCTGATATGACGGTGTATGAAAATCTGGCGTTCAGCTTGAAACTGTGCTACACCGCAGTGGCCGAAATCCCCAAGAGAATTGAGGAAGTGGCCCGTAAAATGGAAGTGGAACATCTGCTGGACCGCAAGGCGGAAGAGCTGGATCAGCTGGACGAGATGCGAGTCATTCTGCTGCGGGCGGTGGTGCGCAATCCCCGGGTATTGCTGGTGGATAAGCCCTTTGCACTGCGTAGCCGCACTTTGCGGGAAGCTTACCGGGACTATCTGGTGGAAATCAATCAGCGATTGGGCACTACCATCATTGTGGCCACCAAGGACCGTAAGATCGTGCAAACCATGCCCTATAAGACGGTGATTATCAAGGACGGGTACACCCAGCAGACCGGTTTGCCTGCTCAGCTGTATGCGGACCCGGTCAATCTGTTTGTGGCGGATTTCATGACCTTCCCCCAGATGGAGTCCATGGAAGCTACGCTAAAAAAACAGGGGGATGAGTATATTCTGGTGACGGAAAAAGTGCGAATTCCTTTGGACAAAGCGCGAGTGGAAAAAAGCCGTGCGGTGGATTATGTGGGGAAGACAGTTTTGGCTGGATTCCGTCCTGAATCGGTGCGGCTGCTGGAGAAAGAGGCGGCAGAAGGGATGGATGCCATCGCCAGCAATGCAGATGACACACCCTACGGGGATATCATTACGTTGGATTGCGGCGACATTTCTGTGCGTATCATGAACAAGGACAATTTGGAAGAGGGACAGGATGTGAAGATCGCCTGGGACAACCGGCATATCTTGCTCTTTGATCCCGACAGTGAGAAGAGAATCCTGTAATTCTTCAATTCCTACAATTTTTGCCGGAATGAATTGTAAAAACTATACATATAGTGAGTGTGAACAAAAGTAAGGGCATGTAAGCCCTTACTTTTTTTGATTTCGGCATAATGAATAAAAAAATATATGCCAAAAGCCGGATATGTCGAAAAAAATGTTGAAAAAATCTGTGAAATCAAGTAATATATAAGTAAAGCGTTCTGCGTTGGGTGTGAGCCAGCTCTCGGTAACGCAATGTGCACGAAAAATATACTAAGAAATGGGGTATATGAATGTCTAACAGACTGTTCCAGGGCGTGATCCATCAGATGAAGGATGTGGTAGACAGATGCATCGGCATTTTGGATGAGACCGGCAATGTTGTGGTCTGTTCCGATTTGGCCAAAGTGGGCGAAAATCGGGAAAAGGTCATCGGGGAGATCGGCTACAGCATGGAAGCCAGCAGTGTGGGCGGCTATACCTACAAGGCAGTGGGCAGCAGAGCCAAAATTGAGTACATCGTATTTGTGGAAGGCAGCGACGATATGGCTGCCAAGCTGTGCGGCGTGATTGCTGTTTCGCTGGGCAGTGTTAAGCAGTTCTACGATGAAAAATATGACCGGGCCAACTTTGTGAAGAATGTGATTTTGGACAACATTCTGCCTGGTGACATCTATGTGAAATCCAAAGAGCTGCATTTCCCCAGCGATGTGGTACGGGTGGTATTCCTCATCCGCATTTTGGAGAGCAAGGATTACTCTACCTTTGATATCATTCAAAATCTGTTCCCCGAAAAGAACAAGGACTTTGTCATCAGCATCAACGAGAGCGATGTGGCGTTGGTGAAGGAAGTCGCGCCCAATGTGGAGAGCAAGGAACTGGAGAAAATCGCCAAGACCATTGTGGATACTCTGTATGGAGAACTGTATGTAAAGGCCACGGTGGGCATTGGCAGCATTGCCACCAGTGTGAAAGATATGGCCAGCTCCTTCAAGGATGCCCAGGTGGCATTGGAAGTGGGCAAGGTATTTGACACCGAAAAGGTGATCATCAACTATGAAAATCTGGGCATTGGCCGTCTGATTTATCAGCTGCCCACCACTCTTTGTGAGATGTTTTTGCAGGAAGTGTTCAAGAAGGGTTCCATTGAATTGCTGGATCATGAAACGCTGTTTACCATCCAGAAATTCTTTGAGAACAACCTGAATGTATCGGAGACTTCCCGGAAGTTGTTTGTGCACCGCAATACGCTGGTTTATCGTCTGGAGAAAATCCGTAAGATTACCGGTCTGGATCTGCGGGAGTTTGACCACGCCATTATCTTTAAGGTGGCCTTGATGGTGAAACGGTATCTGGTGGCCAATCCCACCAAGTTCTAAAAGACCCTGGGAGGGTCGTGCTGTATCCCTTTGGGAGAAGCGGCGGTAAGGAGAGATCAATGGTTATTGAATTCAGAGATGTAGAAAAAGTCTACGACAACGGCACCAAAGCACTGCAAAAGGTCAGCTTTTCGGTGGAACAGGGAGAATTTGTGTTTATCATTGGACACAGCGGTGCCGGCAAATCCACATTGCTCAAGCTGATGACCTGTGAAGAAGAGGTAACTGAGGGTGAAATCATCATCAACGGATACAATCTCAGGCACATCAAAAAACGGGAAATCCCCTATATGCGCCGTACCATTGGCATGGTGTTCCAGGATTTCCGTCTCATTGAGTCCAAGACGGTATTTGAGAATGTGGCTTTTGCCATGCGGGCTGTAGGAGCCAGCACCCGTGCCATTAAAAAGCGGGTACCTTATGTGCTTTCCATGGTAGGGTTGGCGCACAAGACAAAAAGTTATCCCAATCAGTTGTCTGGCGGTGAACAGCAGCGTGTGGCGTTGGCCCGGGCGCTGGTAAATAACCCCGCTCTGATTATAGCGGACGAACCCACTGGGAATATCGACCCGCGGATGTCCTTTGAAATTATGCAGCTATTACAGGAGATCAACAACCGGGGTACCACCATTGTACTGGTGACGCACGAGCGTGATCTGGTGGACATGATGAAGAAACGAGTGATCACCATCGAAAGCGGTGAAGTGGTCAGCGACAGAACAGGTGGGTACGACGATGTTGGGTAAGCTTGGATACCTCTTAAAAGAGGGCGTTCGAAATATTTGGAAAAACAGTTTTATGACCTTTGCATCGGTAGGTATTTTGATGGCCTGCCTGCTGTTGATGGGCACCTTTGTGCTGGTGTCGGAAAATATCAACTACATGATAGAAGGTCTGGCAGATGACAATGAAATTGCATTGTTCATTGAAGACAGTGTGAGCCGTGAGGATGCTCTGGCAATGCAGGAAGACATTGAAGCCATTGACAATGTGGCGACGGTTACATTCTTGAGCAAGGAAGACGCATGGGAACAGTGGCTGGAAAAGCAGGACAATGCAGAGGCCTATTCGGAGGCCATTGAAAGCAGTCCTCTGCGGGATGAGTATATCATCACGTTGAATGACATCAGTCAGATGTACGCCACAGTGGAGCAGCTCAACCAGCTGCCGGGTGTAGGTGATATCCGCTACCGCGAGGATGTGGCGCAAAATCTGGTGAAACTGAAAAATATGGTGGGAATTGTGGCGTTGGTATTTTTGATTGTATTGGTAAGCATTTCGGTGTTTATCATTTCCAATACCATCAAATTGGGTATGTTTGCCCGCCGCAAGGAAATCAGCATTATGAAATATGTTGGAGCCACCAATGCGTTTATTCGCTTGCCTTTCTTTGTGGAAGGAATCATCATTGGTGCAGTGGGCGGGGGCTTGGCCTATGCGCTCCAATGGTACATTTACACCTATCTGGTGGAAAAAGTAGTGGTAGGCATTGATCTGATCAATCTGGTGGATTTTCAGGTGTATGCGCAGCCGCTTTTACTGGCCTTTATGGGGGCTGGGCTTTTGGTGGGATTGGTCAGCAGTATCGTCTCCATCCGAAAGTATTTGAATGTTTGATAGCGACGGCACTGGGGGAGCCTCAACGCGGCGAAATCCGCGGGGAGGCTTTTTCGGCATCTGTCCTGTGGCAAAAGGAGGTCATTGTGTGAAAGCAAATGTGAGAAGAAAGGTAGCCGCCGGCATTGCCATTTTGCTGGCTGTGATGATGGTGGCAGGTGTTGTAGCGCCATTCCTCAGTTATAACGCCGAAGCAGCTGCTACCATTTCAAGTTTGAAGGAAAATCTTTCTGATTTGGAAGAGAAAAAAGCGCAGCTCAAAAAAGACATGGAAAAAATCAACCAGGATATTTCCACCGTTTCTCAGCGGAAGGAAAATCTGGACCAGCAGATCAATGTGACTGAAGCGGAAATCAATTCTCTCAATCAGCTCATTGACGAAATCACAGCAGACATTGCGGTGAAGGAAGAAGAATTGGCTCAGGCCACTGAGGATGCGGAGCACCAGTATGATTTACTGTGTCAGCGAGTACGGGCTAACTATGAGGCTGGTACGGTCAATTACGTGGAACTGCTGCTTTCCTCTGAATCCTATACCGATTTTCTCACCAATATGGATACGGTGACTGCCATTGTGGAGTATGACAATGATCTGCTGGATCAGCTCAATGAATTAAAGGAGCAGATTGCCTACACCAAGCAGAAGCTGGAGGAAGACAAAGCGGAGCAGGAAGAAGCCCGCGGCGAAGTGGAAGCCAAGAAAGTGGACCTGGAAGGTCAAGTAGAGGAAAGTATTGCACTTTTGCAGCAGCTGGAACACAGCAGTGCCGAGGCACAGGCGCAATTTGAGGAATATGAACGTCAGGAAGAAGCGGTGGGTGCCCAGATTGACAAACTGATTAAAGAAGCGGAAGAAGCTGCCAAGCAGCAGCAGGCCGCCAATGGACAGCCTGCTACCGGTACCCAGTACACAGGTGGAGCTTTCCAGTGGCCCTGTAGCGCGGGTGGTCGGATCACTTCTCCCTTTGGCTGGAGAAATTGTCCCTTCCATGGCAGAGAATTGCACCGCGGCATGGACATTGCTGGCATTGGCTATGGCAGCAACATTGTGGCAGCGGCCAGCGGTACAGTGATCACTGCTGGGTATAACAGTTCCTACGGAAATTATGTGGTTATCAACCATGGCGGTGGCATTACTACTCTGTATGCCCACAACAGCCAGTTGACTGTTTCGGTGGGACAGCAGGTGAGCAAGGGCCAGGTGATTGCTAAGGCCGGTAGCACTGGCAATTCCACCGGTGTGCATTGTCACTTTGAAGTACGCGAAAACGGCAACTATGTTAACCCCATGGGATATCTGAGCTGATTTCATAGATAGGAGTGTGTTTTTTGGAAGAAAACAATCGAATCACAGGAGCTCTGAGTCGGTTTTTCAGGGCTGCTGGACGGTGGCTGCGCCGTAATCTCACCGCAATTTTTTGTGTGGTAGCCGCAGTGGCCATCACCTTCAGCATTACTTTCCTCAGCTGCATGGAGCTGTTCAACAGCCGGATTTTGCAGCTGGAAGCCAATGGCGAAGGAATTTTAAAAATCGCCCGGGTGAAGCAGTACTATGATGAATATTATGTAGGCGGCGAGTTGGACGAGGAGAAAATGATCGACTACGCGCTGTACGGTCTGGTGAGCGGCACTGGTGATAAATATGGAAGCTATTTTAACAAAGAGGACTTTGCCCGGTATATGAACAGCAACCAGGGTGATCTCACCGGTATTGGAGTCAATGTAATCTATAAACAGGACACCAACGAGATGAAAGTGGTTCGTCTGTACCCCGATTCTCCGGCGGAAAAGGCTGGTATTTTACCGGGAGATCTCATCACTGGTGTGGATGGCGAAACTCTGGCGGATTTGGGCTACTATATGCTGGTGGAACGGGTGATGGGCGAAGAAGGAACCCAGGTGACCATTGACATTTTGCGAGATGGTCAGCCCATGCAGTTTACTATGGAGCGCGCCAAGCTGGAAATACAGTCGGTGACCCATGAGATGTTGGATGGCAACGTAGGGTATTTGGCCATTTCAGAGTTCAATAACAAGACCACTGAGCAATTCCGGTTGGCCATGGAGGACATTCTGGCCCAGGAGGACTTGCAAGGGATTGTATTTGACGTGCGCAACAACGGCGGCGGCGACGCCAACGTGATCTGGAAGGTGCTGGATATGCTGCTTCCGGAGGGGAATATTTACAAGCTAGTGGACAAAGCCGGCAATGAACAGACCTTTGACTCCGATGAGGCTGCCATGCTGGACGGTCAGCTGCCGGTGACAGTGCTGGTCAATGGCAATACTGCCAGTGCGGCGGAGTTGTTTGCGGCCGCATTGCAAGATTATGATTACGCGGAAATCGTGGGAGAAACCACTTTTGGCAAAGGCACTGGTCTTTCGGTGGTGGATGTAGGCGACGGCAGTGGGCTGGCCATTTCCACTACTCTGTACTATACCCCTTCCGGCAAGAACATAGAGGGCGTAGGAGTGATCCCCGATTATGAGGTGAGTCTTACGGAAGAACAGTGGAATAATTTTTATGAACTGAGCCGAGAAGAAGATCCTCAGTTGCAAAAGGCATTGGCTGTACTGCGTGGTGAGGAGTAAAATAGGAGGACAGGTGTGAGCAGACAGGAAACGGGCAGCTTTTCTCTGATGAAAAACATCAATACAGCGTTGATTCTGCACATCATCCGGGAGAACAAAAATATCTCCCGGGCCCATGTATCCAAAATTTCCGGGCTGACACCTGCCACTGTGACCAATATCACCTGTGAGCTCATTGGCATGGGCCTGGTATCCGAGGCAGAGCGGGGGGTGTCCAAAGGCGGACGCAAACCGGTGTTGCTGCGGATTGTGGAGGATGCCTATCATGTAATCGGCGTATACATTGGCAGCCGCATGATCCAGCTGGTATTGGCAGATTTGAGCGGTCGGTTGTTGGAACGGCGTGACATTGCCTGTCCCATTGGATTGGGACCAGAGGAAGCGCTGGGAAAGGTGGTCGACGCCATTCGTGAAACGCTTCGACACAGCGAAAAACGGATCATCGGCATCGGCGTGGGTGTCCACGGACTGGTGCGCCGAGATGAAGGCATTGCGGTATTATCCCCCAATTTGGGATGGGAAAATGTGAGAATCAAAGATTTGCTGGAAAGCGAATTTGGGCTGCCGGTGATGGTAGACAATGATGTGCACGCCATGACCATCGGGGAACGACTGGCCGGTATGGCCCGCAGCAGTGAGGATTTTGTGCTGCTGTATGTGGGCAGCGGTATAGGCGGGAGCATTGTGATGGGCAATCAGCTGTATGCGGGTGCCACCGGCGCCGCCGGCGAATTTGGCCATACCACAGTGCAGCCGGATGGACCATTGTGCAGCTGTGGGAACCATGGTTGTCTGCAGGCATTGGCTTCGGAAGGAGCCATGCTGGAGCGGTACAAAGAGTTGGCCGGAAAGGATGCCGTACCTGGGCTGTCCTTTAATGGTCTGATGGAAAAGGCATTGGCGGGGGACCGCTGGGCGGCGAAAGCCATCAGCGACGCTGCGGTGTATATTGGCATTGGCATTGCCAACATCATCAATGTGTTCAATCCCACTCTGGTGGTCATCGGAGGGGATATCAGCAAAATGGGCAGCAGCGTGATGCGTATCATCAATGAGGAAGTGGCCCGGCGCTGTATGGAATACACCCAGAGCTCCACTCGAATTGTGTTCGCTGGTAGCAAAAATGAGAGTTTTCTGCGAGGGGCGGCCAGCCTGGTGATCCAGGCGCTGCTGGAAAATCCCTCCCGTTTGTTGGAAAATCAAGGATGACCTTTCCTCTTTTCTCATATAATAGGGGACAGAGGATGGTGATACGCACATGTTTGGAATTTTGACATGGCAACAGAGCCAGGTGCATTGGTATCAGCGCACCCAGGCTCTGTTTTTTTGGCAGCGAAATTACAGCGGCTTTGGCAATGTGTACTACAATCGCTGTCATGTACAGTGGGACCCACAGATGAGTGCCTTTCGTAAAAAGCGGCTGTTTCGTCAACTGGGACGGGAAATCCGGGAAAGTGGTCTTTCCTTCTGGCTGGTGCAGCAGGGCTTTCCCATGCAGGAGTGGCTGGAAGAGTGGGGAATGGAGAGTTACCATTCCCAGCAATTGCCCGATTTGGCCTGGAGAAGAGGAGTGGAGCAATTGCTGGGGCAAAAGACCATCGACAATCGTCTGGTGATTGTGGCCGATGAACGGTTGGAGTGGCTGGACCCGGAAAAAATTCTGTGGCTGGCTACGCATTTTACAGCGGTGGCAGTGGTGTGTCAGCCTGGTTCTCGATGGGAGCTCCTCCAGGATCAAATGATGGAGGAAGAAGGGCTTCCGCTCACCCGGGTGGAACGGGCTGCTTTTTGGAAAGCGGATCTGGTATTGGCGCTTCATGAATCGGATTTGGAGTGCAACAGTCGACCTGCGGCGCCGGTTTGGCTGTTGGGAGAAAAAGAGGGGCCCAGCTGGGCTGTGACTGGTGTCAGCTATGAAATGGAGGACTCTCAAAGACGGCTTATTCCTCAGGGGGTGGAGGAAACCGACTATCTTGGATTGCTGTGGGAGGAATACGGTGTGGAGGAAGCAGGCAAGCGACCTGTTTCCGCTTACGTAGCACGTTGAGTGCGTAGTATTGATGTCAAGGGTACAGAATTGAATACCGAAAAAGGCTTGAAAACAAGGCGTTTCCGAGAAAATGACATCTTGCCCTGACTGCTGCTAAACAAGAAATTTAATACCAGGTTTATGGTGAAAAAGATAGGTTGAGTTGACAGGTTGAAAATAGGCAAGGTCGAGTGGACAAGATGATTTTGCTGATTGTTGAGTTGATAGAATAGTTAATTGCACGGCAAGGAGGAATTGAGTTGATTAATTTAGGAAAACTGAAAGAAATAAAAGATTTGAGAAAGGTATGGCCGCACGAGGCAATAGACTTCACTCCTTGGCTTGCGGAAGAGGATAATCTTGCGTTGCTGGCGGATGCTGTTGGCTTGGAGATTACCGTTGATGAAACTGAGTCAAGCGTTGGAGATTTCAATGTAGACATTTATGCAACTGAAACCGGAACGGACAGAAAAATCATCATCGAGAATCAGCTTGAAGATACCAACCATGACCACCTTGGTAAATTGATTACATACGCATCCGGAAAATCCGCTGATATTGTGATTTGGGTTGTTAAGAGAGCAAGAGAAGAACATCGTGCTGCAATCGAATGGTTGAACAATCATACTGATGAGAATATTGCGTTCTTTCTGGTAGAAATCAAGTTGTATCAAATCGGCAGTTCCGATATTGCCGTTAAATTTGAAGTGGTAGAAAAGCCAAATGACTGGACAAAGGAAATTAAGAGAAATACAAGCAATTCTCCTACGCTCCAGGCAAGATATGACTATTGGGTTGCCTTCAATGATTACGCATTCCAAAACAATGCTTTTGCAAAGCAGTTCAGCAAGAGAAAAGGGTATCTGCCGTAAAGTGCTGATTTTCACATTGATAGGCATCGCACATATCTTGGATGCCAATGTTATCGGTGATGGCAGTGTACTCCGAACAGCGGTTATTTTCTTCTACATCTCAAATGAGG
>JBMNPT010000003.1:0-247342 GCA_050943735.1 Eubacteriales bacterium | reverse complement strand
GTATATATTCGCCGGGACAGCTTAGCGCCGTCAGGGATTCAAAGACGAATCGAAAGTGCATCAGCATTTTGCCGTGTCGGTACTCATATAACTCTGTGTGATTGAGAACAGTATCGCCTTATCTATAATGTGTTTCAAATTTCAGTGGCAGGAGATATTCGGTTTTATGGACTGCTGAAGACCATTGGAACCACTCCCCGGCAATTGAGCAGAATGATTCGCATGCAGGCATGGATTCTTTCTCTGGTGGGAATTCCGGTTGGACTGCTGTTGGGCTGGCTGCTGGGCGGAGTGCTTTCACCTTTGATCGCCCCTCGGCTTCATGGCGTGACCACCACCGTTTCAGCCAATCCGGTTATTTTTGTTGGAGCCGCTATTTTTGTACTGTTCACTGTTTTTATTTCCTGCCGCCGGCCTGGCCGGATGGCAGCTCGGGTGTCACCGATGGAAGCGGTACGGTATACGGAGGGCAGGATTTCTGGCGCAAAAAGCATTAGAAATGAAAAAGGCGTGTCTCTTCTCTCCATGGCCAGGGCCAATTTAGGCCGCAGCCGGAGCAAGACAATTGTGACGGTGCTTTCTCTGTCTCTGGCGGTGGTGCTGTTGACCATGACAGTGACCTTTACCAGAGGGTTTGATATGGATAAATACATTTCCTATTTTATGGCCAGTGATTTTATCGTGGCCAATGCCGATCAGTTTCAAACAGGGGGAGAGATATTCAATTCGGATATAGCAGTATCGGAGGAAGTGATAAGTGCGATTGAGAATCAAGATGGCTCTATCAGTGGAGGAAGGATTTATGGCCGGGTTTCAGTGGTACAAGAGTTTGTCACAGAAGAATACTACCGAAAAAATCATGGAAAATGGAATACCCCGGAGCAGCTGGACAGCATGATTCCCTTTATGGAGTGCAATGAGGAAGGAAAGTTGGCGGATGTGGCCCAACTCTATGGGATGGAGCCCTTTGCACTGGAACATCTGACAGTGCTGGCGGGAGATATAAGTAAGCTGAATGATCCGGACGGAAACTATATTGCTGCTGTGTATAGCGAGGATGATTATGGTGATTTAGTGGAAGACAGTCATTGGGCCACCCTGGGAGAAACCATTACATTGCGGTATGTACAGCAATTTGAGTATTATAATCCGGTTACCGGAGAAATCTATGGATCCCCACAGGATGTTCCTGAAGATGCAGCTTTTTCCCAACGGGCAGTGGAGTACCGCGATGTGACCTATACAGTGGCTGCCTTAGTGGCTGTACCCAATCCAATGAGTTATCGTTATTATGGCAGTGATGAATTTGTCATGGGGTCACAGACCTTTCTGCGCGATACTGGCACAGATTCCATCATGTATTATGCCTTTGATACGAAAGACTCCGCTGCCAATGCTGCTATGGAGAGCTTTTTACAAAATTACACAGAAGAGATCAATCCCCAGCTGGACTATGAGAGTAAAAGCCTTTATGCAGCGGAATTTGAAAATGTGCGCCATATGTTTCAAATGCTGGGAGGCGCCTTGAGTTTCATTGTGGGACTGGTGGGAGTGCTGAACTTTTTCAATGCCATTCTCACCGGGATTTCAGCCCGTCGCAGAGAGCTGGCAGTATTGCAGGCCATTGGTATGACATCCGGACAGCTGCGGACCATGCTGGCGTTGGAAGGTCTTTTTTATACGGCCGGCGCCACCATTTTTGCGTTGCTGTTGGTTGTGCTGAGCGCTCCTTTTATGAAGAGCGTACTCAATGGGATCATCTGGTTTTTCACCTATCATTTCACCCTTTGGCCCATTGCACTGGTATTTCCATTTTTTGCAGTGCTGGGAATTTTGCTTCCCATTTGGAGCTGCCATATGGCTCAGAAACATTCGGTGGTGGAGCGTTTGCGGCAGGAATAAAGAATACAGCGGACAATGAATCAAAATCATTGTCCGCTGTATTTTTGAAAAAGAAAATGATAGAAGGAGAAAAGCGTTTTTATACCCCCAATGCGCGAATCAATTGGGGAAGCTGGGTGATGTTTTGAATGACAAAATGCGCACCTGCTTTGCGGAAGGTGTCTTCCACTTTGCGGCAGGCAGCTTCACAGGTTTGATTGTCCAATGCCTGATATTCCTGCTGGCTCAGTCCCAGTTCTGAACTGCCCTCTATGACACCCACCGACCAGACGCCGGCGTTTACACCTTCCACGATATCTGATACAGTATCGCCCACTTTGATGGCATTGCGGACGCTGGTGACACCCAGTGCTTTCATGTTTTCAAAAATCATGTAAGGGTAGGGGCGTCCTTTGCCTCCCACGCTGTCAGGGCTAAACCACACATCAGGGGAATAGCCCAGTTCGGCTGCTTTGGGAACTACAATTTTCATCATGGAATCGGTATATCCTGTGGTAGAGCCAATCTTCAGGCCCATTTCTTTCAAAATGGCAGTAGTTTCCACTACATAGGGCTTGGGATCTGCAAAATCACTCAGAATAGAGAAGAGTTTGGGTTCAAATTGGGAGTAAACCGCATCCACATCTGATTCAGTGGCGGGATGACCATGCACACGCTGCCATTCTGCCGCGATTCGGTCCATTTGGAGCATGGTGCGGATGTGATCCCGTTTCAGCATTCCCATGGGTTTACGGGTTTCCTCCATGGTCACCTGAATGCCATGATGGGCAAAGGCATCCATAAACGCCTGCACAGGAGCAAAACAGCCATAGTCCACTGTCGTACCCGCCCAGTCAAAAATGACAGCTTCAATCATGCGATATTCTCCTTTCTAGCGCTGAGAAATTCAGCAATGATGTCCGTCAGTTTCTGGATGTCTTCCGGATAGATTTCGCCGATGTTTCCAATGCGGAAGGTGTCCAGCTGGGTGAGCTTTCCAGGATAGATGGCATAGCCCCGAGCTTTGATGTAATTGTAGAATTCAGAAAATTGGAAGGATACTCCGGCAGGATAAAAGAAAGTGGTGATGATGGGGCCCTGATGCTGGCTGTCCACATAGGTGGAAAATCCCAGCTGCTGCATTTTTTGGATGAGGAGCTGGTTGTTTTTCACATACCGGCGATGGCGGGCGGGAATACCACCTTCCGCTGCCAATTCATCCAAAGCCCGGGAGAAAGCCAGCACCACATGAGTGGGAGAGGTAAAGCGCCATTTCCCATCCTTTTCCATGCATTTCCACTGATCCAGTAAATCCAGGGAGAGGGAACGGGCTTTTCCTTCACTGGCCAACAGCTTTTCCCGACGGCAGAGCACAAAAGAGAAACCGGGTACGCCTTGAATGCATTTGTTGGCGCTGGATACCAGAAAATCAATGCCCCAATCCTCTACTGGAATATCCATACCGCCAAAGGAGGACATGGCATCCACAATAAAGGTACGGCCGGCGGCTTGTACCACTTTTCCCACAGACTGAATGTCGTTGAGCAGGCCGCTGGTGGTTTCGCTGTGTACCATGGCCACGTGGGTGATGGAGGGATCTTGCTGCAGCATTTGAGCTACCCGGGTTGCGTCAGGGATTTGATTGTACGGCTGGGCATAGTGTACATAGGGAATGCGGCTGTGATCGCAGATGTGGGTCATGCGTTCGCCGTACGCTCCATTGGAACAAATCAGCACTTTATCCTGGTCACCTACCACACTGGAAAGGACGCTTTCCACACCAAAGGTTCCGCTGCCTTGCATCAGTACAGCGGTATAGCGCTCTTCTGACAAATGCCCCAGAGCCAGCAGCTGTTTGCGTATTTTTTGGGTGATGGCCTTATAGTCATCATCCCAGGTGCAGCGGTCAGTGAGCATTTCCTGTTTGACTGTATCGGTGGTGGTCAGAGGACCTGGGGTCAATAGTTTGTATGTGTTTGTCATATTGTTACGATTCCTTTCTGAATAAAATTACCCTTTGGCACGTTCAGAGAGTTCCTGATGTGCCTGGAACAGGTCAAAGGTCAGAGGTTCGCCAAATACGCTGGGATAGGTGGACTGATTGGAGGGGTCAGCAGTTTCTCCTTCGTAGAGGGGATTGGGGTAGGATTGAATCAATTCTTCCCGGGCATTTTCAATGATGCACTGAGCCATTTCCATAGCCAGAGGATTGGAGGCATCCCCCTTATCCAAAACTGCAACCGATTCAGTGAGAGAGAAGTTTCCCTCTGTGGGGTCTACATAGTCAATGGGCATGGAGTCTTTTTTATCCGCTACAGCCTGATGGCGCAGGCCGAAACCGATGGCAACTTCTCCCGCGCGGCACAGCTTCAAAGGACCGGAACCGGAGGTTTCAATGTGAGCGCCGGCGTTGTCATAAATGCCTGCCAACACCTGTTCTGCTTCTGCATCCCCATAGGCATCCACCAGTGCTTGAATCAAAAGCCAGGCAGTGGAAGAGGAGAGAATGTCGGTGACAGCAATTTGTCCCGCGTAGACCGGATCGGTCAGGTCTTTCAGTGAAGTGGGAGTGGGGAGTCCTTCCGAGGCCATCAATTCGGTGTTGAGAATGATGGCACCTTCCTGTGAGGTGATGGGAGCGGTGTAATCGGGTACCGGCTCCAGGGTATTCACATCAAATTCCAGCGGCAAAAACATATTGTTCTGGTCCTGAGCACTCTGCAGATAGAAAGTACTCATGGTGACCATATCCGCTTCCAGATTGGTGCCCTCTGCCAGCAGCTTGCCGCCCAGTTCAGAAGTGCCATAGGTTTGGATGATGTATTTTCCTTCATAGCCATTGGCTTTCAGAGCGTTTTCCATAGCCAAAATGGCTTCTTCGTCTGCGTTGGAGTAGATGACTACCTGTTCTTCACCAGAGGTATTGCTGCCATTGACGGAACAGCCAGTGATGCCGGTAGCAGTCAGTGCGAGAGAGAGGCCCAGGGCCAGATACTGTTTTGTGTTCATACTTCACGTTTCCTTTCTGTTTCTCTTTTCGTTGTATTGACTCACCCGCGCCTTGGGGAACGGGAGGTTTTCCGATTGGCGAGCCAGCCAAATATGGCTTTGGCCAGCAGGTTGGTGCCCAGAATGAGCAGAGAGAGGACAAAAACCTCATTGAAACGATTGACGTATTGTAATTGCTTGATCATGGTGGTCAGCACCATGGTACGGGCGCCTGCAATGAAAATCAAAGCACTGATGGTGACCATGGAATTGATGAAGTAGTAGCTGAAAACCTGAATCAAGCTGGACATGGCGTTGGGAGTGACCACACGCAAAATGGTTTTGATCCAGCTGTCGCCCATGAGCATAGCGGTGGTTTCCCATCCCGCGTTCATTTTGGACAGCGAATTTTTCATCATTAGATAGGGAGTGGAAAAGTAATGTACGATGTTGCACAAAATCATCAGCAGCAGAGTATTTTGCAGGCTGGTGCCTGAAAACAGGAACAGATAGGCAACACCCAGTACCATTCCAGGGATGGCGTTGGTGATTAGTGCAATGCTTTCCACCGTTCGTTTGTACCCATGCCCCAATGAACTGCGGGCGGTGATGAGAGCGGCTCCATAGGCAATCAGTGTACCTAGCAGAGCGGTGAGCAGCGCCATGGAGAGGGAGTGCCAGTATACGGTCAAAAGCTCACTGTCGGTAAATACAGAGATGAAATGCTCCAGAGAGAAGCCAGTTTTGTAAGGCCATTCCTCCACCAGAGGCACCACAAAAATGACGGCGAAGATGGATAAAATGGCTACTGAAATAACAGTACTGAGAGCTCCCCAACTGACATCTCGCAGAGGATTTTTCCGCAGGTCCGCATTGGAGATGCGATTGTAACGGATGTTGAAGCGTTCCAGCAATTGGAGGATGCAGATGCTGCCGATGGAGGGAATGAGCATGATCATGGCGATGACAGCTCCTCGGTTGAAATCTGGAATGCCCCCCAGCATTTGGTTGTATAGTAGAGTGGCGATTACCTCATATCCTCCGCCTACAGAGGCCGGAATGCCAAAATCGGTAAAGCAGAGGAAGAAAGCCTGAATGAAAGCACCTGCAAGAGTGCCTAACAGGGGACGAAAAATAGCGATCCAGAAGGTGGACAGATGCCGGTCTCCCATCACTTTTGATACAATCATGGTTTTTTTGTCCACAAAATCCATGGTGTTGTGAATGAGGAGAAAAGCAACCGGAATGGTGTAAATTACATATCCTACCAGCAGACCGCCAAAGCCGTAGATGTCAAAAAACTGGCTGCCCAACAGACGGGTCAACAAACCCTGTTTGCCAAAAGAGTAGATAATGGCAAAACCATATGTGATGGTGGGCAGAAACATGGGCAGTGTGGCGATGGCGCTGATCAATTGTTTTGACCAGCGGGGGAGACGGGTGTAATGGCAGGCATAAGCCATACAAAACGCCAGAACAGTCGCTACAATGGCTGCGGCGGAAGCCACTGTAAAGCTATTTCCCAAAGCAGGAAGAAATCCCTTTTGAGATACCACTGAGTGGTAAAACTCCAGAGTGAATCCTCCATTCCAAAGGGACTTGCCCAGAAGAATGACAATGGGGGCCGCTAAAAAGGAAATAAACAGTGCCGTAATGAGTAGGAAAATGAGCCGAAGCTCCCAATTTTTTCTGGTCATGGGAACCTCTTATGCCGGATCGGCAGCCAGTTTGGGCAGTTCGCCAAACAGGGCATAGATGTTGTTGCGCTTGATTTCCAATTGATTGAGGATGAATTTCCGTACGAAGTCATTGGTGGGAGAGTGGACAATTTCTTCCGGTTTGGCATATTGGGAGATTCGTCCTTGATTGATGATGAGCACCCGGTCAGACAGAGTAAGAGCTTCTTCCGGATCGTGGGTTACGATGATGGTGGTCAGATGATATTCCCGGGCAATGGTCTTGATCCGACTCTTGATGGATTCCTTGATTACGCCATCCAATGCGGAAAGCGGTTCATCCAGCAGTAAAATTCGGGGCTTCATCACCAGGGTGCGGGCCAGTGCCACCCGCTGCTTCTGACCGCCGGACAGCTGGTCAATTCGTTTGGTGAGATGTTCCCGCAATCCCAGAAGATCAATGAGTTCATGCACCTCTTCTTTGGAAGAAACACCGGGTTTATTCCGCAGGCCATAGGTGATATTTTGCAGAACATTCAGATTGGGAAAAAGGGCATAGTCCTGAAATACAATATTGAATCCACGTTTTTCCATAGCGGTGTGGGTGAGATCCTCCTGATTGTAGAGGATTTGTCCGCCATCCACATCCACAATGCCCAGGATCAAATTGAGCAGTGTGGTTTTGCCGCAGCCCGAAGGTCCCAGAATGGAGACAATCTCTCCGTCTTCCACCTGAAGAGAAATGTCCTGTAGCACAGGCACTCCGTCAAAGGCTTTTTGCACGTGGTTTAACTCTAACATAAATGAAACCGCTCCTTTCATCGGCTGGTGTCCAGTTGTACCGCCTGTTTTCCGGGCGGCTGCATTTATGATAGCAAACTTCCTTTGGTAGTACAGTCAAGTAAAATTTAAGTTTAGGTAATCAATAGGTTAAAAACACAAAAATAGCACGCTGACTCTTGTAAAAATAGTACAAGAATCAGCGTGCCTCAGGTTTCGGCAGGGTAACCACGATTGGCGATTACAGCGCCGCTTTTGTCCAGATTGCGGGAAAAACGTTCATAATCACTTTGAATAATCCCCATATATAGCAAATCCACCACTGCCAGATCAGGAATACGGGAAAAAATAGCAGAGCCGTAAATAACGGATTTTTCACTGCCGGCACAAAGACAGATATCGGCGTAACGGGGGAGGAGAGAGGTTTTGACACTGGTGACAGCAATGGTAGTGGCGCCGGCCTTACGGGCCAGTTTCAAAGAGGTTACGGTATCAATGGAATAGCCTGAATGAGAAAAGGCGATGGCAACATCTCCGGGGTTCAGGTGGATGGCTGAGATTTGTTGTAAATAGGCATCGGTGTGAAGTTGGCAGTGAAGTCCCAGATAGGTCAGTTTGGTCAGCAGATCATTGGCTGGGGTAGAGGAATTTTCCACACTGTAGATATTGATGAGATTGGCACAGGCAAGGGCTTCTGTTGCTCGATGCAATGATTCGGGGGACAGAAATTTTAAGGTGTCTTCCAACAGTTCGCGAGTGGATTGAATTTCCCGGAGGGGCAGATCCTCCAATCGATCCCAGGGCTTTAGATCAAAATTACCAAAGTGAGTAAAGGCGGGAGTGGAGAAGTTTTTCTCGTCCCGCAGCAGGGCGTATTTGAAGTTTCGATAACGATCTATGCCCAGGGCTTTGATGAACCGAATGACAGTGGGCTGACTGACCTGGGAGTGCTGTGCAATTTCTGCAATGGTAGATTTGGCACATTGTTCCACGTGGTTGAGGACATAGTCGGCCACACGTTGCTCGGAAGGTCGCAGAGTGGCGTATGTGCTTTTGATACGGTCGATAATTTGTATGTTATTTTGCATGAAATCCCAGCTCCTTTACGGATGTAAAAAAATTACAGAAATCAATTGATCTGCGGAAACAGCATGATGCAGATTGGACTATCTCCATGTAATTTTTTTCATTGTGCGTAGGAAGAGAATTCTCTCCAAAGCACAATTGTTTACAATATACTGTAAACAATTGTGCTTTTCCAGCATAGAGGGGTAAAAAGTTGGTTAAGAAAAGGATAAAAAAATCCCCATCACAGAGATGTGATGGGGAAGATAGTGGAAATTGTCAGGCTGTTTGTTCTGCGAAATTTCCGGTATAAAGCTGATAATACTTGCCCTTTTTGGCAATGAGTTCGTCGTGGGTGCCGCGTTCAATAATCCGTCCCTGCTCCATGACCATGATGCAATCCGCATTTCGAACAGTGCTCAGCCGGTGAGCGATGACAAAGGTGGTTCGGCCTGTCATCAGAGCATCCATGCCGTCCTGTACCAGTTTTTCAGTCCGGGTATCGATGGAAGAAGTGGCTTCATCCAGAATGAGTACAGGCGGATCTGCTACGGCGGCTCGGGCAATGGCCAGTAGCTGTCGCTGGCCCTGACTGAGATTGCCTCCATCACCGGTGAGCAACGTGTCATACCCGTCGGGAAGACGGCGGATAAAACTGTCGGCATTGGCCAGTTTGGCGGCTGCAATGCACTCTTCATCGGTAGCGTTGAGGTTTCCGTAACGGATGTTTTCCATGACGGTGCCAGTGAAGAGGTGGGTATCTTGCAATACAATTCCCAGAGAACGACGCAAATCAGGCTTTTTGATTTTGTTGATGTTAATTCCATCATAGCGGATTTTGCCGTCTGCTATGTCGTAAAAACGATTGATCAGGTTGGTGATGGTGGTTTTACCAGCGCCGGTGGCACCCACAAAGGCGATTTTCTGTCCTGGTTCGGCCCACAGGCTGATGCCATGCAGAACCATTTTTTTGTCGTCATATCCAAAGTCCACATCGTCAAATACCACATTGCCCTGAAGGCGGGTATAGGTGACGGTACCGTCGGCTTTGTGCGGGTGTTTCCAGGCCCATACGTTGGTGCGTCCATTGGCTTCTTCCAATTGTCCTGCATCATTTTCCAGGGCATTGACCAGTTCCACATATCCCTCGTCGGTTTCAGGCTGCTGGTCCATCAGATCAAAAACACGCTGTGCACCAGCAGCTGCGGTCACCACAAAGTTGACCTGCATGCTGATTTGCGTAATGGGCTGTGTAAAGCTTTTGTTCAGTCCTACAAAGGAAACTACAGTGCCCAGCGTGATACCGGCCAGGCCGTTAATCCCTAATATGGCTCCCACAATGGAAACTAAAGCGTAACTCAACCAGCCGATGTTGGCATTGACGGGCATGAGCAGGTTTGCATATCGATTGGCCTTGTCAGCACTTTCACGCAATTCTTCGTTGATTTTGCGAAAATCTGCTTTGGCGGCTTCCTCGTGGCAGAAAACCTTGACGACTTTCTGACCGTCCAGCATCTCTTCGATGAAACCATCTACAATGCCCAAATTACGCTGCTGCTGTACATAGTATTTACCGGAGAGCTTGGAGAAATTGGCGGTTACCAGCAGCATGACAGCTGCGGTGAGAAGAGAAATCACCGTAAGTGCAGGATTGAGAAGAAGCATGGTGATTAGGGTGGCAGCCATGGTGATACCCGAGTTGATGATTTGAGGAATGCTTTGGCTCAACAGTTGCCGTAGGGTGTCTACGTCGTTGGTGTAGACTGACATGATATCGCCATGGGCATGGGTATCAAAATATTTAATGGGGAGAGCCTCCATTTTTTGAAATAGATCATTTCGCAGGTGTAGCATGGTTCCCTGACTGATGGAAACCATGATGCGGTTATAGGCGAAGGCTGCGATTACACCCAGTGCCAACAAACCTGCCAGTTTGACCAGTGCAGTGAAAAGTCCGCTGAAATCAGTGGAGCCAGAAGCCAGCATGGGGGTGATGTAATCATCCACCAGAGTTTGAGGGAAGGTTGCGCTGACAACGGTAGCAATTGCGGAGATGACGATACAGAGGATCACCAGTAAAAACGGTATTTTATAGAAATGAAGCATGTAACGCAGGACTCGGTTCAACACCGAAGTAGATGCGTTGCCGGTGTTTTTGCGATTCATAGTAAGAGTTCCTCCTTTCAAGCCGGCTGGTCGAAGTCGCCGCCGCCCTTGACCTGAGATTCATAAATCTCTCGATAAATGGCATTGGTTTTCAGCAGATTTTCATGGGTATCAAATCCATTGATACAGCCATTGTCCAGCACCAGAATCCGGTCGGCATTTTCCACACTGGAGATGCGCTGGGCAATGATGATCTTGGTGGTACCGGGAATGGTCTTGGCAAAGGCCGCTCGAATCTTGGCGTCGGTGGCGGTGTCAACAGCACTGGTGGAATCGTCCAGAATCAGTACTTTGGGTTTTTTCAGCAATGCCCGAGCAATGCACAGACGTTGTTTTTGTCCGCCGGACACATTGGAGCCACCTCGTTCAATGTACGTGTGGTATCCGTCAGGCAGCCGTTCGATGAATTCATCCGCGCAGGCAGCTTTGCAGGCCGCAATACATTCTTCTTCGGTGGCCTCAGGATTGCCCCAGCGGAGGTTTTCCAAAATGGTACCGGAAAACAGGGTGTTTTTTTGCAGTACTACGGATACCTGGTTGCGTAGGGCTTCCATATCATATTGGCGCACATCCAGCCCACCTACCCGCACACTGCCGGAATCGGTATCATACAATCGGCAGATGAGATTGACCAGACTGCTCTTGCCGGAACCGGTACCGCCGATGACGCCGATGGTTTCGCCTGAGTGAATATGAAGGTCAATGTCGGACAGCGCGTTTTTGCCGCTGCCATGTTTGTAGGAAAAGTTTACATGATCAAAATCGATGCTGCCGTCAGCCACTTGGAAAACTGGTTCCTGGGGATTATGCAGATCAGGAGTTTCCTGCAGAACTTCACTGATACGGCGGATACTGGCCATGGACATGCTGATCATGACCACCACCATGGAAAGCATCATCAAACTCATCAGCAGGGCCATGACATAGCTGAACAAACTGGTGAGATTGCCTGCACTCATGCTACCGCCCACAATGAATTGTGCACCCAGCCAGGAAATGGCGATGATGCAGAAATAGATGGCAACCATCATGGCGGGATGGTTGAAAGCCAGCAGACTTTCCGCTTTTACAAACAGACGGCAAAGACCGGAGGAGGAATCAAAAAATTTCTGATTTTCAAAATCTTCGCGGACAAAGGCTTTTACCACGCGAATGGCGGAGATATTTTCCTGAACACTGGCATTCAAGTCGTCATATTTCCGGAAGACCTGATTGAAGATCTTCATAGTGACCACCATAATGGCGCCCAGCACCACCACCAGAAACACTACGGCGATGAGGAAGGTGAGACTCAGCGCTGGGCTGATAATCAAGCACATGATATAGCTGAAAATCAGTGTCAATGGCGACCGGACCGCCACACGAATCAGCATCATGAAAGCATTTTGCACATTGGTGATATCGGTGGTCATACGTGTGACCAGCCCAGGTACGCTGAATTTATCGATGTTGGAAAAGGAAAATGTCTGGATGTTGGTATAGATGGCTTCCCGGAGATTGGCGGCCAGACCCGAAGAGGCACTGGCTGCAAATTTGCCGGCAAAAGCGGCAAAAATCAAACTCAAAAAGGCCATCAATACCATGATGATTCCATATCGGTACACCACTGATAGATTTGCTGCTTCCAGTCCCTGGTCGATGATGATGGCTGTAATGAACGGCAAAAGAATTTCCATAATGACTTCCAATGTGGTAAGGCCGATACAGAAAAAAGTGTCACGCTTGTAACGTCCCAATTGACGAAGCACAGTTTTCATGGTTCAGATACCTCCTTCGGTGTATGATCTGTGAGTGTAGATAGATTTTGCAGCAATTTTTTTTGCAGATGATCCAAAGTTATCAGTTCATCGGGAGAGAGGCATGCGTAAAGCTGACTTTGAATGGTCTGAATTTGATGTTCCAGTTTTTGGCGGTTTTCTTCTCCTTTGGGAGTGACGAAAAGCAGCTTGCAGCGATCATCTCCTTCGCAGCATTCCGCATGGATGTAGCCTTTTTCCCGTAGGCGTTTGATCATACCTGAAAGTGCTGCCATGGAATAACCCAGTTCTCGGTGGATGGCTGTCAGAGAAGTGCCAGTCTGGGAATGCCCCAGAATGTATTGCAGAATATAGGCCTGTACAGCGGTCAATCCAGAGGATTCCATACAGTGGTTTGCCCACTGTTCCATTTGAATACAGATCCGGCGGTTGTCTTGGATCATTTGATTTTGATTGACTGTCGGCATGGTTTCACCTCACTTATTTGTTTGAAATACAACAATTCTGTTCCTTATTATTTATATCACAAATGAAGTTGATTGTGAAATTCAAATATGTTATATTCTATAAAAGATGTTTATTGATATTGATTATAATATGAGAGGGACTGCTTATGAATACAACGCAATTGGAATGCTTTATGGCAGTGGCAAACTATCTGAATTTTTCCAAAGCGGGAGAATTTTTGCGGATTACACAGCCGGCTGTCAGTCATCAGATCAGCGCTTTGGAGGATGAACTGGGGGTCAAACTATTTCATCGCACCAGCAAAAGTGTACGTCTGACCCAGGAAGGTTTTTTATTTGTACAGTACGCGGGTGAGATTTTGAAATTGTCTGGTCTTTCTAAGGCCAGAATGAAAGAATCCAGGGAGAACACTCCTCAAAGGCTGGTCATTGGTTGCCGAAATACTACAGAACTGCGTTTGATTACCCCTGCGTTGGAAAAACTTCGTACGCTGCAGCAGGACATACTCCCTGTGTTGCGGCTGATTCCCTTTGATTCCATGGAAAACCTGCTGGAAGAGGGGGACATTCATGTGATGTTTTCCTTTGGGAAACACTCATTGAAAAATGCCTGTTATCAGGAGCTGGTACGTACTCCAGCTGTCTGCGTGTGCAGTGAAACACACCCTTTGGCAAAATATCAGGAATTGACCGTAGAACAGCTGCAGAAAGCAGGAAGAATCGCCACCTGTCATCCGCCCATTTGCCCACAGGATTTGTTTTTCATTCAGAGTCAGGTGGTGGGAGGAAGAGGACCGGGACAAATGCTGTTTTGTGACAATCAGGAAGTTGTATACACATTGGTGGCGGCGGGATATGCCTTTGCCATATTGACTGACTTTCCCCATGCTCACTTGCCAGGACTTCGCTATATTCCATTGCCCCAATTTGAGCCTCTGTCTTTTGGGGCTGTGTATGTATCTGGAGAACAAAATCCGATTTTGCGTGAATTTCTCACAATATTGACAAAATGTTTTTGCGATAAAAATTAAGTTGTAGAAAAGGAACTTTTCTCCTGTGCCCACCGTCTAACCTGATAGAAGCTCCAAAATGAGCAAATTTTATGGCAAAGGAGAGACCAACATGAACATGAAACGAATGACAGCCATGGCATTGAGCGGTATTATGGTATGCGGACTGCTGATGCAGGTGGGAGCTGTACAGGAAGTACCCATTTCGTCCCCGGTGGAAGAAGAGGACGCAGCAGTAACCATGCCCGACAGCGTTCTGTATTATGGCACTGTGAAACAGGTGGATAAGGACGAAAACGGACAGGCTACCCGAGTGTGGATGGAGTCGGAACGGTATGGCGAACTGGTCATGCTGGTCAACGAAGATACATGTTTTGTGGATGGCGGACGCGCAGTGGAAGGCAATCCGGAGACCATGCTGGTAGAAGGTCAGGGATTGTATGTGTATCACAGTCCCATCACCACTTATTCGCTGCCCGGCCAGACCCAGGCATATGTATTTGTGGGAGAGATGCCCATGGATATGGCATGCCCCAAATACCACATTGTGGAAGCGGTAGAGCAAAATGAGGATGGAAGTATTCGGATCACCACTGACAATGGTGGGTTGCATCTGACGGTGGAAGCAGATGCCGTAGTCAATGATTATCTGACCAAGCGTCATTATACAGTGGCAGATATTCAAAAGGGCGACCGCATTATGGCCTGGTATGACGAGGTACAGGAAAGCTATCCCGCACAGACCAGTACCAAGACGGTAATTTTGCTGGATAAGGCAGAAGAAGAGGAACCCGAGGTAGGTTCCGCGATTTATGTGGGCGATGAAAAGCTGCAGCAGGCCTGGAGAGAAGAAAATCAGGTTCCCATGGTGCCTGTGCGCGCGGTAGCGGAAGCTCTGGGACTGGATGTTGGATTTGAAGTGCAGGATGGCAAGGCACTGATAACAGTGGAAAATGAGGAATTCTCGGTACACGTGACACCGGGGGTGGAGAATGGCATTTATGGAGTGACTAAGATCCCTGATGCAGTGGGTATGACAGGTCCTCAGGATTATGGTGCTGCTCCCTATATTGAAGATCCCGGTGTGACATGGGTTCCCGCGGAGATGTTTGAAATGTTGGATGTCACCATCACCGAGGCGGAAGATGGATTGCATTTTGACCGTTGAAATATGAATCACAGAGAAAAAGGACCGGTATCCGGTCCTTTTTTTATGAAAAGAGAGATGACAGAAAAGAAGGAAAAAAGTATAATAAAATCAGAGATTTGCAGGGAGGGAAAGTGATGGGATTTGAAATTCCGCCCATGAAGGTGATCGCACGGATTCATACCGATTTTTCAGAAAAGTTTGGCATTCCCCGCCAAAGTGGTCTGGCGGATCAGCTGCGGGGTGTGGTGGTATTTGAGCCGGACTATCGAAACGCCGATTCTCTGCGAGGAATAGAGGAGTATTCCCATCTCTGGCTGGTATGGCTTTTTTCCCAGGCCATCCGGGAGCAGTGGTCTCCTACCGTACGTCCTCCCAGATTGGGTGGAAATACAAGAGTGGGAGTATTTGCCAGCCGCTCTCCCTTTCGGCCCAATCCCATTGGCCTTTCCTCGGTCCGTCTGCTGAAAGTGGAACGCCATCCAAAGTGGGGGAGTGTATTGCATGTGGCGGGAGCGGATTTGTTGGACGGAACGCCCATTTTGGATATTAAGCCCTATTTGCCGTACACTGACAGTCACCCGGAGGCCAGGGGAAGTTATGGTCAGCAGCACAGTCAGGATGCGCTGCTGGTGGAAATTCCGCCGGAATGGGAAGCAAAAGTTCCTCCCGGAAAACGGGTCGCGCTGCGTCAGGTATTGGCTTGTGACCCAAGGCCTTCGTATCAGCAGGATGAGGAACGGGTATATGGTATGGAATTTGCTGGAATGCAGGTGCGGTTCCGAGTGGAGGGGAATTGCCTGATTGTATGCGAAGTGGTGAATGAATTAACCAAATAGATAAAAAAAGCCATCCGAGTGGGGAACGGATGGCTTTTTTGTTGAAAATATTTGTTTTGTGTGGGAAAATAGAAAATGCGGGCAAAAAAAAGCCTCCGGCGGCGCCGCCAGAAGGCCATGTATGGAGAACCCCAAAAGGGGAGAGTTGTTTGTCTGCCGGGCCGCCGGGACGGTATTCCATTCCGGCGGGGATGGCAGTGAGGTAGAAGTGATTCTATGTGGCTGGAAGGACATTTTTTCAGGCTGTATGTCCTTGCCGGTATTTCATCTTCCATGGTTTTACTATACCAGCGAAATGTGAAAAATAGATGAAGTCCGGTTAAAGAGATTGTGAACTTTTGGTTAGATTTTCATAGGGCGATTCTGCCAGCTGTTTGATGGGACGGTAGGCTTCTACCAGCTGGGGTAATTTGGTGCGGCAGTTGGCGGGGCTGGTGGAAGGGAGTTCCAAAGCGGGAAGGCCGGTTTGAGGCAGACAGTATCGTTTGTATAGTTGTGCTGCTTTGCCTCCGGTGGTGCAGATGTGCCGGATAGGCGCCTGGGATAAAATCCAGGGAATATCGTTGGCTTCCGGTTGACGGATGGTACTGTCCAGTGCTCCATCAATGAAACACGAGGCCAACACATCCCACAGGGCCAAATGATGCCGAAGGACAAATTCCAATCGATCTTTGGGGGTGAGAGGAAGCGGTTCTCCCCACAATTGCGCCAGAACCTGCCAGAAACGATTTTGTGGGTGTCCATAGTAAAAGCCCTGCTCCCGGGATTTGGGAGAGGGCATGGTTCCCAGAATGAGAACACGGGAATTTGCATCAAATACCGGAGGCAGTGTGTGGGTGATATGTTCCAGCATATGTCAAACCTCCGCACAAGTATGCTGCAAGGATTGCAGCAATGCCTGGCATCCCTGTTCAATTTCCTGATAGGCTTTTTCAAAATCGCCGGTGTACCAGGGGTCGTCCACATCCTGATTAGACACTCCTGTGTAATCCATGAGCAGATGGCATTTCTGCTGCTGATCCGCTCCAAATAGACGCCGCAGTTGAATGATATTGCCACGATCCATACAGATCAGCAAATCATACTTTTCATAGTCGTCCTTTTGAATCCGGACGGCGGATTTCCCGGCAGTGGAAATTCCAACACGAGCAAGCAGCTTGCGCACTGCGGGGTGGACTGGATTGCCCAGCTCTTCTCGGCTGACCGCGGCAGATGCACAGGGGAATTCATCGGCTACGCCTGCCTGCTGCGCCATATGACGGAAGAGAAATTCAGCCAGAGGGCTTCTGCAAATATTGCCGTGGCAGATAAACAGGATTTTTTTCATGCAATCACCTCGAGAAAATATCATCTTTCTTTTATTGTATCACAAGAGGCAAATCTTGCCTATAAGAGAAAAAAGAAAACTTCTGCGGAAGCCACAGAAGTTTTCAAAATGATCAAAAAAGTCGAAGTGCTCCAAATACTCCTTGAGAACCCAATGTCATGAGCATGCCCGCGATGAGGACACCCAGGAAGATGGCTGGCAGAGAATATTTAAGGCGCATATTCAGCAACACCGAAATGGCGGCGCCTGACCAGGCTCCCGTGCCTGGAAGGGGGACAGCCACGAATAGTACCAGTCCCCAGAAAGAATATCGCAGGACTTTATCTGATTTTTTCATTAGTTTGGCTTCATATTTGGCAAACAGGGGGGCCAGAAAAGGGGTTTTGCGAAGAAGGGCAAAGAGATGCCGTCCGAAGAGAATGATGAAGGGGATGGGCAACATATTGCCGATGACTGAGATCAAATAGACTTCTTGCCAGGGCATGTCCATGGCAGTACCTACAATGACGGCTCCACGCAGTTCAATGAGAGGAATCATGGAAATGAGCAGTAGCGCGCCTTCTTCCCCCAGCCATAAAAAGGTATCATAAATCGCTTGCATAGATTGATCGCTCCTGAAAAAAGCGGCAGGAAACTGCCGCCGATAATAATTTTATTATAAAGGAGATGGGGCATAAAAGCAAGAAATGGAAAATGAATTTTTTATGAACGCCTGATGCAAGGCAGTTGCAAAGGAAATGACGGTGTGGTATGATGCTAGTAAAAACACAGCAAGGAGTTTGTATGAAGAACGTTGTATTGATTGGAATGCCGGGATGCGGGAAAAGTACCATTGGAGTGGTATTGGCCAAAACCATGGGCTACCGTTTCCTGGATACGGATATTGTGATTCAGGAGATGCAGCACCGTAAATTGCAGGAGATCATGGATGCCGATGGGGTGGAATTTTTGCTGCAGGCAGAAGAAGAGGCCATTTTATCCACTCAGTGCAGTGAAACGGTGATTGCCACTGGAGGAAGTGCGGTGTTCAGCCAGAAATCCATGAACCATCTCAAGGAAAATGGCGTGGCGGTATATTTGCAGCTGCCCTATGAAACGGTGGAGCAAAGACTGTCCAATCTGGCCACGCGAGGAGTGGCGGGAAGCGGCACCATGACATTACGGGAAATCTATGATATGCGTACGCCGCTGTACAGCCGGTATGCCGATGTGGTCATTGACTGCCGGAACAAGGGAATTGAGGAAATCGCCCAGGAAGTGTCTGATATCATGCAAAAGCTGTAAAAAAAGAACCGGGAATCATAGGATTCCCGGTCTTCTTTTTTATATCCCCAGTTGACGGCAAAGGTTGGTGGTGTATTCATAGGCTTTGCGGGCGGCTTCCAGAGGAGTGGGATATGCGTGGCACTCCATGGAAATTGCGCCGGTGTAGCCAATGTCCTTTAGTGCGGTCAGCGTTTCGGCAAAATCGTAATGGGCGTGTCCGGGATACCAGCGGTCGCTGTCGGCCAGATGCACATGGCCCACATGTCCTTTGGCCCGCCGGATGGCGTCGCCGATGATGGTTTCTTCCAGATTCATGTGGAAGGTGTCCAGATGGAGGGTAAGACGGGGAGAGCGGAACCGGTCCAGCAGTTCCAGTCCTTCGTCGATGGTATAAATGAAGTCGGTTTCATACCGGTCAATGACCTCTACCGCCAGTGTGACTTTGTACTCTTCCGCCAGCGCAAGGCACTGTTCCAATCCCTCCTGTAAAGTGCGGTGGTAATGGGAGGGATCTCCACAATCTCGCATCATTCCTTTGATGAGTCCAATGATGACCACTGCTCCATGGCGAGATGCCAGACGGATATGGCTCTTCATTCGTTCTACCGCCTGTGCTCGAATATCTGCATCTCGGTGGGTGAGGTAGATGCCTTGCTGGGAATAGGAGGGACCTGTTCCGATGGCGCACAGAGAGATGTGATTTTCCTCCAACGCCCGGTCAATGGCTTCCTGATCGATGAGTTGAGGGTCCAATAGATGCAGTTCAATTCCCTGGTAGCCAATCTGGGCAGCCTGACGAATCATGTCAGGGTATTCTCCACGCAGAACCAGTGGTGTTTGAGGGGTGGCACTGTGAATGGCGGTAATGGCTGTAATCATGGCAGAACCTTCCTTCCTTTATTTTTTTTATTATATCACATTGCAAGGCCGTTGCGCAAAGGAATAGCACCCGTTTCACAGGGCATACTGGCAATAGATTCAAAACAGGGAGGAAAAACCATGTTATCCAAATGTGCGATTATCGGATGCGGCAATGTGGGAGCCGCAACAGCTTTTACGCTGGTGGGGAGCGGACTCTTTTCCCAGCTGGTGCTCATTGATGTCAATGAGAAAAAAGCACAGGGAGAGGCCATGGATTTGAACCATGGGATTCCCTTTGCCACCCACATGAAGGTATGGGCAGGGACCTATGATGATGTAGCGGACTGTTCGGTGGTGATCATCGCGGCGGGGGCGGGACAAAAGCCAGGCGAAACCCGAATTGATCTGCTGCACCGCAATGCGGAGATTTTTGCATCCATGATCCCAGAAATTACACGCCGGAATCAATCCTGTATTTTACTGGTCATTTCCAATCCGGTGGATATCCTCACTTATTTTACCTGGAAGCTGTCGGGTTTTCCTGCTCATAGGGTGATGGGCAGTGGTACGGTATTGGACACCGCGCGACTGAAATATTTACTGGGGGAACGCCTGGGGGTGGATGCACGCAACATCCATGCTTTTATCATGGGAGAGCATGGGGACAGTGAGTTAGTTGTGTGGAGCAGCGCCAATGTATCCGGGATCGATTTGCGGGATTTTGCGCAGCTGGTGAATGTGCCCATGGACAGTTTGACGCAGCTGTATGATGAGGTAAAAAACAGTGCTTATCGCATCATCGAAGGGAAAGGAGCCACCTATTATGGAATCGCCCGCTCGGTGCTGCGGATCTTGCAGGCCATTGTACGGGATGAGCATACCGTATTGCCTGTTTCCACTCTTGCAGAAGGGCAATATGGATTGCAGGGACTGTGCCTGGGGATGCCTGCCATTGTGGGTCAGCGAGGAGTGGAGCGGGTACTGAGCATTCCTCTGGATGCTTCGGAAGAGCAGAGACTTCGGGAATCGGCAGAGATGTTGAGCGGCGTCCTGAGTGGCATTCATTTGGAGAGAGAAGGATAAAAGATTGTGAAGAGAAAGACGGTGTGATATAATGAAGCCATTGACGAGTGAAGGAGCAGATTCATGGACTGGTTGATGGCAGTGGACAATGGAATTTTGGACGCGATTCAGCAGGGGCTTCGATGCGCCCCTCTGGACTGGCTTATGGCGTTTTTTTCCCAGCTGGGAGAAGCCGGGATGGTCTGGATTGTGGTGACGTTGGTATTGTTGGCCCGAAAAAAGACCCGTCGATGGGGTGTGATTTTGGGGATCACTCTGTTGGCTGGATTGCTTTTGGGTGAACTGGGACTGAAAAATGTGGTCCAACGGCTGCGCCCCTGCCAGGTGCCGGGAATGGATGTGGTGATGGCGGTTCCGCCGCCGGACAGTTTTTCCTTTCCATCGGGACACACCATGAGCAGCTTTGAAGCGGCGACGGTATTGTGGCGAATGGACCGGCGCTGGGGAGGTCCGGCCTTGGTTCTGGCAGTATTGATTGCCTTTTCACGAATGTACCTCTATGTACACTATCCAAGTGATGTGTTGGCAGGGGCTGTGTTTGGCGTGGGACTGGCTTCTCTCATTATATGGTTGTTTGAAAGAAAGGAAAAAACCAAAGAGATATAACAAAACCCGGAAAGGAATCTTCCTTTCCGGGTTTTTATCAGCTTCTCTCATCCAGAGGAGTATAGGGAACATGGGGATGAACATTGCGGTAGGCAGGACGAATGATTTTGCTGCCTCCCAGCAGTTCTTCAATGCGGTGTGCACTCCAGCCGGAAATACGGGCAATGGCAAAAATGGGAGTGTACAGTTCCAGAGGAAGTCCCAGCATGCGATATACAAATCCGCTGTAGAAGTCCACATTGGCACTGACGCCTTTGTACATGCGCCGTACTTTGGCGATGACTTCGGGGGCCAGCTGTTCCACTTTAGCATATAACTGGAATTCGTCTTGCATGCCTTTTTCCACCGAAAGTTTTTCCACAAAACTGCGGAATACGCGGGCACGAGGATCGGAAACCGAATAGACCGCATGGCCGATGCCGTAGATGAGACCGGCATTGTCGAAAGCCCGTTTTTCCAGCAGAGCTTCCAAGTAGGCCGCCACTTCCTCGTCGTCTTTCCAGTCTTTGACGGTGGCTTTCATATCTTCAAACATCTGCACCACCTTGATATTGGCGCCGCCATGTTTGGGGCCCTTGAGAGAACCCAGAGAAGCGGCTACAGTGGAGTAGGTGTCAGTTCCGGAAGAGGATACCACATGGGTGGTAAAGGTGGAGTTGTTGCCGCCGCCATGTTCTGCGTGAATGACAAGCGCCAAATCCAGAATACGTGCTTCCAGCTCGGTGTATTTGCTGTCTGCCCGCAGCATATAGAGAATATTCTCTGCGGTGGAGAGGTTTTCCTGAGGAGTGTGAATGAACAGACTCTGGCCGTCGTGATAGTGACGATATGCCTGATAGCCATATACAGAGAGAAGGGGAAACAGCGCAATGAGCTGCAGGCATTGCCGCAGTACATTGGGAATGGAGATATCGTTGGCAAAATCGTCATAGGAATAGAGTGTGAGTACACTGCGCGCCAATGTATTCATCATGTCAGGGCTGGGTGCTTTCATGATGATATCCCGCACAAAGCTGGTAGGCAGTGAGCGGTAAAAGGAGAGCATTTTTGTAAATTCAGCCAGCTGTTCACGATTGGGGAGCTTGCCAAAGAGCAGTAGGTAGGTGGTTTCCTCAAAGCCAAATCGCTTGTCTTTGATAAATCCAGCCACCAGTTCTTCCATATCCACCCCGCGGTAATACAGTTTGCCGCTGCAGGGTACCAGTTTGCCGTCCACCTCTTTGGTGGCGTTGACGTCGGAAATTTCAGTGAGGCCAGTGAGTACACCCCGGCCGTTGAGATCACGCAGACCACGTTTTACATCATATTTTTCATACAGTGTAGGGTCAATGGTTCCGGTCTCTCTGCAAAGTTGGCTCAGCTGCTGAATCTGGGGGGTAATTTCCGAATAAATGTTGGGATGCTGCATCATATGGGGTCACTCCTTTGTCATTTTATCAATCAATGTCACAAACTGACAACTTATATATATATTGGGTATGTTTGTAGTATAGCACACCCACTTTCTGGATGCAATGAATTGAGGAAAGTGTTCTTAAAAATTTAACAATTCTGTCAAGATTGTTGATTTTTTGCAATTGCCTCTAAAAAAAGTGGCAGAAGTATGCTATACTACCAGTATACTGGATTTTTGGAGGTATAGCAATGAAATTTGGATTTATTAAAGTTGCAGCAGCCAGTCCGAGGCTGAAAGTGGCAGATTGCCCGTACAATGCCAGTGAAATTTTGCGGGTGTTGGCCCATGCCAGAGAACAGGGAGTGCGTGTATTGGTATTGCCTGAATTGAGTATGACCGGCTATACCTGTGGAGATCTGTTTTTACAAAAAACTCTACTGGATGGCATGGAGCGTAGCTTGGCAGATGTAGTCAATGCCACCCGTCACTGGGATGGCATTGCAGTGGTGGGCGCACCTGTTTCCAAGCTTGGAAAGCTATACAATTGTGCTGTGGTGATGCACCGCGGAAAGATTTTGGGAGTGGTCCCTAAAACTCATTTGCCCAATTACAATGAATTTTATGAAAGACGCCATTTTAACCCTGCGCCCGAAGAAACTGACTTGGTATCTTTGGCGGGCCAGGAAAATATTCCATTTGGCACACGTCTGATCTTTTGCTGCGAGGAAGTGGAAGAACTGAAACTGGCGGTGGAAATCTGTGAGGATCTGTGGGCGCCGGTACAGCCTTCGGTAAGCCATACTGCGGCAGGAGCTACTTTGATTCTCAATTTGTCCGCCAGTGACGAAACAGTGGGGAAAGAGGAATACCGCCGGATGCTGGTGACAGGACAGTCTGCCAGACTGCTGTGCGGTTATGTGTACTGCGACGCAGGGGAGGGGGAATCCACCACCGATATGGTTTTCGCGGGACATAACCTGATTGCGGAAAATGGCGTACTGCTCCAGGAAAACCGGAGGTTTTCCGGAGAATGGGCTGTCACCGAAGTGGACGTGCAGCGGTTGGAGATGGAACGGCGTAAAAATACCACTTTCCATACCTGTGAAGAGGGGTATCAGTATATCCCATTCCACCTGCATCTGGAAGAAACACCGCTGACCCGGACCATTCCGGCACTGCCTTTCATTCCGGCAGATACTGCGGATCGGGAAAGCCGCTGTGAAGACATTTTGACCATCCAGTCCATGGGACTGAAAAAACGATTGGCTCATTCTCACGCAAAAACAGCAGTGATCGGTATTTCGGGTGGATTGGATTCCTGTTTGGCGTTGTTGGTGGCAGCCAAGGCGATGGACTTGCTGAAACGTCCCCGTACAGACGTAATTGCAGTGACCATGCCCTGCTTTGGAACCACAGCCCGTACCAAGGGAAATGCGGAAAAACTCTCTGAACTGCTGGGAGTAGAGCTGCGGCAGGTGGATATCAAAGCCGCGGTGGAACAGCATTTCGCAGACATTGGTCACGATCCGGACAATCACAATGTGGTATATGAGAATTCTCAGGCTCGGGAGAGAACACAAATCATCATGGATATTGCCAACGAAACCAGTGGTTTGGTGGTAGGCACCGGAGATTTGTCAGAGCTGGCGCTGGGATGGGCCACCTACAATGGGGATCACATGTCCATGTATGGTGTCAATGCTTCGATTCCCAAGACGCTGATTCGCCATATTGTGAAGTATGTAGCGGACCATGGGGCGTTGGATTGCAAAGAGCAGGCAGCTCTGCGGGATGTACTGTATGACATTTTGGATACTCCGGTGAGCCCTGAACTTCTTCCGCCTTCCGAAGGGGAGATTGCCCAGAAGACAGAAGATATTGTGGGGCCTTACGAGCTGCATGATTTCTACTTGTACTATGGAATCCGCTGGGGCTTCACTCCCTCCAAAGTCTTCCACCTGGCTTGTCACGCATTTCAGGGCGTGTACGATCGGGACACTATTTTACAGTGGCTGTCTACTTTCTATCGCCGTTTCTTTGCGCAGCAGTTTAAGCGCAGCTGTGTGCCGGACGGACCGAAGGTAGGATCGGTGAGTCTTTCTCCCCGAGGAGATTGGCGTATGCCCAGTGACGCCTGCTGGACCCTCTGGCAGCAGGAAGTAGAGGATTTACAGGAACAGTAAAAAGCAGCTCCGGAATTGAGTTCCGGAGCTGCTTTTTTATATGAAAAAACCCTGGTAATAAAACCAGGGTTTTTTCAGAGTTATGAATGAAAAGGAAGGGAGATGTCAGTTGGTAAACACAGGATTTGCAGAAGTGTTGCGATTGATGGCAATGTGAGTGGGGAAGAAATCGCAAGCTTCAAATGCGTTTTCAATACCGCAGAACACCATGGGAGCCATCTTGTCTTCTTCACGATAGGGACGAACAAAGTCGCGGCTGTGGTTGTAAATCTGCTTGGTCATCGGAACAATGTACAGGTCAGCGCGATCAGAGGAGCGCAGATCAATGGTAGCCTCGGTGATGTCGTTGAATTCACGGTAGGTGATGTTGGGGTTGTTACCACCCATCACAGTGATGAAACGCTGGTTGGTGATGTAGTAGTGAGTCTTGGAAGTCAGGCGCTTCACAGCCAGGAAGGGAGAAACAGAAGTGTAGATGCCAATGATGAAGAAGAATGCGGCAACACTAAAGGACATTCCAGCATCGTTCCCCAGGCTGGGTCCCATAACGGCCATGTAGTATACTCCAAAGCCGACCAGAATTAAAGAGATAACAAAGCGAATCATGATCTTGGTGGAGTAGGGTGCTTCAAAGGCCTTGATATCTTTGGAAGGAGTGCCTTCCCAAACAATCTTTTCGTCTTTTCTCAGCAGTTCTTGCAATGCGTTGTTCATAATGAAACCTCCTGATTTCAATATTTGAGCTTAATTTTTTTTGAAAACAGCCGGAGCCCTTATCCGGATCAGGACGGCCGTTTTTTGTATGGCAGCGTCAATGGCGATGACGCCGATACACTTAATGAAGAAAAATTTCGCTGGCTGCCAGCATGCGGTTGGCGTTTTCCTCGTCTCCCAATGCTCGATAGGCCTGGGCCATCAGAGCGTAGATTTTTCCATTGGTAGGGGATTTGGCCAACAATTCCTGGAGCTGATCCAGTGCGGCTTGAGGACGGCCCTGTTTCAGTTGCTGTTGTACAGCATCCAGAAGTGCATAAGTGGTATCAGGAGCCGGTGTCTCAGTGGTTAGATTGAGTTGGCTGAGTACCACTTTGAGACGGTCCGCAGTAAAAGGTTTTTGCAGATATGTAATGGCTCCCAATTGGGTGCATTCCACAGCGTTTTTCACAGTGGGGTAGGCGGTAATGATAATGACGGGTGTCATGATACCAGCCGCACGTGCCCGGCGTAATACTTCCGTACCACTGATTTCCGGAAGCTTGATATCCAGAAAAGCCAGATCAAAGGGGGTTTGAAGCAATTGCTCCAAGCCTTCCCGGCCGTTTGTGGCGGTAACGACGGAATATCCTTCCAACTCCAGACATTTTGTGAGAAGCAATCGGATATTTTTCGTATCATCAACAATGAGAACTTTCTTCATGGTAACTCCTTAGGGTTGTTCTTCCGTGGAAAAATGAAGCGGAAGAGTAAAGATGAATTTGCTGCCCTGATTCAAATCACTTTCACAGCGAATGGTGCCATGATGGGCAGTGATGATTTCTTTGGAAACTGCCAGCCCTAAACCACTGCCACGCATTTCCAAATCGTAATTGTTTACATGAACATACTTTTCAAAAATGCGTTCCAGGAATTCTTTAGGGATTCCCACACCAGTATCTTCTACTTCCACTGTGACGTGCAGGGAATCCTGCCAGCAGCGGACAGTGACGCTATCACCTTCTTTGGTATACTTAATGGCATTGGAAAGAAGGTTGTTCATCACCCAGATGATTTTAGAAAGATCAGCGGTGATAGGAGGAATGTTGTCTTGCAGTTGGGTGTAAATGGTTACACCAGTTTTTTCCGCTATGGGATAAAATTGACGCAGGGAAGTGTGGATGGCGGAAACCACATCCACCTCTTCAAATTGATAAATCATTTTGGAAGATTCAATTTTGGACAGCTCCAACAGATCATTGACCAGTGTGCACATCCGCTCCAAATCTTCCCGGAGAGTTTCGATAATTTCCTGTTGATCAGCACTTAAGCTGCCAAGAGCATCATTGTCCAATAAATCCACACCCATGACCATGGAGGTGAGGGGGGTTTTGAACTCGTGAGAAATGGTGGCAATGAAATCACTTTTCATGCGCTCCAGTTTTTTGAGTTCTGTAATATCATAAAAGACAATGATCACAAAATTATTGGATGTATCTTCATAACGGATGGGGGTGACCATAACATTGTAAAAATGTTCTTCACCGTCTAGTTCCAAAGAGATGACTCGTTCGGTATAGACTTCAGCCTGAAAGGCAATTTGCGACATTACAGTGCGCAGGCTGCTTTTGGCCAGCACATCCAAAAAGTATTGATCTTGTGCTTCTGCCAATAAAATATGAAACAAATTCTCAAAAGAATGATTGAGCAGGGTAACTCGATACTGTGCATCCAGAATGATCATAGGTTCTGTAATGCTTCGCACAATAGAACGGGTTTTGTTTTTTTCGCTGATTACCTGTCCCAGTGTACTTTCCTCAAATTCCGCCAAACGCTGCATCATGTTGTTGAATTCGGTGGAAAGAAGACCTAACTCATCCTGTGTACGTACCGCCGATTTGCGGTTCATATTGCCCTGTCGCACTGCCTTGAGGTTTTGAGTGACCTCATACAGCGGACGGAACAACTTATCAGTGTACATACGAGATGTGAAATAACTGATAATAATGGAGATGACAAATAAAAATCCTAAGATATAAATGGAACGGGTGATAACATCTTTTACTACCAATTTTCTGGAGAAAAGGGAATTCTCATTGGAAGAACGCAGAGCGTCAATTTCCACCCGAACTTTTTGAATTTGAGGCAAGATGCTGTCGGTATAATAATTCCGAGCCTGCTGTGCCTCTTGGGGATTTTCCATGTCAAAGTTCAGAAGATGCTGATACATGGCTTCAAAATCACTATAGGTGGTTTGAATATTGGTAATCAGCCGCATTTCCGAGGGAATAATGATGGTGCTGTACTCAGTGGAAAAATTGCTTTGAAATAGAGTTTTCTGCTGAGCAAATTTTGTTTGGGGAGTGCTGTCTTCTACTCCGTAAATGTATTCCAGAATGGCCACACGCTGTTCCGAAAGTGCGGAGTCCATATGGCGTAACCGTTGAATGCTGTGGTAGTTGGTGATAATCAAACCGTCCACTGCTTGGCTGATTTGAAACATACTGAGCAAGGAGAAAACTCCCAACACAGCAATGATAATCACCAGACTGCCATATACCAGAGATACTCGACTTTTTAATGTACGAAACATGGCTTTGTTCGGCTTTTATGTATCAAAAGCGCTTCCTCTCTAAATAGTCAATGGAGACGTTGTGAGGAATCTTCGAATTTGCATCGGATGTGTTCCTTTTACACTTCATAGTATATCGTTTTCCCTTTTTTTGAACAAATGCTTCGATTTTTTCAAAAATGAAGAATCTAAGCGAAAACAGAAGAAATACAATGATAAATTTCTCAAATCGGTCTAAAGCCAGCGTTTAAAATTGGAAAGGTATTTGAAAAGAAAAATTGAAGAAATTTTTAAGTAAAAAACACATTTTTCGGCTAAATAGACAATCTCCATATATTTTCATTGTATAATATCACCTAGAAAATTGCCAGTACCATAGAATCCAAAAAGCTGGATGTGTGATTTCAGATTTTTGTGCGTTTTGGGTATTTTACTTGACAAAAAAAACATAGTTTGGTATTTTATTATGTATAATCCTGTTCAAGAAGAACAGTGAAAGCTTGTTGAAATAAGCTAAAAAAACAAACGTCTATAGAAATAATGGATACCATGAAGGTAGCTGCGGTTAGAAAACCGCCAGTTCCTGCATGGTTTTTTTATGGGCTGGATGCAGAAAGGACAGGATGAAAGATGATGAGAAAGAGATGGATTGCTGGATTATTGGCGTTGGGAATGATGACAGGGATGCTAACAGGCTGTGGAGGAGATACCGCGCAGCAGACCACCACACAGCAGTCTCAGCAAAACCGGCAGCAGACGGATGAACTGGTAGTGGCCTTCATTGGCGAGCCTGCCATGGGATTTGATCCCACGTTGGGGTGGGGACAATACGGCGTTTCTGTTTTTCAGAATGCGCTGATGACCACTGACGCACAGCAGAATTATATAGAAGATTTGGCTGAGAAATATGAAGTGAGCGAGGACGGGCTCACCTGGACTTTCCGGCTGCGGGAGGGAATTGTGTTTTCCAACGGGGAACCGCTGGACGCTCAGGATGTGGTCTTCACCTATCTCACCGCTAAGGAATCCCAGTCGGAAGTGGACCTTACCTTTTTACAGGATGTGACAGCAGTGGATGAGTATACGGTGCAGTTTACCCTGAAAACGCCCCGGTCCACTTTTTTGCATACCGCTACCTGCGTCGGTATTGTACCCAGCGACAGCTATGATCCTGCCACTTATCCGGAAAATCCCATTGGTACCGGTGCGTACAAGCTGGTGCAGTGGGACAAGGGACAACAGTGTATTTTGGAACGCAATGACAATTATTATGGAGAGAAGCCCTATTTCCGCAGAATCACTGTACTGTTTATGGATGAAGATCAGGCCATTCTGGCTGCGCAGAGCGGGCAGGTGGATGTGGCAGCTACGGCCCCTCAATTGGCAAGCACTGTCATTCCGGGCATGCATGTGGAGAGCTATCCCACTACAGGGTCATTGGGCATGACATTGCCCTATACGTCAGCGGGCGGAACCACCTTTGACGGCGAGCCCATGGGCAATGACGTCACCTCTGACCTGGCCATCCGGCAGGCGATCAACGTGGCTGTGGATCGGGAAATGCTGGCGCAGGATGCTTTGTTTGGTTATGGAACGCCTGTACAGAGCGAAACTTCCGGCACTCCCTGGGAGAATCCGGACGCCTATGTGAAAACCGGAGATCCCGAAGCCGCCCGTACCATATTGGAAGAGGCGGGTTGGACAGACAGCAACGGTGATGGAACGGTGGACAAAAACGGAGTGGAAGCGGTGTTTGATCTGCTCTATCCTGCGGGTGATTCCAAGCGGCAGGCGGTATCCATGGGGGTGGCGCAGCAGCTGGCGGAAATCGGAATTGGTGTGAATGTGCAGGGCAAGAGCTGGGATGATATCGATCTGGTGCAGCACAGTACGCCGGTGATGTATTCCTGCAGTGGAAACACTCCTCAGGCGCTATATTACAACTATTATTCAGAAATGGCGGCGGTGGATTATCACAATGCCTGCTGCTTTGCGGATCCCACGGTGGATGCGCATATTGAAGCGGCACTGTCCGCTTCCACCAACGAAGAGGCGATGGAAGAGTGGAAAAAAGTGCAGTGGGACGGTGAAACCGGCGTGGGCTCCAAGGGACAAGTAGCCCGGGTTTGGCTGGTGGGCACCACCCAGCAGTATTTTGTACGGGATGATCTGGACGTGGGGGAAATGAAGCCCCAGATTGGCTATCATCACGACTGGCCGCTGCTGGGTAACATCACTCAGTGGAAGTGGAAATCGTAACAGGGGAAAGGCAGGAGAAGGGCCATTAAACAGTTTGTCAAACTCATGGGAATACAGCTGCTGCGCCTGGCCACGCTGATGGTGGCGGTGAGCATTCTCTCTTTCGGGTTGATGGAGGCATCCCCCATCGATCCGGTGCAGGCTTATGTGGGAGCCGGAGAATCCATCAGTGCGGAACAGCGGGACAACATAGCGGAATACTGGGGACTCAATGATCCGCCGGTGGAACGGTTCTGCGCCTGGGGCAATGCGGTACTGCATGGGGATCTGGGCGATTCTCTCATCTACCGCAAACCAGTGCGGGAGGTGATCGCGGAGCGGTTTTGGGCGTCTCTGGCATTGATGGGCACCGCCTGGGTGCTGTCAGGGGTGATTGGCTTCCTGCTGGGCATTCTGATGGCGCTGCGCCGCGGCCGGTGGTTGGATCGCCTGCTCAAGGGAATCTGCCTGACGCTGACCAGCACTCCTACCTTTTGGCTGGGCCTTTTGATGCTGATGATATTTGCGGTGGGACTGCAGTGGTTTCCCATGGGGTTTGCAGTACCGGCAGGGAAGCTGGCCAGTGAAGTGACTCTGTGGGATCGGATCTATCATCTGATTTTGCCCGCGGCCACACTTTCCATGGCTTCCTTTGCCAATATTGCCATGCACACCCGCACCAAGCTGATTGAAGTGATGGAGAGCGACTATGTGTTGTTTGCCCGGGCAAGGGGAGAGTCCACCTGGCAGATTGTACTGGACCACGGTTTGCGCAATATCATTCTGCCCGCCATTACTTTACAGTTCGCCTCCTTCAGCGAGCTGTTCGGGGGGAGTGTTCTGGCAGAGCAGGTGTTCTCTTACCCGGGATTGGGACAGGCGGCGGTCACAGCAGGGCTCAAAAACGATGTGCCGCTGCTGTTAGGCATTACCCTGTTCAGTGCACTGTTTGTCTTTGTGGGGAATCTCATTGCCAATCTGCTGTACGGTGTGGTCAACCCCGAGACCAGAGAGGGGTTGTGATATGAACAGACGAGTGAAAACCATTGTGATTGTATGCGTATCTGCAGCCTTGCTGGTGGGCATTGGCATTGCCGGCACATGGCTGGGAGAAGCCCCTGCCGATTTTCAGGCCAAAGGACTGGCGCCCTCTCTGGCGCACCCTTTTGGCACTGACTGGCTGGGAAGGGATATTTTCTTGAGAACCATCAAAGGGTTGTCGGTGAGTCTGTTCATTGGACTGCTGGCCTCCTGCATCAGCGCGGTGATGGCCGTACTGATCGGTACGGTGGCAGCCACCATGCCCCGCTGGGTGGATGAAGCGGTCAACTGGCTCATTGATCTGGTGATGGGAATTCCTCACATTGTGCTCATCCTGCTCATTTCCTTTGCGGCGGGCAAGGGGCTCAAAGGGGTGCTGATTGGAGTGGCTCTGACCCATTGGACCAGCATGGCCCGTTTGATGCGCAGTGAAGTGCTGGAGATCCGGGGACAGCATTACCTCAAGGTGGCGCGTAATTTTGGCCGCAGCCGGATCTATCTCATGAGGCGTCATATTTTGCCTCATTTGCTGCCGCAATTTGTGGTGGGGTTGATTTTGTTATTTCCCCATGCCATTTTGCATGAGTCGGCCATTACCTTTTTGGGATTTGGCCTGTCACCGGAACAGGCAGCCATTGGGGTGATGCTGTCGGAAAGCATGAAATATCTGACTTCTGGCATGTGGTGGGCTGCCTTTTTCCCGGGGCTTTCCCTGGTGCTGATGGTGATGCTCATCGATGCGCTGGGAGAAAATCTGCGTGCGCTGGCAGACCCCTACAGCGCCAATCAATAAGGAGGGAAGGTCATGGAAAAAAAACAGCCGCTGTTGGAAGTGCGGGATCTTTCGGTGTCCTTCTCCATGTATGACAGCAAATGGAAAAAACAGGAGATGAAAGCCATTGCCAATCTCTGTCTGGAAGTGTATCCAGGGGAGATTGTGGCGGTGGCAGGATCCAGCGGCAGCGGAAAAAGTCTGCTGGCCAGCGCGGTGATGGGACTTTTGCCCGACAATGCTCTGTGGCAGGGAACCATCCGGCTGGAGGGTGAAACCCTGGATGCAAAGCGCATTGCTCAGCTGAGGGGGCGTAAAATGGCATTGGTGCCCCAGTCGGTTTCCTATCTGGACCCCCTGATGAAAATGGGGCGGCAGGTGCGGGGTCGGAACAAGGATCCGGAAATCCACCGGCGCCAGCGGGAGGTCTTTGCCCGATACGGATTGACTCCCGAGGATGAGAAGCTCTATCCCCGTCAGTTTTCAGGAGGGATGGCACGGCGGGCGTTGGTGGCTACCGCGGCGCTCTCCCAGGCCAGCCTGATTATCGCGGATGAGCCCACACCCGGAATGGATTTGGAGAGCGCGGTGAAAGCACTGTCAGATTTTCGGGAGATGGCGGATCAAGGCAAAGGGGTACTGCTGATCACCCATGACATTGATTTGGCGGTGCGGGTGGCAGACCGCATTGCGGTTTTTTATGCGGGAACCACGGTGGAAATTGCGGCTGCAGAGGACTTTACCCGGCCCGACCGGCTGCGGCATCCATACAGCCAGGCACTGTATTGGGCCATGCCTCAAAATGGCTTTCACCCCACAGCGGGATTTCAGCCTTGCATGCGGGAGCTTCCGCCGGGATGTCTGTATGCGCCCCGCTGTGACCGGTGCACGCCAGAATGCTGTACGGCCATTCCTCCCATGAGGAGTGTGCGTGAAGGAAGGGTACGGTGTATTCATGCGACTTGAAGGGAAGAATATTGGATTTTCCTATGGGAAAAAGGTTGTTCTGCGAAATGTTTCTTTGCGGGTGGATAGCGGGGAACGAGTGGGACTTATTGCTCCCAGTGGATACGGTAAGAGTACATTGGCCCGTATTTTGGCCGGTTATGAAAAAAATTATCAGGGACAGGTGTTGCTGGACGGGCAGTCCATTGGAAAGGGATACAATCCGGTGCAGCTCATTTACCAGCACCCTGAAAAAGCAGTCAATCCCCGTTTTCGGATGCGAGATGTGCTGGAGGAAAGCGGAATGCTGCGGGAGGATGTTCTGGATCGGATGGGCATTCAGCGGGGATGGCTCAATCGTTATCCCAGAGAATTGTCTGGTGGAGAACTACAGCGCTTTTGTGTGGCAAGGGCACTGGGCGAGCAGACTCGTTTTCTCATTGCCGATGAAATTAGTACCATGTTGGATATGATTACCCAGGCGCAGATTTGGCAGCTATTGCTGCGGGAAGCCAGTGAGCGGCAGCTGGGACTTTTGATCATCAGCCACAATATGGAGCTGTTGCATAAAATCTGTACCAGAGTGGAATCCTTAACAGAGTTAAATAAATTATAGTTTTTTTGAAAAACCCATTGCAAAAATCTACAAATATGGTATAATTAAGAAAAAAACAAGGGAGGCAATGGTATGAAATTCTATGTATGTAGTCACTGTGGCAATATGATTGTGTTCATGAAGAGTGCAGGTGTTCCTGTAATGTGCTGCGGCCAGAAGATGGACGAGGTAATCCCCGGAACGGTGGATGCCGCTGTGGAAAAGCACGTGCCTGTGGTAAGCGTCAATGGTCGTGACGTGCTGGTAAAGGTGGGCGCTGTGGAGCATCCCATGCAGGAAGAGCACTACATTGAGTGGATTGTGGTAGAAACCAAGAATGGCTTCCAGAAGAAGTCTCTCAAGCCCGGTGAAAAGCCGGAGGCTTCCTTTGCATTGGCAGAAGGTGATGCGGTAGAAGCTGTTTATGCATACTGCAATCTGCACGGTCTGTGGAAGGCATAAATCAATAAAAAAGGTCTCCCCAGAAATTGGGGGGACCTTTTTGCATAGAAAAGCAGTCAAAAGCATACAATACCTCCACTGTGAGACACAATGTCAATGGAGGTGTTTGCTGTGAAAAAATGGCCTTATTGGGTATTCCCATTGATTGCGCTGGGCGTGGGGGCGCTGGCGGGGTTCCTGATTCGAGACAGTATGCAGGAAGTCTATCCCATGCTGGAAAAGTCTGCATTGACACCACCGGCCATGGTATTTCCCATCGTATGGACTATTTTGTATGTGCTGATGGGTTGGGGAATGGCCATGGTGTATACTGCCCAGGGAGACAACGGTGGAAAAGCGCTTTGGATCTGGGGGGCCCAGTTGGCAGTGAATTTCCTTTGGAGCCTGCTGTTTTTCAACCAGCAGCAATTTCTGTGGGCGCTGGTACTTTTGTTAGGGTTGTGGCTGCTGATTTTGTGGATGATGGTGGAATTTCATCGAATTAAGCCCATTGCGGCCTGGCTGCAACTTCCTTATTTACTATGGGTGAGCTTTGCGGCCTATCTCAATTACGCAGTATGGGTTCTCAATGCGTAAAATGACAGAAAAATGCCCACAGTCTTTATGGACTGTGGGCATTTTTCGTGGAGCTAGTGGTGGGAATCGAACCCACGGCCTGCTCATTACGAGTGAGCTGCTCTACCTCTGAGCCACACTAGCAAAACAGTGGAAAAACCACTTGCTTATCATACTATATACAAGGACGCTTGTCAAGCATGGGCTGAGTGAGGCCTGTTGATACAGCAAATTATACCAGCTGGAATCCCGCGTTGGTCAGTGCGGTGCGAATCTGGCTGATTTGGGCATAATCCCGGGTTTCCATGGAAATGCTGAGGAAACAGGAATTGATGGCCATGTTTTCCTCTCCCCGGTCATGGTGAATGGAGACCACATTGCCGCCGTACTGGGCAATGATCTCTGAAACCCCCTGGAGCTGTCCCGGCTTATCGGTGAGTGCGATGGTGAGATTGGCAATTCGTCCCGATTTGAGCAGACCGCGGGTGATGACACGAGAGAGAATATTGACGTCAATATTTCCGCCGGACACCAGACAAACTACCTTTTTATCTTGAATGTCCACTTTGTTGAACATGGCGGCCGCCACAGAGACCGCACCGGCGCCTTCTGCGATCAGCTTTTGCTGCTCGATGAGAGTGAGCACGGCGGAAGCCACTTCGTCATCGGTGACAGTGACAATTTCATCCACATATTGGCTTACCATCTGGAAAGTGATATCACCCGGGCGTTTTACCGCAATGCCATCGGCGAAGGTGGCCACATTTTTCAATTCCTCAATGTGCTGGTGGTCAATGGAATTGTACATGGAAGGAGCACCGGCTACTTGTACCCCATACACTTTACAACGAGGGTTTAGGGCTTTGATGACGAAACCTACCCCCGAGATCAGACCACCGCCGCCAATGGGAACAATGACTGCATCCACTTCGGGCAGCTGGTCCAGGATTTCCAGGCCGATGGTTCCCTGACCTGCAATGACATCGTCGTCGTCAAAGGGATGGATAAAGGTGCGGCCCTCTTCAGCCTGCAATTCCAGCGCCCGTCGATAAGCATCGTCATAGGCTCCGTTGACCAGAACCACTTCCGCGCCATATCGTTTGGTGGCTTCCACCTTGGAGATGGGGGCGTTGTCAGGCAGACAGATTTTGGCAGAGATGTTGCCCATGGAGGCAGCGCGGGCTACGCCCTGGGCATGATTGCCCGCCGAGCAGGCAATGACGCCCCGGTTTTTTTCTTCTTCGGTGAGTTGTGACATCTTATAAAAGGCGCCCCGAACCTTGAAAGAACCGGTGACCTGCAAATTTTCTGTTTTCAGATAGATTTCACAGTCCGGGTTGATGTTGGGAGCGTGAATCAAATCGGTTTTGCGCACTACATCCCGCATGGTGAAAGCGGCGTGATAGACTTTATCCAATGTCAGCATGATCATTTCTCCTTTTGACAAAATAAAAAACCGTCTCCTATGGGTTGTTTCCATAAGAGACGGAAGATTTCCGCGGTACCACTCTTTTTGCCGCTTGTGCGGCCGCTTTGCCTGTATCCAACAATACAGTTCCCGATAACGGCAGGAAGCCGGCCCCGCTTACTTTTCACAAATTTCAGCTGGCTGCTCGAGGGTGATGGGAAAGTAGGGACGCATACCGTTTCGCACCTGCCAACGGCTCTCTGAATGCGCGGATCCTCTTTCGATCCCTGTCCATGCATTTGTGTATATGATACATATAGCATAAACACTTTTGGAGACATTGTCAAGAAAAAAATATTCTCTCATTATTTTTGCACAAAAGGCTTGCCTTTTGAGATAAAATGCAGTATAATTCTATGCGTGTCAAATGCCGGTGTGATGGAATTGGCAGACGTGCTGGACTCAAAATCCAGTGGTGGCGACACCGTACCGGTTCGACCCCGGTCACCGGCACCAGCGAAAACCCCCGATCCTGTTTGGCAGGATCGGGGGTTTTTTCATGCGGAAAGGAGCGGCTTATGGAAGATCAGGAGCGGATAGGAAAAGCGGCAGAGCCGCTTCTGGCATGGTACCGTGTCAATGCCAGAGATTTACCCTGGAGAAGAGAGCCGACTCCCTATCGGGTTTGGGTGTCGGAGATTATGCTGCAGCAGACCCGGGTGGAAACCGTAAAGCCCTATTTTGAAAGGTTTATGAAAGCCTTTCCCACAGTGGAAGCGTTGGCCCAGGCGGAGGAGCAGCAATTGCTCAAACTGTGGGAAGGACTGGGGTATTACAGCAGAGCCCGCAATTTGCAGAAGGCGGCCCGACAGGTGATGACCAGGTATGGGGGGCAGTTGCCTCCCAATGTGAAGGAACTGCAGTCGCTGGATGGGATTGGCAGTTATACGGCAGGAGCCATTGCCTCCATTGCCTATGGATTGTCCGCACCGGCAGTGGATGGAAACCTGCTGCGGGTGTTTGCCAGGCTGTGTGGCTGGCAAGATGATATTGCCCTGCCTCAGACCAAACAGAAGTTGGAAAGGCTGTTGGAGCAGGTTTTGCAGGGATTGGACGCCGGAGCATTCAATCAGGCGGTGATGGATGTGGGCGCCACCTTGTGCATACCGGGCGGCGGAGCCCGTTGTCACCAGTGTCCCATGGCTCAGTGGTGCGTAGCCTGTGCGACAGGACAACAGGGTGTTTTGCCGGTAAAAAGTCCGAAAAAACCCCGCCAGATCGAGCAGAAGACGGTGCTTCTGCTGAGCTGTGACGGTTGTGTGGCGCTGCGTCAGCGGCCGGCAAAGGGGATGCTGGCCAACCTGTGGGAATTTCCCAATGAGGAAGGATGGCTGTCCCGGGCGCAGATCCAGCGGCTGCTGGAGAGCTGGGGAGCGGAATGTGACACCCCGCCCGAGCTGTTGGGGAAAGCTAAGCATATTTTCACTCATCGGGAATGGCATATGGAAGGGTGGTTGGTGGAACTGCGCAATATGCCATTGGAGGATTGCGTATGGGTGACTCCTCAGGAGCTGGACTCCGAGTATTCTCTGCCGGCGGCTTTTGGGTGGTTTAAGCAGCAGGTGTTGCAGCCCCGACAGACTACTTTATGGACAGAATAAAAAAGCTGTGAGAGCCATTGCTCTCACAGCTTTTTTTATAATCCCAACAATCTGCGGGCGTTGTTGTATAAAATGCAGTGTTCTTCGGCCGGCGAAAGTCCCAGCGCATGAAAACGCTGCAATTCATCCGGATAATCCCACATGGGGTAATCGGAACCAAACAGGACCTTGTCCACTCCATGACGGCGAATCAACTGAGCTGCTTTGGTGGGAGGCAAAAAGGGCAGGGTAGAAGAGCAGTCCATATAGATGTTTCGTCCGATGAGCAGTTCTTCTGCCTCGGGCCACATCTGGTAGCCTCCCATGTGTCCGGCAATGATGGTGAGATTCGGGAACCGTTCCAGTACGGGCAGCAGCCGGTGGGGGGCGGAGAGATCATTGCGGGCATCTCCCATGTGCATCAGAATGGGGAGTCGTCCTTCCAGGGCTTCATAAAGGGGCATCATGTGGGGATCGTCAATGGCAAACACCTGGAAGTTGGGGTGAAATTTGATCCCCTTAAACCCTAGGGAGATCAGCCGGTCAATCTCCTCCCGGAACCCTTCAAATTTGGGATGGAGGGCGCCAAAGCCGATGAGCTGAGGATGTGCCTTCATCTGCTGGTATAAAAAATTGTTGCAGGGAATCACTTCTTCCGGTGCGGTGGCCGAAGAGAGCATAACATAGTGGGTCACACCGGCGGCGGAACCCCGCTGGAGCAAATCTTCTACGGTGCCTTTGCCGTGCATGGGCAGCCGGTAATACCGGCCGATGACCGATACGCTGGCAGAGGCGAACCGGGGAGCAAATACATGGGTATGAATATCAATGATGGGCTGCATGACAGCATCCTCCTGTATCTGGAATGATTTCGTTCTTTATGGTAGCAAGATTGGCAGGCGCTGTCAAGGGAGGAAAAAGGGTAGACAAGCTGGGGGGAGGCCGGTATAATGGGAGAGAGGTGAATTGCAATGAATCGAAACGACATTATCATTACCCATGGCACTGACGCGCGGAAGATGGCCAGAGAAGTGCTGGCCGCCGCAAAAATAGAAGATATGATTGGCAGCCGGGACAAGAGCATCGGCATCAAGCCCAACCTGGTGGTGGCTCGTCCCGCCAACGGTGGGGCCACGACCCATCCCCAGCTGGTTGCAGGGGTGATTGAATATCTCCAAGACAAGGGATTTGAGAAGATCACCATTATGGAAGGTTCCTGGGTGGGAGACCGTACCGCTGAGGCTTATTCTATCTGCGGATATTACGATGTGGCCAAACGGTACAATGTGGGAATCATCGATACCCAGAAGGAGTCCTACAGCGACCACGACTGCAAGGGAATGACCATTGGCATTTGTGACTGTGCCATGGAAGTGGATTTTATGATCAACATGCCCGTTTTGAAGGGCCACTGCCAGACCGAAGTGACCTGCGCCCTCAAAAACAACAAGGGCATCATCCCCAATAAGGAAAAGCGGCATTTTCACAGCATGGGCTTGCATAAACCCATTGCCCATTTGAACACCGTATGCCGCAACGACTTTATTCTGGTGGACAGCATTTGCGGAGACCTGGATTTTGAGGAAGGTGGCAATCCAGTGCAGATGAACCGGGTGATGGGCTTTGCCGATCCGGTGCTGTGTGATGCCTATGCATGTCAGCTGATGGGATACGATATCAGTGAAGTTCCCTATATCGGTATGGCAGAGAAACTGGGTGTGGGCAGCACTCGGGTGGACCAGGCCAATATCATCACTGTGCGGGAGGCGGAAGGCGTGACCGCCGGCCAGCAGAAGCCGGGCGGAAAGGTGCGTCAACTGGCGCAGAAGATTCGTGAAAAGGATGCGTGCAGCGCCTGCTACGCGGCTTTGGTGTACGCATTGGAACGGGAGAGATACAACCTGAAGAATTTGCCCGAAATTTGCATTGGACAGGGATATCAGGGGCAGACGGGAGAAGTAGGCATTGGCCGCTGTACCGCTGGATTTAAGAAATCCTGTCCCGGGTGTCCGCCTAAAGCCATTGATGTGGTGCGTTTTTTGGAAGAACTGTAATGTGAGAAACTCCTCGGAACAAAATCCGGGGAGTTTTTTTGAGAAAAAACAATATAGGGGAAATTTGGACTTTAACTCATGATAAAATTATGCAATATTTTGTAAATCTATTATTGTAACTTACGGGAGTCATGGTATAATTATAAATGATTCAATTTTGCCAAAGGAGAATGCAGATGAAGACAAAGCAAATTCGAGGCACACATAATCCCCTTTCTCCCTGGGAACTGATGGATCATCAGGAAGTGGAAGAAATTCACCAGTTGACACTACGGATTCTTTCAGAAATCGGAGTTCGAGTGGATGATGAGGAAGCCAGAGAGCTGCTGCGGCAGGCGGGAGCCCGGGTGGATGAGGATCATGTGGCATACATAGAGGAATCGCTGGTTGCAAAAGCATTGCAGTCAGTGGCCAAGGAAACTCAGATGTATGACCGGGAAGGTCAGCCGGCGTTTGTGCTCAAGGATGACAATCAGGTATTTGGCGGAGGATCGGATACTATTAGTACCTATGACCGGCAGGGACGCCATGTGGATGTAAATCTTCAGACGGTACGGGATTTCGCGCGTTTGCAGGATGCGCTGCCCAATTACGATTTCGTCATGGGTATGGGCTCCGGCATGGAAGTGGAAGACCTGTTCCGGGATGGCGTCAATTTTGCGGCCATGCTGCAGAATACCACCAAGCCCATCTGCTTTACCGCTCAGTCCATGGGTGCCATGGAGGACATTGTGGATATGTGTCTGGCGGTTCGCGGCAGCAAGGAAGCGCTGATTGAAAAGCCTTTTACCATGCTGTATGCTATGCCCACTGCTCCACTGATTCATACGGCGGAGGCATTGCGCGGCCTGATGCTGGCTGCTGACTACGGAATTCCCTGTATCTACGGAGCAGCTCCCATGAAGGGTGCCACCGGCCCCATCTCCATGAAGGGTTCCCTGGCAGTGGGCAATGCGGAAACCCTTTCCGGATTGGTGATTCATCAGCTGCGCCGGCCGGGTGCTCCCTATGTGCACGCCATGACCATTGGTCCTCTGCAAATGCGGACCATGGTGAACATTTACAACGGTCCTGAATCCATTGAGATTCAGTTTGCGGCCTGCCAGATGGCCCGGTATTATGGACTGCCTTCCTTTGTCACCGGAGGCTGTTCTGATTCCAAAATGTTTGACGTGCAGTCTGCCAGCGAATGTGCGCTCAGTCTGTATACTGCCATTGCGGCGGGCGGCAGCGTGGTGCATGATGTAGGTTATCTGGAATCTGGCCTGTGCTCTTCGCCGGAACAGTGTGTACTGGCCAATGAGCTGATTGATCAGCTGCGGTTTTTGAAGGAAGGATACAGCAAACCCTCCATGGAAGATCTGTTTGCAGAGATCAAAGAGGCAGGGATCGGCGGTAATTTCCTGATGGCGGATTCCACACTGGATCAGCATGAGCAGGAAATTTGGTATCCTGATGTGTTTGATCACAACAACTATGGAGAGTGGGCGGCTCGCTGTGGCATTTCCGAAACGGAAGTCATTTCCCGTAGAGCGACACTGCTGCTGGAAGAGCATCAGCCCAAGCCGCTTTCGGAAGAGCTGGCAAAACGGTTGGAACAAATTGCCCGGCATCAACTGTGAGACAAAACAACCGATTGTTTTGTAATAGATTATTAATTAAAGAGGAAATGTGAGGGAACTGAAAATGAAGATGAAAAAGATTCTGGCTGCCGCTGTGGTGGCTGCCTTGTCCGTATCGGTACTGACTGCCTGTGGTGGCAGTGACAAAAAGGTTTTGAAAGTGGCCACCAGTGCTGACTATCCGCCCTATGAATTTCATCAGGTAGTGGATGGCAAGGACAGCATTGTGGGCTTTGAGATGGAAGCCATCCGTTATATCGGCAAGCAGGCCGGATACGATGAAGTGGAAATCATTGACATGGACTTCAACGGTTTGCTGGCGGCTGTGGAGAGCGGCGTAGCGGACTGTGCCGTAGCAGCCATGAGTGTGGACGAAGAACGTCTGAAGAATGCGGATTTCACTGATTTTTACTATACTGCAGAGCAGCTGTGCCTGGTGCGTGCTGAGGATAAGGAAAAGTACAGCACTTTTGAAGGCATGAAGGGCGCTGTGGTAGGCGTGCAGAATGGTACCATCCACGAACAGCTGATGCTGGATACTGTGGGCGATGTGGAGATCAAGCTGTATAAGAAGGTTACCGACATGGTAATGGAACTGGAAAACGGCACTGTGGACGTGCTGTGTCTGGACGGCTATGTAGCTCGGAATTCCGCTGCTAAAAATGATAAGATTGTGGTGCCGGATGTGAGCTTTGGCGTCACCGAAGGCGACAAGTATGCCATCGCTGTGAAGAAGGGCAACACCGAACTGCTGGACGTGCTCAACAAGGGCATTGCTGACATGCTGGAGAGCGGCCAGATGGAAGAGTGGGTTGTGGAAGCCAACGAAATCATGGAACAGGAGAGCCAGGGCTGATTGCTTTTGCAAGTTGTAGGCTGGAATTTACTGTAGATCAACTGGAATGAGGGAGGAAGGATATTGTTCTGGAAATATCGCTTCATGTACCTGGAAGGTGCCGTTACCACATTGGAACTGGCATTCTTCGCGGTGATTTGTGGCACCATTCTGGGCCTGGTTTTTGCATTGTTGCGTATGTGCAAAATCAAGCCTTTGAGCTGGCTGTCCACAGCTTACATTGAAATTATCCGCGGCACGCCGTCCATGGTGCAGATGATGATCATCTATTTTGGAATCAACAGCACGGGCATTCGCATTCCGGCGTTTGTGGCTGGCGTGGCCATGCTGTCCATCAATTCCAGTGCCTATATGGCGGAGATTTTCCGCTCCGGAATTCAGGCGGTGGACCATGGGCAGACAGAAGCCGCCATGGCACTGGGAATGACCCAGCGTCAGAATATGAGGTTTATTGTGCTGCCCCAGGCGTTCCGCAATATTTTGCCCGCTGTGGTAAATGAGTTTATTACCATCATCAAGGAAAGTGCCATTGTTTCGCTGGCTGCTGTGGGTGAAATCATGTACCAGGCGGACCGTGTACGCGGTGCCACCTTCTCCGGTGTGGAGCCGTATCTCTACGCCGCTATGATTTATTTTGTCATTACCTTTACTCTCAGCAAGGTGCTGGGCAAACTGGAAAGGAGGCTGCACAAGAGTGATCGAACTGCGTAATCTGCATAAGAGTTTTGGTGACAACGTGGTGTTGCAGGATATCTCCCTGACCATCCCTCAGCAGGAGGCCATGGTGGTGATTGGTCCTTCCGGTTCTGGTAAGAGCACCATGCTGCGCTGCATCAATATGCTGGAAGTCCCCACATCGGGTCAGATCCTGATTGATGGGGAGGAAGTGATTCCTCACGGACGCAAAGGACAGAAGTCCAACATTGAAGTGATGCGTCAAAAGGTGGGTATGGTATTCCAGCATTTCAATCTCTTTCCCCATCTGTCGGTGATGGAGAATATCACCATTGCGCCCATCCAGGTGAAGAAGATGAATAAATCCGACGCCATTGCCATTGCCAAGCCGCTGCTGGAGCGGGTGGGACTGGCGGATCGGGCGGATTCCTATCCTTCTCAGTTGTCCGGCGGACAAAAACAGCGGATCGCCATTGCTCGGGCGCTGGCCATGCAGCCTGAGGTCATGCTGTTTGATGAGCCCACCTCGGCGCTGGACCCTGAGATGGTGGGTGAAGTGCTGGCGGTTATGAAACAGCTGGCGCTTGATGGCACCACCATGGTGGTGGTAACCCACGAAATGGGCTTTGCCCGGGAGGTGGGTACCCGTCTGGTGTTTATGGATGGCGGTTATATCATCGAGGACGGCGATCCCCGTCAGGTGATTGATCACCCCAAGGAACCCCGTACCATTGATTTTCTCAGTAAAGTGCTATAAATGCCAAAAAGGCCCTGCGAATTCGCAGGGCCTTTTTTATTGGGGAGGAGAGATGCTTTTTTTGATGTGGCTAATGGCGGTCTTTTCCAATCGGCTCACCTGGGCTTGTGAAATTCCTACTTCCTTGGCTACTTCCATCTGGGTTCGGCCAGCAAAAAAACGCAGCCGCAGTATTTTTCGTTCCCGTTCATTGAGCCGGTGGATGGCTTCTTTCAGCGCGATTTGTTCCAGCCAGTTTTCATCCAGATTTTTGTCGTCTTTCACCTGGTCCATCACATAGATGGCATCTCCGCCGTCATAGTACACCGGTTCGTACAGGGACACTGGGTCATGGATGGCCTCCAGGGCAAACACCACATCTTCCTGGGGAACCTGCAGTTCTTTCGCAATTTCCTCAATGGTCGGGTCCCGCTGCAGTTTTCCACTGAGCTGTTCTTTTGCGGTGAGAGCCCGGTAGGCCATGTCTCTCATGGAGCGGGATACCCGAATGGCGTTGTTGTCCCGCAGATACCGGCGGACTTCACCCACGATCATAGGGACTGCATAGGTGGAAAATCGAACGCCCAGCTCAGGATTGAAATTGTCAATGGACTTGATGAGTCCAATGCATCCAATTTGAAAAAGATCATCCATATTTTCGCCGCGGTTGCTAAAACGTTTGATCACACTGAGCACCAGCCGCAGATTTCCCTGTATGAATTGTTGACGGGCGTTTTCATCTCCCTCTTTGATGCGCTGCAGCAATTCGGTTTGCTGTTTGTGGGTGAGAAGCGCCAGCTGGGAGGTATTGACTCCACAGATCTCCACTTTGTTGCTTTGCATGCCATCACCCTTCCTGTGTTCTTCCATTTCAGTATGGGCTTGGAATTTTCAAATTATTCTGGGGTGACAAAATGGAAGAAATTGGGACACTTGCATTTGGTCATGACTGTTTCCAGTGGGACATACAATGTACCAGGAGGCGGGTGCGTATGCATATGCGGAAACAACCAACCTATCGTGGCCGGAGTGCGGTTCGGCGAGTAAAACGGAAAAAGGAAAACTATATTCGGGCGGTTTTTCAGGTGCAGGTGTTTGCCTGCGTCTGTATGTTGGCGGGAGCGGTCTATTTACGGACCACCGATTCTCCCGGGGGCAGCGAGATGAGAGAGGCCATTCGAAGATCGCTGACCGTATCCACCAATTGGGAGGATTTACAGGTATTCTGGGATGATTTGACACAGGTGAAGAATTTGGCGGTGCAGGTGTTTGCCCAGGAGGAGGAGCAGGAGCAGACGTCAGAAACAGAAGAACCTCAAGAAGTTTCTCAAAAAGAGGAGTTGGAAGAAGAGTGGGTGCAGCCGGTTTCCTATCAGGAACCGTTGTTCTATCAGGATTTGGACACCGGAGAATGGCGGGAGGACATTCCGGCGGAGACACCTCTGCGGGAAGAGATTTTGCAGGGATTGCAGGCGCCCATTCAGGGAGTTGTGACGTCGGTTTATGGGGAACGGGTACATCCCATTACGGGTGCCGTGGCGTTCCATTATGGAGTGGATGTGGCGCCTGTGGAAGCCTCTCAGTATGACATTCACGCGGCGGCAGGAGGACAGGTGGCCAAAGCAGGTTGCAATGATACTTCCGGAAATTATCTGCTATTGGATCATGGAGACGGGGTGCAGACTTTTTATGCTCACTGCAGCCAACTGTATAAAGAGGTAGGCGAGACGGTGACCCCGGGGGAGATCATTGCCAAGGTTGGCAGTACAGGACTGTCTACTGGAGATCATCTGCATTTTGAAGTGCGTGAGGGGGAGAAGATTTATGACCCGCAAAACTGGGTGGATTTCCAGCCGGGCTGAAAGCGGGTGGAAGTTTGGTATGGACCCGGCGGCGCTTTTTTTGCTGTGCGCCTTTTACATAGGGGATATGCTGGAGGTGTACCTGCTGGGGCTGGTGTGCGCGCTGCTGCATGAACTGGGCCATCTGGTGGGGCTGGTGTTGTGCGGGGGCTATTTGAAGGAGATTCGAATTCATGCCTTTGGGGTGGAAATCCGTACCGGCGGCACCCGCTTTATGGGCTATCCCCAGGAGTGCTTCATCTGTGCCATGGGACCTTTTATGAATTTGCTTTTGCTGTTGGCAGGGTGGAAATGGATGGCCCTTACAGGAACGGAGATGGCGCTCTATTTCTGCGGCATCAATCTGGCACTGCTGGTGATCAATCTGCTGCCTGCACGGTCACTGGACGGTGGGCGGATTCTGCGGGCAGCGCTGCTGCAATGGTGTCCCTATCCAGTGGCTTGCGGCGTGTGCCGGGCAGTGGAATGGCTGGCATGCGGAGTGGTGCTGAGTGTGGGAACGGCAGTACTGCTGCTCACCGGATACAATCTGTCGCTGCTGGCAGTGGGCGTGTTTTTACTCTGGCAAATGGTGGTTCATCCTGGGACAGATGGGGAAAAGGGGATTGCAAGCGGAGCGGCTTTCGGGTACAATGGATGATAGATTCAATGAGAAAAACAGTCAAAATGGCAGATGATACAGGAGGAACACATGATCAACAAGGATGTAGAAAAAATCCTGCTGCAGGTGCAGAAACCGGCCCGATATGTGGGTGGCGAGCTGAATAGTGTGGTGAAGGACCCTGCCAAAGTGGATGTGCGGGTGGCGTTTTGCTTTCCGGATACCTATGAAATCGGCATGTCCCATCTGGGGATGAAGATTCTCTACAGTCTGACCAATGAGCGGGAAAACTACTGGTGTGAACGGGTGTTTGCGCCCTGGATCGATATGGAACAGATCATGCGGGAGAAAAACATTGAGCTGTATGGTCTGGAGTCCGGGGAGAGCATCCGACACTTTGATTTTATCTGGTTTACACTGCAGTATGAGCTCTCCTATTCCAACATTCTCAATATGCTGGATCTGGCGCACATTCCGCTGTATAGCCGGGATCGGCATGATTTGGAACAAATTGTGCTGGTAGGAGGACCCTGTGCCTATAACTGTGAACCCATCGCTGATTTTGTGGATGTGGTGATTTTGGGCGAGGGTGAGGAAATCAATCTGCGGGTATTGGAAATCTACGAGGAAATTAAGCGCCGCGGCGGGTCCCGGGAAGAGTTTTTCCATGCCATTGTAGGGCTGGAAGGGGTGTATATTCCCTCGTTTTATGAGGTGACGTATCACGAGGACGGCCGGGTGCAGGCCATTACTCCCAAATATCCGGATGTGCCTGTCAAGGTGAGAAAAACCATCATCAAAGAGCTGGACAAGGTATATTATCCGGACAAGTTTGTGGTGCCCAGCATTGACACTGTTCACAACCGGGTAATGCTGGAGGTGTTCCGGGGCTGTATTCGAGGCTGCCGGTTCTGTCAGGCGGGGATGATTTACCGTCCCGTGCGGGAGAAAACACCTCAAACCCTCAACGACTGCGCGTGCAAGCTGCAGGCCAGCACTGGATATGACGAGATTTCCCTCTCTTCTTTGAGCACCAGCGATTATACCCGTCTGGAGGAATTGGTGGAAAGTCTGTTGGAGTGGACTGAACCCAAACGGGTGAATTTGGCCCTGCCTTCGCTGCGGGTGGACAACTTCTCCAGTGAGTTGGTGCAGAAGATTCAAAAGGTGCGTAAAAGCAGTTTGACCTTTGCTCCGGAGGCTGGTACCCAGCGGCTCCGGGATGCCATCAATAAAAATGTGCGGGAGGATGAGTTGATGCACACCGCCCACACCGCCTTTGAAGGTGGCTGTACCGCCATCAAGCTGTATTTCATGATCGGGTTGCCCACCGAGACCATGGAGGATGTGGCTGGCATTGGCGATTTGGGCCACAAGGTGCTGGATGTGTATTATGGGTGTGAAAACCGCAACCGGCGCAGAGGAGTGAGCATTACCCTCAGCGCTTCCAATTTTGTGCCCAAGCCTTTTACTCCCTTCCAGTGGGAACCGCAGGATACCGAGGAACAGCTCAAGGCCAAGCAGAAACTGCTGCTGTCTTCCATTCACAGCAAGCGGGTGAAAATTGATCTGCACGATACCCGCATCAGCATTCTGGAGGGCGTGTTTGCCCGGGGAGATCGTCGGTTGTGCCGGGTGATGGAAGCCGCTTTCCGTAAAGGCTGCCGTTTTGATGGCTGGAGCGATCAGTTCCGGTATGACAAATGGATGGAGGCGTTTGAGGAGTGTGGGGTGGACCCGGCCTTTTACGCCAGCCGCCGGAGAGATTTTGAGGAAGTGCTGCCCTGGAGTCACATTGATGTAGGCGTGTCGGAGGAGTATCTGAAACGGGAGTGCCGTCGGGCCTATGACTCTCAGACATCCCCCAATTGCCGCGAAGCCTGTGGCGGCTGCGGGGCCAATCAACTGATCGGGAGGGCTTGCCAATGAGACAGATTCGACTTATTTTTCAGAAGGAACGGGAAGCCCGGTATATCTCCCACCTGGATCTCAACCGGGTGTTCATGCGGGGGCTGATGCTCAGCGGTATCCCGGTGAAGTGCACCGAGGGATTCAATCCCCGGCCCTATTTGGTGTTTGGAGCACCGCTGCCGCTGGGATTTTCCGGCTGGCGGGAAACGCTGGACATTGGCGTGCTGGATGATGAAATGAGTTTTGAGGAGATGGTGGGGCGTTTTCAAGGGGCGCTGCCCATCGGCGTGGAAGTCATTGCCGCCCAGGAAGTGGTGCGGAAAAACAAGGAAATCTGGTTTGGCAGCTATCGTTTCCAGTGCGAGGGGATTGAGGACCCGGACGCAGTGGAGAAAATTCGGGGGCTGCTGAATGGAGAGAGTTTGGTGATCCGCAAACGGACCAAACGGGGAGAAAAGGAACTGGATCTGGTAGGGCTGCTGCCTTGGGCTGAATGGAGCATGCCTGCTGAGGGCGTAGTGGAATGTGCCTGTGTACTGCCTCTCAACGGGGAAAACAGTGTAAGTCCCCAGCTGCTCACCCAGGCCTTGACGCAGCATCTGCCTCAGTTCCGGCCCACCTATGAACGGTATGAGCGATTGGGATTTCTCACCCAGCAGAGGGAAAATTTTGTGCAGCTGTAAAAAACTCTTGCAAAATAGGTAAGTGTATGCTAAAATAGACAAGGTTATGTGCTCCATAACCGTCAATACGGATATTCCTCTGCCCTGACCGAGGCACGAATGTTCAGATTATAAAGGAGGGCTTGAGAATGAATAACATCCTTGAAGCTTTGACAAAAGAGCAGATCAGAAGCGATCTTCCTGCTCTGAATATCGGTGCAACTGTAAAGGTATACGTGAAGATCAAAGAAGGCAACCGCGAAAGAGTGCAGATGTTTGAAGGCATCATCATCAAGAAAAAGGGCGGCGGTATCGCTGAGACCTTTACCGTACGGCGTGTAGCCTACGGCTGCGGCGTGGAGAGAACCTTCCCTGTGAATTCTCCCTTCATCGAAAAGATCGAAGTGGTGAGACAGGGCCGCGTGAGAAGAGCCAAGCTGTACTACCTGCGTGACAGAGTGGGTAAGGCTGCCAAGATCAGAGAAAAACTGTAAGAGAAAAAGGGGCTGGTATCAGTCCCTTTTTTGCTCATTTTGGGAAAGGAACGTGCCATGGAACAACAGGAAATCAAACGTAAAAATCCCATGGAGGACTGGCTGGATTGGTTGGAATCCATTGCGCTGGCCGTCATTACAGTGGTGCTTTTGTTCTCCTTCTTTTTCCGCGTGGTGGGAGTCAAGGGAGAATCCATGGAGCGCACCTTATTTGAAAATGACCGGCTCATTGTGCAGGAGGCCTTTTACACCCCAAAAGCCGGAGATATTGTCATCCTCAACAAGCCCAATTTTTCAGGGAAGCCCTTTGTGAAACGGGTCATTGCCACAGGCGGACAGAAGGTGGATATTGACTTTGACACCGGAGAAGTCTATGTGGATGACCAGCTGATAGAGGAACCTTATCTGGGCAGCGGCATCAGTGCTAAGGCGGATGATCAGGCCTTTCCGGTTTATTTGGAGGAAAATGAAATCTTTGTGATGGGAGATAATCGTGCCCACAGCACTGACAGCCGCAGCACCGAAATTGGTACGGTAGATACCCGGTATGTGGTGGGAAAAGTGGTACTGAGAATTTTCCCGCTGGAGGAGTTTGGAACGCTCCAGTAAGCAGACAAAAGGAGAAGAAGTATGGCAATTAACTGGTTTCCCGGCCATATGGCCAAAACCCGGAGATTGATTACAGAGCACATTCGCCAGGTGGATATTGTGGTGGAGCTGGCGGATGCCCGTCTGCCCGAGAGCAGCCGCAACCCCATTTTGCCGGAGCTGCTGGGAGATAAAAAACGGCTGCTGGTGCTCAATAAAAGTGATATGGCGGATCCTGCTGCCAATGAAAAGTGGAAAAGCTGGTATGAAAAACAGGGACAGCCAACCTTGCTGTGTGACAGCGTCAGCGGCAAAGGTGTGCGGCAGATTCCCGACAAGCTGCGGGAAATGCTGGCGGATAAAATTCGCTGCGACGCGGAAAAGGGCATGACCCGAGCCATCAAAATCATGGTGGTGGGAGTTCCCAATGTGGGGAAATCTTCGCTGATCAATAAGCTCTCTGGCCGAAAAGCTGCCAAGGTGGAAGACCGGCCCGGTGTCACCCGGGATAAACAGTGGATTCGCCTGGACAACGGGATTGAACTGCTGGACACCCCCGGTATTCTGTGGCCCAAATTTGAGGACCAGGAAGTGGGGTACCGGCTGGCCTACAGCGGCGCCATCCGGGACCAGGTGGTGGATGTGGAAGAGGTTGCCTGCAGACTGCTGAAGCATCTGGCGGGGAGCTATCCCATTCAGCTGGCCGAGCGTTACAAACTGGCCGTTGAACCCCAGGAACTGGACCGGCTGGAAGGCTGGGAGATTCTGGAGTTGGTGGGGAGAAAACGCGGATTTTTGATTTCCGGCGGTGAGGTCAATTATGAGCGCACCTCCAATATGGTGCTGGATGAATTCCGCGAGGTAAAAATCGGACGCATTACGTTGGAATGGCCCGGTCAGACGAATCAGGAGTGAGAGGAGGAGTTCGGCAGGCGCCGGACTCCTTTTTGTATAGTGGTTAGGGCCTGGAACAGGAGGATGTTTTATGGCAAGTGCGAGGAAGGCAGAAATCACAATGGATTTTACCAGCAGCCGTCAGCAAGTATGGGACAGGCTGACACATCCGCTGGACACCTCCTGGCGGGAGGATGTGCGATGGGCAGAAGAGGTGGAGCCGGGAAAAAGCTGGCGGGAGTACGTGGATGCCCGGCACAGCAGCCTGTGTACCATCATTCGGCAGGAGCCCTGCAGTGTGTATGAATACAGGACCGAAAATGATCAGATGACCAGCCACTGGTATGTGGAGCTGACAGATTTGCCGGAAGGTGGATGTAGAGTATTATTTCGACAGGAGATGCAGCTCACCAGTGCCTTTTGGCAGGTGGCTTCCTATTTCGCTTGGAGTTTGCAGGCGGTGCTGCACCGGTATGTATATCAGTTGAAACAGTCTTTGGGGGAGAAATGATGAGCAGAGAACAGGTGGATTTGTGGCTGCATGAAACAAAGCTTCGGGAAGAGGGATTTCGGTGCATCGCGGGTGTGGATGAAGCGGGTCGGGGACCATTGGCGGGACCCGTATTTGCTGCTGCTGTGATCCTGCCTTTTGGTTTGGAGATCCCCGGGCTCAATGACTCCAAAAAACTGTCTGAAAAAAAGCGGGAAGCACTTTTTGACGTGATTCGGCAGCAGGCCATTGCCTATTCCATTTGCAGTGCCGACGAGAAAGAGATTGACCGGATCAATATTTTACAGGCCACCATGCAAACCATGGTCGCCTGTCTCCGGGAATTGCAGGTAACGCCCGATGTGGCCCTGATCGATGGCAATCGCTGTCCGGAGAGCCACATCCCCTGTCAGTGGCTGGTGGGAGGAGATGCCGCCAGCGCCAACATCGCGGCGGCTTCCATTCTGGCCAAGGTATCCCGGGACCGTTTTATGTTGGAGCAAGCCCAATTGTACCCGCAGTACCATTTTGAAAAACACAAGGGGTACGGGACAAAACTACATCGGGAGATTTTGCGGGAAATTGGCCCTTCTCCCATCCACCGCAGGAGCTTTTTGGGCAAAATTCTGGCCGGGACTCCTTTTGAGAAACAACTGTGAACCGGGTGGAGATTGGCCGCTGGGGCGAAGGGCAGGCAGAGGCGGAATATCTTCGCCGGGGGTTCCGGGTGGTGGCCCGCAATTTCAGGGTGCGCCCCTATGAGATGGATTTGATTCTGGAAAATGGCGTCTACCTGGTGTTCTGTGAGGTGAAAACAAGGCGTTCCAATCAGTATGGCTTGCCCGGAGAAGCAGTTACCCTCACAAAGCAGCGCCATTTGCTGAACGTGGCTTCCTTTTATCTGAGTCAGCATCCCACCTCGCTGCAGCCCAGGATGGATGTGTGTGAGGTGTGGTACAGTGGCAGGAATGAACCGGTGCTGCGGCGCATACACATCATCGAAAACGCCTTTGGAGAATAAGGGGGAGAACCATGCGCTATTTTGATGCTCATTGCGACACCATGTTGTCTCTGTGCGATACCTTGCAGGATCTGGGAGAGAATGATCTGCATGTGGATTTGAAGCGGACGGCGTCGCTGGAGAAATACAGCCAGATTTTCGCAGTATGGGTAGACGATGTCTATCGTGGGGAAGAGGCCTGGCAGTTGGTTCGGCGGGTTTCCTCCTATGCGCTGGACCAGCTGAGAAGGCAGGAGCGGCATATGGTGCTGTGCACCAATTGGGAGCAGTATCAGGGGGCTATGGAGGCTGGAAAAGGTGCGGCTGTTTTGTCGCTGGAAGGCGCGCACGGATTGGGAGGAAGGCCCGAGCGAATTGAGGAATTGTACCAACTGGGATTTCGACTGGTCAATCTTACCTGGAATGGCGAAAATGAATTGGGCTGCGGCTGTATGGCCGGAAATGGGGGACTCAAGCCCATGGGACGGGAGCTGCTCTCACGCATGGCCCGTCTGGGGATGCTGGCCGATGTTTCCCACCTTAGTGAGAGAGGATTTTGGGAGGCGGCGGAGAGCGGCTGCACTCTGATCGCAACTCACTCCAACAGCCGGTCCGTATGGGAGCATCCGCGCAATCTCACCGATGAGCAGTTTCAAGAGCTGGTGCGACAAGGCACAGGAGCCGGCATTAACCTGTATGGCCCCTTTGTGGGCGGGGGGAAGGATCTGACCCAGTTGTGCCGGCACATTGAGCGTTTTTTGGAACTGGGGGGAGAGGATCATCTGTTCATCGGAGCGGACTGGGACGGTATGGACCAGCCGGCTGCCGGCTTGCGGGGGATTCAGGATATGTCCGCCCTGTATGGACAATTGTACAAGTTAAACTATAATGAAAGACTGCTGGATAAAATCTTTTACGGCAATTTGGAGGAAATTCTGCGCAAGACTCTTCAAAAATAACAGGGTATATTGTATAATTGAGATACTGTCCACAAGTGTGGCAAAGAGAAAACTACAGCGACACAAGGAGCGAGAAACATATGAAATACCAGAGCACAAGAGATAAGAAGGTGGTGGTGGAGAGCGCCCAGGCCATTAAGCAGGGGCTTTCCAAAGAGGGCGGACTGTTTGTGCCCTGTGAATTTCCCCGTTTGACAGCTGAGGAAATTCAGCAGATGGTACCCATGACCTATCAGCAGCGGGCAGTGCGTGTGCTGGGGAAATATCTCACCGATTTTACCGAGGAAGAACTGACCGACTGTGTGACCAAGGCCTATGGCAGCAATTTTGAAGATCCGGCCATCGCACCTCTGCACAAACTGCATGAGGGAGCGCACATTTTGGAACTGTGGCATGGTCCTACCTGTGCGTTCAAGGATATGGCTCTACAAATTTTGCCTAAGTTTCTGGTGTACTCCATGAAAAAGACCGGGGAGGACAATACGGTGGTGATTCTGGTAGCCACCTCGGGCGACACTGGCAAGGCGGCTCTGGAAGGCTTTAAGGATGTGGAGGGTACCCGGATTGTGGTATTCTATCCCAACGACGGAGTCAGTGACATTCAGAAGCTGCAGATGGCCACCCAGCGGGGCGGCAATGTGGCAGTGGGCGCGGTCAATGGCAATTTTGATGACGCGCAGACCGGCGTAAAGCGGATTTTCACCGATAAAGAGTATGAGCAGCAGCTGCTGGGGGATCATTTTGTCCTGTCCTCCGCCAATTCCATCAACTGGGGACGGCTGGTGCCCCAGGTGGTGTATTACATTTCCGCTTATTGTGATCTGGTGGCGTCAGGGGAGATCCGCAATGGAGATCTCATCAATGTGTGTGTGCCCACCGGTAATTTCGGGAACATTCTGGCAGCTTACTACGCCAGCAAGATGGGCCTGCCCGTGGCAAAATTCCTGTGCGCTTCCAACCGGAACAATGTGCTGACCGATTTCATTCGCACCGGCACTTATGACTGCGACCGGGATTTTTACACCACCACCTCTCCCTCCATGGACATTCTGATTTCCAGCAATCTGGAGCGTCTGTTGTTTGATCTGTACGGAGAGGATGACGGCGCGTTGCGGCAGCTGATGGACAGCCTGAAGGATAAGAAAGCCTATCAGGTGTCCCAGCAGGTGCGGGAAAAGGTGGAAAAGCTCTTCTACGGCGGTTGCTGCGATGATGTGCAGACAGCAGAAACCATTCGGGACACCCAGCAGCAGTATGGCTATGTGCTGGATACACACACCGCGGTGGCAGTTCGGGTTTATCAGCAGTATGTGGCGGAAACGGAGGATCACACTCCCACAGTGATCGCTTCCACTGCCAGCCCCTACAAATTTGGCGACAGTGTGGTGAGCGCCATTCGTGGTGAGGAGGCAGTGAAGGGACTGGATCCCTTCCAGCTGCTGGAGGCCTGCCATCAGGTGAGCGGTTATCCGGTACCGGCTTCTCTGCAGGAACTGCAAACTCTGCCGGTTCGGTTCAGTGAGAGCTTTGACAAGGAAGAAATGCAGGGGTATGTGGACCGGGTGCTGGGCCGCGCATAAAAGACAGTCTGGTTTTTGGTTGAAGAGGGAAAAAGTGGTCTATACTGAGGAAGGAGGAGAGGGTTGAGCATCTATGTATTGGGAGATCTTCATCTCTCCTTTGGCTGTAACAAACCCATGGATGTGTTCGGCAGCCGGTGGGACCGCCACTATATTAAAATAGAAGAAAACTGGCAGCAGGTGGTGCGTCCGGAGGATACGGTGGTCATCAATGGGGATATTTCCTGGGGAATGAGTTTGCAGCAGGCCCTGTGGGATTTTGATTACATCCACCGGCTCAATGGCCGGAAGCTCATCCTCAAGGGAAATCATGATTACTGGTGGGAAACCGCCTCCAAGATGAATCGATTCTGTGAGGAAAACGGTTTTACTTCCATTGAGTTTCTCCACAACAATGCCGTGCGGGTGGGAGATGTGGCTTTGTGCGGTAGTCGGGGATGGTTTTTGGATGAAGAGGATTCCACCGGTCACAATCAGAAGATGCGGGATCGGGAAGCGGGCCGGCTGGCAGCTTCGCTGGAAGCTGGAAAACAGACGGGTGCCGCTGAATTGATCACTTTCCTGCACTATCCGCCGGTGTTCCCCGGATTTTTGTGTCAGGAGATCATGGAAGTTCTGCACCGGTATCAGGTGCGGCGTTGTTATTATGGGCATTTGCATGGCGCCTCTCACCGAAAAGCGGTGACGGGGGAGTATGAGGGCATTCATTTTACCCTCACATCCTGCGATTATACCGATTTTCAGCCGATTTTCGTGGAATAGCGTGGATTGGCCATTGCAAAGGCGGCATGGGATATGGTATACTATTGAAGTTGGTAATCTATATTACATATTGGAGGAAGTTAAAATGGCATTGAAGCACTTTGAAAAAAAGGATACAAATACGGTAGAACTGGTTATTACGGTCCCCAAGGCGGAATTTGACGCTGCCACCGAAAAGGCATATAAGAAAAATGTAAAGAACATCAGCGTACCCGGTTTCCGCAAGGGCAAGGCTCCCCGCAAGATGATTGAAAAGCTGTACGGTGAGGGTGTGTTCTTTGAGGACGCTGTGAACATCTGCTATCCCGACGCCTATGCTGCCGCTGTGGAAGAGGCTGGCATTGAGCCTGTGGACAGAGCCAGTGTGGACATTGAAGAGATCAACGACGACGGTCTGACCATCAAGGCAACTGTAACGGTGAAGCCCGAAGTGGAACTGACTGCTTACAAGGGCCTCAAGGCAGAGAAGGTGCTGTTCACCGTATCCGATGAGGAGATTGACAGCGAGCTCAAGCGGTACCAGATGCGCAATTCCCGTCAGGTGACCGTAGATCGCGCCGCCGAGATGGGCGACACTGTGACCCTGAACTACTCCGGCAGCGTGGACGGCGAAAAGTTTGAGGGCGGCACCGCTGAAAACCAGACCCTGAAGCTGGGCAGCGGTCAGTTCATCCCCGGCTTTGAGGAACAGCTGGTGGGTTATGTGGCCGGTCAGGAAGGCGATGTGAAGGTGACCTTCCCCGAAGAGTACCACGCCAAGGAACTGGCTGGCAAGGACGCCGTATTCGCTTGCAAGGTGCTGGAAGTGAAGACCACTGAGATGGATGAGATCGACGATGAGTTCGCCAAGGATGTCAGCGAATTTGACACCCTGGAAGAGTTCAAGGCCGACATCCGCAGAAAGCTGCAGGAAAACAAGGACAAGGGCGCTCAGAACATGCTGGAGGATGCTCTCATTACCGAGATGCTCAACAACACCAAGGTGGAAGTGCCCCAGTGCATGATCGAGTCCGAGCTGGATGACATTGCCAGAGATATGGATTACCGGATGCAGATGCAGGGCATGAACCTGGATATGTATCTGCAGTACACCGGTTCCACCATGGATATGTTCCGCAAGAGCTTTGCCGATCAGGCAGACCGTCGGGTGCGTACCCGTCTGGCTCTGGAAAAGATTGCCGCTCTGGAAAACATTCAGATTTCCGATGAGGCAGTGGAAGAGGAGTACAAGAAGCTGTCCGAGGCATACAATGTGTCTGTGGATCAGTGCAAGATGTTTGTAAGCCCCGAGAACCTGCGCAAGGACCTGGCTGTGGCCAAGGCTGTGGAGCTGGTGAAGGACAGCGCCGATGTGGCTGAGATCACCGCCGAAGAGTATGAAGCCCGTCAGGCCGCTCTCAACGCTGAAGTGGAGAAGGCTGCAGCAGAGGCCAAGGCGGAGGAAGCCAAGACCGAGGAATAATTCCATAGAGCAACAGGGGGAATGCCGTGGCCAAAGCGGCATTCCTCTCTTATACAGGGGGAAACGGGGGTAACAGAGAAATTCTGTACATATTGGATGAAGGAGTGACTCAACAAATGGCATTGGTACCAACCGTAATTGAACAGACCAACCGAGGCGAGCGAGCATACGACATCTACTCCCGTCTTTTGAATGATCGGATCATCTTTTTGTCCGATCAGGTAAATGATGTGACGGCCAGTCTGGTAGTGGCACAGCTGCTGTTTCTGGAAGGGCAGGACCCGGATAAGGACATCTGCCTGTATATCAACAGCCCCGGCGGTTCTATTACCGCAGGCATGGCCATCTATGATACTATGAACTATATCAAATGCGATGTATCCACCATCTGTGTGGGCATGGCGGCCAGTATGGGAGCGTTTTTGCTGGCAGCTGGCACAAAGGGTAAGCGTCTGGCGCTGCCCAACAGTGAAATCATGATCCATCAGCCGCTGATGGGCGGCCTGCAGGGACAGGCCACTGACATTCAGATTCATGCGGACCATCTGATGCGCACCAAAGCCAAGCTCAATACCATTCTGGCACAGGTGACGGGGCAGAGTCTGGAGACCATTCAGGCAGATACCGAACGGGACAACTTCAAAACCGCTCAGGAGGCGCTGGAGTATGGCCTGATCGACCGGGTGATTGAAAAGAGATGACCTGGCTGCCAAAGGAAACGAGGTGTGTAAATGAGTACGCATGACGAAATGGAAATCCGCTGCTCTTTTTGCGGCAAAACCAAAGATCAGGTGCGGCGGATTATTTCTGGATATGAGGCATATATCTGCAACGAATGCGTGGAAATCTGCAACAGCATTCTCAAAGAGGATCAGACATTGCCTGCTTCCGGTAAAGCGCCCGAGATGAATTATGATGAGATTCCCAAACCCCGGGAGATCAAGGCGTTTCTGGATGAATATGTCATCGGACAGGATCAGGCCAAAATCGCTCTGGCGGTGGCGGTCTATAATCACTATAAGCGTATTGGCACCAACCTGATGGGCGAAGGGGACATTGAACTGCAAAAGAGCAATATTCTCATGCTGGGTCCCACCGGCAGCGGAAAGACCCTGCTGGCTCAGACGTTGGCCAAGGTGCTGGAAGTGCCCTTTGCCATTGCGGACGCCACCACCCTCACAGAGGCGGGTTATGTGGGCGAGGATGTGGAGAACATCCTGCTCAAGCTGATTCAAGCGGCGGATTACGACGTGGAACTGGCCGAACGGGGCATCATCTATGTGGATGAAATTGACAAGATTGCTCGAAAGAGCGAAAACCCGTCCATCACCCGAGATGTGAGCGGTGAGGGCGTACAGCAGGCCCTGTTGAAAATCCTGGAGGGAACGGTGGCCAATGTGCCTCCTCAGGGCGGACGGAAACATCCCCAGCAGGAGTTCATCCAGCTCAACACCCGCAACATTCTGTTTATCTGCGGCGGTGCATTTGACGGGATTGAGAAGATCATCGAAAAACGGGCCGGCAAGCAGGGGCTGGGTTTTGGCGCAGAAGTGAAGAGCAAACAGGATAAGGAACTCAGTGAAATCCTCTCTCAAATTGAAGCCCACGATCTGGTGAAATTTGGATTGATTCCCGAACTGGTGGGTCGTATGCCTATGATGGTGAGTTTAGACCGGCTGGATAAAAAGGCCTTTATGAAGATTCTCACCGAACCCAAAAATGCCATCACTAAGCAGTATCAGTACCTGTTCAACATCGACGGCATTGATTTGGAGTTTGACGAGGACGCGCTGGAAGCCATAGCGGAAAAGGCGTCCAAACGGGATACCGGAGCCCGCGGCCTGCGCTCCATCATTGAAGAACGCATGACCAAGCTGATGTATGAGGCTCCCTCGGAACCCAATCTCTCCAAGGTAACCATTACCAAGGGCTTCATTACAGACGGGGAAGAGCCCAAGAAGGAGTACATCAATCTGCTGGAAGATTTGAAAAAGATCCAATGACATTGAAAACTCCGGAATCATTCCGGAGTTTTTGTCTGTACGCACAAAAGGAGGAAGTGCCATGAGCAACTATGGAAAAACTTGTTTGACCATCGCTGGGTCGGATTCCTCGGGCGGGGCGGGAATTCAGGCCGATTTGAAGGCGTTCAGCGCCACCGGCACCTATGGAATGAGTGTAATCACTGCCATTACTGCACAAAACACTGTGGCGGTGTATGATGTGTTCAATCTTCCTGCCGATATCATTCGTCGGCAGATCGAAGTGGTATTTGAAGACATTGTGCCTGATGCCATTAAGATTGGCATGGTGTCCAGCCCAGAAATCATTGATACCATTGCGGACACACTGGGAAAATTGGGCCACAAGCGCATTGTAGTGGATCCGGTGATGATTTCCAAAAGCGGATATTATCTGCTGCAGAAGGACGCGGTGGACAGTGTAAAGCGGCGTATGATTCCGCTGGCGTATCTACTCACTCCCAACATTCCCGAGGCAGAAGAAATCAGTGGGATGAAGATTCACAATCTGGAGGATATGCGCAAAGCCGGGCAGGCCATTTTGTCCATGGGCACTCAGTATGTGCTGATGAAAGGCGGCCATTTTGAGGATACTGCAGACGATTTGCTGATGGGACAGGATGGAACAGAGGTGGTATTCCGTCAAGAACGGATTTCCAGCAGCAATACCCACGGTACCGGCTGTACCATTTCTTCCGCCATCGCCTCTTATCTGGCGCAGGGGCATCCGGTGGAAGAGGCAGTACGTCTGGCCAAAGAGTACATCACCCAGGCCATTCGCCACAGTTTTTCGCTGGGGCATGGCTGCGGACCGGTTCACCATTTTTTTGCGTTTGACGAACATATTCAGTGACAAAAAACAGGGGAAATACCCCTGTTTTTTTACTTATTTACAAAAATTTACAATTTCATCATTGTTTTTTGTCAAAATAGATAGTAAAATTAAATTTACTACTACAAATGGGAGGAACTCACATGGACATGCAGCAAGTGGTCAAAACAGCGGAAGGACTTACCACCGAAGTGGAAAAAATTATTGTGGGCAAACACAATCAAATTCAGTTGATTGTGATGGCGGTACTGGCAGATGGACATATCCTGCTGGATGATTTGCCAGGCAGTGGGAAAACCACACTGGTCAAGGCACTGTCCATTGCATTGGGATGTTCCTTCCGAAGAGTGCAGTTTACACCGGATTTGCTGCCTTCGGACATCATTGGCATGAATATTTTCAATCAGAAGACCCGGGAATTTCAATTTATGGAAGGGCCGGTAAACACCAATATCCTGTTGGCGGATGAAATCAACCGAGCCATCCCTCGGACGCAGTCCGCACTACTGGAGGCCATGGAAGAACGTCAGGTGACGGTGGATGGAGAAAGCCGGACATTGCCCCAGCCATTCTTGGTGATGGCCACCCAAAATCCTGTGGAGAGCGAGAGTACCTTCCAACTGCCTGCCGCGCAGATGGACCGCTTTTTGGTGAAGCTGTCGCTGGGATATCCTACCGCACAGGAGGAACAGAACATGCTGGCCAATCTGGGAGATGGAATTCCCTTTGAACAGGTGCAGGCGGTGACCTCTCCCCAGGAACTTGTGGAATTACAACAGGCCATCAGCCAGGTCCATGTGAGCGATATGGTGTCCGCTTATCTGGTGGAGTTGGTACACCGTACAAGAGAAAACAAGCTGCTGCGCAGCGGAGCCAGCCCTCGGGCATCCCGGTCGCTGTATCGGGCCGGCAAGGCCTGGGCCGCCATGCAGGGCCGGGAGTATGTCACTCCCGATGACATTCAAGCCATTGCGCCTTCCATACTGGTTCATCGGGTGCAGGTATCCAGTGAAGCCCGTTTTGCCGGCACCACTGCGGAGGAAATCATAGGACAAATTCTGGCTGAAACGCCGGTGCCTCCGGCCCGGGAGGATCTGTTCCATGGAAACTAATCAGATTTTTTCCAGCACCTTTGCCAGTCCGCAGGCAGTTTGTGTTCTGCTGGTGCTGGCTTTGGTGAGCAACTATTTTGCCATGCAGGAATTGGCGGCATTTCTGCTGTTTGTAGCACTGCTTTCTTTGATGGCTTGGCAATGGAGCCGTACCGCTATGAAGCATGTGCGGCTGGAAATCTCCAGCCGGAACGCCAGAGTGTTCCCAGGATCTTCTATACCTGTTCTGTTTAAGGTGGAAAATCATAAATTACTGCCTTTGATTTGGCTGGATGTATTGCTGCGTGCACCAGAAAATGGATGCGTGGAGCCTTCTGGAAAGTTTCAGCGAGAGCCCTATCGGGATTTTTCCAAAGGTGAGGAATATGAGGTATTCCGCAGAAAATTCACCTGGATTCTGTGGCATCAGACGCTGGAGTGGAAAACGGAATTTGAGGCCCGCCGCAGAGGAATTTATTTTTTAGAGAAGGTCACCACCTGTTCTGGTGATGGCTTTGGTCTCAGTGTGCGGAATCGGGAATACAATTTGCCCAATCCATCTTCCTTTGTGGTATTCCCCAAGCTGGTGGAAGCGGATTGTTCGCCTTTCGTGCGGAATATGTATCAGGCCTCTGTAGGCAGTTCCGGATTCTATGAGGATCAGACCTTGCTGCGCAGCAATCGGGAGTATCAGACAGGGGACAGCATGCGCCGCATCAACTGGAGATTGGCTGCCCGGCAGGATAAGCTGCAGGTCAATGTATATGAAACCATCCTGCCTCGCTCCTCACTGTTCATCGTGGACCTGCAATCTTTCCGAAAGGTGGTGCAGGAAGAGCCTTCCAAACGGGAGATTATCACAGTGTGGGAAGAGGAATTGGAAGAGACTTTGAGTATTGTTGGGTCTCTCTTTGTGGGCTTAGAACAGCGGGAAATGTGCTGTGGATTGGCCTTGCCTGGAGTTTCGGGGCGAATGGGACGTATTTTGCCGCCGGAAAAGGGCGCTGAACAGACGCCCGAGTTGTTGACTGCTTTGGCAGCGGTGGAGTACCGAGGAGAACCTTGCCTGTTTGCGGAAGAAGAACTAATGAATCTGCGGGAAACTTGCGGACAGGCTTATCTGGTTACACGCAGTTTGGCCTCTTGCGGGTGCAAACGGCTGTTGGAACGGTGGGGAAGTCGTTTGGAACTGTTGGTGTGGCAGGAGGAATCTGCCGGTGAATACCGTCAGCGTCTGTTGCCCTCTCTGCGGAAAGGAGGGGTGGCATGAGACTGGAAGCCATTCATTTTGTGGGAGCTACCGCTCTTCTTACCGATATTGCGTATATGGCCAGTGGCTACGCGCTATTTTCTCTGTTGCAGACAGATCAGCAGATGACCCTTTCACCGCTGCCTTGGTTGGGAATGATATTGGTTATTTATTTGATCAACTGCTTTCTCAAACGCCGGTCACTGCCGGTGAGCAGTGTCATTGGTGGAAATCTGATTTGTGGTTTGCTGATGATGGTGATTGGTTGTATATTCCTCACCAATGCCCAAGGTACAATGGCCTATGTTTTTGCGGCTTTGTTTTTCGGAGGATCGGTGATGCGTGCCTATATGGTGGCACAAAACGGAATCAAGCCCAATCAGATGTTGATTTATACCGAGTTTTCCACCATGCTGGTAGCCATTTTCCTTAGTATGGAAACCAGAGGGATTACGTTGCCTCCTCTTTGTTTTGGTCTATTGATGACCGCCATCTGCTGTGATCTGATTTCACTGGTATTGATGCGGGTGGTGACGGAGAATCGCAGCAAAGTAGCAGGAAGCCGGTATCAGGGAGCCCTTTTGCTCATTGGCGTGGCATTGCTGTTGGCGCTGTTTGTCGTGGGCGGACTGATGGTATTTTCCAGCGCGGGACGAGAATTGTTTGCCTTTTCGGTTTCGGCAGCAGGAGGATTGCTGCTGTGGTTGGGAAAGGGAATCTTGGCGCTGATCAATTTTTTGCTTTCGCTGGTTCCCATGCCGGAAGATGGAGGAGAATTGATGGCGCAGGAGGAGGTTACGTTAACACCTTCGGAAAATCAGCAGACAGAGCTGGATTATTCCGGTTTGCTTATGATCCTGGCCATTGTGGGCGTCATTGTGGTGGTAGGAGTAGTGATCTGGCTGCTGTACCGTTTCCGCAAACTGCGTACCCTCCGAATGACAGAACCGGAAGTTCTGCAGGAGGGAGAACTGGTGCGCACCGGGGGCCTGTGGCGGTCGCTGTGCCTGTGGTGGCAGCGTCAGATGGGACGTCTGCGGTTTCATTGGGAATGCATTGTGTACCGGCACACACCGCAGGGGATTTTGCTGCGGATTGAATCGTGGGGCAAACAGGCGGGGCAGCCCCGGGGAGTGGGAGAATCTCCCGCTCATTATTTGCGTAGAGTACGGGGAGCGTTGTTTGCTCCCGGCGAGGCGGACAATGCCATTGTCGCTCTATCTCAGGAGCTGGAACGACTGTTTTACAGCGGCCAGTCCCAGGGGTTGAGTTCTGCGGAAGTCAGAACACTGGAGCGGACTTTGAATAGCTGTCGGCTGCGGCAGTGACAAAAGGCGTGGATTTGGGAATCCACGCCTTTTGCTTTGTGGGTTGTATTCGGGTGGAAATCCATGTATAATGAGGAAAAAGCCGAAAAGGAATTGAAGTTATGCATTTTTCTATTTCCACATTGATTTATACACTGCCGGCGGTTCTGGTGGCCTTGACAGTTCATGAGTTTGCCCATGGATATGTTTCCAGCCGGATGGGAGATCCCACTCCCCGTATGGAAGGCCGTCTTTCCCTGAACCCATTGGCCCATCTGGATGTGATTGGTACTCTGTGTCTGCTGCTGGTGGGATTTGGCTGGGCCAAACCCGTTTCGGTCAATCCCTACTATTATCGCGATCCCAAAAAGGGAATGGCGGTGGTGGCTTTGGCAGGCCCAATGACCAATTTCGTCACCGCTTTTGTGGCGCTGTTTGTCTATGGCCTTTGCGTGTACTTTATGCCGGAAAGATTTTGGCAGGTGCCCGCGGTGCTGTATCTGATCAATTTGCTGGAATATGTGGCTCTCATAGATATCGGTCTGGGGGTGTTCAACCTGATTCCCATTCCGCCGCTGGATGGTTCCAAGGTGTTGGGAGCCTTTTTACCCGAAGATCTGTATATGAATCTGATGCGGTATGAGGCATATGGACAGCTTCTGCTTTTGGCGCTGTTGTATTTTGATTTTCTCAACGCGCCGCTCTACCATCTGCGAAACGGTGTGCTGGAGGGAATGATTTTTCTGATCAATCTGTTTTTGGGGTTATTCTGATGGAACAGTTGTCTTTTCATCTGGAGGTTTTTGACGGACCGCTGGAACTGCTGCTCACCCTGGTGGGCAAAAAGAAGATTGAAGTGTGGGACATTCACATTCAGGACATTCTGGAGCAATATATGGCCTATCTGGAGCGGATGCGTCAGATGGACATGGAAATTGCCAGTGAATTTCTGACTATGGCAGCCCAGCTTCTGTATATCAAATCCCGCATGCTGCTGCCCAGACTGGAAGAGGGAGACGAGGAAGAGGACCCCCGGGCAGAGCTGGCACGTTCACTGCAGCTGTATCAATTGGCCAAAGAGCGGGCGGAGCAGCTGAGTCAGCGATATGAGTCCTGCGGCACTGCGTTTGTACGGCAGCCGGAACCACTGTCCGCTGTGGAGCTGCCTGCGGAGGATGGCAGCTTTGGATTGTCCCAGCTGAAAGAGGCACTGGAGGAAGTGCTGCGGCGCAATCGCAGAAAACTGCCGCCTCCCGTTCAGTCCTTCAGCGGAATTGTGGGACGGGAGCGAGTGCCGGTCTCCCAGAAAATCGGCTCCATTCTTACTTCACTGGCCCGGTATGGAATAATGCGTACCCGCAGTTTGTTTGGCAGTGCGCGCAGCCGCAGTGAAATTGTAGCCACCTTTCTGGCGGTGCTGGAACTCTCCAAGAACAACCGCATTCATATTTCCCAGGTACAGGAGGATGGTTCTTTTTTGGAGAGCCAGATGGAGCTGGCGCCCAGAGAAGAGTCTTTGCAAAGAGAGGAGAATGATCTGGCCCAAATGGGACAGACTGTACATGTATGACAGTGAAACAGGCAGAAAATGTAATTGAAAGCATTTTGTTCACCGCGGGAGAGCCCTTGGCCATTGAGCGATTGGCATCGGTGCTGGATATGCGGAAAAGTGATGTAGTGGCATTGCTGCGGCGCATGGCGGATAGCTGGGAAGCCCAGGGACGGGGCGTGCGATTGTTGCTGCTGGAAGATACCTGTCAAATGTGTGCGGACCCAGCCAATGAGGACTATATTTCGCTGGCACTGCGCAAAAAGAAAAAACCGGTACTCTCCCGGGCAGCTATGGAGGTATTGGCCATTGTGGCCTATCAGCAGCCGGTGACCCGGGCCTATGTGGAGCAGGTGCGTGGAATCGACAGCTCCAATGTGATGAGCAATCTGTTGGAAAAAGGGTACATTCGGGAGTGTGGACGGCTGGACGCACCGGGACGGCCCATGCTGTTTGGAACCAGTGAGGAATTTCTTCGGGTATTTGGCCTTTCTTCTCTGTCGGAGCTTCCCAAGGTGGAGGGCGCCGGACAGCTGGAAACCATGTCTGCCGAAACGGAAACGTCCCCAGCTTCCCAGTAAAACCCAAAGGAGGAGAATCAGATGTTGTGGTTGGCAGTGATCGTGGCAGGCGTGCTGGCGCTGGTGCTTTTGACACGGGTTTCTGTCCGCCTGCGGTACGATTCTCGCTTGCAAATCCTTCTGCAAATCTGGTGGTTCCGTTTGGATTTGCTGCATCTGCCAACCGGAAAGCGAAAAAAGAAGCCTTCCAAAGATGCGGGGAAAAAGACGGAAAGTACTCCTTCTTCCGTTTCCAAACCGGGAATCGTACAGCGAACGGAGCGGGTATTTGCTTTGGTACGCACTTTTTTGGAACCTACCCTGGCTGCATTGGAGGCATTGCAGAAGCGGCTGCGGGTGGACAAGCTGCAGCTGCACATTGTAGTGGGCTGTGACGACCCCGCGGTGACGGGAATGGTATATGGAAGCATTTGTGCCGGAATGAACAGCTTTTTGCTGTTTTTGGAAGAACATCTGCATATTCGGAAACGGGATGTGCAAGTAGAGCCTGATTTTGTACATGGAGAAAGCGGCGCGCTGTGTGATTTGATTTTTTCCATTCGAGTGTGGAATTTACTTGTAGTTGCGCTGATTTTTGGGTATACTTGGTGTAGAGAAGAATGGAAAGGGAAAAAGGTCGCAAAACCTCATCCCTCTAAAAAACACAAGGGCTCCCGCAGCCTGGAAAGGACGGTGCGCGAATGAGCGAAGCTCCGATCAAAGGGGTAATGAACACCCTGTTTGAGAATATCAAGGGAATGGTGGATGCCAATACAGTGGTAGGAGATATGATTACCACGCCGGATGGGGTGACCATCCTGCCTGTATCCAAGATTTCAGTGGGATTTGGCAGCGCCGGCGGTGAAAAGGGGAAAAAGGAAGCTACACCCCCTGATGGCAATTTGTTCAGTGGAGGCGGCGGAGGCGGTGTCAGTGTAACTCCGTTGGGCTTTCTGGTGACCAGCAAAGGAAATATCCGCTTTATTCCCATCACGCCCAATGTGACCAGTGTGGACCGCCTGATTGATTCGGTTCCCGGCGTCATTGACAAAGTCAACGGCATTGTGCATGAATACTCCAATAAAAAAGAAGAAAAGCAGCCCGTAGACGAAGCCGCTTCTCATGAATGATTCACACCACCTGTTCATACCATGGTATGGGCAGGTGGTTTATTTTGTGGAAAAAAAGAATTTGTACGGGTTTGCTTTTGGGATTGTATCTGTGTGGAAGCTGTGGTGCGGTGTCTCTGCCGCAGGAGATTTCTGCTCAGGCATGGTGCCTGGTGGATGGCCAGACAGGTCGGGTTTTATGGAGTGAAAATGGTCAGACGCCATTGCCTATGGCCAGCACCACCAAAATTATGACAGCGCTACTGGCGGTGGAGGCAGGCAATCTGCAGAGAGAGATTGTCATTCCGGCAGAAGCGGAAGGAGTGGAAGGCTCGTCCATTTCATTACAGACGGGAGAACGTATGACCATGGAGCAGCTTTTGCAGGGGCTGATGATGGAGTCCGGCAATGATGCTGCGGTGGCAGTGGCGGTGCTCACCAGCGGAAGTGTGGAAGCCTTTGTGCAGAAGATGAATGAGCGGGCCAGAGAATTGGGATTGGAGCAAACACATTTTGAAAATCCAAATGGTCTGCCGGCTGAAACTCATTATACCACTGCAGAAGAGTTGGCAAAACTGACGGCTTATGCCATGACACTGCCGGAGTTTGCCAAGCTGGTGGGGACACAGTCGGCACAGATCCCCTATCACAACGAAGAGGGGAAGCAGAGATGGCTGACCAACAGCAATCGGCTGCTCAAGGAATACCCCGGAGCGGATGGGGTGAAAACCGGCTATACCAAAGCGGCAGGGCGCTGTCTGGTTTCGTCGGCCCGACAGGAAGAAGAGCATCTCATTTGCGTGACGCTCAATGCGCCCGATGATTGGCGGGACCACCACAATTTGTTGGACTTTGGATTTGAAAATGTCCGCTGGGAAGAGGGAATCCAAAGTGGGGAACAAAGACTTTGTGTTCCAGTCACCGGCGGAAATCAACGACAGGTGCAGGTGGCCAATGAGGGTGGATGGTCCGGGTTGGTGGAGGAAAATGGTTCAGAAGTGGAATTGGATTGGCAGTTGCCTTCGTTTGTATATGCACCGGTACGGCGAGGAGAACAGCTGGGAACGCTGTTGATTCATCAGGGTGACACAGTCCTGGCGCAGCTGCCATTGGTGGCACAAAGTGATGTATTTACTGAACCCCAAAAGCTCACAATATTTGCCAAGCTTCGAAAATTTTTTAACAATATCTTGTTGCTATTTGACTAGAACCATATTATAATATAAACGGAGAAATTTGTTTTAGTTGTTTGTGTCAAAGAAAAAGGCTTTGGCGCGGAAAGGAGCGTCCGGGTGGAAAAAAGAAAAATCCGGCTGCAGAAATATATGGCGGATTGCGGTGTGGCATCCCGCAGAAAGTGTGAGGAATACATCCTGCAGGGGCTGGTAACCATCAATGGCAGACCTGCCCAGCTGGGATGCAGTGTGGACCCTTCACGGGATAAGGTATTGTTTCAAAAAAGACGCATTACTCCCGGTGTGGAAGAGGAAAAAGTCTATTACATGCTCAATAAGCCCCGGGGCTGCATTGCGGCAGCCAGTGACGATCGCGGCCGGCAGACAGTGGTGGATTTGATTCCTTCGCAGCATCGGCTGTATCCGGTGGGACGGTTGGATTTCAACACCGAAGGACTTATTTTTCTGACCAATGACGGAGACTTTGCCTATGCATTGACCCATCCCAGCCATGAAGTGGAAAAGGGATATGAAGTAGTGGTTTCCGGAAAGGTGACAGAGGCCCAGACAGAACGTCTGCGGCAGCCCTTTGAGTTGGATGGATATCGTACCCACGGTGCCCGTGTTCAGGTGCTGGCTGCTTATGAAAACAAAACGGTGCTGTTTATCGGCATCGGGGAGGGAAGAAACCGGCAGGTGCGCCGCATGTGCGAACAGACGGGGCTTCTCATCCGGCGCTTGCGCAGAGTGTCGGTGGGAGAGATGCGGCTGGGGAACCTTCCGGTGGGGAAATATCGTTCCCTTACCACTGCGGAAGTGGACAAGCTAATGGGACGGACAGAGTCCAATACAAAAGTGTAACATAATCAAAATGACCTTTTCTAAAAAACGAAATTGTTATGCATAACAATAAAAAACCGGTGGATTTTGGCTGTTTTTTTGTGTGATATGTGTTATAATCGTCGTGATGGAAAAGTGTTTCATTTTATAGTTTTATGTTAATAAATGAACTTGGAGGTAGAGTAAATGAGTGCAAAGATGAAGCTTGATGATTTGCAGGCTCTCCGCAGCGCCATAGAAATGGGCGGCGGTGCAGACGAAATCAAAAAGCAACAGCAGGCAGGCAAGATGACTGCGAGAGAAAGACTTGCAGCCTTGTTTGACGAAGGCTCTTTCATTGAAGTGGGAGCATTCGTGAAGCAGCGTCCCACCGAGCTGGATCAGGCTGTGGAAGTCAGCGCCGAAGGCGTGGTAACCGGCTATGGTGCCATCGATGGCAGACTGTGCTATGCATATGCGCAGGATGCTACTGTAATCGGCGGAGCTCTGGGGGAAATGCACGCTGCCAAGATTACCAAGATCATCGATATGGCAGTGAAGATGGGCGCACCTGTGGTGGCTGTGCTGGATTCCAATGGAGCCCGGCTGGCTGAGGGCGTAGATGCTCTGCAGGGATATGCCAACATTGCAGCTGCAACCGCAGTGGCTTCCGGCGTAGTGCCTCAGATCGCAGTGGTAGCAGGCCTGTGTGCCGGCGGTTCCGCTATGATCGCTGCCAACAACGATTTCGTTATCATGACCGAAAAGGCTGAGATGTTCCTGTCTGCGCCTGTGGTGCTCAAGGCCGCTCTGGGCCAGGACTCCACCGGAGTTGGCACTGCTCAGGCCAACGCTGCCAGTGGTAATGTGCATCTGGTGGCCGCTGATGATGCGCAGGCAATTGCCATGGCAAAGCAGCTGCTGCTCTACCTGCCTTCCAACAATCTGGAGATGGCTCCGGTTATGGAAAACGGCGATGACATCAATCGGATGATTCCCGAACTCAACGAGATGGTCACCGATGAAGATACCAACATGGAAGCCATCATCACCCGCGTAGTGGATGCTGGTACCTATGTGGAACTGCAGAAGGACTATGGCACCAACGTGATTACCGCATTTGCCCGGATGAATGGCGATGCGGTGGGCATTGTGGCCAACAAGGGTGTGATGTGCTCCGCCTGTGCCAAGAAGGCAGCCCGGTTTGTAAGTGTATGTGACAGCTATAACATTCCTGTGGTGACCTTTACCGATCTGGCAGGCTATGCCATGAGCGTGGAAGAGGAGAATGCGGGCAATGTACGAGCTATGGGCCAGCTGATGGGTGCTTATGCGGCTGCTACCTGCGCTAAGGTAAACGTGATTGTCAAGAAGGCCATTGGCAGCGCTTACGCTGTGATGACCGCTGGCAGCGATGTAGTGATGGCTTGGCCCACTGCAGAAGTTGGTGTGATGGAAGCGGCTGCGGCTGTGACCATTCTGGATAACGAGAAGATCAAGGAAGGCGCCGACAAGGCTGCTCTCATCGAGGAATACAAGAATGTGCTGGCTGCTCCTTATGAAGCTGCCAAGAGAGGTTACATCGATGATGTGATCGAGCCTGACAGCACCAGACCCAGAGTGATTGCCTCTTTGCTGATGCTGCAGAGCAAACGTGTAAATCTGCCTTCCAAGAAGCATACCAACCTGCCGCTGTGATAAGGAGGGTATGATATTATGGAACAGACTATGACCATGCTGGAGCGAGTGGAATTGGGCCTGGTTACCACAGTGGTGGGCCTGGCCATCGTACTTGCGGTTCTGGCAATTTTGTGGGGCGTTTTGGAACTGTTTCGTATTTTCTTCTACGATGCTCCCCGTAAAAAAGCCGCTGCTGAAAAGGAAAAAGCGCAGCAGGCTGCTGCTGTGGTGAAAAAGGCAGAACCCGTTGTGGAGACTGCCTCTGCACCTCAGGAAGATGAAGAAGAGATTATTGCAGTGATTACTGCTGCCATTGCTGCATCCATGGAGACCAGCGCAGGCAATCTCAAAATCAAGTCTTTCAAGCGGGTGGACAACAGTCCTATGTGGAATCGGGTTTCCCGCAAAGAACAGCTGGATAATGTATTATAAAATTGGGAGGTAACGATAATGAGAAAGTTTTTGATAAACGTAAATGGCAAGGGTTATGAGGTAGACGTGGAAGAGATCAAGGACGGCGTAGTGGCTCAGCCCATGGTAGCTGCTCCTGTGGCAGCGGCTCCCGCTGCTCCCAAGGCTGCTCCTGCTGCAGCTCCTGTAGCAGCCGGCGAAGGTGAAAAGGTAGAAGCTCCCATGCCCGGTAACATCATGAAGGTGAATGTGAAGGTGGGCGACACCGTGGCAGAAGGCGATGTGCTGCTGGTGCTGGAAGCTATGAAGATGGAAAACGACATTTCTGCTCCCAAGGCTGGCAAGGTGACCAGCGTGTGTGTACAGCAGGGCGCTACTGTGGATACCGGAGATGTGCTTGTTACCATAGCCTAATCAAAGCGGGGAGGTAAACGAGTTGTTTAATACGATTATTGATACTGTAACAGGATTCCTGGGCAGTATGGCCTTTTCCAATCTGGTACAAGATCCCCGTATCATTGTGATGATGCTGATTTCCTTTGTACTGATGTATCTGGCCATTGTCAAGGGATTTGAACCGCTGCTGCTGCTGCCTATCGCATTCGGCATGCTGCTGACCAACCTGCCCAATGCAAATCTCATGCATTTGGACTGGTTTATCAATGAAGATTACTTCATTTCTCAAGCCCTGCCGGCTGATCCCAGCCACAGTCATTTGGTGATGAATATGCAAATGATCTTCACCGAAGGTGGCTTGCTGGACTTGCTGTATTTGGGTGTTAAGCTGGGTATCTATCCGCCTCTGATCTTCTTGGGCATTGGCTGTATGACGGACTTTGGTCCTCTGATTGCCAACCCCAAGACCTTCCTGTTGGGCGGCGCTGCTCAGTTTGGCGTGTTTGCCGCTTTCTTTGGCGCTCTGCTGCTGGGCTTCCAGCCCAATGAAGCCGCTTCCATTGGTATCATTGGCGGCGCTGACGGCCCCACTGCTATCTATGTGACCAAGACTCTGGCACCTGCTCTGTTGCCGGCCATCGCTGTGGCAGCCTATTCCTACATGGCATTGGTGCCTATTATCCAGCCTCCTATTATGAAGGTTATGACCAGCAGAAAGAGCCGTATGGTTGTTATGGGTACTCTGCGTCCTGTGTCCAGAATTGAACGGATTCTGTTCCCCATTGTAACCACCATCGTAGTCAGCTTGATTGTGCCTGACGCTGCTCCTCTGGTGGGCATGCTGATGCTGGGTAACCTCTTCAAGGAAGCTGGCGTTACCGAGCGTCTGACCAAGACAGCTCAAAACGAACTGATGAATATCATCACCATTTTCCTGGGTGTGACAGTTGGCGCTACTGCCACTGCCGACTCCTTCCTCAACTGGCAGACCATTTCCATCGTGTTCCTGGGCCTGTGCGCATTCTGTTTCAGTACTGCTGGCGGTGTGTTCCTGGGCAACATCATGTACTGGCTGACTGGCGGTAAGGTAAATCCGCTGATCGGTAGTGCCGGTGTGTCTGCTGTTCCTATGGCCGCACGTGTATCTCAGACTGTGGGCCAGAAGGAAAATCCCAGAAACTTCCTGTTGATGAATGCTATGGGCCCCAACGTGGCCGGCGTTATCGGCAGTGCTGTGGCGGCTGGTGTGTTCCTCACCATGTTCCGTTGACAGTGATTTTTGAAACAAGGAGGTAGAAAGATATGGCAAATCCAGTAAAAATTACTGAAACTGTATTGCGTGATGCGCACCAATCTCTCATTGCCACCAGAATGACAACCGAAGAGATGCTGCCCATCATTGAAACTCTGGACCAGGTTGGATATCATTCTCTGGAAGCATGGGGCGGAGCAACCTTTGACTCCTGCCTGCGTTTCCTCAACGAGGACCCCTGGGAAAGACTGAGAAAGATCAAGGACCGGGCCAAGAAGACTCCTCTGCAGATGCTGTTCAGAGGTCAGAACATTCTGGGTTACCGTCACTATGCCGATGACGTGGTGGAGTACTTTGTACAGAAGTCCATCGCCAACGGCATTGACATCATCCGTATTTTTGACGCACTGAACGATGTGCGTAACCTGCAGACCGCCATCAACGCCACCCAGAAGGAAGGCGGACATGTACAGGCCTGCATCAGCTACACACTGAGCCCGGTGCACAACATCGAGAGCTTTGTGAAGTTGGCCAAGGAGTTTGAGGAAGCTGGTGCCAATTCCATCTGCATCAAGGATATGGCTGGTTTGCTCACTCCCTATGTGGCGTATGACTTTGTAAAGGCACTGAAAGAAACTGTGAAGATCCCGATTCAGCTGCATACCCACTATACTTCCGGTGTGGCTTCTATGACCTATCTCAAGGCCGCAGAAGCTGGCGTGGATGTGCTGGACTGCGCGATTTCTCCCATGGCAATGGGTACCGCTCAGCCTGCCACCGAAGTGATGGTGGCAGCCCTGCAGGGCACTGATCGCGATACAGGTCTGGATCTGCAAGTGCTCAACAAGGTGAGAGAGTATTTCATGCCTCTGCGTGAGAAGTACATTTCTTCTGGTCTCATGAGCACCAAGGCAATGGGCGTGGACATCAACTGTCTGCTCTATCAGTTGCCCGGTGGCATGCTGTCCAACCTGGTTTCTCAGCTGAAGCAGGCTGGTAAGGAAGACAAGTATGAAGAAGTGCTCAAGGAAATCCCCAAGGTGCGTGAGGATTCTGGTTATCCGCCTCTGGTAACTCCCACTTCCCAGATTGTGGGTACTCAGGCAGTGTTTAATGTTATTTTTGGTGAACGCTACAAGCAGGTGACCAAGGAATTCAAGGGCCTGGTAAAGGGCGAGTACGGACGGACTCCTGCTCCCATCTCTGATGAGTTCAAGAAGCAGATTCTGGGCGATGAAGAACCCATTACCTGCCGTCCGGCTGATCTGCTCAAGCCCGAACTGGATACTCTGAGAGGTGAAATCAAGGAGTACATTGAGCAGGATGAGGATGTATTGTCCTATGCACTGTTCCCCCAGGTGGCTACCAAGTTCTTTGAATACCGCAGAGCGGAAAAGCAGAAGATCGACGTGGATCACGTGGATATGGAAAACAAGGTGCACACTGTATAAGGCACTATTCAAAAGGCATGGTCTTTGGACCATGCCTTTTTTATTTGCAGGCAGAGTAGAAGCAGCACACCAAATTTCCCGCAAGATAGCGAGATTTTCTGTGCTATTTTAGAGATGGTGCAAGTCATTCATGTAAAAACTTCATTAAATCCCGTATTTCCCTTGATTTTTCCCCATTTTACAGGTAAGATAAACATAATGAATGTAAGAAGGTGATGACATGGCCAATTCCAATGACCTGATTGTAAAAATCCAATCCATGATGAGTGAATTTTCCAAGGGACAAAAGCTCATCGCCAAATATATTATTGAAAATTATGATAAAGCGGCATTTATGACGGCTTCCAAACTGGGAGCCACTGTGGGTGTCAGTGAATCGACAGTCGTTCGTTTTTCTACTGAACTGGGGTATGATGGATATCCCAAACTGCAAAAGGCCTTGCAAGAATTGATTCGTATTAAATTGACCGCTGTGCAGCGGATGGAAGTGACCAACAGCCGCATTGGCGACCAGGACATTTTGCGCACAGTGATGCTGTCTGATATCGAAAAGCTGCGGCTTACGTTGGAAGACGTTCAGTCAGAGGAATTTGATGCCATTGTGGATGCCATTTTGGGTGCGAAAAAGATTTATATTCTGGGCGTGCGCAGTTCATCTGCACTCACCAGCTTTTTGGGATTTTATTTCAATTTGATGTTCGAAAATGTGCGTCTGGTTCATACCACCAGTGTCAGTGAAATGTTTGAACAGATCCTCAAGGTTTCGCCGGAGGATGTGGTGATCGGCATCAGTTTCCCCCGGTATTCCAGCCGGACAGTCAAGGCGCTGCAATATGCCCATGACCGGGGAGCTCAAGTCATTGCCATTACAGACAGTATGTTTTCGCCGCTGGTGCCCATGGCTAGCCACTGTTTGATTGCTCGCAGTGATATGGCATCTTTTGTGGATTCGCTGGTGGCGCCTCTCAGTGTGATCAACGCGCTGATTGTAGCAGTGGGGATGCGTAAAAAAGATGAGACATACAATACCTTTGAGGAATTGGAACGCATTTGGGATGAATATGGCGTATACGAGAAATATGAGGACAGCTGAGAAACGGGGACGAGAGATTGACAGGATATGATGTAATTGTGGTGGGAGGTGGCTGTGCCGGTATGATTGCGGCCGGAACAGCAGCGCTGTATGGCAAACGGGTGCTCCTGCTGGAAAAAAATCCGATGCTGGGTAAAAAAATGCGCATCACCGGCAAGGGTCGGTGTAATATCACCAACAACTGCGATGGGGATGAGTTTATCCGCAACGTTCCGGTCAACGGCCGGTTTTTATACAGTGCATACCACAATTTCACCTCCCAGGATGCCATGCAGCTGCTGGAAAATCTGGGGCTTCCCCTGAAAACTGAGCGGGGAAACCGGGTATTTCCGGTGAGTGACCGGGCCGCTGATGTGGTCTGGGCATTGGAACGGTATATGAAACAGGGCGGAGTGGAAATTCGTCAGGCACAGGTGCAGCACATCTGTGTGGATGACGGGGTGGCCATAGGAGTGGAATTGACGGATGGAACCTTTGTAGCCGGAGTGAGCGTACTGGTGGCCACTGGTGGATGTTCTTACCAAGGAACCGGTTCTACCGGTGACGGATACCGTTTTGCAAGGGAAGTGGGACACAGTGTTGTTCCAGTAAGGCCGTCACTGGTACCTCTCAACACCCGCCAGCAGTTCTGTCGGGATTTGCAGGGGCTTTCGCTGCGTAACATTGCCATTATTGTGTACAACGAAACTGGTGAAAAGCTGTACAGTGATTTTGGAGAAATGCTGTTTACCCATTTTGGAGTTTCCGGTCCGGTGATTTTAAGTGCTTCAGCCCACATGAGGGATTTTGAAAACCACCGGTATCATCTGCTGTTGGACCTCAAGCCCGCTCTGGACGTGGATACGTTGGATAAACGCCTGCAGCGTGATTTTGCGGCCAATCCCAGAAAAGAATTCCAAAATGGTTTGGATGCGTTGCTGCCCAGAAAGCTCATCCCTGTGATGGTACGTCTGTCTGAGATTCCGCCTCAGCGGAAAATCGCAGAAATCACCCGGCAGGAGAGAAGAAGTTTTGCGGAGCTATTGAAAAAAGTACGCATTGACATTGCATCTCCCCGAGATATCAATGAGGCCATTGTCACTTCCGGTGGGGTGGCCGTGCAGGAAATCAACCCCAAGACCATGGAATCCAAACGGGTGGCAGGCCTATTTTTTGCGGGAGAAGTACTGGATGTGGACGCATATACAGGCGGTTTCAATCTGCAAATCGCTATGAGTACAGGATATACAGCGGGTTGTCATATGTAAAGCCCACACAAAGGAGTGATTGTATGGAACAGATCGGCAGTCGGGAAGTGGCTTCCGGAGCATTGAAAATGGCGGCATCCATTTCCAGAGAAGAAGAAAAACATATGAAATCCATTCTTTTGGAAATGGGAATCAAAAGTTGTGCTGTGGATTTTGGCGGCGATCTTCTTACTTCCGCCAATAAGCTGATTGAACGGGCGGTGGTGTCTGCTAAACGGGAGGGCCTTATCCAGTCCTGTCACCGTGAAGAAGGCGCAGTGGCCGGCTGTACCCGGGAAGCCATCCAGCAAATCATCACCAAAGCCATCGGCTTTAATGTGGGTGGTAAAATCGGAATTGCCCGGTATCAGGATCATATTTGTGTAGCTATGTTTTTTGGCGTTGGTCTGCTGCATCTCAATGAGATTTCAGTGGGACTGGGCCATCGTGCGATTTGATAGAATTTCAGAAAAAAGGGGAATCCATTATGCAAACCATCAACATTGCCATCGACGGGCCCTCCGGGGCCGGCAAAAGCACCATCGCCCGAAAGGCGGCGGCATTGCTCTCCTATCGATACATCGACACGGGCGCACTATACCGTACGGTAGGATACCACATGTGGAAGCAGGGAATAGGATTGGAAGACACCCGGGGATTTGTGGAGCATTTGCCGGAAATCCAGGTGGATCTGGAGTACCGTGACGGCACCCAGCGTGTATTGCTTAACGGGGAAGATGTGTCTGAAAAAATCCGTACCCCGGAAATTTCCATGTATGCTTCCGCGGTTTCTGCAGTACCCGAAGTGCGTCAGATGCTGCTGGGTATGCAGCAGGAAATGGCCAAACGGTACGATGTCATTATGGATGGACGGGACATCGGAACAGTGGTTTTGCCCCAGGCGCAAATCAAAATCTTTTTGACTGCGGATGTGGAGGACAGGGCTCGGCGCCGCTGGGAGGAATTGCGGCTGAAAGACGCTTCCATCCGGCTGGAAGATGTGGTGGCGGATATGATTCAGCGGGATAAACAGGATTCCAGCCGTGCCATTGCGCCCCTAAAACCTGCACCGGATGCCATTTTGCTCAACACAACCGGGAACACACTGGAACAGTCTGTGCAACTGGTTCTGAATACCATAAAGGAGCGTTTGAACCATGTTGTATAAGTTTTGTCGATTTTTTGTCAAGATCTTTATGTTTACCATATTCCGCATCCGAGTGGTGGGAAAAGAAAAAATGGTCCGCAGTGGAGGAGTGATTTTATGTGCCAATCATACTTCCAATTGGGACCCATTGTTGTTAATTGTCAATTATCCTTATCCTGTACATTACATGGCCAAGGCTGAACTGTTTGAAAAAGCATTTCCCCGTTGGTTTTTCTCTCATGTATATGTGTTTCCCGTACATCGGGAGGGGAATGATCTGCACGCCATCAAAACAGCTATGGGAATTTTGAAAAAAGGGATGGCACTGGGAATGTTTCCGGAAGGGACCCGGGTAAAAGATGGCAAGGAGATGGATGCCAAAGCCGGAGTGACGATGCTGGCCATCAAAAGTGGTGCGGTCATTCAGCCGGTGGCCATCTGTGGACCTGTCAAACCCTTTCACCGTGTGGAATTGCGGATTGGCGATCCCATTTACTATGATAAAAAGGCATTGGGGAAGCTGGAAAATGAGGATTATAAACGTCTGGCACAGGATGTGATGCATAAAATCAAGGAGCTGCAGCATGAGAAACTATAAATTGGCAAAATCCGCCGGTTTTTGCTTTGGAGTACGCCGAGCGGTGGATATGGTCTGGGAGCAGTTGGACAAAACCGATAAGAAGCTCTATATGCTGGGCCCAATTGTACACAACATGCCCCTGATTCATCGCATGGAACAGAAGGGAGCGATACTGATTGAAGATATAGAGGAAATCCCTTCTGTTCATGATGCCCGTGTATTGATTCGGGCCCATGGACTTCCTTTACACGAGTATGAGCGGTTGAATGAGGCAAAGTTGGAATATGCGGATGGGACCTGTCCCTTTGTTCGCAAAATTCACGATATCGTACGCAAAAGGAGTCAGTTGGGGGATCAGGTCATTATCATTGGTGACGCCGCACATCCCGAAGTGGTGGGCATCAATGGCTGGTGTAACAACAGCGCAATTGTAGCCAAAAACAGCACGGAATTGACAGAGCATCTGAAACAATATGATAATTTAGCACAAAATCCGGTATGTGTGGTGGCCCAAACCACGATAAATCGTGAAAATTTTGAAAAATGCGTAGATATCTTAAAGAAACAGTGTACAAACGCGCAGATTTTTGATACAATATGTAATGCGACCAATGAACGTCAGCAGGAAGCGGCGCGGATCGCCCAAGATGCGGACGCGATGATTGTCATCGGCAGCTTCGAGAGCTCCAATACACGAAAATTGGTAGAGGTGTGTAAGAAGTTTTGTGACCGTGTATATCATATCGAAACAGCTTCGGAGCTGGATCCAGCGATTGTTTCCCAAAATGATCGAATTGGTCTCACTGCAGGCGCATCAACGCCCGCTTTTATAATTAAGGAGGTAGTAGACACAATGGTTGAAAAAAATTTCATGGATGAGGACATTTCTTTTGCTGAGGCTTTTGAGCAGTCGCTCAAGACTATAAATAATGGAGATATCGTGACCGGAACGGTCGTGGCCATTGCTCCCAATGAGATTCATCTGGATCTGGGAACCAAGAGCGACGGTTACATACCCGTAAGTGAACTGTCCGACGATGCCAATGCCGATGTGAACAGCCTGGTAAAGGTGGGCGATGAAATTGAAGCTTTCGTAGTTCGTGTAAACGATGTGGAAGGCACAATTATGCTCTCCAAGAAGAAGGTAGATTCCATCAAGGGCTTCAACAAGATCAAGGAAGCCTATGAAAATGGTGACATTCTGTCCGGTAAAGTGGTGGACGCTATCAAGGGCGGCATCATTGTAATGGTAGACGGCACCCGTGTGTTCGTTCCTGCTTCTCTGGCTGCTGAGAGATACACTGCTGATCTGTCTACTCTGGTGGGCAATGACGTACAGCTCAAGGTAATCGAAGTGAATCCCGCCAGAAGAAGAGTGACCGGTTCCATCAAGGTGGTTCTGGATGAGATCAGAAAGCAGAAGTCTGAAGCTCTGTGGGAGACCATCGAAGAAGGCAAGCACTACACTGGTGTGGTCAAGTCTCTGACCAGCTACGGCGCTTTTGTGGACATCGGTGGTGTGGATGGTATGATCCACATTTCTGAGCTGTCCTGGAGCCGTGTGAAGCACCCCAGCGAAGTACTGTCTGTGGGCCAGGAAGTGGATGTGTACATCCTGAAGGCTGACAAGGAAACTCACAAGATTTCCCTGGGTTACAAGAAGGACGAGGACAACCCCTGGAATATCTTCACTGCCAATTACAAGGTGGGCGATGTAGTCAAGTGTAAGATTGTAAAGCTGATGAACTTCGGCGCCTTTGCTGAAATCATCCCCGGTATTGACGGTCTGATTCACATTTCTCAGATTGCCAACAAACACATTGCTAAGCCCGACGATGTGCTGACAGTTGGTGAGGAAGTGGAAGCTAAGCTGGTGGAAATTGACAATGATACCAAGAAGATCAATCTCTCCATCCGCGCTCTGCTGGACCAGAACCAGGACGCTGAATAATTTCATATGACAGAAAAGACAGAGGATTTTCTCCTCTGTCTTTTTTTTTTATGTCAAAAGACAACCTTTTTTCATACGCTGTGAGAAAAGGGGGGAAGCATTTATGCCGGAAATTCGAATAGTATCTTCCGGACTGTCTGGACAGCGTAGATTGTCTCGTAGAAGGCACAGAGTTTTGTGGTCCATGCTGTTGTTGGCAGGATTTTTTTCAGCTGGAACTGCTATTATTGTCAATCAGCGTGTGGGACCAGTGCTTCAATCATTGGGTGTAGATCGAGCTGCATCCTCTGTCAATCGCACCATTTATCAGGCAGTGGAAGAGGTGATGGAGGAAGGGGAGATTCAATATGATGATCTGGTGCGGTTGGAAACAGATGGAGAAAGCCATGTGACGGCTTTGGTGACCAATGTTCCAGAAGTGAACCGGTTGAAATCTGCCATTACCACCAAAGTAATTGATCAATTATCCGCAACTGGTACAGGAAAAGTGGGCATTCCATTGGGCAGCCTTTTGGGCCCAGATTTGCTTGCAGGACGAGGACCACTTATCTATATTAAGTATGTACCATTGGGGAGTGTGAAAGCGGAAATCAGCAACCAATTTTCGTCAGCTGGGATCAATCAAACCAGACATCAAATTTTACTGGAAGTGGAGACTACAGTAGGGATTTTGCTTCCTGGTAAAAATGCCAGTACACAAGTATCTGTTCCGGTTCTGGTGGGAGAGAGCGTAATTGTAGGGCAAGTACCTGATAGCTACACCAATGTAGAAGGAGATGACGGAGATATTTTGGATAAAATCAATAATTATTGCGATTGATGAAGAAAAATAAAAATTTAATATGGAAAATATTTGAGTAAATAATATTTCGTTATTGTTAAATTTGTATAAAATACTTGAGGTGTCATGACAGACTTCACAAATTCATACGTCAACATGTATAAATTATAAATATAAAAAATAGTAAAAACGACGATTGAATTTTGAATGTGCTAGTCAAATTGGAGATTATTTTGTTCATAAAATATACATATTTGACAAAGTGAATGAATTTTTGCATTACAACCTTCAAACATGGTCTTTTTTTAGAGAGCTCTTTACAAAACCTTAATTTTATGGTATATAATGATTATGATTTTATTGTATGGCTTCTTACATTTGTGCATGTTGAACGAAGGTTTGGTAGCCAAATGGAAGTTATACAATATTGTCATATGTTCAAAATGTGCCGGGGAAACCCGGTTACGTATTTGTAAGGAGGAAGAATATGATGAAAAAGATCCTGGCAGCTATCATGGCTCTGTCTATGGTAGCAGCACTCGCAGCTTGCGGCGGTGACACCCAGACCAGCACCTCTGGCAGTGACACTTCCACCAGCACTAGCACCAGCACCAGTGGCGGCGGCGCTAAGACTGAGTTCTCTCTGTCTCACACCTCTTCTGCTGGGTCTCCCTGGGAAAAGGCTTCTCTGGCTTTTGCTGATTACGTTAACAGCAACAGCGAAACCATCAGCGTAAAGACTTTCCCCAACGGTACTCTGTGCCAGTCTAACTGGTCTGTAATGTTTGAGATGATTCAGTCCGGTTCCATCAACATGGGTATCGAGTCTGTTACCTCTCTGTCTTCCATTGCTCCCAGCATTGGTACCATGCAGCTGCCTTTCCTGTTTGACAACAAGGAACACATGGTGGAATTCCTGAACTCTGATTCCCCCATTATGGATAAGTGGTATGGTGAATTCAACGATGTTGGTATGCAGGTTATTACCTCTACTCCTCGTGAATTCAGACAGGTTGCCAACAATGTGAAAATCATTAAGACCCCCGAAGATATCAAGGGTATGAAGCTGAGATGCCCTGACAACCCCTACTTTGTGGCTGTGTTTGAAGCTCTGGGTGCCAAGCCCGTTCCGCTGCCCTCGGGCGAAATTTACTCCGCCATTCAGCTGGGTACTGTAAACGGCGAAGACAACTCTCTGCCTGTGCAGTATGACTTCAAGACTCCTGAAGTGGCTAAGTACTTTACCATTTGGGATTACATGGCTGACGCATCTCTGCTGGTTATGAACAAGTCCAATTATGATGGCCTGTCTGACGATGATAAGAAGGTCGTAGAAGAAGCTGGTCAGGTTTGGTTCGACACCAATATTGCAGAGGACGAAGCTTACACCAAGATGGCTCGTGAAGACATGGAAACCAATATGGGTGTTGAAATTTATGAGATGACCGCAGAAGAGAAGGAACCCTTCAAGGAAATGACTGCTGGTCTGTATGATGACAAGAAGGCTGAAGTTGGCGAAGAAGACTACAATGCTTTCATGGCAGAAGTGGACGCTCTGAGAAAGTAATAGAGCGATAGGGTTGGTGTGGAATCGCGGAAAATTCCGCGATTCCACTTCTATCCGAGGATTATTGAAAGGTGGAATTTCTTTTGAAAGGTTTTGATCTCAACACCTTCTGCAGAAAGTTTGAAGCCTATCTGGCCGCTATCGTTATGGCCATTATCTTCATTGATGTACTTCTGCAGATCCTCTCTAGAATTCTTCCGGGTCAGTCTTTGGCTTGGACCGGTGAATTGGGAGAAATTATGATGGGATGTCTGATTTGGTTCGGCACAAGTGCTGGTATCGAATTGGATAAGCACGTGGCTTTTGACATTTTCATTAAGGGGAGAAGTGCGAAGCTGCGTAAATATGTGGGTATTCTTGCATGCACTCTGTTCCTGGCCTATCTGGTTACGCTGGGTATCATGACCTTCAGCCTGCTCCGTTTCTACGTGGAAGGCGGTCAGGTGAGCACCATTCTGCGTATTCCTAACTATATTGTAAGAGCTCCTATTCTGTTGGGTTGCATCTTAGGTTCCATCCGTTTGATTCGTAAGATCTATCTGGTGGCTACCGGTAAGATTGAAATGTTCAAAGAAGTTGACTTTGATGAATTGACTGGAGGTGAGTCCTGATGCCAGTAATGTCGCTGACTCTGTTAGGTCTTGCCATCTTGATTCTGATTTGCGGATCTCCCGTGGCTGTTGCTCTGGGTTTTGCTTCCGCTCTGGTCATCTTTATTTACAAACCCGTTCCGGATATGATGATGGTTCCGCAGCTTTTGTGTGAAGCATCCACATCTTTCACCTTGTTGGCTGTGCCGTTGTTTATTTTGGCCGGTAACTTGATGGAAAAAGGTAGTGTGGGTCGTAACCTGATCGACTGGTGTACCTCTGTGGTAGGCTGGATGACGGGTGGTCTGGGTGCCGTAAACATCGTGGGTTCCATGATTTTTGGCGGCATTTCCGGTTCTTCTCTGGCTGATACTGCTACTTTTGGTTCCATTTTGGTTCCCAGAATGGTGGACGATGGATATGACCGTGACTATGCAGGTGCTGTTACTCTGACTTCTTCTTGCTTGTCTGTGGTTATTCCTCCTAGCATTTTGATCGTATTGGCCGCCGCTGCCACTCAGCAGTCGGTATCCCGTGCTCTGGCCGCTGGCTTGATGCCTGGTATTTTGATTACCGCACTGTTGATGATCCCCAACTACATTATTTGTAAGAAATATGGATATGGAACAAAGATTCCTTTCAGCCTGAAAAACGTATGGGCAAAGACCAAGACTTGTTGGACCGCAATTGTGGCTCCTCTGATCATCTTGGGTAGTATCTTCAGCGGCGTGGTTACTCCTACTGAAGGCGCGGCAGTTGCTTGTCTGTATGTTCTGTTCATTGACGGTGTTATTTATCGTAAGTTTACCATGAAGGATATCATTTCTTGTCTGGAAGATGCTGCAGTGTTGACTGGCTGCGTGCTGTTCATCGCTACCTCTTCCGCAGTTATGAACTTTGTTATTTCCTTCGAAGGCATTCCCACTCTGATGTCCAATGCCTTGATGGCTATGCCTGGTGGTAAGATTGGTTTCTTGATTCTGTTGGATGTATTCCTCATCATCATTGGTATGACTGTGGACGCCAACCCTGCAACTCTGATCTTCACTCCTTTGCTGCTGCCTGTGGCAACTCAGATGGGTATTGACCCCTCGCACTTCATCATTATCTGTGTGGTAGGTTTTGCTGTGGGTCTGACTACACCTCCCTATGGTGTGTGTCTGTTCTCCATCTCTTCGGTGTGCAACATCCCCATGGACAGATTGGTGAAAAAGGCCATCCCATTCTATGTGGTGCTGTTTGGCTGTATGTTCCTGGTTACTTTCATCGAACCTATTGCCACTTTCCTGCCCACTTTGTTTGGTATGTAAAATCAACTTTGATTTCAAGAGGACAGTTTTTCTGTCCTCTTGTTTTTTTTGTGCAAAACGGCTACAATACCAACATAGGAATAGGAAGGTGAAAGTCATGTCTGTGAAAGAGGAAATGTTGAAGTTACGGGATTATTTACATCAATGTGGCAGGGCCTATTATGTAGAAGACAATCCTATTATTTCGGATATGGAATATGATAAACTTTTACGCAAGCTGGAAATTTTAGAACAGGAGCATCCGGAATATGCGGACCCCAATTCGCCCACGCAACGCATAGGTGGAGCTCCTCTTTCGCAGTTTCAGCCAGTGATCCATCAGGTAGTGATGGAGAGCCTGCAAGATGCCTTTAGTGTAGAAGAATTGATGGATTTTGATATGCGCTTGCGTGAAAAGGTGTCCCACCCCACATATGTGGTAGAACAAAAAATTGATGGTTTGTCTGTCTCTTTGGAATACGAAAATGGGAAATTTGTGCGCGGATCCACCCGAGGAGATGGAACGGTGGGAGAAGATGTCACGCAAAATTTGCGCACTATTCGCTCCATTCCGCTGCAGCTTTCCCAGGAGATTCCCTATTTAGAAGTACGCGGGGAAGTGTATATGCCCAAGGAGGTATTCCACGCACTCAATGAACAACGAGAGTTGGAAGGAGAATCCCTGTTTGCCAATCCCCGTAATGCGGCAGCGGGCTCTTTGCGGCAATTGGACCCTCAAATAGCAGCTGCACGAAAGTTAGATATTTTTGTATTTAACATTCAGAGAGTGGAAGGAAGAGAAATACGCACTCATCAGGAAGGGTATGAACTGCTGCAGCAACTGGGATTTCGAACCATTCCTGTGCACAATAGTTTTACCAGTATGGAAGAGGCAATAAAAGAGGTTGAGCGTCTGGGAGATCTACGGGAACAGCTGTCCTTTGACATTGACGGTGCAGTGGTGAAAGTCAATGATTTTGCCCAGCGAGCTGAATTAGGCAGTACAGCAAAATTTCCGCGGTGGGCCATTGCCTATAAATATCCTGCTGAGCAGAAATACACTAAACTGTTGGATATTTCCATTCAGGTGGGACGTACCGGCGTGCTGACCCCCAACGCCATTTTGGAACCGGTGAGGCTGGCAGGTACCACTGTTTCCCGAGCCACCTTGCACAATGCTGATTTCATTCGCAGCAAAGATATTCGAATTGGAGACTGGGTGCTGGTGCAAAAAGCTGGAGACATCATTCCTGAAATTGTAGAGGTGGATGCCAGTCGGCGTGATGGAAAGGAACAGATTTTTAGCATGCCTGAGCGTTGTCCGGCATGTGGGGCGCCAGTGTATCAGGATGAGGGGGAAGCTGCCATTCGATGCAGTGATATCAACTGTCCTGCACAGATTTTGCGAAATATCATTCATTTTGCATCCAGAGATGCCATGGATATTGAAGGGTTGGGGCCTTCTTTGGCATCCAGTTTGGTGGAAAATGGACTGATTCGCAAAGCGGCAGATTTATATGGACTTCGGGCTGAACAACTGGTTTCTCTGGAGCGGATGGGAGAAAAATCAGCGGCTAATTTGATAGAAGCCATTTCCAATAGCCGTCAAAATAGCTGCGAGAAGCTGCTGTTTGCATTGGGAATCCGCAATGTTGGGCAAAAGCTCTCCAAGGTTCTGGCGGCCGAATTTGGCAGCCTGGATGCCATTATGAATGCTGATTTTGAAACCCTGCAGGCGGTGCGGGATGTAGGGCCGATTGTGGCGCGCACCATCACAGAGTATTTTTCCATTGCGGAAAATCGGGAGACCATGGAGCAGCTGCAGAATTATGGAGTGAATTTTCTCTATTTGGGCCAGGTGACTGACCATCGTTTTGCGGGAATGACTTTCGTGTTGACCGGTACTCTGCCGCACTATAAGAGAGAAGAGATTGCTGAGATGATTGAGCAGCGCGGTGGAAAGACCGCTTCTTCTGTTTCCAAAAAGACCACTTATGTAGTGGCAGGAGAAAAAGCGGGAAGTAAACTGGATAAAGCGCATCAGTTGGGCATAGAAGTGCTTAACGAAGAGCAGTTTCTGAAAATGCTGGAATAAAAAAACAGCGGAAGCATTAGCTTCCGCTGTTTTTTTGTATTTATTGAATCTGCATCAGAATATCTCCCGTTTTGATCGAACTATGCAGCTCTGGGACAATTTGAAGATCTTGTGCGTCGGGAATCACCACAGGAGTCACAATGCGATATCCTGCAGCTTGAATTCCAGCCATGTCAAAACGCGTGATGAGATCTCCGGCTTTTAGCTGATCTCCTTCTTTGACAAGCACCTGGAAACATTCTCCTTTGAGATTGACGGTGTCGATTCCCACGTGAATGAGCAGTTCCTTTCCGTCCGTCGTAGTCAAACCTACCGCATGCAGGGTATCGGGGATCAGTGAAACTGTACAGTCGCAGGGAGCATATACTTCTCCCACAGTGGGTTCAATAGCCACGCCAGGTCCCATCATGCCATCAGAGAATACACCGTCCTGCACTTCCTCCAAAGGAACAATTCGTCCTGTGATGGGGGAGAGAAGGGTGACTCCTTGTGCTTCAGCAGATGGTGCCGGCGTTTCTTCCTGCTGTGTGGGAGTGGCTTCTGCAGCAGCCATTGCGGGCGTGAGATTGTGTGCTTCTGGGGTGGAGAGAAATTCCTCCAAATTGGATTTGATCACAGCCACCCGAGGACCATATACGATTTGTACACCATTTCCTTTACGGACTACGCCTTTGGCTCCAGTTTGCTCCAGAACTGTATCAGATACTTTGTCTGGATCGTTTACAGTGATCCGCAGCCGGGTGATACAGCAATCTACATCCGAGATATTTTCAACGCCGCCCAATCCCAATGTGATCTGGGCGGAGAGCGGGTCGGAAGCGGTTGTTCCACTTGTTTGCGCAGCGGCGTTTTTCTCGTTGAAATCCTGACGAGTATACAATTTGTTTTCCGCATTTTCCCGTCCCGGAGTGGCGTAATTGAAGTGCAGGATCATCCAGCGGAACAGGAAGTAATATACGATGAAATAAACGATGCCCACTACCACAATCCATATCCAGCTGGTTTTGGCGTTGCTCTGCATGACGCCAAACAGAACCATATCAATGATACCACCGGAGAAGGTCATGCCCACACCCACCCCCAGCATGTGCATCAGCATGTAGGAAGCACCAGCCAGAACGCAGTGAATGGCATAGAGAGGAACTGCAACAAACAGGAAGGTGAATTCCAGCGGCTCGGTGATACCGGTGAGCATGGAGGTGATGGCAGCGGACAGGAGCAAGCCGCCCACCGCTTTACGGTTTTCCGGTTTGGCGCAATGGTACATGGCCAATGCAGCACCAGGCAGACCAAAAATCATCAGCGGGAATTTACCTGACATAAACCGGGTGGCTTCCACCGAGAAGTGTTCAATTCCCGGAGTGGCCAGTTCGGCAAAGAAAATATTCTGAGCGCCTTCCACCAATTGACCTCCCACCATGGCAGTGCCGCCTACCGCAGTCTGCCAGAAGGGCAGATAAAACACGTGGTGCAGACCAAAAGGAATGAGAGCCCGTTCCATAATGCCGTAAATCCAGGTACCCACATAGCCCGAGGCCATGACCACGCCGCCGATGGCATAGATACCGCTTTGAATCAACGGCCAGACAAAGTACATGGCAATGCCCACAAACAGATAAACGATGGCAGAGATGATGGGTACAAATCGGGTTCCCGCAAAAAATGAGAGCACTTGCGGCAGTTCAATGCGGTAAAAACGATTGTGCAGGGCAGCTACACCTAGGCCCACAAGAATACCGCCAAAAACACCCATTTGCAAAGAATGGATGCCGCAGACCTCGGCAGTGGCGCCGCTCATATCGGGTTCTCCAAATACGGTGAGCATGGCACCAATGGCTGCGTGCATGATGAAGAAGGCAATGGCTCCTGCGAGGGCGGCCACTTCTTTTTCTTTTTTCGCCATACCGATGGCCACACCCATGGCAAAAATCAAAGCCAAATTGTTAAAGACAATGGAACCTGCTGCGTTGACCACTGTGAGAATTCCATTGGCTACGGTGCCAGGGCCCATCAGATTGAGAAGGCCATAGGTTTCCAGCATGGTCTCGTTGGTAAACGAACCGCCAATGCCTAGAAACAGACCTGCCACCGGCAGTAGGGCAATGGGCAGCATAAAGGAACGCCCAACCCTTTGCAAAACACCAAAAATTCGATCTTTCATAAAAAATCCCCTCCTTCGCGATGCCCCAAGATGTTATAAAAACAGGTATCTACTTTTTTTATAATGCATCAGAATACAGGTGTCAATTCCTATTTTATCCCTTACGAGTACAAAATAAAGGCGGATTTTGGGCAAATCAACGACTGAGAAAATACCATCCCATATACAGTACACAGCTGAGCTGAACAATGCAGCAAAGTGGTACCCAAATTACAAAAGAACGGTGCTGAGATTTGTGCCGCAGGGCGAATACTCCCACACAGGCGCCGGTCCCACCCAATAGAAATGCGGAAAGCAACAGAGTCTGTTCGGCCACTCGAAGACGCACCGAACCTGTTTTAGAGATGGTTTTGTCATACAGATAGAGCAAAAATACCAGCAGATTCCATACCGCATAAAAGTATAGCAGGAATTTCCACAAGGGCATGGTCATAAGGTTGTACAGCATGGCAGGATTCTCCTTTCACAATGGTTTTCCACAATAAGGACAGTAGGCAAAAGAGGGATCTGCCTCCCGTCCACAGGTCTGGCAGCGGCGTAGAGCCTGTCCGCGATGCAGCACCTGAAAATCATCGGGAGACAGCTCCACCAGCTCTCCTTTTTCCAGCGCCCGTCCCTTGTCCGGGGCCAACGCAAAGGAGGAGCCACAGCATTGACTCACTCCATAGTATTGCCTGCCAAATCGAAAAAGAGGAATGAAAAAGAAATGCAGTACCGAACAACTCATGAACAGATGAAGCATGGTATACGCTCCACAGACCGGGCAGATCAAATTGTTGTATTTCCCCAATTCTTTTTCCTGATGGCTTACGCCTCCTATAAAAAACAAGACCAATCGCCTCCTTTGCTTTCTTCTTTCATCATACGGGAGGGGGAGCGGGAAAGTCAATCATTTTGTGAAGATGGGGGTATACCCAGAATGTACCGGCATTTGTTCACAAAATGTTCTATCTTTTTTGGTGTAAAAATGCTATAATAACTCCAAATCAGACAAGGCAGAGCAGTGATTTCTGCCAGGCGTTTAGGGAAAGGGGAAGTCATGAAGAAACTGTTTCGAATGATCAGCACTCTATTGGCTGTAGCCGTCATGGCCACACTATTGGTTGCGCCACAGGCCACAGCCGCAGAAAAAGAAGAAGAAATGCGGGGAACTTGGATTGCCACCGTATACAATATCAATTTTCCGTCCAAGCAGGGTCTTTCAGCCCAGCAGCAAAAACAGGAGCTGGATGCCATTGTGAAAAACGCACAGGAGATGGGACTCAATGCCATTTTCTTTCAGGTGCGGCCCATGGGGGACGCTTTGTACCCCTCTGAGATTTTCCCATGGTCTTCGGTGCTCACGGGCACACAAGGTAAGGAAAATGCCGATGGCTTTGATCCGTTGGCCTATATTATAAAGCAGGCCCATGCTGCGGGAATTCAACTGCATGCGTGGATCAATCCGCTGCGGGTGACGGTGGGTAGTACTGCAAACCCCAATCAGGACATTGGCAGTCTGTCGGAGGACAATCCGGCCCGTCAGCATCCGGAATATGTGGTAGCAGCTGGAGATGGCATTTTGTATTACGATCCTGGTCAGCCGGAGGTGCGGCAATTGATCGTGGATGGTGTTGCGGAAATTCTCGACAATTACGATGTGGATGGAATTCATTTTGATGATTATTTTTATCCCAACAATGCCCAGTACAGCTTTCCCGACGATGAATCCTATCAGAAATACGGAAGTGGTTTTACCCAAAAGGGAGATTGGCGGCGCAACAATCTGGACACTTTGATGAAGGAAGTCCATCAGGTGGTACAGGACAAGGGCAACGGCGCTGTATTTGGCGTGAGTCCCTCTCCGCTGTGGGCCAACCGTACCCAGATGACCCAGTCCGGAATTGCCATTTCCAACACTTATTCCACCTATTTCCACCAGTTTGCCGATACCAAAGGCTGGGTGGAAAAGGGCTATGTAGATTACATTGCTCCTCAGATTTACTGGGAGATCGGGCATTCCACCTCGGATTATGAAACCATTATGCGCTGGTGGTCGGATTTGTGCGCAAAGGAAGATGTGCCGCTGTACATTGGTCATGCGGTGTATAAAATGGGAGACTCCAGCATGAAAGCTCCCTGGCAGGATGGAGGGGAAATTCTCCGCCAGCTGCAGAGCAATGCGGCCTATGGCGGTGTATCAGGCGATCTGTATTATGGTTATAGCGCACTGGCCGCCAATACGCTGGGCATCAAAGATCAGCTGACCCAGTTGTACGTGGAGGAAGTTCCACTGGATGAAATGGAAATTCCCGGAAGCGGCCAGACCGGTGAGGGAATCGCAGAGGATTCTCTGCTGCCCGCGGTGAATCTGTCCCAGGACAGCGGAACGCTGGTGACGTTCTCCTGCAACGCGCCCGGCGGTGCGGAAAAGGTATGGGTAGAGCTTGGGCCCTACACCATTCCGCTGGAAAAGGAAGCGGGAGACGCGGATCACACCGGCAATACATTGGCTGGATATACCGGCAGTTTCACACTGCCGGAAATTCTGGTAAACCGGGTGGAATTACCCTTGGGGCAGCCGGTTTTCCATGCGAAATATATGGGAAAATACAGTTCTGTTACTTCTCCCCATACCATTACAGTGAAGAAACCGGTGACCACTGCGCGAGTGGCCACGGTGGCGGTGGATGAAGCGGTGACCCGCACAGGACCTTCCACCAGCTATGCCCGCAGCACGCCGTTGGTGCGGGGAGCCACCGATGTCATCGCTTCGGAGAGCGGCAGCTTTTATAAGCTGCGCAGCGGAATCTATGTTCCCAAATCTTCGGTGACTGTGAAAACGGTGGAATTGGATTCTTTGACGGACAATGTAATGAGCAGCGCAAAGGCCTCTCAGCAGGGACGTTTTCTGGAAATGCGCTTTGCCATGCTGGAAAATGCGCCCTATACCGTACAGGTGAGCGGCGGAACCGTCACATTGAATCTCTTTGAGGTACAGGGAAAGCCGCTGCCCTCTCTGGAGGAAAATACGCTGGTGCAGTCGGTGGAATTTCAACAGGTTTCCGACCATTTGGCTCAGTATACCTTTACCTTACACCAGGCGGATCACTATTATGGCTATAAGGTTTCCTATGAAAACGGAGAGATGGTATTTTCTCTGAAATCTCCGCCTCAGCTGACTTCCGGGGATCGTCCCATGGAAAATATGGTAGTTTATGTAGATGCGGGCCATGGCGGCAGTGATCCGGGGGCGGTGAGCCTGATCAGCGGCCAGCCCAATGAAGAGGACATTACGCTGGCATTGGCCCTCAAGGTGCGCGATCAGCTGGAACAGATGGGCGCCACTGTGGTGATGACCCGAACCACTGATGTGAGAATTGAAACCGCAGACCGGCCTGCGTTGGTACGGGCAGCTGACCCGGACATCTCCATTTCCATTCACGTCAACGACTTGGTGCGGACGGGGAATTTCCGGGATGCCAACGGCATTGTGACGCTGTACACGCTGGAGCACTCCAAGTCGGTGGCGCAGCTGATCCAGGACAAACTGATTGAAGATCTGGGACGGAAAGACCGGGGAATCGCAGAACAGGCGCTGGCACTTTGCCGGATCACCCAGTGCCCCGCTATTTTGATTGAAACGGGGTTCATTGCCAACGAAAGTGATTACCAGTTCCTCACCAGTACCAGCGGGCAAAATCAGATGGCCGCTTCCATTGCCCAGGGTGTTCTGCGGTGGGCACAGCAACAGCAGTAAAAGAACATATCTATACAAAAAGAGTATTCAAATTGCAGGATGCTGTGTAAAAATATGCAAAAATAAGAGCTTCGGCTTGAAAAAACAGGAGGCGGATATTATAATAAGAATGACAGTTTGCATGGACAGCTGTCATACGGAGGTAATGGATATGAGTGAAAATAATGCTATGTTATTGGAAATAGAGGAAAAACAAGGGAAACGAGTGGAAAACATTCCTGTACTAGCCCTACGGGGACTGGTGGTATTCAACGGGATTCACATTCATTTTGACGTGGGCCGTGAACGGTCGGTCAAATCGCTGGAACAGGCCATGCGGGAAGGGCAGAATATTTTTCTGGTTGCCCAGAAACAGCTCTCCACTGACAATCCCGGCAAAGACGATCTGTTTCAGGTGGGTACCATGGCTCGCATTAAGCAGATTTTGCGTATGCCGGGCGACAATATGCGTGTGCTGGTGGAAGGAATCAGCCGGGGCATTCTGGAGGAACTCACCGGTCAAACTCCCTGTCTGCGGGGCAACATCACGCTGGTGGATGAAGTTCCGGTGGATGAAGAAAGTGTAGAGGCCATGGCTTATGTGTCCACCTTGCGGGATGCTTTTGATGAATATTGCGCCTATCAAAATCGCAGTGGAAATGACATCATTCTCAAGGTAATGGACTGCAATCATCCCGGCCGGTTGGCGGATCTGATCTGCGCCAACATTGCCCTTCGCATGGAGGATAAGCAAGAAATTCTGGCAGAATTTGATCCCTATGTGCGCGCCGAAAAGCTCACTGTTTTTCTGAAACGTGAAATTGATGTAATGGAAGTCGAGGCATCTGTGGCCAAACGAGTCAAAGAGCAAATCGACAAGAATCAGCGAGAATATGTGTTGCGGGAGCAGCTCAAGGCCATTCAGATTGAACTGGATGAAGGCGACGGCATTCAGAAGGAATGTGAAGCATTCACCCAGCGGATCATGGACTTGAAGCTCCCGGAAGAGATCCAGGAAAAACTCCTCAAGGAAGTGGACCGGCTGAGCCGCACTTCTCAGGGGTCGTCGGAAGGCATGGTCATCCGTACCTATCTGGATACGGTACTCTCTATTCCCTGGAGTACCACCACCCGAGATCGTCTCAGCGTACCCAAAGCACGTAAATTGCTGGATGCTGAGCATTATGGCATGGAAAAGGTCAAGGAACAAATCCTTGAATTTCTGGCTGTCAAGCAGCTCAACCGGGATTTGAAAGGACAGATTCTCTGTCTGGTGGGCCCGCCTGGAGTGGGTAAGACCTCCATTGGACACTCAGTGGCAGAGGCAATGGGGCGCAAGTTTGTACGCCTTTCTCTGGGTGGTGTGCGGGATGAGGCCGATATCCGCGGTCACCGTAAGACCTACATTGGCGCCATGCCCGGTCGTATCATTTCCGCTTTGATTCAAAGCGGAAGCCGCAACTGTGTGATGATGCTGGATGAAGTGGACAAGATGGCCAGTGATTTCCGGGGAGACCCTGCTGCAGCGCTTTTGGAAGCCTTTGATGGAGAACAGAATGTGGCGTTTCGGGATCATTATGTGGAATTGCCGGTGGATCTGTCCGATGTACTGTTTATTGTGACGGCCAACACGCTGGATACCATCCCACGTCCGCTGCTGGACCGTATGGAAGTCATCGAACTGGGCAGTTATACCCAGGAGGAAAAGGTACATATCGCCCGGAAGCATCTGCTGCCTAAGGTGATGAAGAAACACGGGCTGGAGCGGCGCAGTCTCTCCATCAGCGATGATGCCATCAATGCCATCATAGAAGGATACACCCGGGAATCGGGTGTTCGGAATTTGGAGCGGGCACTGGCAAAGGTGTGCCGTAAAGCCGCGGTGCGCATGGTAGAAGATGGCGTCAGTCGGGTTTCTGTTACCCGCAAAAATCTGCACGATTATTTAGGTGTCATCAAGTATCTGCCCGACGCTACCTGTAAGGAAGACGAAGTGGGTGTGGTATGCGGCCTTGCCTGGACCCAGGTGGGCGGCGATATCCTGTATGTGGAAGTCAATGTGATGAAGGGCTCCGGTAAAATTGAGCTCACCGGTAGTCTGGGAGATGTGATGAAGGAATCGGCTCATGCTGCCATCAGTTACATCCGCAGCCGGTGCAGTCAGCTGGGAATTGATGAGGAATTTTACAAAAACAACGACATTCACATTCATTTCCCTCAGGGAGCCATTCCCAAGGATGGGCCTTCTGCCGGTATTACCATGGCGACAGCCATTGTTTCGGCTCTGACGGGAACTCCGGTGCTGCATGATGTGGCCATGACGGGTGAAGTGACCATCCGTGGACGGGTGCTGGCCATTGGAGGACTCAAGGAAAAAACCATGGCGGCCTACAAGCATGGCATGAAGACGGTGATTATTCCCCGGGAAAACCAGCGGGATTTGGAAGAAATTGATCCTGCGGTACGGGAACATGTACGGTTTGTCACCGCTTCCAACATGGATGAAGTATTGGCGGTAGCCTTGGCACCAGTGGAAAAAGGCAATCAGTATTTGCCATCCAAGTCAGAGAAAAAAGAGCTCCCTGACGCGGGAAATTCCTATCATGGAGAGCGGGACAAACAGCCTTCCGGCCGGATTGCCCAGTAAAAAGGAGAGGGACCATGAATTTGAATAACGCAAACCTTCGCATTTCCGCTGGCAATCTCCATCAGATTCCCGATGATCCGCTGCCGCATATTGTGATGATCGGCCGATCCAACGTGGGGAAATCCTCTCTGATCAACCGGTTGCTGCTGCGCAAAAATCTGGCCCGCACCAGTTCGGCTCCGGGAAAAACCGCCACCATCAATTTTTATGAAATTGACAAAACGCTGCTATTCGTAGACCTGCCAGGCTATGGTTACGCCAAGGTCTCTCAAAAAGAACGGGAGCGCTGGGGGCGTCTGATTGACGGTTATCTCAATTCCACAGCCGACATGCGGCTGATGATTCAGCTCATCGACATACGGCATAAGCCCACCGCAGATGACCGTACCATGGTGGCCTGGCTGAAACAGTGCGGCAGGCCATTTATGGTGGTGTGTACCAAGGCAGACAAGCTCTCCGCCAAAGCGGCACAGGAAAACTGTGCCATGATCCGCACAGAACTGCAGCTGGAGCCGGAAATCCCTGTGCTGGTATTTTCAGCGGAAAAGGGAACAGGCCGGGAAGCACTGTTGGAGCACATCCAACAGCATATACAAAAGAAAACCAACGAGGAGGTCGAAGCATGATTTCAGAATGTTTGGGAATCAATGAACAGAAGCATTTGACCATCGGCGGGATGGACACTGTACAGCTGGCCCAGCAGTACGGCACTCCACTCTATGTGATGGATGAAGATCTCATCCGGAAATACTGCCGGATTTATAAAAACGCACTGGATACTTACTACAATGGAAACGGTCTGGCCTTGTACGCCAGTAAGGCGTTCTCCTGCAAGTACATCTATCAGGTGGCGAAGGAAGAAGGTCTGGGCGTGGATGTGGTATCCGGCGGTGAATTGTACACCGCTCTGAAGGCTGGATTTCCCATGGAGAAGGTGTATTTCCACGGCAACAACAAAACCCAGGATGAGCTGAAAATGGCCTTGGAAAACGGAGTGGGCCGTATTGTAGTGGACAATGCAGAAGAACTGCAGCGGCTCAGTGAGCTGGCCAACGAGATGAATTGCACCGCTCACATTCTGTTCCGCATCAAGCCGGGCATCGACGCCCACACCCACAGCTTTATCCAGACAGGTCAGATTGACTCCAAGTTTGGTGTTGCGCTGGAAACCGGTGAGGCGCTGGATATTGTGGAAAAGGCACTGCATACCCCTCATGTACAGGTCGTGGGCGTTCACTGCCACATTGGTTCGCAGATCTTTGATCTGGATCCCTTTGTCCACGCCGCAGAAGTGATGCTGAACTTTATGGCGGATGTGAAGGACAAGCTGGGCCACGAAATGACCGAGCTGAATCTGGGCGGTGGTTTTGGCATCAAGTATACTGAAAACGACGACCCGGTGGAATATGACCAGTACATCCGTGAGGTGTCGGTGGCGGTTAAAAAGGTATGTGCGCAGCGTGGGATCCGTCTGCCCCGGATTCTCATGGAACCTGGACGCAGTCTAGTGGCACCGGCGGGTATCACTCTGTACACTGTTGGAGGTGTCAAGGAAATTCCCGGCATTCGCACTTATGTATCGGTGGACGGCGGTATGCCGGACAACCCTCGGTATATCCTGTATCAGTCGGAGTACACCTTTGAACTGGCCAATCGTATGAATGAGAAAAAAGATGCCTGTGTCACCATCGCAGGCAAGTGCTGTGAAAGCGGCGACCTGTTGGGGAAGGACGTGGCACTGCAGCAGCCCCACGCGGGAGATATCCTGGCCACATTGGCCACCGGGGCGTATAACTATTCCATGGCTTCCCATTACAACCGCATTCCCAACCCTCCTGTGGTGTTTGTTCGGAATGGTGAGAGCAAGCTGGTTGTGCAGCGGGAAAGCTATGAGGATTTGATTCGCAACGACCTATGAGACAAAAACTCCATCCCTTCCTGTGGGGGGAGAGGGTATTTTGTATTGTACTGGGGGTTGTTTTGCTGACACTGGGCTTCGGATCTTTGCCCTATGGAGTGTTTCACATCGGAAATGCCGCGCTGCTGGCTGGTGGGATGGGTTGCCTATTATGGCCCTGGCTTGCCCAGTGGCTGGACAGGCATATCCGGTGGCTTTGCTGGATGATTCGAATGGTGCTGGTGGGAGGTATCGCTCTGTGCGCGGCACTGCTGTTTCAGATGAACCAGCAGGCGTCTTTGGAACCTCTAACCCAGCAACAGCCTGTGGCCATTGTGCTGGGTTGTCAGGTGTATCCCAGTGGAGAGCCTTCCATGATGTTGCAGGGACGGCTGGAAGCAGCGCTTTCCTATCTTAACGAGAATCCGGAGGCGGTGTGCATTGTCAGCGGAGGCCAGGGACCGGACGAGCCCATGGCGGAAAGTGAATGCATGGCCCAGTGGCTGGAAGATCGAGGGATTGACCCCAGCCGCATCAGGCAGGAAAATGAATCCCACAATACCGAAGAGAACATCCACAACAGTCTGGATATTGCCAGACAAGAAGGATGGAGCACTTCTATGGTCATTATCACCGATGACTATCACCAGAGCCGGGCGTTGGAGCTGTTTGACAGAGAAGGCGCTCCTGCCAGCGGGACTGTATCTTCCAGAGCACCTTTGATGCTGCGAGCTGGATATTGGGCCCGTGAGATGGGTGGGATGGTACTCATGAAATTGGGTCTTTTATGATGTGCAAAAGAGTGTGGAAATTTTTCCACACTCTTTTTTGTAGAAATATTCACAATCTGTTGAAATTACAGTGGGAATCGTATATAATGAATAAGCGTGTAAACTTGCAAAATTTCATATAAAAGGGACAAGGAGTGAGCAATATGTACAAGATCGTTCGGAAAAAGGTTTTGAACGAACAGGTCATCCTGATGGAAATTCAGGCTGACAAGATCGCGAAAAAATGTGAACCCGGTCAGTTCATCATTTTGCGTGTCAATGAAGAGGGCGAACGGATTCCTCTGACAGTGGCTGATTTTGATCGGGAAAAGGGCACTGTCACCATCATTTTCCAGGTGGTAGGCAAGACCACCATGATGCTCCGCGACAAGGAAGAAGGGGAGTATATCAGCGACTTTGTGGGACCTCTGGGCATTGCCTCTCACACTGAAGGTCTCAAGAAGGTAGCCGTTATCGGCGGCGGTCTGGGCTGCGCCATCGCTTATCCCCAGGCTAAGAAGCTGCACAGCCTGGGCTGTGAAGTGGATATGATCGCCGGTTTCCGTACCAAGGATATCATCATCCTGGAAGATGAAATGCGGGCTGCCTGCACCAATCTGTATGTGAAGACCGACGATGGTTCCAACGGCAACAAGGGCTTTGTCACCGACGCTCTCAAGGAGTTGCTGGAAGCTGGCAATCAGTATGATGCTGTTATCGCCATCGGTCCCCTGATCATGATGAAGTTTGTGTGCGAGCTGACCAAGAAGTACGGTGTCAAGACCATCGTGAGCATGAACCCTGTGATGATCGACGGTACCGGCATGTGCGGCGGCTGTCGTCTGACCGTGGGCGGCGAAACCAAGTTTGCCTGTGTGGACGGTCCTGATTTTGACGGTCATCAGGTGGACTTTGATGAAGCAATTCGCAGAAGCCAGATGTACAAGCCTCAGGAGAGAGAGGCCGCAGATCACTATTGTAATATGATGGCACAGGCTGATAAGCTGTCCAAGTAAGGAGTGGATTTCGATGGCAAATATGTGTTTGGAAAAAACCAAGATGCCCGAACAGGCACCTGACGTAAGAAATAAGAACTTTGAGGAAGTGGCTCTGGGCTATACCGCTGAGATGGCTGTCAATGAAGCCACTCGTTGCCTCAACTGCAAAAACAAGCCCTGCGTGGCTGGTTGCCCTGTAAACGTAAAAATTCCCGAGTTTATTTCTCTGGTGGCCGCGGGCGATTTCAAGGGCGCTTACTACAAGATCAAGGAAACCAACTCTCTGCCTGCTGTGTGCGGACGTGTATGTCCCCAGGAGAACCAGTGTGAGGGCAAATGTGTTCGTGGCATCAAGGGCGAACCGGTTGGCATCGGCCGTCTGGAACGTTTTGTGGCAGACTGGGCCATGGAAAACATCCACGAAAAAGAAGAAAAGCCCGTTTCCAATGGCCATAAAGTTGCCGTTGTGGGCGCTGGCCCTGCAGGTCTGACCTGTGCTGGTGACCTGGCCAAGATGGGGTATCAGGTGACCATCCTGGAAGCCTTCCACGTAGCTGGCGGCGTGCTGATGTATGGCATTCCCCAGTTCCGTCTGCCCAAGGAAATTGTACAGGCTGAAATCCAGAAGCTGAAGGATATGGGCGTGGACATTGAAACCAATATGGTAACCGGTAAGGTGGTATCGGTGGATGAGCTGTTTGAAGACGGCTACGAAGCTGTGTTCATTGGTAGCGGTGCTGGTCTGCCCTCCTTCATGCACATCCCTGGTGAAAACCTCAATGGTGTATATTCTGCCAACGAATTCCTCACTCGTATCAACCTGATGAAGGCATACAAGGATGAATATGACACTCCCATCCGCAAGAATAAGTGCGTAGCAGTAGTAGGCGGTGGTAACGTGGCCATGGATGCTGCCAGATGTGCAAAGCGTCTGGGCGCTGACGTATACATTGTATATCGTCGGAGCGAGGCCGAACTGCCTGCTAGAGCGGAAGAAGTACACCACGCCAAGGAAGAGGGCATTGTGTTCAAGCTGCTCAACAATCCTGTGGAGATCCTGGGCGATGAAAACGGCTGGGTAACTGGCATCAAGTGCATCGAGATGGAACTGGGCGAGCCCGATGAATCCGGAAGAAGAAGACCTGTTGAGAAGCCCGGCAGCGAGTTTGTGCTGGATGTGGATGCTGTGATCATGTCCATTGGTACTTCTCCCAACCCCCTGATCAAGTCCACCACCAAGGGTCTGGAAACCAACCGCAAGGGCTGTATCGTAGCCGATGAGGACGGCAAGACCTCCAAGGAAGGCGTATATGCCGGTGGTGACGCTGTGACAGGTGCCGCTACGGTAATTCTGGCCATGGGTGCTGGCAAGAAGGCTGCTGCTGCCATCGATGAGTACATAAAGAGCAAGCAGTAAGAGGCTCATTGCCTGACAGGCAAAAATATGATACAATAAATGAGGTCATGCAGTGCATGGCCTCATTTTCTTTGGATAAAATGGAGTGGGAAACAGCATGAACTGGAATGTAAAACAGGCTATGAAGGTCTATCTGGTGACAGATCGAACCTGGCTCAACGGTCGTACTTTGGAAGAAGTGGTAGAAGAGGCGCTAAAGGGCGGAGCTACCTGTGTACAGTTGCGGGAAAAACATACCTCCCATGAGGAGTTTTTGCAATTGGCTTTGCAGCTGAAGAAACTGACCGCTCGCTATCAGGTGCCTCTTCTCATCAACGACGACGTGGAGATTGCTTTGGAAGCTGACGCAGATGGGGTACACATCGGCCAAAGTGATATGAAACTGGCGGAAGCCCGCGCCAAACTGGGCGCTGATAAAATCATCGGTGTCACCTGCAATCGGGTAGAATTGGCGTTGGAAGCCCAGAAAAACGGAGCAGATTATCTGGGAGTGGGTGCGGTGTTCGGCAGCAGCACCAAGTTGGACGCTAAACCCTTGGATCATCAGGTTTTACAGGATATTTGTGAAGCTGTTTCCATTCCTGTAGTTGCCATCGGAGGAATTTCTCTGGACAATGTGTCCCAGCTGCAGGGGAGGGGAATGGATGGAGTGGCAGTCATCTCCGGAATTTTGGCTCAGCCTGATATTGAGGCCGCCACAGCTTCTTTCCGGCAAGTGACGGATCAGTGGAATTGAGGAAGATGGTATGAGAAAAGGATTTTTATTTGATATGGATGGTACACTCATCAATTCGATGGGAGTTTGGGATGGCTTTGCAGAAGAGTATCTGCAGAGCTATGGTTTAGAGCCCAGTGAGGGATTGAATGACATCCTGAAGGTGCAGGCACTCAACACCTCTGCGCAATATGTGGCGGAGCATTATCTGCCCCAAAAAACACCAGATGAAATTCTGCGGGAATGGGAAGAAGTGATGTGCCAGCGGTATGATCGCCAAACTTCACTAAAACCAGGTGTATTGGAATTTTTGGAGAAAAATCGAGACCGCAAAATGGCGATCCTTACCAGCAATGGCCGTAGAATTTTAGATCACATTGTAGAAAAATATGGATTGAAGCCATACATGGAATGGATTTTAACAGCAGCAGATCTTGGATTGGAAAAAACCGATCCAGGGATTTTTGAAGCAGCTGCTCAAAAGTTACATTTACATGCAGAGGATTGCGTAGTTTTTGAAGATTCGCTGCACGCCATTGAAAGCGCCAAAAATGCAGGATGCTATGTGGTGGGTTTTTCGGAGCCGTTGTTTGCACAGGATGCCAAAAAGGTAGAGGAAACCGCAGATCGTTATGTGAGTGATTTTTCACAGCTGTTGCAGCTGAATTGGAATGAATTGTAAGAGCAAATATAATTATACAAAATAAGAATTTTGTATAATTGAGTGGAGGCTTTTGGGAGTATCGATCATGGATCACATTACCAGCGCACCCGCAATCCTGCGGGATTTTCTAACTTATATGGAAACCATCAGCGGAAAATCCAGACGAACTGTGGAAGAATATTATTTTGATTTACGAACCTTTTTTCGATTTTTGCAGATGAAAAAAGATTTTCCTGATATCCGCAGCAAGGCTTCTGATGAAGAATATTTTGAAGCCATTTCCATTGATGGGATTTCACTGCAGGACCTCAATAACGTAGATCTGGGAACACTGTATGAATATATGAATTTTCTGGCTCAATACCGTGGACTTTCTGCCAGCTCTCGGGCCAGAAAAACATCTTCTCTGCGTTCTTATTATAAATATCTCACCACACGCGCTCATTTGATTGAAAACAATCCCACAGCGGCGCTGGATACTCCAAAACAAAAAAAATCCCTTCCTCGGTATCTGACTCTTTCAGAAAGCGAACATTTGTTGCAATCCATACAGGGTCCTGACCGGGAACGGGATTATGCCATTATTACATTGTTTCTCAACTGTGGAATGCGTCTCTCTGAGCTGGTTTCCATTGACATTCCGGATATTCGGGAAGATCGGATCACGATTACCGGTAAAGGCAATAAAGAACGAACCATTTATCTCAACGATGCCTGTTTGGCTGCCATTCAGCAATATTTACAGGTACGGCCCGTCGATGGAGTCAAAGACAAAAACGCTCTTTTTTTGAGTCGCCTCAAAAAACGGATCAGTGTGAAAACGGTCCAGTGGCTGGTGAAAAAATATCTGGGCGAAGCCGGCCTGAATCCCCAAAAATTTTCAGTGCATAAGTTGCGTCACACCGCTGCCACCCTGATGTATCAGCATGGCGGTGCGGATTTGCGTTCACTGCAGGAAATCCTTGGCCATGAACAGCTCAGCACCACTCAGATTTACACACATATTTCGGAGGAACGGCTGCGAGAAGCCTCTGCTTCCAATCCTCTCAATCAGGTACGGATGGAACCGCAAGACCCACCGTCAGACACAGCTTTATCCCCCACGCCGCCAACAGACAGAGCAAAGAAGCAGCGGTAAGCAGCACAAAAAAACGGATAAAATACCGGCCCATTTCCTTTTCCAGTGGTGGCTGCCCATGATGAGGATGACGCAGCTGGCAGATTAGACGCCAGGAAAACCGAATGCTCTCCGCTCCCATCAGCAAAAAAAGCGGTAAAAGCAGCATATTGTGCAGCAGTACGTGAGCCATGGCAGTACGATAGGGATGCAGTGAAACACCTGATAAAATGCTGCATGCAGCAAATCCCATGGAAAATCCCTGCCATGCCAGCAGACAGGGAGAAAGCATCGGCGCCAGCATGGTAAAGCCCAGCGCGAAGAGCGCCACGCCTGTCTGAAGGGTGTGTTTCAGCAGTGAGTAGGCCAGTTGGGCATACTCTCCTCTCCCCTCCTGCCAGATGGCGTTCAGGTCCTCAAAGACCGCGGCTATGGAGCTCAGATCCTGTGATTCTACAAATCGCACTGCATATGCGCCAGTGGATACCCCTGCTGCAAAAAGCAAACACAGAAAAAATAAGGTTCGTACTGGTCCATCTATGGGAAGCAACTGCCCTTTCCACCTTCTTTTCAAAAAAACACCCCCCGCACAGATACTACACTCTATGCGGGGGGATTTCTTTCTAGTACAGGCTAGTTAGGCATCCGCCTGAGCAGCCTTCATCATGATGGCACATTCTACGCGCTTTTTTTCCATCTCACAGCCGATGGTATAGGGCAAATGGATATCGCCGGCATATTGATAACTGTTGGCATTGCAGCCACCGCTGCAATAGAACTTGGCCCAACATTTTTTACATTCCGGTTTGGTGTACACATTGGTACAGGCAAAGGATGTTTTGATGTCCATATCCAGTTTGCCGTCAAAAACATTGCCCATTTTGAAATTTTCCATGCCTACAAACTGATGGCAGGGGTAGATGTCGCCTTCCGGCGTTACAGCCAGATATTCATTGCCGCAGCCACAGCCATGCAGCCGCTTGATGACACAGGGTCCCTGAGACAGGTCGATCATAAAGTGGAAGAAATTGAAGAAGTGGCCTTCTTTCCGTTTTTCCAGCAGTTTGACCGCCAGCTTTTCATATTCGGCAAATACCTTTGGCAGGTCCTCTGGCTGAATGGCATAGGGCATGGAGGGATCAGTGGCTACTGGCTCCACTGAAATCTGCTCAAACCCCTCATCCACAAAGTGGAGTACGTCGTCGCAGAAATCCAGATTGTATCGGGTAAAGGTGCCTCGGATATAATAGCGATCCTGATGACGGCTCTCAGCCACCTTTTTGAATTTGGGCAGCACAATGTCATAGCATCCAGCACCAGTAACGGTCTTTCGCATCCGGTCATTGACCTCCCGCCGGCCGTCCAGGCTCAGCACGATGTTGTCCATATGTTCATTGATGAAATCAATTTTGTCATCGGTAAGCAGCATGCCATTGGTGGTGATGGTAAACCGGAAATGCTTATCATGGATTTTTTCTTGTTCACGGGCGTACAACACCAGCTGCTTGACCACATCAAAATTCATAAGAGGTTCTCCGCCGAAAAAGTCAATTTCAATATTGCGGCGGTTGGCAGACTCACGAATGACCATGTCGATGGCCTTCTTACCCACCTCCAGGCTCATGAGAGAACGCTTGTGGGAATTGTACTCCCCAGTGGAGGCGAAACAATACTCACAGCGAAGATTGCAGTCGTGGGCTACATGCAGGCACAATGCCTTGACAGGAGCCACCTTTTGGATACTTTTGGCCAGTTCCTCGTAGTCATCCGATGAAAACAGCTGTCCATTTTGGGTGAGTTGGCAGATATCCTGATAGGCACTCTCCACTTCTTCGCGAGGGTACTCCTTCATGGCTTCAAAAACATCTTCCGACAGGTCGCCCTGGGGACCATTCGGAAGGTGATCCAACAGGTCATACACCAGCTTGTCCACCACATGTACACAGCCGCTGTTCACATCAAGTACGATGTAATAGCCGTTCATATAATATTTGTGGATCATGTAGTACTCCTTTTTACTCTACACAGAAAAAGAAAGGGACAACAAGGTCCCTTTCCCCATTCCGGTTGTTACTCAATTTTACTTGTCAGCGTGCTCGCACTTCTGGTTTGCAACAGTGCAGGAAGTCTTGCAAGCGGACTGGCAGGAAGTCTGGCATTCGCCGCAGCCACCCTTGGCAGCGCTCTCCTTCAGACAAGCGTGATTCAAAGTCTTGATGTGGTTCATAATAGGTTCCTCCTGAAAGTGTGTTGTATTTGTTTTGTGAAAAGGGTTTATCGCTGACGGCGCCGTTCACCGGCTTCACGTACAGCGGTTTGCCTTCTTTTTTTAGGCATGAGATTCACAGCCAACAGTCCGCCCACAATACCGGCTACCAGGCTGCACAAAAATTGAATCAGGGTCAGTTTGGAAAACTGGAAAGAATAATTGGAAAAAATGCCAATTAAAAACAGGGTAAAAAACATCCAGAAACCGCCCAAAAGTCCATTGAGCAATCCGTTTCTCCCCATCAGAAATGTGGTGACAAAGCCGCATACCAACGCCCCAAGCGCTGTGAGAAAAGCCGTAAAGACAATCAGCACTGAATCGCTCAAGGTGCGGACGGTCATGAGAAATGCCAGCGGCACCATACACAGCAGGCTGATGAAGATTCCTGCCACAATGCTGATGAGCAGAATGCGCACCATAGGTTTTTTTGCAGGCCGGCGCTGCCGCCGACGTTCCTGAACTGGCATGAAACTCACCTCCCTGTACGGTATGCGGAAAAGGGCATGGCTATGACTGCAAATCGAGTCAAGCCTCGTCCCCGTTCTTGCTGCTGATACCCCAACGCATGATCGTCACCCGGGTTTTATCGGAACCCAGTTCAATGGTCACCCGATCTTCTTTGGTGTTGACCACGCGGCCTACAAAACCACCAATGGTCACCACTTCATCGCCGGCTTCCAGACTGTTGCGCATATCATCCAAGGCCTTTTGACGTTTTTTCTGCGGACGAATCAGCAGGAAATAATACAGGACAATCAAAAGGATCAGCGGGGAAAATGCCAGTAATTGCTCCATTGTATACACCTCCATATAGAAATAATTATAATCAAAAATACCCGTTTTCGCAACTGGAAAAGCACAAAAAATTTGTATTTTTCACCTTTTAGATGCGCTGGCTCATGATTTGGGAATATTTTGCCCGATAGGCAGCAAATTCTCCCGCATCCAGCGCATTGCGAATCTCTTCCATCAGATGGTTGTAAAACCACAGATTGTGCAGCACGCATAGACGCATGGCAAGCATTTCTTTGGCCTTAAAGAGATGACGGATATAACTGCGGGTATAATGCCGGCAGGCGGGACACTGACAGCCTTCTTCAATGGGCCGGTCATCCCGCTCGTATTTGGCGTTCATCATGTTCATGATGCCCTGATGGGTAAACAGTGTACCGTGGCGAGCGTTGCGGGAGGGCATGACGCAGTCGAAAAAGTCCACCCCTCTCCACACCGCTTCAATGATGTTGGTAGGGGTTCCCACTCCCATGAGATAACGGGGCTTATTGACCGGCATGTGTTCTTCCACCACTTCGATGGTTTCATACATCTCTTCAGCGGTTTCTCCCACCGCCAAACCTCCGATGGCATAACCGTCCAGGTCCAGCTGGGTGATGTCTTTCATATGCCGCACACGCAAATCCGCGTAGGTACTGCCCTGATTGATCCCAAACAGCATTTGGTGAGGGTTGATGGTGCCCTCCAGACTGTTGAGCCGGTCCATTTCCCGTTTGCAGCGAATCAGCCAACGGGTGGTGCGGTCAATGGAATGAGATACATAATCATATTCTGCAGGATTTTCAATACATTCATCAAAAGCCATGGCAATGGTAGAGGCAATGTTGGATTGAATCTGCATGCTTTGCTCCGGTCCCATGAAAATCCGATGGCCGTCCAAATGAGAGGCAAAAGTGACCCCTTCCTCTTTGATTTTACGAAGGCCAGCCAGAGAAAACACCTGGAATCCTCCGCTGTCGGTGAGCACTGGACGATCCCAGTTGAAAAACTTGTGTATGCCTCCCATATCCCGAATCACCTGATCTCCAGGTCGAAGGTGCAGATGATAGGTGTTGGACAGTTCCACCTGAGTGCCGATTTCCCGCAGATCCATGGTGGAAACACCACCTTTGATGGCGGCTGCTGTACCCACATTCATAAAAACAGGCGTCTGAATTACGCCGTGAACGGTATGGAATTCCCCTCTGCGGGCCTTTCCTTCCTGTTTCAATAGTACAAACATCAAATTCCTCTTTCTCAAAATGATCTGCGTCCGGCGCAGGCCCATCTATGATACCACAAAACTGTCAGGGAAGCAACCCTACGGAGGAGCATGGCATCACTGAAGGTGACGGCAAAAAGGATATTCATATCCTTGCATGAAATCATACTCATTTTGCAGCCTTCTACCGGACACTTTCCATTGCATTTTTCATACTATCCAATGTGTCTCCGCGCTCTCCATCCAAAAACTCTTGCAAGGCGGCCTTAGTTTCTTCGTTAAACTCATGCATATCTAATACAAGGCCATATTTACTTGGAAAGAACGGATCTTCTTCGATTACCGCAATAAGCCGCCGGGATGGTCCATCCGGTTTGTTTCTCCCAGATTCCCATGCCTCGACGGCTTTCTTTGACACTCCAAGGATGCCAGCAAATGCAACTTGTGTTGCTCCAATGCTATTTCGTATTCTCTTGATGTCAGCTGCATCGAAATCTTTCAGTGGTAAAATAGTCATTCTCAACCTCCAGAGAATCAGTTCTTACTGACCAATTTGGGACCAGTCGATCTCATCGTCTCTCACAAATCCGCTCTCCTCGGCCTCAGCCAATTCCTTGGCTTCTTCTCTGGTGAGCTTGATATAATCAGGGTCCCATACAAGCATCGTTTCCTTTCAAGCGACCAAATGTTTCATTTTAGCTTTCGGAAAGCTGCCTTCAAGTGTTTCGCCATCGAGTGTGACGACAGCTTCTTCGCCAGAATATTCAGCGTGGATATGCGGAAAGTTGTGCTTGCTATTTACTTCGCTATACATACGAATGATGATACCAAAGAATGTGCTGAGTACAGGCATTTTGAGTTCTTCCTAATTTTGGTGATTGTCTTTATACTTATCTTACCCTATTGAGTAGGGTTTGTCAATAGACCGGCGAGAAAAAGCCAGGAGATATGGCATCCCCCGGCTTCCTCGAAATCAATCTTCTCTTGTCAAGGTGCGATCACGCCGGCGGGTTTTGTTTGCGGCGTAGATAACATTGACCACCTTGGCTTCCAAGGGAATGATGGAATTGCTCACCCCTTTATCACAAAAGGGAGCTGTGAATTACGACTCCTAAGCAACAGAGGTGGAGCGCTTTGTTCCACCTCTGTTATCTGTGTCAAACTGACGATGGCAGGTTGACACAGGCAGGCAGCGAGATGGGGTGGTAATATACCACCCCATGAATAAGGGCTTCCAACTGTAGTAAAAACAGTTCCGCAGTTTTCACGAGTACATTCTCGTTTTTTCGCCGCTTCCTGCCGGCAATACTTAGCACGGCAATTTTGATCGCAGAACATCGCATTGGACATTTTGGATTCAAAGGCCTTCCTGCAACACTTGCACACAATCTGAAATGGCTCTCCAACTTTTCGGGTGCCCTCCTTCAGTGCCTTGTATCGCTCTCTGCTTTATATAAGATGCTTACGCAGGTATTCCTGCCGCTTTTCTTTCGCTGGTGTCAGTTCCGGCAAGGGTGCTGCAAAGTATCCCATAAAGTTTATATATCTCCACTTCCTGCACTCGATCCCCATCCACCTTTTCCGGGGCTCCGAGCGCAAAGTTTTTTGTTCTGCTTCATATTCCGCCAGCAGACTATCAAAGCGTTCATCTGAAATTCGCCCAACCGCAAAAGACTCGTAGAGCTTTTTGATGATGACATCCAGTTCATCTGCCCATTTCCATAGCACCCTTTGCAGTTTGGAGAAGGGGCGGCTCCGCAGCGAAGCCACCCCCCTTGCCTATCCATGAACGCCCCATGGAAAAGGCCCTCCTACCGCTCTGCACAGAGGCGCTGCCTATCCTCATTTTCCTCTTTCCTGACAATACCCCCAGAGATAAAAAAGCGACAAAAGAACGACGGGGATACATTGGGCCGCGCTCTCCAGCACGTTCTTTTCTTGGATAAAAACCTCGCAGACGCGCTGCCAGAGGAAAACCACCATCGCGGTGGGAAGCAATAAGTACGCCAACGCATCCATCTGCTTGTGCATTTGAAACGCCACCACCACGGCGCACAGTAAAAAATACAGGATTGCCCTCCCATACCGAAGGCGATGGGTTTTCCCCGCCTGGTACATCCAGGTCCACCAGCCCGCGTTCAGTGACAGGGATACGGCCAGCAACACACCATACCACACCGGGCTCTTTGTATAATAGTCATACAGCAGCCCAGGCAGCGTAAAGAGGATAGACACCGTTGCAACCGCAAATAGGACAAGCGAATTCAGGCGGTATTCTTCTGGTTCTTTCATTTCTTTTCCCCTATTTATGAAAACGTGTCATATATCTTGACCATGGCGCCACTTTGCGTTCTAGGCGTCATTGCATGGTTATTCCAGTTGGCGGGATAGCAGATATTCCATGTGGAGCCGCCTAAAATTGGAATGCCGTTATATTCATAACAATACTCCACCACTTGGTCACATCTCCGTGCCGCAATCTGATACGGTTGAATCTTACTGTTGGGGGCAACCGAAATGTTCAAATTAATCTCTGGCGCAGTCACGGAATATCCAATATGTTGTGAGATCAGCGAGGATGCGATGTTTAATATATCTTCCCTGTCGCTGGTACTTAACGTTGATCTTGCATCATACACCCCTTTAAAAGTATTTGATCCCACAAAGGTAGAATATGGAGCCTCTGAAACATATTCTACGGGTCCACCAATGTGTATTACATTTAAACTATTGTGTATTCCAGAGTGCCATTCAATCGCCAAAACTCCGTCTCGAAAAATAGCATACCCTTTTCTCCCAATGATTGCTCTTGACTCATATTCGAGCATACTAGATATATTCTCCAAAGCATGATTTGTAGAAGTCACTAATTCTATATTTCCAATTGCATGCAAAAGCACCGATTCCAGGAATTTTTGTGCTTTCCCATATTGAGCCAATGTAATGATATCTTCAATTAAATCTTGGTCATCTCCTACTATAAATATTTGCAAAACTTCATTTTGCACATTTAAATAATAGCGAACGACAGACGGATTAATCGAAATATAATTATTAGCAAACGGTTCTACAGATTCCTTTGTTGGAATTTCCGCAAGGGCATATACAGCCGTGTTTTTTTTAAATTCATCAATGTGAATATTAATCAGCATCCAAAATAATCCTTTCCAGATTCAATACATCACTCGAGTCAAATGCTGATGGTGGGATATCCCAATTATATAAGATCTCGCTTTCTTATCATCCTCATTCTCAAACAAATACCTCTTTATCGCATCAATCATGTTTTGAAGATAATCTGTTATCTCATGAGTACTATGAAATATATCTATAAAAGATAGTACATATGTTTCTGTTAACGTATCTGACTCTAAGGTATCAATACTGCGTTTCTGTGATTTGCTCACCAATCGCTTTAATATCTATTGCCGATACCACTTTCAGTAAAGAAGGGGCGTTATTTTCTTCTGAAAGAGTCGCCAATTCTTGTAAAACTTTTAGGGACTCCATAGGTGTTAAAGCAGATAACTCATCTTGTATACTTTCTACATTATCGGATTCCAAAACTGATTCTAAAACATTTTGTATTTGGATGGTATCTGCCTATGGTGATAATGCGAATGAAGTAGTTGTAAATAATAATCCAATACTAATAAAAATGGATATAATTTTCTTCTCTTTACCATACATTGGAATCACACTTCTCTACGCCCGCGCTCGCTCCACAATTTTACTTATTTATATCCTACTACACTGATGCTAACTCTTCTATTTCTATTTTTCCCAAACATCTTGGTCCATCTTTGGTGTTCTATTTTATTCACCCCTCCCCGCACCAACGTCTCCACCGTAACCAACCTGTGGAAACTGGCAGGCAGTCTCGCCGCAAAGCCCACCTCGTTTGCCGATGTGGCCGTTGGTGCGGATTATACAAGGGCTGTGGCCTGGGCTGTTCAGCAGGGAATTACCAAGGTCGCCAGCGCCACCGCCTTCAGCCCAAACAGCACCTGCACCCGGGAGCAAATCGTGACGTTCCTGTACCGTGATATGGCAAAATAATCCCATCTCTTTGCATAAAGCAGGAGGATGGGATTATTTTTTATCAAACCAATATTTATATTGTAAAATTTTAATGGAGTTCCTTTTGCAGACTGCCGCCGCTCGTGGAGAACAGTAGGCGGATCATAATTTCCAGAGTGAGTGCGCGGTCCCTTGTAAATGCCTTGTCGCTGGTAACACGATAGTTCAGTCGCTTAAGTGCGGCGGTGATGGTCTGATTTAGCGCTGCCTTTACGGCTTCGGGATGGTTTGAGTTGCGCCCATGATAGAATCCTTCCTGACGTCGCGGACACGGGGGAACGCATAAAAAATAAGCGGGAGGGTGATATGCTTTTTGCATATCGCCCTCCCGCTTAACTTCATGGAAATTTTCCGCCGTTTACTCTACAGCGCCAGATATTGCAAGGCTTTGAGGGCTTAAGTATACCCCGCTGTCGTCCACAAAGGCGTATACGCATACCTTCCTCCCGTCTGGCTCCGACACATTCCACAGGCGGATGAACTGCACCGCTATCACTCCGGGATGGCGGTGGAGTGCACCATAATCCCTTTGGACGCCATCTTTCTGGCCCATATGTAGCACTTGTTTTTGGTCAGCGGCCGGTATTTAATGTCCACTGTACACATCTCCCCAATACCCCACCAGCCCAAGAGTATTTCTCCGTAGCATCATCACCTACATCGAAGTTACAGATGGCAAAGTTTCCTCCATCAACTTCAAAAACGGTATGACACACACTTTCACGTACAAAGAAGCATGAAAAGAAGCCCAGGGCTATACAGTCCTGGACTTCTTTTTTTGAGTATTCTATTCGGCCTTTTGCATATTTGTCGAAGGATTGGTGATTTCAGGGCTTTTGGGCGTCTTTTATAGAATTAACATCGCATCCCCAAAACTGAAGAAACGGTACTGTTTCTCAATGGCGGTATGGTAGGCGTGAAGCATAATCTCTCGACTGGAAAATGCACTCACCAACATCAAAAGTGTACTCTGGGGCAAATGGAAATTGGTGATGAGCCCGTCGATGATCTTAAATTGGTAGCCAGGATAGATAAAAATGCTGGTATCACCTTGCTGGGCGCAGAGTATTCCCTGTTCATTACCCGCACTTTCCAAAGTCCGACAGCTGGTGGTGCCCACAGCAATCACCCGTCCTCCCTGTTCTTTGGTACGGTTGATGATCTGAGCGGTTTCTTCAGTGACACAGTACCATTCACTGTGCATCTGGTGATCCTCAATGTGCTCTACCTTGACAGGGCGGAAGGTTCCGATTCCCACATGCAGCGTCACATAGGCAATTTGCACTCCCTTTTCCCGGATGCGCTCCAGAAGCTGCGGGGTAAAGTGCAGTCCGGCGGTGGGAGCCGCCGCAGAACCCACATGATGGGCATAAACCGTCTGATACCGGTCTCCTTCCTCCAGACGCTGGGTGATATAAGGCGGTAGCGGCATCTGTCCAATACGATTCAAAACTTCCATAAAGTCCCCATCGCACTGAAAATCCACCAGTCGGTTTCCATTGTCCAGCACTTTGGCAATGGTACCTTTCAGCAGTCCATTTCCAAATACATAGGTTCGTCCTTCTTTGGCCCGTTTGCCGGGACGCACCATGACTTCCCAACGTTGGAGACCCTCCTGTCGAAGCAGCAGAAATTCCATCTGTCCCCCGGTTCCCTCTTTTTCTCCATACAGACGGGCAGGCAGTACCTTGGTGTCATTGAGTACCAGGCAATCCCCGGGATTCAGATAGTCCACAATGTCATGAAAAATCCGGTCAGTCAACTCGCCGGTTTTCCGGTTGACCACCATCAGCTTTGACATATCCCGATCTTGAAGGGGAGTCTGCGCGATCAGTTCCGGTGGCAATTCATAATCAAAGTCTTTTACGTCCAATGTATGTACAGCTCCTTTTATATCAATTGATGCGTGTCAGTGTTGTTCCCTGGAAAAAGTGTGTGAGGATTTCTTCGTATGTCCAGCCATGCTCGGCCATTCCCTGTGCGCTGCGCTGACTCATGCCAACATTGTGCCCCCAGCCTCTGCCATCGATGACAAATCCTTCTGCATCACCTGTGGGCGTGGACCCGCCGCTGGAATTTTGCGTGAGAGAAAAGCTCTGCTGTCCTGACGCAGTGAGCACCGAAATGGATTCACCCAATCCCTCAGTGCCCGATGCGGTGAGCACTTTTACCTGATCGGGGTCCATGGATATGGTGGAATCATTGACCACAGCCTGGAAGACAAACTGTGTTCCGCCTTCTGTGCCGGTGGTGGTGCCATCCGTCCGGGTGATGGTAAACCGCAAACTCTTTACATAAGCGCTGAGTTTGCTGAGAATGGTCGCCTTGGTGATCTCAATGGATTTCCCATTGACATCCACTGCTTTCACCGCATATACATTGCCTGCGTCGGTAAACTGGCTCACATAAAAATCAGAGATGAGGCCGATGTCATATCCCTTACCCTGGAGGTATTCCGTCAGCTCTTCGGGAGTGACGGTGCTGGTCCACAGTCCGTTGTTTGCGGTGGTAAGAGTTTCATAGGGCGTTTCCACTGCGGTGAGATAAGGAATGGCAGTGACCCATACATTTTCGGAATTTTCCGTCATACCGCCGCTGGAGGCGTGATAATAAAGCTCACAGAGTTGATCGTTGTAGGTGAGGACCATTCCGTCTGTTTCATCCACTGCCTGGTCGCTGCGGGATGCAGAACGGCTGGTACCCACATAGGCCTGGCAGTTGGTTCCGTTACACAAGTCAAACCCATAAGAACTGTGTTTGTTGCGATTTTTCAGAGCGTAATTCCGAGCCGCCACTGCCTGGGCTTTCAGGGCTTCCAGCTCCCAGCTGGAAGACATTTCAATGGGCACAACTCCCTTCAGGTAATCCTGAATGTCCACTACATTGATGAGAGTGACGGTATTGCCGCTCCGCCGGTACTGGAAGTCGCCAGCGTAATAAGTGGAACCGTTTTTCATCTCTCCCCCTCTGGAACGCAGGGTCAGAGGATAATTGGAATTCAGATACTCCAGCAGAATTTTACCGGTACGCATGTCCACAATGGTGAGACGGTTATAGTCGTTGTTGGATGCCTGGGCGGGGAAGGCACTTTCCGCCGCTGCTGCGACTGCCGCGTCCTGATTGACAAAATTGCCAACCCGCACATAACAGATGCCATTTTCATAGGCTGGAAATGCGTTAGATAAATTGTTTTGTGAAATAAAGGAAGCCGCGTCCTGCAGCGAGGAAAAAGTCTGGTTCAGCTGTACATGATACTGCCCCGCTGTGATTCGTCCGCTGCCAGATGTCTGATAAATGGAAGAATTTCCACTGGTATTGACATAGCAGGTCTGGTCGGTGACAACAGAAATATAATCGCTGGAAAGATTGTACAGAGAATGGTAGGTGCGCTGGTCGGCTTCATAATATCCCACCGTATAACCGCCATCGCACAGAGAATTGGCATTGAAGGTGGCGGAAGAGCCAAAACGCAGGCCAATTTTGAATGGGGTTTCATCATCCACGGACAGGGATGATGCGTTTCCTGCAAGCATTGCACAAATCAGCAGAAATATGGGAAAAATGCGTTTGATTTTCATAGAGATTACCCGCTTTCATCAAATTGACATTGGTTTTTGAACATGTTATCATGATAAAGTATAAGCAAAATATTCACATGTTTTTTTGTCTAAATTGCTCGGCATATTTTTTATTATAGTCCATTGTGTGGGTGTTTTTCAACCATTTTTGCACAATGCAGCCGGGAAAAACATGGGAAAACAAAGCAGGAGGGTTTAATCATGAAGCAATATAAGGTTGGCATTATCGGAGCGACCGGTATGGTGGGACAGCGGTTTGCCACGCTGCTGGAAAATCACCCCTGGTTCCAGGTAACCACATTGGCAGCCTCGTCGCGCAATGCGGGCAAAACCTATAAGGAAGCCGTACAGGGCCGCTGGAAAATGTCCACCCCCATTCCCGCTTCCATGGAAAATATGATTCTGATGGATGCCGCCAAAGTGGAAGAAGTGGCCAAAACGGTAGACTTTGTCTTTTGCGCGGTAGACATGAAAAAAGAAGAAATTCGGGCATTGGAGGAAGCCTATGCCAAGGCGGAATGCCCTGTGGTTTCCAACAATTCCGCTCATCGTCACACCCCGGATGTCCCCATGGTGGTTCCGGAAATCAACGCGGACCACACCGCCATCATTCCCTCTCAGCGCAAGCGTCTGGGCACCAAGCGCGGGTTTATTGCCGTCAAATCCAACTGCTCTCTGCAGAGCTATGTACCTGCCATTCACCCCCTGATGGAATATGGTGTGGAAAAGGTATTGGTATGCACCTATCAGGCCATTTCCGGCGCCGGCAAAAACTTTGAAAGCTGGCCTGAAATGGTGGATAATCTCATTCCCTACATCGGCGGCGAAGAGGAAAAGTCTGAGAAGGAACCCCTCAAGCTGTGGGGCAGCATCCAGGGCGATGTGATTGTGGATGCCACCACTCCTTCCATCACCGCTCAGTGCCTCCGCGTACCCGTTTCGGATGGTCACACCGCCGCGGTATTTGTTACCTTCCGCAATAAGCCTTCTGTAGAAGAAATCAAGGAAAAGTGGGCGTCCTTCCAGGGCGAGGCACAGAAACTTGATCTCCCCTCCGCTCCCAAGCAGTTCCTCCACTACTTTGAAGAGCCTGACCGGCCTCAGATCAAGAGCGAACGCAACCTGGAAAACGGCATGGCCATTTCCATCGGCCGGCTGCGCGAGGATACCCAGTACGATTATAAATTTGTGTGTATGTCCCACAACACCCTGCGGGGCGCTGCTGGCGGCGCTGTGCTGCTGGCCGAGCTGCTGGCCAAACAGGGGTACATGGACTGATCGCTACCCATCAAATCCGAAGGAGGCATTTCCATGAAAAAAGTTGTTTTCCGAGGCTCCGGTGTGGCCATTGCCACCCCCTTTGATGAAAAGGGCATCAACTATGATGAGCTGGGACGTTTAATTGATTTTACCATTGACAACGGCACCGATGCCATTGTCATCGCAGGAACCACCGGCGAGTCTTCCACCATGACCGACCAGGAACATGAGGATGTCATCGCCTACACAGTCAAGCACGTCAATCACCGGGTACCGGTGGTGGCCGGTGCGGGCTCCAATGACACCGTGTACGCAGCCAATCTGTCCCGTCACGCCCAGGAAGTGGGCGCTGACGCCCTGCTGCTGGTGACTCCCTACTACAACAAGTGTACTCAGTCCGGCTTGGTAAAGCACTACAATTACATTGCGGACCGGGTGGATATCCCAATCATTTTGTATAACGTTCCGTCCCGTACCGGGCTCAACATCACCCCTGCCACCTATGTGGAACTGGCAAAACACCCCAATATCGTGGCCACCAAGGAGGCCAGCGGCAATATCACCCAGATCGCAAAGATCAAGGAGCTGTGCGGAGATGACATGCAGGTGTACTCTGGCAATGACGACCAGATCGTACCTTTGCTCTCTCTGGGCGCCCAGGGCGTTATCTCGGTGCTGGCCAATGTGATGCCCCGGGAAGCTCATGATATTTGCCAGCTGTACTTTGATGGTAAAGTGCAGGAGAGCTGTGCTCTGCAGCTCAAGCTGCTCAGCCTGATCGAAGCGCTGTTTGTGGAAGTCAACCCCATCCCCGTCAAGACTGCTCTGAACCTGATGGGCTACAAGATGGGCGATCTGCGGATGCCTCTCTTCCCCATGGAAGGAAAAAATCTGGAACTATTGAAGAGCGAACTGCGTAAGCATCACCTCATCTGATACCCAAGAAAAAGGACGTGTAAAAATGGTTCGTATTGTACTGAGCGGTTGTAACGGCAAAATGGGGCAGGTCATCACCCGTCTGTGCGAAGCGGCTGAGGATGTGACCATTGTAGCCGGTGTGGACATCAACACCCGGCAGATGAGTACCTATCCTGTGCTGGCTTCGGCGGCGGAATTCACTGGTGAAGCGGATGTCATCATTGATTTTTCTCATCCCTCCAGCCTTTCCCCTTTGCTGGAAATGGCAGTGGCCAGACAGATCCCAGCTGTGATTTGTACCACGGGGCTTTCTGCGGAACAAAAACAACAGTTGCGGGAAACCTCTCAAAAGGTGGGCATTTTCTTCTCGGCCAATATGTCGCTGGGTATCAATGTGCTCATTGATCTGCTCAAACGTGCGGCGGTGGTGCTGCAGGACAATTATGACATTGAAATTGTAGAGCGGCATCACAACCAGAAGATCGACGCCCCCAGCGGGACGGCATTGGCGTTGGCGGATGCTATTTCCCAGGTGCTGCGCTATGAGCCTGAATATGTATATGACCGGCATTCAGTGCGGAAGAAGCGGGAAAAACAGGAAATTGGCCTGCATGCCGTTCGCGGCGGTAACATCGTAGGCGATCACGAAGTGATTTTCGCCGGCACCAATGAGGTCATCGAGTTGCGTCACAGCGCGGCTTCCCGGGAAGTATTTGCGGAAGGCGCTGTAAAAGCAGCCTGCTTTATGGCGGGCAAACCGGCCGGTCTGTATGATATGGCGGATCTGGTAGCCAGTTATCAGCAAAATTGAATTAAAAACTCCCCGATGCGGCAAATCGTGTCGGGGAGTTGGTTTTTATTGGCTGTATAGCAAAAGCCCGTGGGGTGCAAGCTATGGAAACGAAGGAGATGATCTTTTTGATTCCATGTACCAACCCCTGTCTGTATCAACGCAATGGCGCCTGCACACTGCGGGATTTGGGAACACCGTCCAGTCGCTGCGGTCTGGAGGGCAATGACTGTCTGTATTTCACCCAGCGTCCCGAAAAAAAACATTCGTCCAGAAAATCCGGAGGCACCATTACTGGATAGTAAAAAAACGACCATCTCAGGATGGTCGTTTTGCTTTTTTCAGGTGTTTTTATCCACTACCTTCATCACTTTCAGGTTTCCCTCTTTTGCCTGACGCTGGGCCAAAATAGCCGCCACATCGTCAGGCGTGATGCCTTGATCGGCCATCATTACCAATACATGAAACATCAGGTCTGCAATTTCGGTGACCGTCTCCTCATTTTTGCCGTTTTTGGCGGCAATGATGGTTTCGCTGCACTCCTCTCCCACCTTTTTGAGAATCTTATCCAGTCCCTTTTCAAAAAGATAAGCAGTATAGGAGCCCTCCTGGGGGTGAGCCCGCCGCTCCAAAATCCGGTCGTATTCCTTTTGTATCAGCTGTTCCATTGGGTCAGTCCTCCTTTTGTTGGATCAAGTTGAAAAAGCAGCTCTTGTTGCCCGTATGACAGGCCGGGCCAATCTGTTCCACCTGAATGAGCAGGGTATCGTCGTCGCAGTCGCCATGGATGCTGCGCACCAGTTGAAAATGACCTGACGTCTCCCCCTTGTTCCACAGCTTTTGACGGCTGCGGGACCAAAACCAGGTTTTCCCGGTTTCCAGCGTCAATTTCAGGGATTCTTCATTCATGTATCCCAGCATCAGCACCTCACCGGTGCTTTCCTCCTGAATGATAGCGGGAATCAAGTCGCTTTTTTGAAAATACCGCTTCAAATCCATACCCTGTTACCTCCTTACCGGAATGCCCCGCTGACGCAGGGTCTCTTTGACCTGACTCACTTCCAGCTCCTTGAAATGGAACAGAGAAGCTGCCAGTGCCGCATCGCAGCCGGTTTCCTCAAACACCTGGGGGAAATGCTCCAATGTGCCCGCTCCACCGCTGGCGATCACCGGGATATCCACCGCCTGGCACACCGCCTTGGTGATGCCCAGATCATAGCCGGCTTTGGTTCCATCGGCTTCCATGGAAGTGAGCAAAATCTCTCCTGCTCCCAGCTTCCAGGCTTGCTGAACCCACTCCAGCGCATCCAGCCCTGTGTCAATCCGCCCTCCGGCAATGACCACGTTGTATCCGCTCTTGTGATTTTCCGGGTGACGGCGCACATCCACTGCCACCACCACGCATTGGCTGCCGAAGATCTCCGCCGCCTGGCTGATCAGCTGAGGATTTTTCACCGCCGAGGAGTTGATGGAAACCTTGTCCGCACCCGCCCGCAGAATCTGCCGAAAATCTTCTACGGTGCGGATGCCGCCCCCCACCGTCAGAGGCATAAACACCTGGGAGGCACACCGGCTGATGAGATCTACCATGGTGGCCCGGCCGTCGCTGGTGGCGGTGATGTCCAGAAATACAATCTCATCTGCCCCCTGCTTTTCATAGTACCGTGCGATTTCAATGGGGTCTCCAACGTCTTTCAGGTCCACAAAATGGACTCCTTTGACCACCCGCCCATCGGTGACATCCAGACAGGGAATGATTCGTTTGCCCAACATCAGCCTTCCCCCTCTCGTGTAAGAGCGATGGCCTGGCGCAAATCCAGCGTGCCGGCATAGATGGCCTTACCCACAATGGCGCCATACACGCCCAGCTCCATGAGCTGGCGGATGTGAGAGAGATCCTTCACGCCGCCGCTGGCAGTCACCTTGCAGGACACCGCGTCACAGAGCGCGCCCAATTGTTCCAGGTTGGGACCAGTGAGGGTGCCATCCCGGCTGATGTCGGTGAAGATCAGGTTGCCAACACCCAACGCATCCATTTCCCGGGCAAACTCCAGATAATCCACACGGCTGGTTTCCTTCCAGCCTTCCACAGCCACCATGCCCTGTTTGGCGTCAATTCCCACCGCAATACGGTCTCCGTAAGCGGCCAGTGCTTCCCGTACAAAAGCAGGGTCCTTAAGGGCTGCACTGCCCAAAATTACCCGGGAAACGCCCATTTCCAGCAGGTCAATCAGTGTGTCCATGGAACGGACTCCGCCTCCCAGTTCCACGGGTACACCGGCGGACAGGATGGCTTCAATGGCTGTCCGGTTGACGCACTTGCCCTGCAGAGAGCCGTCCAGATCCACCACGTGGATGAATGACGCGCCGCAGTCCCGGAAGGTTTGAGCGGTTTGCGCGGGGTCTTCCGCCACTTTGTGGGCGGTGGAAAATTCCCCTTTGACCAGACGGACACACTGTCCGTCTTTTAAATCAATGGCAGGTAAAATTATCATGGGTGATTCCTCATTTCATCTCAGCAAAATTGCGCAGCATCCGCAGGCCCACGGCACTGCTTTTTTCAGGGTGATACTGCATTCCGATCACATTGTCCCGGGCCACCGCTGCGGTGATGGTTTCCCCGTATTCAGTGGTGGCGATCAGATCTTCCGGCCGCACTTCCTGCGCGCAGAAGCTATGTACAAAATAGACATAGGCTCCCTCATCGATGCCAGAGAAAACCGGATGAGACTGGGGAAAATGCAAGTCATTCCAGCCCATATGTGGGATTTTGGGCGCCTTGGTAAGCCGCTTCACACATCCCTGGATCAGCCCCAGCCCGGGGGTGGGGGTCACTTCTTCACTGCGGTCAAACAGCAGCTGCATGCCCAGGCAGATGCCCAGCAGAGATTTCCCTCCTTGCACCTGCTCCCGCAAAAGCTGCGCCAGTCCGCTCTGGTTGAGCTGCTCCATGGCACTGGGGAACGCCCCCACACCGGGCAAAATCAGCTTGGAGGCATCCCGGATGGTCTGCGGGTCACCAGTTACCACCGCGTCATATCCCAGCGCTTCCATGGCTTTTTGGGCGTTGAATAGATTGCCCGCTCCGTAGTCGATTATGGCGATCATCCCAGCACCCCCTTGGCGGACAGGACTCGGCCGTCACCGGTGGGAGTCACCGCCTCCCGCAACGCCCGGGCCACCGCTTTGAACAGCGCCTCCACCTTGTGGTGGTCGTTGTCGCCGTACAGACAGCGGGCGTGCAAGGTGATGCCGCTGTTCATGGCCAATGCCCGGAAAAACTCAGTGGTCATCTGGGTGTCATACTCTCCAATCATAGGTGCGGATGCAGGACAGTCCAGCACCAGATAGGGCCGCCCGCTCACATCCACCGCCGCAAAACACAGCGCTTCATCCATGGGGACATAGGCGGAGCCAAAACGACGGATGCCGCCTTTGTTTCCCAGCGCTTTGGCAAAGGCCTGTCCCAGCACAATGCCGGTGTCCTCAATGGTGTGGTGGCAATCCACCTGCAAATCCCCCTGCACCTGTACCGACAGATCAAATCCGCCGTGCACCGCGAAGGAGTGCAGCATGTGATCGAAAAAACCTACTCCGGTGGAAATTTCTCCCTGTCCCGAGCCCTGCAGCTCCAATTCCAGCCGGATGCTGGTTTCCTTTGTGGTCCGTTCTATCTGAATCATTGTGCACTCCTCTCCTGCTGCAAAACACTGCGCAGGATGCACAGGATTTGCTGCATCTGTTCGTGGGTACCAACCGTCACACGGAAACGGGGGCCGCCGTACACTCGAATGCAAATCCCCTCCTCCAACAGAGCTTGTGTAATAGCCTGGGCTTTGGGAGAAGAAAACAGCACAAAATTGGCGTGGGAGGCATAGGCTTGCAGCAGTCCCGGGAATTCAGCAGCCAGCTCCATGGCTTTTTGCTGAAACCAGTCCCGTTCCTGCATCAGCCGCTCCACATCTTCTTTCATGTACTGGGCGTTTTCCAGGCACACCTGGCCTGCGATTTGAGTAAGTACGCTCACATTATAGGGGGATTTTACTTTTTGTATATCCTGGATAATGGAAGGCTCCGCCACCGCAAAACCCAGCCGGATTCCGGCCAGTGCAAAGGCCTTGGAGCAGGTGCGCAGCACGATGAGATTGTCATACTGGTCCACCAGATCCATCACAGACTGGTTCCAGAAATCCATATAGGCTTCGTCTACCACAATCATACAGGGGCACTGCTCCACGATCTGCCGGATCTCTTCCCGGCTCATTCCCTGTCCGGTGGGGTTGCAGGGATTAGAAAAACAAATCATTTGCGGCTGCACCCGATCATAGGCCTGTTTGACCATCTGCGGCGTGAGGCACAAGTCCTCTCCTTTCATCACTTCTTCCACCCGGGCGCCCAGTACTTCCGCGTAAAAACGGTACATGGAAAAGTCAGGGCCAAAACAAAGCAGTGTATCTCCCGCGTCCAGATAGCACTGCTGGATCACATGAATCAGCTCATCCGAGCCGTTGCCCGCAGCAGTACGGCCAGCCGGCAGGCCCATGAGCTGTTCGTAGGCACGACACAGCTGCTCTGCCATGGGGTCAGGATAGATGTTGAGCCCGTCTTCCAGCAGAGCCTGGGCCACCTTTTGCCGAAGTGCGTCGTCAATGGGATACACACTCTCGTTGGCGTCCAGCTTGACGGGATATACATTGGGATTGGCGGTATATGGGGTCAGTGTTTGGACCCGGGGAATGGCATAACGACTCATGGGTTCTCCTTTCTCTCCATCCGTACCAGAATGGAATTGGCGTGGGCATCCAGCCCTTCGCTGCGCGCCAGGGTGACAATGTCCTCACTGGCCTGCGCCAGAGCTTCCTGGGTGTAGCAGAGATAGCTGCTTTTTTTCAGGAAGGTATCCACCGACAAGGGCGAGAAGAAACGGGCTGTGCCGTTGGTGGGCAGCACATGGTTGGGCCCGGCAAAATAATCGCCCAGCGGCTCGGGACTGTGATGTCCCAAAAAGACGGAACCGGCGTTTTCCACCTGTCCCAGATACCGGAAGGGCTCCTCCACCATCAGCTCCAGATGTTCCGGAGCAATGCGGTTGGCCATCTCCAGTGCCCGTTCCATGGAATCACACACCACCAACGCGCCAAACTGTTCCAGCGACCGGGTGATGATCTCCCGGCGGCTGAGAGTGGCCAGCTGCCGCTGCACTTCCGCTTCAATCTCCTCTGCCTGCTGACGGGAAACACACACCACCACCGAGGAAGCCATGGGGTCATGTTCTGCCTGGCTCATCATGTCGGCGGCCACCAGTCGGGGATCCGCACTGCCGTCGCAGACGATGAGGATTTCACTTGGCCCCGCGATCATGTCGATGTCCACTGTGCCGAACAGCAGCCGTTTGGCGGTGGCCACATACTGATTGCCCGGGCCTACAATTTTATCCACCCGGGGGACGGTTTGGGTTCCCAGAGCCAGAGCGGCCACTGCCTGTGCTCCGCCCATGCGGAAAATCCGATCCACTCCGGCAATGTTGGCTGCCGCTAAAATGTGAGGAGCGATACTGCCATCAGGTCCCGGCGGAGTGGTCATAATGAGCTCCGGCACCCCCGCCACCTTGGCGGGAATGGCATTCATCAGCACTGAAGAGGGATAGGAAGCGGTACCGCCGGGCACATACAGTCCCACCCGGCGAAGAGCCCGCACCCGCTGACCCATAATAGCCCCATTTTCACGAGTGATGATATAAGAGCGCTGACGCTGTTCTTCATGGTAGGAGCGAATATTCTGTGCTGCTCTCTCCAGGGCTTCCACTAAGCGGGGATCAGCCTTGGCTGCTCCCTCTTCCCGCTCCTGCCAGGTCAGTTCCAAGGCATCGGGAGCGGCGCCGTCAAACTTTCGGGTGAAGTCAGCCACTGCCTCATCGCCCCGCAGCTGCACTTGACGGATGATTTCCTGTACGCTTTCGGTCACAGCGGCATTGACACCCACTGCCCGGGAAGCCAGCAGCGCATCGATCTGCGCGCTGTCCTTTTCTTCAATGATCCGTATCATGTGCCGTCCTCCAATCCCTGTTTTACCTCTTCGATCAGCTGGTTGATCTCCTGACGTTTGAGCTTCATGGCCGCAATGTTGACAATCATACGAGCGGAAATGTCACAGATGTCCTCCAGTACGGTGAGACCGTTCTCCTTCAAAGTGGAACCGGTCTCCACAATGTCCACAATGGCATCGCTCAGCCGCACCAGTGGAGCCAGCTCCACTGAGCCTTCAATTTTGATAATCTCCACATCCACACCCTTGCTGGCAAAATAGTCATGGGTCACATGGGGATACTTGGTGGCGATGATTTTTTTGTCGTGGCCGCTATACAGGTCGGTCCCAGGCCGTCCGGCCACCGCAAACCGGCATTTCCCGGTCTGCAGATCCATCACTTCGTAATATTCTCCGCCGTATTCCAAAATGGTGTCCTTGCCCACGATGCCAACATCGCACACACCATGCTGGATGTAGGTCAGCACATCAGCCGCTTTGGCCAGCACCACTTCGTATCGTCCATCCGCCAGAGAAAAAATCAGCTTCCGTCCCTTTTCACGCAGCGGTGTGGCATCCACACCCATCCGCTCAAATATTTCAATGATCTTTTTTTCCAGTCGGCCCTTGGTCAGAGCCATTTTAATGGTCTGCATATCGTCTGTCCCTCTCACAAATTGATGATTTCGGTCTTGCCCGGCTGCACGTGGTACAGATATTTGGCCCCAAGATTGACCGCATGTTGTCTGGCTTCTTCCAGCGTGGCATACAGACTGATCTGACAGCTCTGTCCCATCTGTTTGATGTTGCGGTAAATGGCATAGGCCTGGCCGATGCAGCCTTCCTCATAAAACACCACACTGTCCGGCGCCATGGAAACAGCCGCCATACTGTCGGTTTTTTCCTGGGTATCCAAGATGCTGTTGACGGTGATGGCAAATCCGGTGGAGGGAAGTTCGCCGCCAAAATTGGCCGAGAGACCGTCATACCGGCCACCCGCCAGACAATTTTCTCCTGAACCATCCAGATAGCCCCGGAAAATCAGGCCGGTGTAATATCCAATCTGATGCACCATGCCCAGATCCACCGCCAGATATTCGCCGTATCCCAGCTGGGTCAGATCCTCTACAATATGCCGCAGTTCCGCCAAAATGGCCTGTGCTTCCTCACTTTGGGTGAGAGAGGCTGCCCGGTCCAGTATATCCGGTTCCCCAAACAGACGGGGCAGCTGCCGGATGGCAGCGATCACCTGGGGATCGTCCTGCAAATTGTCCAGCAGGCTGTCCAGCTGGGCGAAATTCTTGGTTTCAATGCACTGTCGGATGGCCTCCACCTGAGACTGTTCCGCCTGCAATTGGGAAGCCAGCGCCTTGAAAAATCCGATGTGTCCCAACTCGATTTTGAATCCCTGGCTGGTGGCCTGCTTCAGCGCCTCGATGGCGGTGATGAGAATATCCATATCCGCCCGATCGTTGGAGAGTCCCAGCACTTCCACGCCGCACTGGGTCACCTCGTCCCGCTGCCCATGCAGGTATTCATTGTTGCGGTATACATTTTGCCGGTAGTACAGCTTGATGGGCCGCTCTTCCTGGCGGAGTTTCGTGGCTGCCACCCGGGCAATGGGAGTGGTCATGTCGTGCCGCAGAGCCAAAATCCGCCCTTTGGCATCGAATAATTTATACATATCCTCATCCGGCACATGACTGTCCAGCGAACGGAATACATCCAGAAATTCCAGCGTAGGGGTTTCAATTTCCAGGTATCCCCGCTCTTCAAACACACCGGTAATGGCCTGTTCAATGAGACGTTTCCGCTTGAGATTGGCATACAGATAATCATTCATCCCCTCAGGAATATATTGAGACCATTTTTGCATAATTCTCTCCTACTTTTCTATTTTACTTTAGCACACTAATACATTATCACAATATATCGTAAAAATCAAGAAAAATATTTTGTTTGGGAAAAAGCAGTGCCTGCCTTTTGGCTGCACTGCTTTTCTCCTCTTAAAACAAACTGAGCTGGCTGGTTTTGGGAATCCCTTCCAAAATTCCCATCTGGTCCATGACTTCCAGAATGGTTTTGCTCACCTTGGCGCGCAGCCGCAGATCCTCCTGAGTGGCAAAAGGTTCTTCTTCCCGGGCGGCGGCAATGCTGTTGGCCGCATTGTCCCCCAATCCTGCAATGGCGTTGAGCGGAGGCAAAATTCCATCCGGCGTGATCTGGAACTTGGTGGGATGCGAACGGTACAGATCAATGGGACAGAAGGTAAAGCCTCGTTTGTACATCTCATAGCACACTTCCAGCACGGTGATCATATTTTTTTCCTTATTGCTGGCTTCCGGATTGTGGTTGATCTCATCAATCTTGGCACGCACCACATCGATGCCATTGATCATGCAGTCCGCTTCAAACTCATCGGCGCGGACGGTAAAGTAGGCACAGTAAAAGGCTTCTGGATAGTGAACCTTGCAGTAGGCAATGCGGTACGCCATGGTCACATAGGCCACTGCGTGCGCTTTGGGGAACATGTATTTGATTTTCAGACAGGAGTCGATATACCACTGGGGTACATCGTGTTCCTTCATGGTTTGAATCCACTCATCGCTGAGCCCCTTGCCTTTTCGCACACTTTCCATGATTTTGAATGCCACGCCGGGTTCCAGTCCCATTCGGATGAGGTAAATCATAATATCATCACGGCAGCAGATACACTGGTCCAGCTTGAACCCCCGTTGATGCACTAGATCAGCGGCATTACCCAGCCACACGTCGGTGCCATGGGACAGGCCCGAAATGTTGACCAGCTCGATGAAACTGGTGGGTTGGGTGTCCACCAGCATGCCCCGAACAAATTTGGTCCCGAATTCCGGAATGGCAAAGGAACCCACCTTGCCCAAAATGGGATCATTTTCCTCCGGGTCCAGCCCCAGCGGCTCCACAGAGGTAAAAATCCGCATGGTTTCCTTGTCGTCCAGGGGAATCTGCTTGGCGTCAAATTCGGGATGGTCCACTTTGATCAGATCCTCCAGCATACGGATCACAGTGGGGTCATCATGTCCCAGAATGTCCAGTTTGAGCAGATTTCCGTCGATGGAATGGTAGTCGAAGTGGGTGGTGATCTGATCACTGCCCACATCATCGGCCGGGTGCTGCACCGGTGTAAAATCGTAGATTTCCCGATCCCGGGGGCACACCACAATGCCGCCCGGGTGCTGGCCGGTGGTCCGCTTGATGCCGGTACAGCCCAGCGTCAGGCGGTTTTCCTCTGCCTTGGTGACCACTCTTCCCCGCTCGTCCAGGTATTTTTTCACGTAGCCGTAGGCGGTTTTTTCCGCCAGTGTACCAATTGTGCCTGCTTTGAATACATTGCCTTCTCCAAAGAGCACGCCGGTATACTTGTGGGCCCGGGCCTGGTATTCACCGGAGAAGTTCAGGTCGATATCCGGTTCCTTATCTCCATAGAACCCCAAAAAGGTTTCAAAGGGAATGTCAAAGCCATCTTTTTTCATACGGGTACCGCAGTGAGGGCAGTCCTTGTCCGGCATGTCCACGCCGGTGTAATAACTGCCATCGGTGACAAATTCACTGTGCTTGCACTGGGGGCACACATAGTGGGGACAGAGAGAATTTACCTCGGTGATGCCCGACAAAAACGCCACGAAGGAAGAACCTACAGAACCACGGGACCCCACCAGGTAGCCGTCGGAGAGGGATTTCTGCACCAGCTTTTGAGCGATCATGTACATCACCGCGTAGCCATTGCCGATGATGGAATGCAGTTCTTTTTCCATCCGTTCCTTTACAATATCGGGCAGTGGATCCCCATAAATGGCATAGGCCTTTTCCCGGCTCAGCCGTTCCAGATCCTCCTTGTCATTGGGCAGAGAAGGCGGACATTTATCCGGACTGATGGGACTGATTTTTTCGCACATGTCCGCAATGAGACCGGGATTGGTCACGACCACTTCGTAGGCCTTTTCCTCGCCCAAATAGGCAAATTCCTGCAGCATATCCTGGGTGGTACGGAAGTACAGAGGAGCCTGGTTGTCCGCATCCGCAAAGCCCTGTCCCGCCATCAGAATGGCTCGGAATGCCTGATCTTCCGGTTTGAGAAAATGTACGTCGCCGGTGGCCACCACCGGTTTGCCCAGCTTCTCTCCCAGCTGACAGATGTGCCGGTTGATGGCCTGCAATTCTTCCACGCTCGCCACTTTGTTTTCCCGCACCAGATACATGACATTGCCCAGAGGTTGGATCTCCAGATAGTCGTAGAATTTGGCGATGTTCTCCACCTCATCCTCCGGACGTCCTTCCCGGATGGCGGTGTACAGTTCACCCGCATCACAGGCACTGCCGATGAGCAGGCCTTCCCGATGCTGCATCAGTACGCTTTTGGGCGTACGGGGCCGCCGGTAGTAGTAGTTGAGGTGCGCATAGGAAACCAGTTTATAGAGATTTTTTAGCCCCACCAGATTTTTTACCAGAATGATCTGGTGATAGGTGCGGGGCTTTTTATAGTCAAATCCCTTGGAGAGGGCAATGTTGATCTCCTGCAGGGTATGAATGTTGTGTTCTTTATCCAACATGTCCACAAAAGCGTGGAAAATACCCGCCAATACCCGTGAGTCATCACAGGCCCGGTGATGGTTGAAAGGTGGCAGTTTCAGCTCCTTGGCCAGAATGTCCAGCTTGTACTTTTTCTGATTGGGCAGCAAAAATTTGGCCAGCGCCACGGTGTCCAAACAGGTATAGGGGAAATCCAATCCCACACGGCGGCTGTGCACTTTCATAAAACCTGCGTCAAAGGGAGAATTGTGAGCCACCAGCGGCGCGTCCCCGCAAAAGTCGTAGAACATCTCAATGGCCTGCCGCACTTTGGGAGCCCCCTGTACCATCTCATCACTGATGCCGGTGAGCTTGGTGATCTCAGGCGGAATGGGCATCTCCGGGTCCACAAAGGTGTCAAACTCCTCTACCACTTCCCCGTTTTTCACCCGCACTGCGCCAATTTCAGTGATGGCGCACAGGTTGGGATTGAGTCCGGTGGTCTCCAGGTCAAACATGATGAATTCGTCGCGCAGATTCCGGTCCTGATGGCCATAGACACAGGGAACCGTATCGTCGATGAAATAAGCCTCCACCCCGTAGATCACCTTGAGATCGCTGCCTTTGGCAGCCTTCATAGCAGTGGGGAAGGACTGCACCACGCCATGGTCTGTGATGGCCATGGCCTTGTGACCCCAGGCAATGGCCTGCTTGACCAGATCGGAAACGTCGTTCATGCCGTCCATGGCGGACATGTTGGTATGCAGATGAAGCTCCACCCGCTTGACCTCCGCGGTGTCTTCTACCACCGGAGCCTTGCGTAGATTGACGTCCATCAGACGCATGTTGATGTCCCGGTCGTATTTGTTGTATTCAATTTCTCCCCGGGCAGCGATGTACATTCCCTTCTTAAACCGGTCTGCCACCTTTTCCCAATCCGGCTTTTTGAAATACCGGCTCAGGTGCAGAGAAGATTGTTCATCCGTTACATCCAGCCCCAACACCACAGCGGAACCATTGCTCACCTCCCGGGTTTCCAGCGCAAACACCCGGCCCTCCACTGTCACTCGGCCACTCTCCTGGGTGATGTCCCGCATGGGAGTCACAGCGTCTCGAATCTCCCGGCCCAGCAAAATGGGGCTGTCTGTAGCGGCGGGGGCTGCGCCCTTTGCGGCACCGCTTTTTCCAACTGCCGCTGTGCCACTCTGGGCAGACGAAGGAGTTTCCCGCAAAAGGCGCTGGGTGAGCTGCTGCTGCATCTGGGCATGCTGACGGTACTCTTCACTGCTGATGCACAGTTCTTTCTGACCATCAAAGCACACCTGTGCCTGACAACCAAACTCTTCCCGAATCAGCGCCGCCAGCTTGGTATCGCACTTGGCCAGCTTGAGCAGACTCTCCCCACCCCGCTGTAAGGAAATATGTAAGATTCCCTCTTCCCATTGAAACACCGCGTCATCCAAAAAACCGTTGGCCCCTGGAATTTCCCGCTTGGCATAGGGGATCAGCTGCTGAAAATAAGCCTCTCCCAAAAGGTCCGGATTGCTATATCGGGTGTGAATTTCAAAATGGCTCAGCTGATATAACCGGGTCAGTTCATCCTGCACCTGATACAGAAGAATGCGGGAAGGAATGATATCGGAGAAGGTAAGCGTCAGCTGGATGGAGCGCCGTTCTGTATGGGCAATCGCCTCGGTCAGCTGCGCATGTGACAGCATCTCTTTTGTGGTTTCGTCGGGCTGATACAGATGAAAAATCTCCAGCAGCGCCGGCAATGCTTGTGGTTCCATGGGGCTTTCCTTTCCTGTTTACACGTCCAGTTTTTCAATTTCCTCGCGCAGTGCCGCGAGAATCTCATCATAGGGCACCCGGCGGAGAATTTCTCCCTTTTTGAAGAGAATTCCCTCTCCGCCGCCTCCGGCAATTCCAATATCCGCTTCTCTGGCCTCACCGGGGCCGTTGACCACGCATCCCATAATGGCCACCTTCACCGGTTTACGGATATCGGCCAATTCTGTTTCAGCCCGTTTGGCCAGGGAAATAAGATCAATGGAACAGCGGCCGCAAGTGGGACAGGAAACAAAACGAATCCCGTCTTCCCGCAATCCACAGGCTTTGAGAATATCCAGTCCGGCACCGATTTCCAACACAGGATCGTCGGTGAGCGACACCCGTAACGTATCGCCGATGCCATCGCACAGCAGGCTGCCAATGCCAATGGCGGACTTCAAAAGCCCCATGTGATAGGTTCCTGCTTCGGTGACACCCAGGTGCAGCGGGTAAAAGGTCTCCGAGCTGAGCAGACGGTAGCCATCGATCATATCTTGTACATTGGAAGATTTGATGGAAATGGCAATCTGGTCAAAGTCAAATTTCTCCAGCAGGGACACATGGTACAGAGCGCTTTCGACCAATGCCTCGGGACAGGGACGCCCATATTTGGCCAAAATTTCCTTTTCCAGCGAACCGCCATTTACCCCGATGCGGATGGGAATGTTATGGGTACGGCAGGCATCCGCCACAGCCTTTACGTGATCGTCTCCTCCGATGTTGCCGGGATTGATGCGAATTTTGTCCACACCCGCCGCCACACACTCCAGCGCCAGACGATAGTCAAAGTGAATATCCGCCACAATGGGGATGTTCACCTGTTGTTTGATCTCATAAATGGCCCGGGCCGCCTGCTGATCCACCACGGCCACCCGGGTGATATCACATCCCGCCTGCTCCATCCGGTGAATCTGGGCCACTGTGGCCGCCACATCCCGGGTGTCGGTATTGCACATGGACTGGACCGCGATGGGGGCTCCTCCGCCCACTTGTACATTCCCCACATGAATGGGGTTGGTTTTTCTTCTTTTCATCTGTTTTCACTCCTCACAGATTCACAGCCAGCCGGATGATATCCTGGAAGGTGATGAGCACAAAGAGCCCCATCAACAGCACCAGACCGGTAAAATGCACATATCCTTCATATTTGGGCGGCACTGGCCGTCCCAGTACGGCTTCCACCGCCAGAAACACAATCCGTCCACCGTCCAGAGCGGGCAGCGGCAGCAAATTGAGCACGCCCAGATTGATGGCGATCAGTACCACAATATTGGCCAGATTGCGCCAGCCAGCCTGCGCCGCATCGCTGATCACGGTGGTGACTCCCACCGGTCCGGCCAGATCGCTCATGGGAACATTGCCGGTGATGAGATCAAAAAAGCTGACCCAAATCAGTTTCGCGGTGTTGATGGAATCGTAAAAGGAACTGCGCAACACCAGCCAGGGATTGTTTTTCACAACCCCCAGGTCAAAATCCCGCTGGTAAATACGGACCGTTTGCCCCGCATCCCGGGCATCCCCGGTGATTTCACTTTTGTCGTATTCGGTATAGGGGAAGGTTACATCCTGGATCACCAGCTTTTCCCCATTTCGCAGTACGGTGATATCCACCTCTTCCTCACTGTATCGACTGAGGAAATAGCTGATGTCATCCGCTGTATGAATGGTGAGGTTGTTGAGCCGCAAAATGGTATCCCCTTCCTGCAGGCCCGCCTGAGCACTGGGTGCGTTTTCCTGGCGAAAACTCTCCACCGTAGTGGTCCAGCAGCCACTGTTGGCGCTATAGATGATCAGCAGTACAATAAAACCTGTGAGCAAATTGACTGCTGCACCCGAAAAGAGCACCAGAAAACGGGCCCATACCGGCTTGGCTCCAAAGGAGTGTTCATCCTGCACTTCATCGTCCTCGCCCTCCATCTGGCAGTAGCCGCCCAGAGGAAGAAGACGCAGCGCATACAGGGTATCTCCCTTTTGCTTTTGCCAGATGGCCGGTCCCATCCCCACTGAAAATTCCAATACCCGAATTCCCATCAGCCGGGCCATGAAATAGTGACCGGCTTCATGAGAGAGTATAAGCAAACCAAAAATGACAATTGCAATTGCGATGTAAATACCATTCACCCTTTCTTTTGCGCCAGCTGCTCTACGCACCGACGGGCCCAGCGGTCAATTTCACCAATTTCCTCCAAACTGGAAGGCTGGGTCCGCTGATGCTTTTCCAAAGTTCCTTCCACCAGATCGGCAATATCCAAAAATCCAATGCTCCCCCGCAAGAAGAGCGCTACCGCTGCCTCATTGGCTCCATTGAGGGCACAAGGGACACTGCCGCCCTGACGGGCAGCTTCCATGGCCAGTGCCAAACAGCGGAATGTTTCGGTGTCCGCAGCATAAAAGGTCATTTTCGCCAATTTGGCAAAGTCCACTTCCGCAGTTTCCGCCGGGAGACGATCAGGATAAGTCAGTGCGTACTGAATGGGATGAGCCATATCAGGACTGCCCAGCTGGGCCAATATACTGTTATCAGCATACTCCACCATAGAGTGGATTATGCTCTCCCGATGAACTACCACCTGAATTTGATCAGGTCGAACGGAAAACAGTCGCATGGCCTCAATAAATTCCAAGCCTTTATTCATCAACGTGGCGCTGTCGATGGTGATTTTGGCTCCCATACTCCAGTTGGGATGTTTGAGCGCCTGTGCCACCGTTACATTTTGCAGCTGTTCCCGGGTCCAACCGAAAAAGGGGCCGCCGGAAGCGGTGAGAAGCAACTTTTTAATCTGCTTTTTATCCTGACAACCCTGCATGCTCTGAAAAATGGCACTGTGCTCGCTGTCCACCGGCAACATGGCCACACCATGGCTTTTGGCTAGATCTGTGACAAAATCACCGCCTGCCACCAATGTTTCCTTGTTGGCCAGTGCAATGGTTTTGTGCGCTCGGATGGCTGCCACAGTGGGGGTGAGTCCCGCAATGCCCATAATGGCAGACAGCACCACATCGGCACCGCTTTCGGCTGCGCAGGCCACCATGCCCTCTACCCCGCTCATCACCTGAATGTCAGTGTCAGCCAGACGGTCTTTGAGTTCCCGTGCTCGCTGAGGATCCGTCAAAGCTACCATGGGCACATGAAATTCTCTGGCTTGTTTTTCGATGAGATCCACATTTCCTCCGGCTGCCAGTGCACAGACCTGATAGTTGCCCAGATGGCGCACCACCTGCAGAGTCTGTGTACCGATGGAGCCAGTACTTCCCAATACTGCGATTTTTTTCATAACATTCACTCCTGTGTGAAAAAAGGCCCTGAGAATCGGAGAAGTCCATCTCAGGGCCTGCTTGTATTCTCTTCCTGACCATCATCATACCATGAGCTGACTTGCTCTGTCAATTTACGCTCAGGACAAAAAAAGAGGGCAAATCCGCTGAAATGGGAATTGCCCTCTGGCTTTGCCAGTTTTCATTGAATGATTTGAAAAAACTGCATGAAATAATAAATGATGGGAGCCACAAAAAATACGCTGTCAAAACGGTCCATCATTCCTCCATGCCCTGGGAAAATGCTTCCATAATCCTTGGCGCCAAATTGCCGTTTGACAATGGAGGCAGACAGATCTCCAATTTCGCTGATAACGGAACAGAAAATACCCACCACCAGGAAAATGCCCATATTCTGGGTTTTGAGATGCAAAACATAAGTCAGCACCAGATCGAACAGGAGCACAGCCACCGCTCCGCCCAATACACCAAATACAGCACCTACCACTGTTTTATTGGGGCTGATGTGCGGACAGAGTTTCTTTTTACCAAAGGCGCGGCCGAAAAAGTAGGCCAATGTATCGGACATCCATGGAATGATAAACACCATATAAATCATGTACGCTCCATCCGGCAATTGACGGATCAGCAGCACAGTGGAAATGGTAACAGAAATCAAATAGGCAAAGATAAAAGCAATGGCAATGTCTTTGATGTGAATGATATCCACATTTTTCAGCTGCATAATGAACAGACTCACCATCAGCACATAGACCAGCGCGGCATAGGGAATTTCGGGAATAAGAGCACTGAGCGGATAGGCCACTGAAAAAATCAATCCGGGAATCCGAACCCAATAGGGACATTGCCGGAGTGAAATATTATAGACTTCTCCCAATGCAATAAAACTCACTGCCGCTATGGCAATGTGCAATACCACTGTGTGAGAAAGCAGCATCACCCCGATGAATACCACTGCCATAATCAGGCCGGTCTTGATGCGTGTTGCCATTCATATCCCCCCAAATCGTCTGGAACGACTGTTGTAATCAATAATCGCCTGGTCCAAATCCGCCGGTTTGAAGTCCGGCCAGAGGATATTGGAAAACCAAAGCTCGCTGTAAGCGCTCTGCCACATAAGAAAATTGGAAAGCCTGAATTCTCCGCTGGGACGAATAATCAAATCAGGATCTGGCTGACCTGCTGTATACAGATAGGATTGAATCTTATCTTCATCAATCTGCTCTGGGGACAGCTGTCCATTTTTGACCAGCTGGGCCATGGTTTGAAAGGCATGCACCAATTCATCACGCCCTCCGTAGTTCAGCCCAATGTTCAGATGCAGCCCATCATTGGTCCTGCTCTCTTCTTCAATTTCTCTGATTTCCTGTTGAAGCGCCGGATCAAAGGCTGTCACATCCCCAATAAACTGCATACGAATGTTTTCTTTGCCCAAACTCCCCATGGCTTCTCGAATATATTGATGCAGCAGGCTGCAAATGTTGTCAATTTCCTCCTGGGGCCGTTTCCAATTCTCGGTGGAAAATGCATATACCGTCAGATACTGTACCCCAATATCCCGGGCATAGGTGACTATTTTTTTAAAGGCCTCGGCACCAAACTTATGTCCGGCACTACGGGGGAGTCCTCGCTTTTTGGCCCATCTGCCATTGCCGTCCATAATGATACCAATATGGGCTGGAATTTCCATCCCTTCCAGACGTCCGGGCTTTTGCTCAAACAATAGCATAGCTTATCCTCTCTTGTATCTATCATTCAACAGCAAAAAGTGTGGGCCAGCATCGCTGGCCCAACCTTTGTCTGCAGACGTCAGATCGCCATGATCTCCTTTTCCTTTTTAGCTGTGGCAGCTTCCACTTCCTTGATGTATTTATCGTGCATGTCCTGAATTTTCTTTTCCAGCTGCTTGAGATCATCTTCAGTGATTTCTTTTTTCTTTTCCATGGCCTTGGCTTTTTCCATGGCATCCCGACGAATGGAACGAATGGCAATTTTACCGCCTTCGCCCTTTTTCTGAACCTGTTTGACCAGCTCTTTTCTGCGCTCTTCGGTCAACTGGGGAAACGCCAGACGGATTACACTGCCGTCATTTTGGGGATGGATGCCCAGCTCAGAAGCAGAAATGGCTTTTTCAATGCTCTTGAGACAGCTCTTGTCCCAGGGAGAAATCACCAGCATATGGGGATCCGGAACAGAAATTGCCGCCAATCCGTTAATGGGTGTGGGGGCACCATAATAGTCCACCCGAATCTGATCCAGTACCACAGGATTGGCACGGCCTGCACGGACGGTGTCAAAATCAGCCAAAAGAGACTTGATGGATTTTTGCATTTTTTCCTCATGGATGCTCAAAAGGGTGTTCATATTACATTTCTCCTCATCAGTAAATTTGTACTTACTTCACCAAAGTGCCAATGTTTTGCCCGGAAATGGCCTGTAAAATTCCACTGCCGTCTCCCAGTGCAAAAACTAGAATGGGGATGTGATTGTCCATACAGAGCGATGTGGCCGTGGAATCCATTACGCCCAAATGCTGCGAAAGAACATCATCGTAACTCAATGTATCATATTTCACTGCGGTGGGATCCAGATTGGGATCGGCACTGTATACACCATCCACTTTTTTGGCCAGCAGAATCACTTCCGCATCAATCTCCGCAGCACGCAAAGCCGCCGCCGTATCAGTAGAGAAAAAGGGATTGCCAATGCCGGAGGCAAAAATCACCACACGCTTTTTCTCCAAATGCCGCACAGCCTTTCCCCGAATGTAGGGCTCGGCAATTTGACGCATCTCAATGGCGGTTTGCACCCGCGTGGGAATTCCACGATGCTCCAAGGCGTCCTGCAGGGCCAGAGAATTCATCACTGTAGCCAACATACCCATATGATCCGCCCGGGTACGGTCCATATTGGTTCCCTGGCGTCCCCGCCAGAAATTGCCACCGCCTACTACGATGCCCAATTCCACACCCATATCCACTACTTGACGAATCTTATCAGTGACTTGATCGATGATGTCGCTGTTGAGACCAAAACGATCCTCCCCTGCCAGAGCCTCGCCACTGATCTTCAAAAGTACCCGCTTATATTTTGGTATCATAAAAACCTCCACTCCTGCGTCGTCTGATTTTACAACTGACAGCACATCATATTTATCTTATTTTACATCAAAAAGCACTGTTTGGCAATTGTATATGGATATATTTTTTGATTGGCAGCAATCATGAAAAACATAAAACAAAATGAATTCCATCCATTTGATATAATGTAAAAAACTCTTGACATTATATTAGTCATGAAGTAAAATCAAAATGTAAAAAGTATTTTACATTTTATCCACTGGAAAGGAGTCAATTATGCCGAATTCTGCCATTATTTTTCTGGGAGTCATGCTGCTGATATTCGCTGCATTGGATTTCATCATGCTGTTTTCCCTACTGTATCCAGGCGATGAACGCAATCAGATCATTGTGTGGAAAGCCAGCGCATTTACTCTGCTAGCCATTGCCGGAAGCACATTGCTGGACGTAATTGTGTGTTTTGTACAGGCACAGAGATTGGAAATGAACCCGCTGGTCCAGCTGGAGGTCATGGCCATCATCTATTTCGCCTCTCTCCTCTACTACAGAGCAAGGCATAGTGGCTGATATGAAAAACATCATTCGAAATCGGCGCAAAGAGCTGGGATTGTCTCAGGAAGAACTGGCCAAACGGTGTGGGGTATCCCGGCAGACGGTCAACGCCATAGAAAACAACAAATATGACCCCACCCTATCCCTGGCTTTTCATCTGGCCCGGGAATTACAGCTCACAGTGGATCAGCTTTTTACTCCGTCACAATAAAACACAAAAAGGCTCCGGATTTCCCCGGAGCCTTTTCATTTTCAATGGAAATTACTTGACCATCTTCGCGATTTCGTCAGCAAAATTCTCTTCCTTCTTTTCCAGACCTTCGCCCTTTTCAAAACGGGTAAAGCCTGCGATCACAACAGAACCGCCCAGTTTCTTGGCTTCTGCGTCCACATAAGCCTTCACAGACATGTTGCCGTCCTTGACAAATGCCTGGTTGGTCAGAGTGTTCAGCTCGTAGAACTTGTTGATACGGCCGGTAACCATCTTTTCCTTTACGGCATCGGGCTTCTTGGCATTCTTGGGATCGTTGGCGATCTGCGCCAGCAGAATTTCCTTTTCCTTTTCCAGATCCTCAGCGGGAACACTTTCGGGGTTCAGATAGCTGGGATTGAGAGCAGCGATCTGCATAGCCACATCCTTGCCCACTTCCGCAAAAGCAGGATTGTTGATCACAGCATCGTCGCCGGTGAACTGCACCAGCACGCCGATACGGCCGCCGCCATGCACATAAGCAGTTACGCCGCCTTCGTAACGCACAAAACGACGAATCTTCATATTTTCACCGATGGTGAGGATGTTGTTCTTCAGCTCCTCGTCCACAGTGTACTTATCGTTGATCTTCTTGGTGAGCAGATCCTCTACATCAGCGGGATTCTCCTTGATGATGGTATCCAGCACCCCATTTACAAATTCCTGGAACATGGCATTCTTGGCCACAAAGTCGGTTTCAGCATTTACTTCCACCACAGCGCCTACGCCATTTTCCACCTTGGCCAGCACCACGCCTTCAGCCGCAATACGGCCAGCCTTCTTCACAGAAGCAGCCAGACCCTTTTCACGCAGGATCTCAGCAGCCTTTTCCATATCACCATCAGCCTCGGTCAGAGCCTTTTTGCAGTCCATCATGCCACAGTTGGTCTTGGCGCGCAGTGTTGCAACGTCCTTAGCAGTAAAAGCCATTTTCATTTCCTCCTGTATTTTCTAAAATCCTGTTTTTTGAAAATAGCCCGATCCTACAATCGGGCTATCCATTTTTTATTTTGAGCTTATTGAGCAGCGGCTTCCTCAGCGGGAGCTTCCTCTTCGGTAAACTGTTCGCCCTGTCTGCCCTCTACGATGGCATCGGCCATGGTGGAAGCGATCAGCTTCACCGCACGGATGGCGTCATCGTTTCCGGGGATTACGTAATCCACTTCGTCGGGATCACAGTTGGTGTCTACAATAGCCACTACGGGGATACCCAGCTTACGAGCTTCTGCAATGGCGATCTTTTCCTTGCGGGGATCCACTACAAACAGTGCGCCGGGCAGAGTCTTCATTTCCTTGATACCGCCCAGGAACTTTTCCAGCTTTTCCATCTGCAGCTTCAGCTTGATTACTTCCTTCTTGGGCAGCAGTTCAAAGGTGCCGTCCTCTTCCATCTTGTGCAGCTGCTCCAGACGCTTGATCCGCTTCTGGATGGTGCCGAAGTTGGTCAGCATGCCGCCCAACCATCTGGCGTTTACATAGTACATGCCAACCCGGGTAGCCTCCTCGCGGATGGACTCGGTGGCCTGCTTCTTGGTGCCTACGAACAGCACGCTCTTGCCTTCAGCGGCCAGATCTCTCATGAAGAAGTAAGCTTCTTCCACCTTCTTCACGGTCTTCTGCAGGTCGATGATGTAGATGCCGTTTCTCTCGGTGAAGATGTACTCGGCCATCTTGGGGTTCCATCTTCTGGTCTGGTGACCAAAGTGGACGCCTGCTTCCAACAATTGCTTCATAGAAATTACTGCCATTTGTCTTTCCTCCTGTTTTTGGTTACTCCTCCACTACGCATGTGTGACAGGTGACCTCGAACCTGCAAGGCACCGGGCCCGCCACTGCATAATGTGTGTATTTTCTAACTGTTATATAATAGCATACCACCGGGCGGATTGCAAGCAAATTTTGGTGAAAATCAGAAAACTTTTTTGCGCTGGCGTTTTCTTCGGCATATATGCGCTTCCTGTTCCACCAATACCAAATCTTCTCCAATCACACAGATCTGTTCCCAAGGAATGACATAGTCATCCTCTCTGCCAAACAGTCCAAAAAACCTGCTTCGTCCCGGCACAATGAGAGAAAGCATCCGTCCCTGTTTGGGTTCCAGCTCACAATCGCACACATAGCCCAATTTCTGGCCGGTTTTCAGATTGATCACCTCTTTGTAGCGCAATTCGGTCCAGGTCATACGGCATTCCTCCCATCTGTTGTCACTATATGCCGCCGGGCCAGCGTTATTCGTGGATTTTGACGGTTGACCCTTTTGGATGTTTTGCAGTACTATGGGAGTGTTGCAAATGAATGGAAAGGAAGAGAGTAATGAGTCGGCATGATCAGGGAATTGTGTTTATTGTTTTGGCCGCATTCAGCTTTGCGCTGATGGGATTTTTTGTACGTATGGCAGGAGATATTCCCACCACCCAGAAGATGTTTTTCCGCAATGTGGTGGCTGTGGCAATCGCCTTTGGAGCTCTGGTTAGAAGCGGCCAGGGGTTCCGTATCCAACAGGGCAGTCTTCCTCTGCTGCTTATGCGGTCCACGATGGGAACATTGGGAATTCTGTTTAACTTTTACGCATTGGATCACATGCTCCTGTCCGACGCCAACATGCTGGGCAAATTGGCACCTTTTTTCGCCATTATTATGTCCACTTTCCTATTAAAAGAAAAGGCCAACCGCATTGAATACGGATCGGTGCTGATTGCCATGCTGGGAGCCATGCTGGTGGCCAAACCCACCTTTGGCTCGGAAATGATTCCTGCGCTCTCCGCTGTACTGGGGGCTTTCACTGCGGGAACCGCCTACACCTATGTGCGTCTGTTGGGCCGCAATGGAGAACGTGGACCGATCATTGTGCTGTTTTTCTCGGTATTTTCCTGCCTGTGTGCCCTGCCCTTCCTGATTTTTGACTACCACCCCATGAGCTGGCAGCAGCTGGGTTGGCTGCTTCTGGCGGGCTGTGCCGCCAGTGGAGGACAATTCAGTGTCACAGCCGCTTACACCCGAGCTCCCGCCAAGGATATTTCGGTCTTTGACTATTCCCAGATTTTATTCTCCGCCCTGCTGGGAATGGCTTTTCTGGATCAATTCCCCGATCACTGGAGCCTGCTGGGGTACCTCATCATCATCGGGACTGCGGTGGGCAAATGGCTGTATACCCGCAAACATGGTGAAGCGTAAAACAGGAAAAAGCTGACCATTCAGGTCAGCTTTTTTATTTGCCTGCGTTCCGCAGGTGTACGCCACCACTGGTCCACATGGGCCAATGTGCTCAAATCCTCTTCCAGCAAATGCTGGTTATCACTCATGTACACCACCCGGCAGGTACCATCCTCCTGAAACTCCAGCAAACTCACCGCGGTGTTGTCCCCCACCGGAACATCGTACAGATCTTTCATGGGATAGCCAAGCAATTCCCGCAGCAGACACTTGATGGCCATGCCATGAGAGGTCAGCGCAATGGTCTGGCCGGGATGGGCCTTTACCAGTCGCTGTACACAGGCCGTCACCCGCTGCGACACCTGATAAAAATTTTCTCCATTGGGACACTGCAGCCGGTCAGGGCGGTTTCTCCAGTTGAAAAATCCATCCGGATCATTCTGCTGAATCTCTTTCCAAGTGTGGCCTTCCCAGTCACCGCCATTGATCTCCCGCAAATCCGGCTCAACTTGTACGGTCAGGTCACGTCCCTTTTGCAGCGCATAGGCCGTTTCCCGAGCGCGCAGCAAGGGACTGCTGTAAATGGCATCCAGATGGATGTGGGCAAAACGACGGGCCAACGCTTCCAGCTGACGCTTGCCCCGGTCAGTGATGCCATTGTCCATAGAGCCCTGGAAGGTATTGTTTCGATTGCCTTCCGCCTCACAGTGGCGGATTAAATACACCGTTGTCATGTTTCGTAGGGCACCACGCTTCCCACCAGCTGGTTTACATCTTCTATCTGATTGGCTGCCATGTATGCGTCCAACCCGTCCAGGATTTTCTCCGGACAGAGCGGGTCCGCAAACAGCGCGGTACCCACCGCCACCGCATTGGCGCCAGCCATCATAAATTCCACCAGATCTTCCGCAGTGGCGCAGCCTCCCATGCCGATGATGGGCAGATCCACTGCATTTGCCACCTGCCACACCATGCGAATGGCCACAGGTTTCACCGCAGGACCGGAAAAGCCACCTGCATTCATGGCCAGCACTGGCCGGCGGGTTTTGATGTCAATGCGCATGCCGTACAGAGTATTGATCAAGGACAGTGCATCCGCTCCCCCATCCCGGGCAGCCCGGGCCATTTCGGTGATGTCGGTGACATTGGGGGTCAGCTTTACAATGAGGGGCTGGCGTGCCACCTTTTTCACCGCCTGGGTCAAATCATAGATCATATGAGCGTCGGTGCCAAAGGCGGCGCCGCCATGCTTTACATTGGGACAGGAAACGTTCATTTCCAGCAGATCCACCGAGGTATCTGCCAGCATTTCGGTCATCTCCACAAACTCCTCTTTGCTGGTCCCGGCGTAATTGGCAATGATCTTGGTATCATACTGCTTGAGCCGGGGCAATTCATGGGCGATGAAATGCTCCAGCCCAGGATTTTGCAGGCCCACACTGTTGAGGATGCCCATGGGGGTTTCCGCAATGCGGGGCGGCTTATTGCCCTGCCGCTCGTAGCGGGTGAGCCCCTTTACACTGATGGCTCCCAAACGGGAAATATCAAAATATTCATTGTATTCTTCGCCAAATCCAAAGGTCCCGGAGGCGGTCACCAGAGGATTTTTCAGCTCCACACCCGCAATGTTCACTTTTGTATTCATTCGAAGATCACCTCCTCGGCATCATAGACAGGCCCTGCCTTACACACGTGGGAATACTTCCACTCGGTGTCGCTCATGCCCGATTTGACCTTGCAGGCGCACACCAGACAGGCGCCGATTCCGCAGCCCATCCGCTGTTCCATGGACACCTGGCAGGGAATTCCCGCCTCTTTTGCCACCTGAGCGATGGCCTGCAGCATTTTCAGCGGCCCGCAGGCATAGATGCGGTCGTAGTGATTTTCCGCCACCAGACGTTTCATGGGGCCAGTGACAAGACCAGCCTCCCCATAGCTGCCGTCATCGGTGGTAATGGCAACCTGATCACACACCTGACGGAATTGTTTTTCATACACCACCAGTTCCTTGGTGCGGAACCCCAGCACCGCGTCACAGTGGAAAATTTTGCGGGCTGTGAGATACAGGGGATAAATGCCAATGCCCCCGCCGATCACCAATGCCCGTTCCACTCCCTGCACATCATAACCATGTCCCAACGGCCCCATGATGTCCAGTGTTTCACCTACTTGACGCCGGGCCAGCCAGTCTGTGCCCTCTCCGCGCACTTCAAAAAGGAAAGTCAGCTTGTCCTCACAGGCATCACAGATGCTGATGGGACGGCGCAGCGTGAATTCCGGGCCGCATTTAATGTGGATAAACTGTCCCGGCTGGGCCTGTCCGGCCAGCTGGGCATTTTGTACGGTGATGGAATAGATGCCCGGTCCCATGGGCCGGATGTCCTGTATGGTACAGAGCAGAGGTTGTTTTTTCATATCCATGCCTCCTGATTTGCATAATAAAATGGTGTGAGAGGAAGCTTCTCTCACACCATCCGTCTCTGTATTATTATATAGGATACCGTCGTAATTTGGCAAGGGTTTACGCGGTTTTCTTACCTGCCTTTACACTTTCCAGCAGTTGTTTGGCCTGCTCCAAAGAGGTGCAGGTGTGCTGGCCATGGACGGGCAGCTCTTTGCCGGTGCAGACCACACAGGTGTAGCTGCCGCCGTATGCCGTACTGGCCGCCACCATATTCATATTGAAGTGATGAGCGGTTTGCCCGGTGGCATAAATATCAAATCCCAGCGCTTCAAATTCCTGCGCGATGTCAGTGCCTTCCAGCAGTTCCTTCTTTTCCAGCGAAAAATACACAGTGGGGGCAATGCGGGTGCCTGCCATCTCCTGCCCTGCGATTGTGTGGATGGAAACCAGATTGTTTTTCATAGTGACTGCCCCTTTCTGTAATTTCTTTTGATGGTTTTATTATACGCTGTAATGTATAAAAATGCAAGCATTTCCCGTTGTGTTTTTGCATAAAAAAACGGTGCTGTTTTCAGCACCGTTTCTATATCAGCCAATGGCAGCCACAATTTCATCCCGCATGCGAATGGCTTCCGCCCGAGCGGCTTCCGCATATTGCTGGGGCTTCCAGTCTCCTTTTTTATAAGCGCACATAATCCCACGGGAGGAATTGACAATGGCTCCCAGACCGTTGGAGTCAAATGCATGGGCAATATCCGCCGCAGTGGCTCCCTGTGCGCCGTATCCGGGCACCAGGAAAAAGACCTTGGGCATCAGTTTGCGCAAAATCTTCTGCTGTTCCGGATAAGTGGCTCCCACCACTGCGCCCACCTGAGAGTAGGCGCCTTCTCCCATGGCGCTTTCCGCCCAGTTGTTGACCATACCAGCCATGGTTTCATAGACAGTTTTATCCCCGATCTTCAAATCCTGCAGCTCACCAGAAGAGGGGTTAGAAGTCTTCACCAGAGCAAAAATCATCTTGCCTTTGCGGCATTCCTGCAGGAAAGGCTCAATGCCGTCGGTGCCCAGATAGCCATTGACGGTTACACTATCGGCACCAAATGCGGAGATGGGGGTACCATCCACATCGGTCTGCCCCAGATAGGCAGTGGCATAAGCCGCCGCAGTGGTGCCGATGTCATTGCGCTTGATGTCCGCGATGACATACATTCCCTTTTCCCGGGCATAGGCGATGGTTTCTTCCAGGGCCTTCATTCCCTGCCAGCCGTACAGTTCATAGTAGGCCGCCTGGGGCTTGACCGCCGGCACAATGTCATACAGAGCGTCGATCAGGCCGCGGTTGAATTCCAGTACCGCACGAGCACAGGCCTCCAGAGTTTTGCCGCATTCTTTATAATATTTTTCCTTGATAAAATCCGGAACAAACGCCCAGTTGGGGTCCAGTCCCGCCACCGACGGGTTTTTCTTTTTCTGAATCTGCTCCAGCAGACGATCTACAGACATTCCGATTCCTCCTCATCATTTTACATTTCAAAGCGTGGGATCCTGATAGACCAACTGTCCATCCAGCAGGGTATACCGAATCCGTCCAGTGAGCTCCATGCCTTCAAACGGCGTATTGCGTCCTTTGGACCGGAACTGACTGGCGTCTACCTTCCAGGTTTTGGTGAGATCTGCCACCGCAATATCCGCTGGGCTGCCCACCTGCAGCGTGCCGCAGGAAAGTCCCATCAGTTTGGCCGGTGAGGTACTCATCAGCTCGATCAGTCTGGAGAAGGATACCACTCCCCCCAGTACCAGCTGTGTATAGGATGCAGCAAAGGAGGTTTCAAACCCCACAATGCCGTTCATGGTCTTGTCCAGCGGACCGGTTTTTTCCTCCACGCTGTGGGGCGCGTGGTCGGTGGCAATGCAGTCCACCGTACCATCCGCAATTCCTTCCAAAATCAGTTCCCGGTCTCTAGCGGTACGCAAAGGCGGATTCATCCGGGCATTGGGACCAATGCTCTCCACCGCCTCATCGGTAAAGGTGAAATAATGGGGACCTGTTTCGCATGTCACCTGTACGCCGCGTTTTTTGGCCTCCCGCACCAGCGCAATGCTGGTACCGCAGCTGAGGTGCTGCAAATGCACCTTCCATCCCACATATTCCGCCAGCAGGATATCTCTGGCCACCGCCACCGTTTCCGACGCGGCAGGATTGCCTGGCACCCCCAGACGCCGGGAAACCTCTCCCTCGTTCATCAGGCCGCCCTGCACCAGCGTTACGTCGTCGCAATGACACACCGGCACCAAATTATACTGCCGGGCGCCTTCCAGCACATGACGCATCACCAGCGGGTCCGCAACTTCCTTGCCGTCATCACTGATAGCCAAAATCCCGTTGCGGACATACATCTGATAATCCGCCGGCTCTTTCCCCAGAGTCCCCACCGTCATGGCCGGCACCACATGCACATGGGCACTTCCCCAATTGGTGGCTTTCTGCTGAATGTAGCGGATGGTTTCCTCATTATCGGTCACTGGCTTGGTGTTGGGCATGGCAAAAATGGTGGTAATCCCTCCCGCCGCTGCCGCCTGGGTACCGGTGATGACATCTTCTTTATAAGTGAGTCCCGGGTCCCGCAAATGACAGTGCACATCCACCAGTCCCGGGAAAGCGGTCAGCCCTGTTCCGTCCAACACCTGGGTGGCAGGGAGTTCTTCCAGCGTGATGGCGGCCACCTTGCCGTCCTTCACATACAGATGAGTCACTTCATCCCGGCCGCAAGAGGGATCCACCAGCCGGATATGGTGCAGCTTCAGGTCCATTTTCATGTCACTTCTCTCCTCCTACCGTCATGGCCACCCGAGCGTTGGCCAGCATCAGCTTGATGCGGTTCTGCTGGTTGACCTCACTGGCGCCGGGGTCGTAGTCCACCGCCACAATGTTGGCCTGGGGGTGCTTTTCCTTGATGGCGTGCATCATGCCTTTGGCCACAATGTGGTTGGGCAGGCAGCCAAAGGGCTGGGTGCACACAATGTTGTTGACCCCCTGCTCAATGAGCTCCAGCATTTCGGCCGTCAGCAGCCATCCTTCACCCATTTTTACTCCATGGTTGATGTAACCGTCCGCCAGATCCTTGGTGTGATCAAAAGCGGTGGGGGCCCGGAATACGCCATGTTTCTCAATGACGGAAATCATGGCCTTCTGCTTTTTGAGCAAAAAGTCAAACCCAAACCGGGAGGCCACCAGATGGGCCAGCCGGCTGCCATACAGCTTGTGATCGATGATGCCGTTGTACAAGCAATACATGCAGAAATCCAACAATCCGGGCATAACCACCTCACAGCCCTCAGACAACAGAAAATCTTCCAGATGGTTGTTGCCCAACGGGGAGAATTTTACATAGATTTCACCTACAATGCCCACCCGGGGTTTTTCCTCCTGCCGGCGGGGAATTGCCGCAAAGGCATCCAGAATGGACTGATATTCAAATTTGATGGAGCGCACATGGAAGATTTTTTTGTCCAGCAGCGCATCCATGCATTTTTTCACCTGCTCATCCACCACCCGGTCGGTGTCGCCGGGGTTGATTTCGTAGGGACGGCACTGGTTGGCCAACAGCATGAAAAGGTCTCCCAGAATCACCGCGTAAATCAGCTTCATGGCGATGGTGAGATTCAGCTGGAAGCCCGGGTTTTTCTCCAGCCCGCCCATGTTCAGGGAAATGACCGGAATATAGCCGTATCCGCTCTTTTTCAGTGCTTTTCGCAGCAGGTGGATATAGTTAGACGCCCGGCAGCCGCCGCCTGTCTGAGAAAGCAGCAGAGCAATTTTATGCGGATCATATCGTCCGCTTTTCACCGCTTCCATCAGCTGTCCGATGACCACCAGAGCCGGATAGCAGGTATCGTTGTGTACATTTTTCAGGCCTTCTTCTACTACAGTCGGCCCGCTGGTGTCCAAAATGTCCACCTTGTAACCATGCTGACGAAAAATTTCCTGAAAAAATTTGAAATGAACAGGCAACATGGTAGGCACCAAAATGGTGTACTCCTTCCGCATGGCCTTGGTAAAGACCGCCCGTTCGGTATCCTGTGTTTTATTGCGCATGGCGATCATCCTCTCCATTTTCTCTTTTTCTTGGTTTGATTGCGTTCCCGCTCTTCCATAGCGGCGATCAAACTGCGGATCCGGATTTTCACCGCTCCCAGATTGTTGATCTCGTCAATTTTGAGCTGGGTATAGAATTTTCCCTTGTTCTCCAGAATTTCCCGCACTTCGTCGGTGGTGATGGCATCAATGCCGCAGCCAAAGGAAACCAACTGAACCAGCTCCATATCATCATGTTGGGTGACATATTTGGCGGCATTATACAGCCGGGCGTGATAAGTCCACTGATTGAGCACATGAGCCTTATAGGGCACCACCAGATCGCTGACACAATCCTCAGTGATGACCACCAGTCCCAGCGAACGAATCAGCTGGGCAATGCCATGGTTGATCTCGGGGTCCACATGGTAGGGACGTCCGGCCAATACAATGATTTTTTTACCATGTTCCCGGGCGTAGGCCATGGCCTCCCGTCCCGCGATTTTCAAATCATTCTGCCACTGATGGTGAGCTGCATAGGCCGCATCAGCCGCCTCGATCACCTGTTCATGGGTGATATCCGGCCAGTATTGAGTGAGGAATTTGTGCGCTCCCTCAATGAAAACATCCTTTTTGTGAATGCCCAGATAGGGATACAGGAACTGCACATTGCGCAGTTTTTTCACATTGGCGTGAAGCAGTTCGGGGTAATAGGCCACCACCGGGCAGTTGAAGTGATTGTCCCCGCTGTGCTCGTCAAAATTGTATGTAAGACAGGGATAAAAAATGGTGGTGATTCCCTTTTCCAGCAAGTCCTCTATATGACCATGCATCAATTTGGCGGGATAACATGCGGTATCCGAGGGAATGGAATACCGCCCCTTTGCATACATCTCCTGAGAGGAGATGTCCGAAAATACCACTTCAAATCCCAGGCTGGAGAGGAATACATTCCAGAATTGGATGTTTTCGTACATGTTGAGCCCCAGCGGCATACCAATTTTGCCCCGTGGACCCGGAACCGGCTGCATATTGCGAATGCGGTCAAGCTTGAAGGCAAAGATGTCCGGGATATCCTGCGCGGCGCTCTGTCCCAAGGGGCGACCGCACTTATTGCCCGAAATAAACCGTCTGCCTCCGGCGAACTGATTGACCGTCAGACTGCAGTGGTTGGTGCACAGCCCACAGGTAACCGGCTTTGCGCTGTGAGTGAAATGCTCCAGCGCGTCAGGGCCCATCAGCGTGGAACACTCCAGCCCCATATCCCGGCCATATAGCGCAGCACCATAGGCTCCCATCAGTCCCGCAATGGCCGGACGGATAACATTGCGCCCCAGCTCCTGCTCAAAACTGCGCAACACGGCGTCATTGAGGAAAGTACCGCCCTGCACTACAATATACTCGCCCAGTTCATCGGCGCTGTGGGCCCGAATGACCTTGTAAATGGCATTTTTCACCACACTCATGGAAAGACCGGCGGAGATATCCTCCACACTGGCGCCTTCCTTTTGCGCCTGCTTCACCGAGGAGTTCATAAACACCGTACAACGGGAACCCAAATCCACCGGCTGCTGAGAAAACAGTCCGCGCTGGGCAAATTCCTGAATATCATATCCCATGGAACGGGCAAAGGTCTCAAGGAAAGAACCACAACCACTGGAACAGGCCTCATTGAGCATGATGCTGTCAATGGAGTCATTTTTAATTTTGAAGCACTTCATGTCCTGTCCGCCGATGTCCAGAATGAAATCCACCTGGGGGCAGAAATGCCGGGCGGCTTTGAAATGCGCCATGGTTTCCACGATGCCCGCATCGGTGTCAAAAGCATTTTTGATCAGTTCTTCCCCATAGCCGGTCACCACGCTGGCTTTGATGGAAATGTGATCACCGCAGATTTTCCAGATGTGAGTCAGCTGTTCCCGGATGACTACCACAGGATTGCCCTTGTTGGGTCCATAATACTGATAGAGAATTTCTCCCTCATCGTTGACCAATGCCAATTTGGTTGTAGTGCTTCCGCAGTCAATGCCCAAATAGGCGTCTCCCGTAAAATGAGCGGGGTCAATCTCCCGAATGGTGGCCTGACCATGCCGCTGTAAAAAGGCGTCATACTCTTCCCGGTCGCGGAAGAGCGGAGGCAACACTCGGCTGATGCGCACTTCTCCCGTGGAATTCTCCAGCTTTTGCAGCAGGGTGTCATAGTCGGTATCATCTCCATTGGCCGAGGCGTACATGGCAGCTCCAATGGCCACCGCATAAGGTGCAAAATCCGGGAAAACCGCTGTGTCCTCATTGAGTTTCAGGGTTTCCACAAAGCGCTGCTGCAGCCCTTTGAGGAAATACAGAGGACCACCCAAAAAGAGAATTTTGCCGGTGATCTCCCGGCCCTGGGCCAACCCCGTAATGGTCTGATCTACCACCGCCTGGTAGATACTGGCAGCAATGTCCTCCTTGCGTGCTCCCTGGTTGAGCAGCGGCTGAATGTCAGTTTTGGCAAAAACTCCGCACCGGGAGGCAATGGGATAAATGGTGTGATGATCCAGACTCAGCTGATCCAGATCGGGAGTGGTCACATTGAGCAGCGTGGCCATCTGGTCAATAAAAGCGCCTGTGCCCCCCGCACAGGTACCGTTCATTCGCTCTTCCAGACCGCCGGTGAGAAAGATGATTTTGGCGTCTTCGCCCCCCAGCTCAATGACAATATCGGTATCCGGCACCTTGGCTTTCACCGCTTCACCGGTGGCAAACACTTCCTGTACAAATTCCACATCCGCCGCCTTGGACACGCCAAATCCGGCGGAACCTGAAATGGCAATGCGAAACTGTTTGCCCTCCAAAACGGGACGGGCCTCCCGCAGCAATTCCACCGTCTTTTGCCGCACCTGTGAAAAATGCCGTTCGTATCGCTGAAATACAACGGCGTCCTGATCCATCACCACGACCTTGGCGGTGGTGGACCCAATATCGATTCCTACATTGATCATAAATAAACCTCCATGTGCCTCACCCTTCCCACAGCGGGCACACAAATGATTGATAAATTGCATTAAAAAAACCATATTCCATTATATTATAGCATGTTCCTTTTCAATGCGCCATAGTTCGCCTGCTGAAAAACCTTCCACTTTTGCCACAAAAGATGCGGAGAAATCACAAAAAACCCGGAGGAATTTTCCTCCGGGTTTTATTTTACGCGGTTTCCGGCTGGGGCAGAATGACCTGACTGTTGGAAACATAGGCGGCCATGGCCAGCCGCACCAAGAGGGACAGCACAATGGCAATCCCCTCCAGATCGTGCGCTTGCCAGAACACCACCACAATCACCAGACACTGGCTGACCGCCAGCACCCGCTGAAACCACAGCCCGCTCTGCACATAATCCTCTCGGCCTGCCTGCCGGCTCAGCTCGATCAGCCCCTCAAACACATACCACAGCAGGATGAGCAGGCAGATTTGCCACAGCAAAACTCCCCAGCGCTCCATAAAAGCCTGCATGGCAGGAATCAGCCGATACCACTGTACCAGCATGGAGATGCCGTATGCCACGCCATACCATCCACACAGACGCAGCGGCCAAGAGAGCTTTTCTCCCCGGCACCTTCGGAGAAAAGTGAGAAAGTACAGCACTCCAAACAGATCGGGCAATATATCAATGACCACAATGCCGATGCTGAGCGTAAGGGAAAAGGAACAGAACACCAGTCCCAACGCCACATGGCGGACTTCCGTACGCAACGCTTCACTGTCCTGATTCATTCCCGAACACCTCCTCATCTACCACTGGCCGCAGAATCATCTCCTGCAAGGGAAATACGCTCCACTTGGTGGCGTAGTAGAGCTCCCGCGGCAGGTCTTTCCGTTCCTCAAAAATACGGTACAGGTCCAGGATAATCCGCTGCCGTCCCTGGTTATCCATCAGCACGTACAAATTGCCCTGGTAGTCCTCCCGCATCAGCATCCCTTCCACTTGGGCACTGACGCTGCCGTTTCCATCATAGGGGGCCACAGACATCCAACTCTCCCGCTGCACTCCTTCCGACCAGGCATGCCGGCCATTTTTGATTTCCGACAGACGCTGCAGCTGCCCCGCCATGGGCAATAACAGCTCTCCTTTGGCCCACAGCCAGCCCTCCGCATTGGAGTGCCGGACAAAATTGAGGTCTTCCTGGCCAAACCCCATCATCTGCAGCATGGGATTGGTCTGGCTCTCCTCTTCCTTGATGTCTCCCGTGAGCAGATTGACTTGCTGGGTAGTGCTCTCTCCCACAAACAGCGCCAGCTGGAAGGAAACTCCGCACTGACCGTTATCACCCTCATACCGCAGAGGTGACGTATACACCTGATCCGCTGTTGGGAAGCCGGTTGCGTTGTCCATCAGCTGGCGGTTGATCCGACGCACCACCCAGCGGCCATCCTCCTGAAAGATACGGACGGTATCCACCACATAGTGATGCCGGAACATCACATCTGTCTCACCCTCTTTTTGCACTTCCTCTTCTTCCATATTGAGAGGATATTCCACTGTGGCTCCATACACCTCTCCCTGCCGGACCAGATTGTACACCTGAAATCCCACAGATTGCCACAGCACATGTGCTTCCTCCAGCTGCTCCGGCGTATAGGTGCGGAACCACTGGGGATCACCACTCACCTGCCGGCGCATATCCTGTTCCTGCGCCTCCGTCAGATGGTCCTGTAAATACAGTACCGAATGCCACCGGTCACTGTCCTGCATCTGTCGGGAGAAAACTTCTCCAGACCAATGCCAGGGATTGGCCAGCCCATTTTGCTGATTTTGCAGAAATTCCTGCTCCAGCTCTGCCTGCTTTGTTTGTTCGGCCACCGCATACCGATACCATCCGTTGTCCGCCACAGTGCCCCAGCCATAGGCCCACAGTGCCTGCATGGGATCACTGGCTTTGGGGACACGCAATTCGGACTCCCATGTTTCGGGCGTTTTCCATTCCACCGCATGGTCATTCAGTTGAGCCCCCACTGGCATGGCGCTGCATAAAATCAGCAGCAAAAAGGCCATCACCACACCAGTGCGTCGGCTGAAAGAAGTGATTTCCTTAAAACGAGCGGTTCGAATCACCCGCCTGCGAATGTGGGATTCTCCTCCCGCAATGCAGGAAGTTCCCATCCGGCGCCGAAAGGCAGGCTCCACCATGGACAACAGCAACCGTCCGTAATCCACCTGCTGCGAAGGCTCTAACAGAGCCAGCACCCGTTCATCGCAGGCGGTTTCCAAATCATCGCTCACCCGCCCTAAAATCCACCAGAGCAGCGGATTCCACCAGTAGGCGAAGCGAAACAGCAAAATGAGATAATTCTTTCCCACGTCCCAATGATACAAATGGGAAAGTTCATGCAGTAAAACCCGGTCGTCCAGCTGGTCTGCCATGTGAGCGGGAATGACCAGAATGGGCCGAATGAATCCGCACACATAAGGGGAATGCCCTTCCTCTGCCAGCCGGATGGAAACCGGCATGGTCCCCTGGAAATATTGATCACTCAGTTTTTGTACCCGCTGTTTCAGAGAGGAGGGTGCCTCCGGACAATGACCAATGCGCCTATGCAGCCGCACCGCCATCCCAAAATGGATCACGATCAGAACCACTGCCACCCCTGCCCAGAGAAAAACAGCCCCTCGGCTGGCCATTGACAGAAAGTCATTCGCTCTTCCATCCAGCAAAACGGAAGTGGTCAGAAAATCCTGCAGACGAATGATCTCTGTGGGCGCAGTGCCGGTATAGGCCCAGTGTGTGATGCGTTCCACCCAGTGACGCAGAAACTCCATGGCCTGGGGGATGGGCAGCAGATTCCACAGCGACAGCGTACTGGCCTTATCGATCCACAGCGAAATTCCCGCCAGCTGCACAAACAAAACCAGCCAGATGCCAGCATGCCACTTGGCCGTCATGTGCTCCCGCACTAGCCATTGGAAGGCCAGCAAAAACAGAGCGGTCCCACTCCCCAACGCGCCGGCCAACAGCAGTCCATAAACCATATCTCCCATACCTCACCCCTCCTTTTGCCGTTTTTCCTCCGCATCCAACAACTGACGAAGCTGTTCCAGCTCCTGTGGTTTCAGATGATTATCCCGTAGAAAGGAGGTCATCAACATCCCAATGGAACCATGAAACACCCGGCCCAAAAAATCTTCCGTCTGCCAGCTCTGACACGCCTGCCGCTCCTGGAGCGGATAAAATTTTTTGGGACTTCCCTGGGAACAGACGTATCCTTTTGCCTCCAGCCGGGCGAGAAAGGTGGCCACTGTGTTGCGGCTCCAGCCCGTTTCCGCAAGTGCCCGCTGCAGCTGACCAGTGGTCTGTCCCCCCTGCTGCCACAGCGCTTCCATCACCCGCCATTCCGATTCGGTAATGGTATTTTTTTCGGACATCTCTCTCACCTCACTACAATTGTCTCTATCATTATACTACATCTGTAGTGATTTTTTGTCAATCCTGTGAGCCGGAATTTCTGCCGGAAAAACGGCTCTGGATTTGGTCAGTCCGTTGCTTGACAGGAAAAAACAGCAATGGTATACTGACCTTGAACATATGGGCGACTGTTCCTGACGGAACATAAGTGGGGTTCACCACATGGGGCAGACCGCCGACACACAGCCGACCGTCTGGGCAGCATCGCAGTAGGATGCTGTCCTTTTTGTTTTTCAAAAAGGACAGCTGCTGGATGTGAAATTCACAGGAGGAGGAACCCGATATGTTTACACCCTGGGCAGATTTTCAACCCGGCCGCTGGCAGACGTCCATTGATGTCCGCGATTTCATTCAGAAAAATTATACCCCCTATGAGGGCGATGAGAGTTTTCTCACCCCTGCCACTCCCCGCACTGAAGCCCTTCGCCGCAAACTGGAAAATCTGCTGGCGCTGGAGCGGGAATTTGGCGGAGTACTGGACATCGACACCCAGACCGTCACCTCGCTGCTCAACTACAAACCCGGTTATTTGGACCGGGAGAAAGAATTGATCGTGGGACTGCAGACCGACCGACCTCTCAAGCGGGGCGTCAATCCCTTCGGCGGTCTCAAAATGACCCGGGACGCCTGCAGAGCCTATGGATATGAGCTCTCTCAAAAGGTGGAAAACGAATTTCAATACCGGACCACCCACAACGACGGTGTGTTCCGGGTATACAATAAAGGAACCTTGGCGGCCCGCCACTGCGGACTTATCACCGGCTTGCCTGACGCGTATGGCCGAGGCCGCATCATCGGCGACTACCGGCGGGTGGCGCTGTACGGCATTGACCGGCTGATCGAAGAAAAGCAAAAAGACAAAGATGCCCTGAGCATGGAGCTCATGGATGTGGACCACATCCGTCAGCTAGAGGAACTCTACCAGCAAATCAACTTTTTGGGCAAGCTGCGCGACATGGCCACACTGTATGGGTTTGACATCACAAAGCCGGCGCAAACCGCCCGGGAAGCGGTGCAGTGGCTGTACTTTGGCTATCTGGGCGCCATCAAGGAGCAAAATGGAGCCGCCATGAGTCTGGGCCGGGTATCCACCTTTCTGGACATCTATTTCCAGCGCGATTTGGAAAATGGAATCCTCACAGAACAACAGGCGCAGGAACTCATGGATGATTTTGTCATCAAGCTCCGTCTGGCGCGCCATCTGCGCACTCCCGAATACAACGAACTGTTCGGCGGCGATCCCATGTGGATCACCGAAGCGCTGGGCGGCATGGGGGAAGATGGCAGGACGCTGGTCACCCGCAATACCTATCGTATGCTACACACCCTGTACAACCTAAAGCCCGCGGCAGAACCCAACCTCACCGTTCTCTGGTCCGCCCAGCTCCCGGAGGCCTTTAAGCGATACTGCGCCCGGGTATCCTGTGAAACCGATGCCATCCAATACGAAAACGATGATTTGATGCGCCCTCAGTTTGGGGACGACTATGCCATCGCCTGCTGTGTGTCCGCCATGAGAGTGGGCAAGGAAATGCAGTTTTTCGGGGCCCGGGCCAATCTGGCCAAATTGCTGCTGCTCTCCCTCAATGGCGGGCGAGATGAGAAACAGAACATCCAGGTGGGACCGGTGCACGAGCCTTACCAGGGTGAGGTGCTGGAATATGACAAAGTGTTGAAACTTCTGGACTTTTACCGCCCGTGGCTGGCCAAAATGTATGCCAACACCATGAATGTCATCCACTACATGCATGACAAATACGCCTACGAAAAAACTCAGATGGCTTTGCATGACACCCAGGTGCATCGTTATATGTCCTTTGGTGTGGCGGGAATGAGCGTGCTGGCTGATTCCCTGTCCGCCATCAAGTATGCCCGGGTGCGATGTGTCCGGGATGAGAAAACCGGGCTGATCACCGATTTCGTCACCGAAGGGGAATTCCCTGCCTTTGGCAACGACGACGACCGGGTGGATTCCATTGCATGCCAGCAAGTGGAAGCCTTTTTCCGGGAACTGCAGAAGAATCCGCTGTACCGCAACGCGGAGCACACATTATCCATTCTCACCATCACCTCCAATGTGGTATACGGCAAAAAGACGGGTTCTACCCCCGATGGCCGCAAGGCGGGAGAGCCCTTTGCCCCCGGAGCCAACCCCATGCACGGCAGGGAGAAAAACGGTGCACTGGCCTCCCTCAACTCGGTGGCCAAACTCTCCTATGCATATTGCAAGGACGGAATTTCCAACACCTTTTCCATCGTTCCTCAGGCACTGGGCCGCACCCAGGAAGAACGTCTGGAAAACCTGGTCGCCATACTGGACGGATATTTTGAGCAAAAAGCCCACCATCTCAATGTGAATGTACTCAATCGTGAGACTTTGATTGACGCCTATCACCATCCAGAAAACTACCCCAATCTCACCATTCGGGTATCGGGATACGCCGTCAATTTCTATAAACTCAGTCGGGAGCAGCAACGGGAAGTGATTTCCCGCACCTTCCATCAGACCATTTAAACCGCCGAAAGAGAGGTGTACACCTATGAGTTCCATCGGCCATGTCCATTCCTTTCAAACCATGGGAGCAGTGGATGGTCCCGGTCTGCGCTTTGTTGTGTTCTTACAGGGTTGTCCCCTTCGATGTGTCTATTGCCACAACCCAGACACCTGGGAATTTTACTCGGGACGCCCCTACGCCCCTGCCGACGTGGTTCGGAAAATCCTGCGCTACCGTCCGTATCTAAAAAAAGGCGGAGTGACGGTAAGCGGCGGTGAACCTCTGATGCAGCCTGATTTTGTAACGGAGCTCTTTCGGCTGCTGCATCGGGAGGGAATCCACACCGCACTGGATACCAGCGGAGCTGGAAATCTGGCGGACGCGGAACGAGTGCTGAAACACACCGATCTGGTGCTGGCCGACGTGAAATTTCTCTCGGTGGAGGAGTACCGCACCCATTGCAAAGGAGATTTCAAGCAGGTGGTGCGCTTTTTACAGCTGACGGACCGCATGGAAATCCCCTTATGGATTCGTCAGGTGATCGTGCCGGGACTTAATGATACCGAAAATAATATTCAAAAGCTGACGGAATTTCTGGAGGATTTTTCCCACGTGCAACGAGTAGAGCTGCTTCCCTTCCGCAAATTGTGCATGGAAAAATACAAAAACCTGCACATTCCCTTTCCATTGGCGGATACCCCGGAAATGGACCTTGCAAAATTGGAGCGGCTGCAGGCCCTGTTGCCCGCCTCTTATTCCCCTGATTTTTCCTCTCATTGACAAATATAGCTTTACAGCGTTCCCAGAAATGTGTTTGCTTTCGGGAACGCTGTTTTTCAATCACTCCCCAGTTGTCTGTGCTTGCAAAAGACCTTTCCCACCAGTATAATGAAAGTACAGTTTTGAAAATACGGAGCTAGCAAGGTGCAAATCAGTGCACCTCCAAACAGAGAAATGGGGAATGAAAATGGAAATGGCCTTTTTGCTTGCGGAATACATAGCAGTTATGCTGCTCATGATACTGGTGGGTGTGATTTTGGTGAAAAGCAAGCTACTGACACAACCCCAGACAAAAGCATTTTCCACCCTCAGTTTGTATGTGTGTGCGCCCTGCCTGGTGCTCACCGCTTTTCATATTGAATTTACACCCGAAAAATTGCAGGGCATTGGACTGGCCATTTTGTGTGCGGTGGTGATCCATATCGTATTCATCGCCGGCGCTCATGTGCTATTCCGCGGCCGCACCGACAAAGATATTGTCGATCGAGTATCCAGTGTATACAGCAATGCCGGTGGCATCACCATGCCGCTGATCTCCGCCACCCTAGGGCCCGAATGCCTGTTTTATTCCGTAGGATATCTGGTGGTACAGAACATTCTCATGTGGACCCATGTAGTGTACAGCTTCAGCGGTGATAAAAAAAAGATGCGACCGCTGAAAGTACTCAGCAACCCCAACAATGTCATGGGAATCATTGGTTTTGTGCTGTTTATCTCGGGACTGGAGCTGCCGGAAATTGTACAATCCACAGTGGACAGTTTCAGCAATGCCGCAGCACCAGTGCTGATGGTCACCATGGGAATTATTTTGGGCAGCACCGACTGGCGCGAAATTTTCCTGCGCCGGCGCAATTATCTAGTGTGTGCTGCACGGTTATTGATTCTGCCGCTGTTGACACTGGTGGTATTCAAAGTTCTGAATATGGCACAGTGGGTGTCCACCGGTAAAACCGTCATCACAGTGGCCATGATTGCTGCTTCCGCTCCAGTGGCTTCCAACATGACACTTTTTGCACAGATGTTTGATAAAGAACCCAACTACGCTTCCAGCGTGGGGATGAATTCCACGCTGCTGTGTATCTTCACCACCCCGGCGTTGATTGCCCTCACCCAGTGGTGGCTGTAAAACGGAACCTCCTCCCCGTCCGCTTATCACGGACGGGGATTTTTTGCGCATAAAAAAGCCGCGGAGTGAAAACTCCGCGGCTTTTGTCACAGTTATTAAATCTTGGTGATGTCCACAAACTCCACATCCTGGAGCGTCTTGTTGATCATCAGGGAATCCGCCACTGCGTGAGCGGTATCAATGGAAGTGAGGCAGGCAATGCTGCGCTCGATGGCCTTCCGACGAATCTGCACACTGGTGATGGCCGGATCACGTCCCTTTTCGGAGGTGGAAATGATGTAGTCCACCTTACCGCTTTCCAGAAGGTCCACAATGTTGGGATGACCCTCCTGCACCTTTTTGACCACATTGGTAGCGATCATGTTCTGGTTGAGCAGATTGGCAGTGCCGGCGGTGGCATAGATGTCAAAGCCCAGCTTTTCAAATTTTTCCGCCACTGCGATGGCTTCCTGCTTATCGGAGTTGCGTACGGTGATGATCACCGAACCACCCTTTTTGTGATTGTCAATCTTATAGCCGGCAGCCAGCAAGCCCTTGAACAGAGCGTCCTGGAAGTTGTGAGCGATGCCCAGCACCTCACCAGTGGACTTCATTTCCGGCCCCAGTTCCACGTCCAGATCGTGGATCTTTTCAAAGGAGAATACGGGCACCTTTACGGCCACATAATCCGCTTCCGGATAAAGCCCAGTACCATAGCCCAGATCCTTGAGTTTGGCGCCCAGCATGATCTTCACCGCCAGATCCACCATGGGCACTCCGGTTACCTTGCTGATATAGGGTACCGTCCGGGAAGAACGGGGATTTACCTCAATGACATACACCTCATCGTTGTACACCACATACTGGATGTTGACCAGACCATATACATGCAGTGCTTTGGACAGCTTGTAGGTATAGTCCACAATGGTATCGCGGATGCGCTTGGAAAGGGTCTGTGCCGGATAGACTGAAATAGAGTCGCCGGAGTGCACACCTGCCCGTTCCACGTGCTGCATGATGCCGGGGATGAGCACTTCTTCCCCGTCGCAGATGCCATCCACTTCCACCTCGGTGCCCATCATGTATTTGTCGATCAGCACCGGGTTTTCGATTTCATGAGAAGTGATAATGGCCATGTATTCCACAATGTCTTTATCCGAGTGAGCGATGATCATATTCTGACCGCCCAGCACATAGGAAGGACGCATCAGTACCGGATAGCCCAAATCGGAAGCCGCTTTGAGCGCTTCCTCAGTGGTGAACACCGTATGCCCCTGAGGACGAGGAATTCCGCACTGTTCCAGCACTTCATCAAACCGTTCACGGTCCTCAGCGGCATCAATGTCGTCCGCAGAAGTACCCAGAATGTTGCAACCCTTCTGCTCCAGATGCTTGGTGAGCTTGATGGCCGTCTGGCCGCCGAACTGCACCACGACACCCCAGGGCTTTTCGGTTTCCAGAATGGAATCCACGTCCTCCGGAGTGAGGGGGTCAAAATACAGACGGTCAGAGGTATCAAAGTCGGTGGATACAGTCTCGGGGTTGTTGTTGGCAATGATGGCTTCATAACCCGCTTCCCGCAGTGCCCATACGCAGTGCACCGAAGCGTAATCAAACTCAATGCCCTGGCCAATTCGAATGGGACCCGAACCAAAGACCAATACCTTTTTCTTGCCGCTGTCCTGCTCCTGAATGTGCAGCGCCGCCTCATTTTCCTCGTCATAAGTAGAGTAGAAATAAGGAGTCTGCGCGGCAAATTCCGCGGCACAGGTATCTACCATTTTATAAGAAGCATATTTGTGATAAGGCACCTTCTGGCCGCTGATTCGCTCAATGGTCTTATCCAGGAAACCGTATTTTTTGGCTGCCAGATAGAGATCCTCCGTCAGTTCCATAGATGCCAGATCCCGTTCCATCTGCACCAGGTTTTGCATTTTGGACAGGAAGAACTTATCAAACATGGTGATTTCATGAATGCGATCAAAGGAGATGCCCCGCTTGATGGCCTCATAAATCACAAAGAACCGCTCGTCGGTCTGCTCATACAGCTTGCGTTCCACTTCTTCATCAGAAAGCTCCGCCAGTTTGGGCAGATTGAGGGTATCCAGGCCCAGCTCGATGCTGCGCACCGCCTTCATGAGAGCAATTTCCAAATTGGAGCCAATGCTCATCACCTCACCGGTGGCCATCATCTGGGTGCCCAGATCCCGCTTGGCGTAGACAAACTTGTCAAAGGGCCACTTGGGGAATTTCACCACCACATAGTCGATGGTGGGCTCAAAGCAGGCAAAGGTATTGCCGGTTACGGCGTTTACAATCTCATCCAGTGTGTAGCCAATGGCGATCTTAGTGGCCACCTTGGCAATGGGATAACCGGTGGCCTTGGAAGCCAACGCGGAAGAACGGGATACACGGGGGTTTACCTCGATGACCGCATATTCGAAGGAATCGGGATGCAGTGCGAACTGGCAGTTACAGCCGCCTTCCACGCCCAGTGCCTGCACCATATTGATGGAAGCAGTCCGGAGCATCTGATATTCCCGGTCGCTGAGAGTGAGTGCGGGAGCTACTACGATGGAGTCACCGGTATGCACACCCACAGGGTCTATGTTTTCCATGGAGCAAACCGTGATGATGTTGCCCTTGGCGTCGCGGATCACCTCAAATTCGATTTCCTTCCAGCCGGAGATGCACTTCTCGATGAGCACCTGGGTGATGGGAGAAAGCCGCAGGCCGTTTTCTGCGATTTCATGCAGTTCTTCGGGGGTTTTGGCGATGCCGCCGCCGGTGCCGCCCAGAGTAAAGGCAGGACGCACGATCACAGGGTACTGAATCTCCTCGGCAAAGTCCAGTGCATCTTCCACTGTGTTGACCACCTTGGAAGGGATACAGGGCTGTCCAATGGATTCCATGGTGTCCTTGAACATCTGGCGGTCTTCCGCCTTGTCGATGGTGTCAGGCTTGGCTCCCAGCAGGATGACATTGTTTTCCTCCAGGAAACCCTCCTTGGCCAGCTGCATGGACAGGGTCAAGCCAGTCTGGCCACCCAGTGTGGAGAGGATGCTGTCCGGCTTTTCCTTGAGGATGATCTTTTTGAGGGACTCCAGCGTCAGTGGCTCGATGTAAATTTTATCCGCCATGGCCTTGTCGGTCATGATGGTGGCGGGGTTGGAATTGACCAGCACCACTTCCAGACCTTCTTCTTTCAGGGCCCGGCAAGCCTGCGTACCTGCGTAGTCAAATTCCGCGGCCTGTCCGATGACGATGGGGCCGGAGCCGATGACCATGACTTTTTTCAGTTCTTTTCTCAGCGGCATCTCACTTACCCTCCTTTTTCTCGTCCATCATTTTCATAAAGTTGTCAAACAGGAACCCGGTATCCAAGGGACCTGCAAAAGCTTCCGGGTGGAACTGCACCGTAAAAGCATTGCAATCGGTATAGCGCACACCCTCACAGCTCTTGTCATTGGCATTTACATGACTCACCTGGCCCATTTCCGGTGTAATGCTATCACTCACCACTGCGTAGCCATGATTTTGAGTGGTTACATAGGTGCGGCCAGTCTTGAGGTCAATTACCGGCTGGTTGGCCCCGCGATGACCATATTTCATTTTTTCAGTGCGGGCGCCATGTGCCAATGCCATCAGCTGATGGCCCAGACAGATGCCGAACACCGGAATTCCCGTCCCGATGATCTGCCGCAGAGTATTGATGACTTCCACATTTTCCTCCGGGTCCCCAGGCCCATTGGACAGCATGATTCCATCGGGATTCAGCTTCATGATTTCTTCCAGAGAAGTGTTGTAAGGCACTACTGTGACCTTCATCCCCCGGGCCAGCAATTTTTTGCGTATGTTGCGTTTATAGCCGAAGTCCATCAGCACCACATGGTACCGCTCTTCTTCCGGCTCATATACTTTATACTCTTTAATAGAAACGCTCTTTACAGCGTCCCGGATGACATAGCTGTGGATTTCCGCCAGCAGCGCCGGATCGTGAAGACGCGCTTCCTCTGTGGTAATGGCACCGTTCATTACACCCTTTTCCCGAATACGGCGGGTCAGTGCCCGGGTGTCAATGTCATACAGCGCAATGACTCCTTGTTTTTTCAGGAACTCATCGATGGTTCCCTCACAGCGGAAATTGTTAGGTTCTTCACAGTATTCCCGCACAATGTATCCCTTGAGATATACCTTGTCCGACTCAAAATCCTGTGAATTCACACCGTAGTTGCCAATCATGGGGAAAGTCTGCGTTACAATCTGCCCAAAATAGCTGGGATCTGTCAGTGTTTCCTGATAACCGGTCATACCGGTGGCAAAGACCACTTCTCCCACCGTGGTCCCCTCGCAACCAAAGGATTTGCCTTCAAATACACTGCCATCTTCCAGAACGAGCCACGCCTTTTTGTAATTTTTATACAGCGACATTTGTCATCCTCCGATTTGTATTTTCGTGTCCTGATTTTCAATTATTCATTATAACATTTTTTTATCCCAAAAAACAGAGAAACACAAAAGAAAATGCAGAAAGGAATGTAAAAAATTTATACTCCTTTCTGCATATTTTATTTGCTTTTTAACAATTTCCTCAGAAGTCCCTGCAAACCGGTATGAGTTCGCTCCTTTTTGGAATGCGGTTGCTGCTGATGCTGCTTTGCCTGTTCATAGGCCATTTTATAAAAATATTCCTGGGCATTGTGATGTTCGCCTTCTATCGTTTGATGCACGAAGGTTCCATCTGGCATCTGCACCCGAGCCTTTTCATTGTCCTGGAACATCACCTGCAAAATATACATCAGCCGGTCGCCTATGGCGCGATCATAAATGGGCGCTGCCACCTCCACCCGGCGTTCGGTATTGCGGGTCATAAAATCAGCCGAGGAAATATAAATTTTCCGCCGCTGCCCAATTCCAAACACATAAATACGGGAGTGCTCCAAAAAACGTCCCACAATGCTGATCACCCGAATGTTGTCGGTATACCCCTTGACTCCAGTCCGGAAGCAGCAGATTCCCCGTACAATCATGCGAATTTTGACACCGTTGCGAGAGGCCTCAATCAATTTGTTGATGAGAGTCTTATCGGTCAGGGAATTCATCTTGAGAATAATCTGGGCTTTTTCTCCCGACCGGGCCGCTGCGATTTCCTGATCAATCAACGTGATGATCTTATTTTTGAAGGAATTGGGCGCCACCAGCAAATGCTCGGTGGAATCCACTGTCTGTCCCAAAAACAGGTGGTTAAAGGTGTTGGACACTTCACTGCCAATTTCACGGCTGCTGGTGAGCAGTGACAAATCAGTGTAAATCTTGGCTGTTTTTTCATTGAAATTCCCTGTGCCCACATGGGAAATGTACTGGATATGGGGACCATTTTTCCGCACAATGAGCATCAGCTTGGAATGAACCTTGTAGCCGTCCACCCCGTACACCACCGTACAGCCAGCTTCTTCCAGCCGTTTGGACCAGTCGATGTTGTTGGCCTCATCAAAACGTGCCTTGAGTTCCACCACAACCCCCACATCCTTGCCATTTTCAGCGGCTTTGATCAGCGCACTGACAATTTTGGAGTTGTTGGCCACCCGATACAGGGTCATTTTGATGGAAACCACCTTGGGGTCCACGGCGGATTCCTCCAGCAGCCGAATGAGTGGCTTGATGTCCTGGTACGGATAATGCAGCAACACGTCCTTTTTCAAAATTTGATCCACCATGGGAACGGAATCCAAAACATCCACAGAAGGCTGAGGTTTCAGCGGCGGAAAAAAGAGCGCAGGGTCTTTGAGCCGATCTTCCATGGCAAAGATAAAGGACATATCCAGCGGCGCTGAATTGCAGAACACCTGATTTTTGGAAAGATTGAGCTTTTCGCACAGATGCATGGTCACTTCCTGACTCATGGAACAGGACAGCTCCAGGCGCACCGGAACCAGCCGTTTGCGTTTTTTGAGCAGTTCCGCCATGGCCTCCCGGTAGTCCAGATCGGTATCCACCATATTGTCGTCCACATCAATGTCCGCATTTCGGGTGACGCGGAACACACATTTTTCCTGCACTGTGTAGCCGGAGAAAATGTGTTTTGCCTGATGGAGCAGCATTTCTTCCGCCAGCGCAAAGGTATAGCCCTCCTGGGCCGGCACCGGGATGATTCGGTCCAGATAACCGTCCAGTGGGACCACACCCAGTTTGCTTTTCCCATTTTTGGCTGTGAGGTTGACACAAATGTACAGCTTTTTATTTTCAAAAAAGGGAAATGGATGCTGCTTGTCAATGATCTGAGGAGAAAGGAGCGGCAGCACCTGAGTTTCAAAATAGGTGTCCAGATATTCCTTTTCCTGGGGCAGCATGTCCGCAAAATTCACCTGGCGAATGCCTCTGGTTTTCAATTCTCCCATAATCTGGTGATAGGCACTGTCCCGACGAGGCATAAGCTCCCGGGTTGCGGCGTAAATTTTTTCCAGCTGCTCCTGTGAAGTCATCCCCGTTTTGGAATCGTAGACCGGATCGGCCAGCAGCGTCTGATCGTACAGGCTGCCCACCCGTACCATATAAAACTCATCCAGATTGTTGGCGAAAATGGCCACAAATTTCAAACGCTCATAGAGAGGGGTATGGGCATTTTCCGCTTCCTCCAATACTCGTCCATTAAAAAGCAGCCAGCTCAACTCACGGTTTACATAAATTTCCCTTGGATTGTGTTCACCCATGTTCTCTCGCCTCCTCTTTTCCGCGCAGTCCCTCCAAAATGTCCAGCGCGCAGTCAATGCTGGCCTGCATACTCATCCCCGGAGCTGCCACCAGCAGATTGCATTTGTTATAGGGAATGAGGATTTTTTTCGCGTTGCTCCGCGATACGGCTTCTGCCATCCGGGTGGTCAGCTCTCCCATCATAGAGTCGGGCGCCACAATTCCTATACTGCCCACAATCACATCCACCCGCTCAGCATTGACAGCGATGGCGTTCTCCCCGGTGGCTCCAGCGTCCGCTCCCGCGCGCATCATCTGCTGCGTCGCCAGACTGTTGGTCCCCAACGCCACCACTTCCACGCCTGTCCATTTTTTGGCTTTCAACTTTTCAATGATGGCCCGGCCCAATCCGCCGCCCTGTCCATCCACCACTGCTATGCGCATTTATATCCCCCTTTGGCTTTTCACACAAAAGAAGTGCCGGTGATACTCACCGGCACTTGCCGCTGACCGGCTATTACAGCGCAGTCATCTTCACCTTCAAAATGACCTTCTTCTCCGGCAGGTCTTCCTCAACACTACAGGCGGGCGTATGTACATCCCACGGAAAGTATACCGCATAATCCCCTGCCTGCATGGTCACATAACTTTCATTGGCATTGGGGTTGGGTTTGTAAAACGCCACATCCCGAGTCGCCAGAGCATCCTCGTCCATTTCGTTGTCGCCCATGTCGGTGTAAAAATAAGAACGTTCACAGCCGCGAATCACATATTGCACATCCACATAGTCCACATGAATTTCCGGCCGTTTTTCACTTCTGGATTTGGTGGTGAGCTCTGATACATTGAGGATCAGATCATCCCCTTCAATGGGATATTTCCCGGGAGCCATAGCCTCCAAATCGTGCTCCATCAGGTACTGCAATGCCTTCTGGATTCCCTTGGGATACAGAGAGATATCTTCCTTGCTGCCCAGATGTCCGTAAAACATAGTATAGCTCCTTTCCAACCCTCTATGATGATGTTATAGGTGATTTGAGCCAAAAAGTCAAGGGCTCTTACGTAGATTTTACAATAAAAAGACGAAAGGGGCAATCCCCCTTTCGTCTTTTTTCATAAAATAATACAGATAAGGCCTCCGCTGCCCTCGTTGATGATCTTTTCCAGCGTTTCCTGAATCTTAAAACGAGCATCCTCCGGCATACGGTACAGTTTGTTGTTGAGCCCTTCATTCACCAGCTCGTGCAGTGACTTGCCAAAGAAATTGGACTGCCAGATCTTCTGGGGATCCACTTCGAAATCCTTCATCAGATATTCCATCAGTTCCTGGGACTGCTTTTCGGAGCCCACCACCGGACTCACTTCGGTTTCGATATTGGCACGAATCAGATGGATGGAAGGTGCACTGGCCCGCAGGCGGATACCGAACCGCCCTCCTTGACGGACAATTTTGGGCTCTTCCAGAGTCAGCTCATCCACCGAAGGAGTTACCACTCCATACCCCTTCACCCTCACTTCCTCCAGCGCACAGCGTACCCTTTCATATTCCCGGCCCACTGCGCTGAGTTCCTGCAGCTTGCCAATCAAATCCTCATCGCTGTCAATTTCCACTCCGCTGACTTCACTGAGCACTTTGTAATAAAGCTCCGGATGCAGACGTACCTCCAACGATACTCGGCCCTCTCCCAGCTGGATAGCGCCGGTGGTCACATCACTGACGTACTCACATTCCTGCAACCCCTGCACCACCGAACTAATTTCCCGCAGCCTGCTGATTCCTCCACAGCGGTCCAACAGCACCTTATACACCGCTGCACGAAGCCAATGCTGCCGGCTGAGGGGCTGTACATAGCTGGGCATGGTCACCCGAATCTCCCGGATGGGGAACTCCAAAAGCACACTGCGTAAAATCCCCTTCACATCTTCCTCGGTGAGAGTGGTGCAATTGACCCGTACCACCGATACGTCGTAGATTTTTTGCAGCGTTTCTGCCAGTTCTCTGGTTTCCTTACTGTCGGGATGGGCTGAGTTGAGCAAAATGACAAAGGGTTTGTGCAGGGCTTTGAGTTCATCTACCACCCTGCGCTCCGCTTTTTCATAGTCCTCCCGGGGAATGTCGCAAATACTGCCATCGGTGGTCACCAGCAGGCCAATGGTAGAGTGCTCCTGAATCACCTTCTGGGTGCCGATCTCCGCCGCCTTTTCAAAGGGAATGGGCTGGTCAAACCAGGGAGTGGACACCATCCGGGGCGCGTTTTCCTCAAAATGCCCCAGTGCGCTCTCCACCACATACCCTACACAGTCGATGAGCCGGATTCGGCAGGCAGCCCCTTCTCCCAGCTGCAGTTCCACCGCTTCATTGGGGATGAACTTGGGCTCGGTGGTCATGATGGTCCTGCCCGCCGCACTCTGGGGCAGTTCGTCAATGGCCCTCTCCTTGCTGAAAGGGTCCTCCATATTGGGGATCACCAGAGTTTCCATAAATTTTTTGATGAAGGTAGATTTCCCGGTCCGTACTGGCCCCACCACCCCCAGCATGATCGCTCCGCCCGTCCGCTGGGCGATGTCATGGTAAATACTGTATTGTTCCATATCCTTCCCTCCGTCTTGCTTCTCAATTGGATTGGTACAAGTATATGGGCACTCTTTCGGCTTTAGACCAATCCACACAGTTTTCAATTGCCGGGCAGCCATGCAGGTGGTATACTGAAAGCAGGCCTTCGGGCCAATCACCCACAAGGAGCGAATGGATTATGGAAACCTTTCACGGAACCAATGAATATGTGGCCTCGGAAGAATTGATGCGCAGTGTCAACATTGCCATGGCGCTGCAAAAGCCCCTGCTCATCAAAGGCGAACCCGGCACCGGCAAAACCATGCTGGCCGAAGCCATCGCACGCAATCTGCAAAAAGATCTGATTGTATGGAACATCAAGTCCACCACCAAAGCCCAGGACGGTCTGTATGTATATGACGCGGTGCAACGTCTGTATGACAGCCAATTCAGCGAAGGCCGGGTGGATGACATCGCCCGTTATGTAAAACTGGGCAAACTTGGAGAGGCCTTCACCCATCCCACCCAGGCGGTACTGCTCATTGACGAAATCGACAAAGCAGATCTGGAATTCCCCAACGACCTGCTGTGGGAACTGGATCGGATGGAGTTCCATATCCCCGAAACGGGTGAAACCATCCGGGCCCTTCACCGTCCCATCGTCATCATCACCTCCAACTCGGAAAAAGAATTGCCCGACGCCTTTTTGCGCCGCTGTCTGTTCCATTATATCGAGTTCCCGGACCGGGAGCTGATGGAGGAAATTGTGAAGGTCCACTTTGGAAAGGTGGAAGAGCATCTGCTGGACCAGGTACTGGAAACCTTCTATCTGATCCGGGGACTTTCGGACATTCAAAAAAAGCCCAGCACCTCCGAAGTGCTGGACTGGCTGCAAGCTCTGCAGCTGGGTGGCATTGACCCCGACCAGATCGTGCGCACCATCCCCTTTGCCGGTGTGCTGGTGAAAAAGAGTGAAGATCTGGAGGTCATCCAAAAAGTTCGAGAACACGGTTTCCACTACAATAAAAGCCGTTGGTAAGGCGGTGAAAGCATGTTTACCGATTTTTACTACCAGCTGCGGGGACAGGGACTTCCCGTTTCGCCCACCGAATGGCTGGCACTGATGGAAGCGTTGGACAAAGGGCTGTGCCGTCCCAGCCTGCAGGATTTTTATCAGATTTCCCGGATGCTGCTGGTCAAAAGCGAACGGGATTTCGATGCCTTTGACCACGCCTTTTTGCAGTATTTTGGAGGCCTCACCCCCACCGCGGAAATTCCGCCGGAACTGGAAGAGTGGCTCAATACCCCCCTGGAACTGCCCACTGAATTTGACCGGAAGCTGGCGGCCCAAAACGCCCGGTTTACCCTGGAAGAAATCCGCAAAAAGCTGGAGGAACGACTCAAAGAACAAACCGAACGCCACGACGGGGGAAATTACTGGGTGGGTACCGGAGGAACCTCTTTATTTGGCAACAATGGCCACAGCCCGCAAGGCATCCGGGTGGGCGGACAGTCGGTTCACCGGTCTGCGCTGCAGGTGGCCGCCGAACATCATTTCGCCGACTTTCGGGAGGATCAGGTGCTGGATCTGCGGCAATTTCAGCTGGCCTTCCGCAAACTCCGACAGTTTACCAAACAGAGCGATGAACAGCCCACCGAACTGGATCTGGAGGAAACCATCCGGGAAACCTCCGACAAAGCGGGTCAACTCTCTCTCTGTTTCCGTCCCCCTCGCAAAAACGCAGTCAAGCTGCTGCTTCTCTTTGACTCCGGCGGTTCCATGTACCCCTACAGCAAGCTGTGTACCACTCTGTTTCAGGCCGCACACAAGTCCAGTCATTTCAAGGACGTCAAGGTGTTCTACTTTCACAATTGTGTGTATGAGCATCTGTATACCACCCCGGGCTGTCACTGGGGCGATTGGGTGGAGACCAGCTGGGTACTGAAAAATCTCTCCCGGGATTACATGGTGCTCTATGTGGGCGATGCGGCCATGGCTCCCACCGAACTGTTTCAGTCGGGCGGGAATTACTTTTGGGAACGGGCCGGCGAGGATGCCGGCATCGACTGGCTGCGTATCCTGCACCGGCGCTACCGGCGATCGGTGTGGCTCAATCCCATCCCCAGCCGGGAGTGGGGATACACCTATGGCAGTTACACCATTCAGGCGGTGGCCAAAGAAATCCCCATGTTTGAACTCACCATCAAAGGATTGGAGCAGGCACTCCGGTGTCTGCTGCGCACCCGCTTATAAATCAAAAAGCAGATGTCATACGACATCTGCTTTTGTTTTTTGTGTGAATTTCCACAGCGCGGTCACCCCTCGGAAGAGCAGCCGTTTGCCGCAGGAAGCCAGATAAGAGGCCACCAGCACCGCCGGAGCCACCACCAGCATTCCTCGCAGCTGCATGGGATGTCCTTGCAGCCACAGAGAATAAAACCACTTGTCAAAGATAAAAGAGAACAAGTACATGTCAAAAGAGAGCGAGGCCACATCGGTCACCAGCCAGCGCAGCGGCTTCCAGTGAATTTCTCCCTGATAAAACAGCAGAAACACCAGAACTGTAATAGCCACTGTGGTAATTCCGTAATAGCCGTTGAAAATCTCCCAGATAAAGGGTCCGCCCGCAAAATAATGCCAGCCGATGCCCGATACCAGCAAAATCACCCCGGCCAACAGTCCTGCTGTCAGCCACCGGTTCAGCCGGATGGGATACTCCCGCAAATACGCTCCTATGTAATAGTAGCTGATGGGATAGATGTCCAGCCAGTAGTCCGGCAGTATGTCCAGCATCCGTCCGCCGGCGGAAAAGGTGCTCACCAGCGAAGGCAGTGCGGTGAGAAAGAGCAGTATTCCAATGAGCAGCTGCTTTTCCCGCTTTCCCGGCAGCCCATGATACAGGATGTTCAAAAATGGAATGAGCAAAAACAAGCCAATGAACATTTCCACATACCAGCTGTACCAGTCTCCTGTGAAATCAAAAATGGTACACAGCCACTGGAACCAGGACAGTTCCTCCTTCCAGTACCAGATGCGAAAGGCGATGGCCAGAATGGAGATAAAGCCATAACTGGCCAATATAGGCAAAATTCCCTTGTAAAACCGCCAATTCAGCTGCTTGCGGTACTGAAAATAGCCGGTGAGTACCATAAACAGCGGTACACAGCTATAGCACAACCAGCGGAAGCACAGAAACAAAAAGGTTTCTGTCCCCTGCATATTCATTTTGTAAATGCCCATCTCCCCCGCTCCGTGTACAAACACCACAAAGCAGATGGCAAAAAATCGTACAATATCCGGACCGCACAACCGCTCTTTTGGAGCCGTCATGATTTCCGCCCCCCTGTTTACAGCTTATCGATGGCCACATTACCGCCCCGTACCACTTCGATGTGGCGGAAACTGCGCATATGGCTAATGATTTTGTCATTTTCCGCAGCAGGCTGTACCGATTGCAGCAAAATACTCTTTAAATCATAGTCCACCAGCTTCATACCGAATACCTGCGCCATCCGGAAGACTTCTTTTTTCTCCTGTTCGGTGCAATCGGTCACCTTGATGAACATGACCTCCTGCATATAGGTATCCATACCAGTGAGGTCAATGACCTTAATGATGTCTACGCTGCGGTTGAGCTGCTTTTTGATCTGCTCAAACACCTCATCGGTGCCCACCAGCCCGATGGTCACTCGGGATACCGTGGGATCTTCAGTGGTTCCCACCGTCAAACTTTCCATGTTGTACTGTTTGCCGGAAAAAAGTCCGGAAATCTTCGCCAGTACACCCACATTGTTTTCCACGTAGAGGGACAGCCATCTCTGTTTCATTTTGGTCATTTTTTGCTCACCTCCACAATCATATCCTGCAGAGCGTCGCCTGACTTGATGGCCGGCAATACCAGATCCTCCATCTCAATAATACACTCAATGACAGTAGGCCGGCAGGTCTGCTGCTTGGCCACATCCAGCGCCTTTTGCAGCTCTTCACTGTTGGTGGCACGGAAGCCTAAACACTCATAACTCTCCGCCAACTTTACAAAATCAGGTACATACGGAGGACATTCCTTATGGGGATCATGACATTTCCGCCCGCACTGACCGCTTCTGCGCAGCCGCATGCAGGTGGCGGAATAGTGCCGTCCCCAGTATAGCTGCTGCATCTGACGTACCATTCCCAAAAAGCTGTTATTCATAATCACCAACACCAGAGGCAATTCCTGAATGGTGGCAGTGGCCAGTTCCTGAATGCACATCTGTACGCCGCCGTCGCCGCAGATGGCGATGACCCGTTTGTCCCGGTTGCCGATCTGAGCTCCAATGGCCGCCGGAAGACCAAATCCCATGGTTCCCAGTCCGCCGGAGGTAATCAGTTTGCGGTTTTCATCCAGCTCGTAAAACTGAGTGGTCCACATTTGATGCTGCCCCACATCAGTAACCACAATGGAATTGTCAAAAGTATCGTGAATCTGTTCCACCACCTGTTTGGGAGAAAATCCACGGTATTCCCGCATATCCAGCGGACAGGTTTCCTTCCAGGTGGCAATTTTGTGCAGCCATTTTTCAGTATCCTGAGATTTGGCCATCTCCAGCATTTTATCCAATGCCACATCCACTGGAGCCACAATGGGAATATCCACGTGAATGTTACGGGAAATGGACGCCGTATCAATGTCCAGATGAATGATTTTCGCTCGAGTGGCAAATTCACTGATCTTTCCCGTAATCCGATCATTGAAACGAGTACCGATGGAAAACAGCACATCACACTCACTGATGGCCTGATTGGAGGCCCAGGAGCCGTGCATCCCCACATTGCCCACATACAGAGGATGATTGGTGGGAATGGCGCCCTTACCCATTACAGTGGTAATCACCGGCACACCGGTTAATTCCACCAGCTCCCGGAATCTCTTGTTTTCATGGGCTATGTTGATGCCGCCGCCCGCCAGAAACAGCGGCCGTTTGGCGTTGTGCAGCAAATTCATCGCCTTTTTCAGCTGCCCCACATGCACACTGGTATTGGGCCGGTAACTGCGCAAAAAGACTTCACTTGGATAGGAATTATCTCCCTTTTCCGCCATCACATCCGCCGGAAGGTCTACTACCACCGGACCGGGCCGGCCGGTACGGGCTATATAAAACGCTTCTTTGATGATCCGTCCCAAATCTTCCCGCTTGGTGACCATCACACTGTACTTGGTAATACTGCGGGTGATTCCCACAATATCCACTTCCTGAAACGCGTCGTTTCCAATGAGATTCATAGGCACCTGGCCGGTAAAACAAACCAGCGGAGTGCTGTCATAATTGGCATCCGCAATGCCGGTAATGAGATTGGTAGCGCCCGGACCACTGGTCACAAGACAGACACCTACTTTTCCGGTGGAGCGTGCATAGCCCTCTGCGGCATGAATCAATCCCTGCTCATGTCGGGGCAATACCAGCTCAATCTCCTCTTCCTTATACAATTCATCCAGTTCACCCAGCACATAGCCGCCCGGGTAGGCAAAAATGGTATCTACGCCTTCCGCTTTCAGCGCTTTGACCCATAAACTGTTTCCCGTGATTCCCATAGCTGCTCTCCTTTCCTCATTTTTTTGTTATCTTTTTTATGATAACACAAAACGGCTCTCAGTGGAAGAGCCGTCGATTTTTTTCTTTTTCTGTTTTACAGGTGAAGCAGAATCCCTGCCGCCGCTCCGATGAGAATATACACCAGAATGGGCCATTTGGTACGGCGCACCAACGGAACCATGGCCACAAAGAACACCACCGCTGGCCAATTGACAAAATCCGTCCACTGTCCTGTCTGCTCCAACAGCTCCTGCCGGAAAAACGCCAGCTGCAGCAGTTCCACACCGGCCAGTGCAATCAACGCCGTCACCGCAGGGCGCAAACCTCGAAACGCTCCCTGTACCCAGGGACTTTCCTTAAATTTATTCAGCATTCTTGCCACCAGCATGATGACAATAATGGAAGGAGCCACCTCACTGAGGGTGGCCAAAATTCCCCCCGGCACTCCGCCCACCGTAAAGCCCACATAAGTGGCCATGTTGATCCCCATGGGTCCTGGCGTGGAATTGGATACCGCCACCATGTTGGACAGCATCTCCATGTCAAACCATTCTGGGTGGGACACAGTGAGATCGGCGAGAAATGGAAGCGTTGCCAAACCGCCTCCCACTGCAAACAGACCGATTTTGAAAAATTCCCAGCACACTGTTAAATAGAGCATCCCTCACGCCCCCTTTCTGCGAGAATACAAAATCCCCGCCAATGCGCAGATGGCAACCACCCACACTGAGCTGAGCCACGGAACAAACCAGGTACACAGGACAAAAATGGCAATACAAAGCCCAAAACGGTCTTTGACGCCCGTTTTCCACAGAGAGATGACCGTATCCAGGATCAGTGCCAATACCACCACCCGGATACCAGAAAAGGCATACTGCACCGTCTGCAGCTCCGCAAAATTCTCAATAAAAGCGGCAATGCACAAAATAATCACCAGAGAGGGAGCCACCATCCCACCGGTGGCCACCAGAGCCCCGGGAAGTCCCCGCAGTTTATTGCCCACAAAAGTAGCGGTATTTACCGCGATGATGCCGGGAGTGCACTGTCCGATGGCATAGTAATCCAGCAGCTCCTGCTCATCCACCCAATTGAATCGCTCAATCAATTCCCGCTTCATCATGGGCAGCATGGCATATCCTCCGCCAAAGGTCATACCCCCAATGCGAAAAAATGCCCAAAACAGATCCCAGTAAATTTTCAGGCGTCCTTTCACCAGACCACCACCTCCTGGTCGAAGGGTTTGGATCCTTGTGCCGTCACCCGCACCGAAATGGGCACCAAGCTCTCCTCCCGATACTCCGGCTCCACCGAAAAACCCGTAAGCTCTCCCATCTGATGCAGCTGTACCAGTTTTTCCTGCAAGGGGATCAGCTGGTCCGCCGCGTACCCGGGTAAAAAGAGAATGTTTTCCTCCTCCGTTGAACCTCCCAGCTCCACCGGAATGCGGTACACCGCCTGCAGTCCGCCATATTCGCACAGTCCCCAGGCTCGCACCCGGGTCTTTACATGCTCAAACTTCTGTCCTCTTCTGCCGGGACGTTCCGCCGGTTTTTTCTGCCAATGAGCGTCCAGTTTCTTCAGGAAATCCACATCCCTCATCCTTTCTAGTAAGAAGCGGAGAAGCGCACATCGCCTCTCCGCTTCTTTATTTCTTCTGCAATTCCGCCTGGTATTGTTCCCAGGTATCCACATCCATAAAAATTTGCCCGTCGGGAAAATCCAAAAAGCGCACCTGATCCGGATGACGCTGTATAATTTGCCGTCCACCCCGATCTCCACGCAATGCCAGCAGCTCCTCCCGAAATTCCACCGGAAACAGCGCCGGACTACGAGCCCCTTCTTTTATCCGGGGCATCCAGATGGCCGGCTCCTTGTCAAAGGCTTCACACAGGGCATCCAGCACCTGCCCAGTCATACAGGGCTGATCACAATTGCAAAACAGATATCCGTCACAAGGCCCAACAGCGGACACCCCCAGCCGTATGGAAGAGGCAATGCCCTCTTCGCTGTCCACATTCCACACCGGCTGAACACCCAGCTGCTGTGCCATGGCCTGCACCTCAGGATAACAGGTCACGATCAGCCGCTGACAAAAGGTCCCTCCTGCCGCCAAATGCAGAGTGTGACCCACTACGGTCCCCCCTGCCCAGGGCAGCAGCAATTTATTTTGGCCCATACGGCGGCTGTGTCCCGCTGCCAGCAGAACAATGGCAATTTGTCTGTTCATCACTCAGCGGCCTGTTTTTCCCGCAGCGCCCGCAGAATCTTTTCAGGTGTGATAGGCAGCTCCCGGAACCACACGCCGGTGGCGTTGTACAGGGCGTGAGCAATGGCTGGTGCGGGCGTGTTGATCACCACTTCTCCAATGGATTTGGCTCCAAAGGGACCGGTTTTTTCATAGGTTTCCTCAAAAGCTACCCGAATGGTTCCCACATCCATGCGAGTGGGAATTTTATACTGCAGGAAAGAATCGGTTTCCATGCGGCCCTTGGCGTCGTAGATCACATCTTCATACAGCGCCATGCCAATTCCCTGCGCCAGACCGCCTTCGGTCTGCACACGGGCCAGATTGCTGTTTACCACAGTACCGCAGTCCACCACGCCCACCATGTCAAGCACCTCCACCCGCCCGGTGCGGGTATCCAGTTCGATTTCCACAAAGCCAGACATAAAGGGCGGCGGCGAAATGGGACTCTTATAACTTCCAAAGCCCTCCAACGCCGGATGCTGACCTGCCGCGCAGTTGACCGCGATCTGTTCCACTGTGATTTCTTTATCCCCATCCAGACTGTAAACCCGATCACCGTCAAATTCCACCTGTTCCACCGGCACTTCCAGCATATCGGCGCCGGTCTGACGGAGCTTATCCACCAGTTCATTGGCCGCTTTGACCACCGCGATGCCGGTAAGATAGGTGGTGCTGGAAGCGTAGGAGCCACAATCATAGGGAGAAACATCGGTCTCCACACCATGGGTATTGATCCGCTCAAAGGGACAGAGCAAAATATCCGCCGCCATCTGAGCCAAAATGGTATCACAGCCGGTGCCCATATCGGTGGCACCGATCATCAGCGTATAAAAACCAAACTCATTGAGCTTGATGCGGACGCTGGCGGTATCCAGCCCCGCGATGCTGGACCCCTGCATGCACTGAGCCATACCCAATGCCCGCAGTTTTCCATTGCCCATATCCCGTACTGGGCCTTTTTCCTTCCAGCCAATCATCTCCGCACCAGTTTGCAGACAGCGGCCCAGACCACAGCTGCTAAGAGTTTCCCCATAATAGGCAAACATCACCTCACCCGGCTGAATGAGGTTTTTCAGCCGAAATTCCAGAGGGTCCATGCCGATTTTAGCAGCCAGCTGGTTGATGGCGCTCTCCACCGCGAAGAACCCCTGGGTGGCGCCGTATCCGCGATAGGCACCAGCGGGCATGGTGTTGGTATACACCACCTCATAGGCAAAGCGTATGGCCTTGGCGTGATTGCACAGAGCCAGAGTCTTGCTGCCACTCAAGCCCACTGTGGTGGAGCCATGTTCTCCGTATGCGCCGGTATTAGACAGTGTACACACTTCGGCCGCCAGCAAATTGCCTTCTTTGTCACAGCCCAGACGCACTTTGAGCCGCATCTGATGCCGGCTGTTGCTGGCAATCATAGTTTCATGACGGGTATATACCAGCTTGGCGGGCTTCCCGGTGAGCCAGGTGACCACTGCGGGAAACACTTCACTCACCATAGTCTGCTTCGCGCCAAATCCGCCGCCAATACGGGGTTTGATCACATTGACCTGGGCGGGAGAAATGCCCAGCGCATTGGCCACACAGCGACGGGCATGGAACGGCGTCTGGGTGGAGCTTACCACCGCCAACCGGCCGGTGCGGTCCAGATAGGTATAAGTCCGGAAGGTTTCCATCATAGCCTGGGCGTTGGCCTTGGTGTAATAGGTCTCTTCCACTGTGGCGTAGCTTTCCGCCAGAGCGGCTTCCATGTCCCCCTGACTCATTTCCTCCGCCGCCAGCAGATTGTGCTCCACACAGCCTCCCAGATCATAGTTCAGCTTAAAGTCCTCTTCATCGTGAATGACAATGGGGCTGGAAGTGGCTTTTTCAAAGTCCAGCACCGGCTCCAGCACTTCATATTCCACTCGGATGAGCTCCAGCGCCCGCTGTGCAGTACGTTCATCCACTGCCGCTACAATGGCCACCTCATCGCCCACATACCGCACTTTCTGATCCAAAATCAGACGATCATAGGGAGAGGGTTCCGGATAGCTCTGCCCAGCATTGGAAAAACGATGATGGGGCACATCCTCCCAGGTGAGAACGCACTCTACCCCTTCCAGCGCCCGAGCTCGGGAAACATCGATTTTTTTGATAATGGCATGCGCGTGGGGCGACCGAAGCAGTTTGAGCACCAGACAGTCCTTGTCTGCCAAATCATCGGTATAGACGGGTTTACCCATCACCAACGCGTCAGCGTCTTTCTTTTTAATTCCCTGTCCGACCAGCATCATCGCACCTCCATCCATTTTTTGATGGCACGCATATGACTCATATATCCTGTACAGCGGCACAGATTTCCCTTCAAATACTCATTGATCTCCGCCTCTGTAGGATTGTGTAGTTCCCGCCGCATGGCCAAAGCCGCCATGATAAAGCCCGGAGAGCAAAATCCACACTGTTCCGCGCCTTCGGAGGCCATACATTCTCCCAATGCCTTGGCCTCTTCCTGTACCCCTTCCAAGGTGGTCACACTGCGTCCTTCCGCCCGGGCCGCCAGATAAGAACAGGACAGCACCGGCTTTTCATCCACCCAGATGGTACACAGGCCGCAATTGGTGGTGTCACATCCCCGTTTTACACTGTAGCAGCCATGACGGCGCACAAAATCCAGCAACATTTCATCTGGAGCAATGTCGTCCACGATTTTCTTTCCATTGAGCGTCAGAGTTACAATCATGCCAACACCTCCCGAAGACCATCCTCCACCAAAACTTTACAGAGCTCTTTGCGGTATTCACCGCTTCCTCTCATATTACTGCCAAAGGTCAATTCTTCTGCCGCGATTTTTCCAGCCTCCGCCGGATCAGAACACTGAGCGGCGTCAGGACAGAGCAATGCCCGTCCCGGACGTGCTCCCACCGCAATGCGACATTGTCCCTGCTCATCCCGGCAAACCGCGCAATTGAGCACCGGCAAATCAGTGGCACTGAGCCGGAAACTCTGATAACTGCATTTTCCCATCTGTGCAGGCACCAGGATTTTGACCACAATGTCCTTTTCATAGGGCATAGTACAAAATTCCTCCATGGACACTTCTCCGCGGCCATAGAGCACCACCCGGGCTCCCAAGCCCAGCAGCAGTGTGACAATATCCGAAAAACCAAAACGGGCATATACGCTTCCGCCCATGGTGGCCGTATTTTTGAATTGCGTCCCCACAATGGGTCCTACGCAACTGGCAAACAAATTTCCATATACTTCCTGCAGCAGAGGATCTTTTTCCACTTGCCGCAAAGTGGCAGTTCCGCCAATGGCAATCCACATTCCCTGGCGTTCGATGGTATCCAGACCCAATCCGGTCAGATCCACTCCCACACCGATTTTCTTACGGCCCAAACGCAGCCACATACATCCTCCCAGGACCACATTGTTGCGACTTTTTTTGAGCAACGCATAAGCCTCCTCCAAACTGGCAGGCCGGGCGTATTCCCGCATGGTAAACATGGGATTTCCTCCTTTTTTCGACTTTTCTGTCAAATCTATTGTAACACATGCCCATTATCCCTGCAATCGTCACTTTTGTGCAAAACATCCGCAGTAAAGTCTGTATTTCTTCCTGTTTTTCACTTTGCAGGTCCTAGTATTTCCTTTTTTCACAGTAAATAAAAGGGCACAAAAAAGCGAAGCGGAATTTACATTCCGCCTCGCTTTGGCAGACCTTTTTAGTTAAAAATTCGCTTGGCACCCGCATAGCGCTGTGGATAGTTGGCTGAATCCAAAGAAACAATCTTCACCACATCGCCGGGCTGAGGCGCATGGATAAACTGATCATTGCCCACATACATCCCCACGTGACCAATGGTGGAAGTTCCTTTATTATAGAAGAACACCAGATCACCAGGAAGCAGGCTGTCGCGATCCACTGCAGTACCATTGCTGAACTGTGCCGCAGAAGAACGGTTCAATGTGACGCCCAACTGCTTGTACACATAATAGATCAAACCACTGCAGTCAAATCCATTGGGCGAGGAGCCTCCATACACATAAGGAACCCCCAGGAATTGTTTAGCCAACGCCACTGCTTCCTCTCCCTTGGTCTTTGCCTGCTCGGAACCGGAAAACAGCAGATAATCCGCCGACACATATCCTGTAACTCCGTTATATGTAGTCTTGCACCAGCCATTTTGCACCGCAGAAACCTGAATCATAGCGCCGTTGGGCACCACAGAAAGCTTTTGAGAAGATGTGGATGCCTCTTTCCGCAGGCACAACCCGCCTTCTGCATTGACCATGGCCGTACCGGAAGTGCCAGACGAAGTCTCACCGGACTGAATGGTCACATATTCAGCGGAACAATAGCCGGTTTTCCCATTGTATTCCACTTTCATCCAACCATTGGACTGAGACAACACTTTAATGACACTATACTGCGGCATGGTAGCCACAATCTGTCCATTGGTATTGGCCTCTGCCCTCAACCGCAAACCACCATTTGCCGAAACAATGCCTGTTTGAACCTGTGTTTGAGGCGTTTCAGGCTGAGTGGGAACGCTTTCCCCTCCGCCAGATATACTGTCTTCCAAGCGAATATACTCACTGGAACAATAGCCATCTTTCCCGTTGTAACGTACTTTCATCCAACCATTCTGGTTTTCCAGCACCATTACCTTAGCTCCGGTAGGCATGCTGTCCAATATGTTCCCCGAAGTGCTGGCCGTTGCCCGCAGCCGCAAACTCGGCTCCGCGATTACTACACCGGCCTGGGATTGAGAAGAACCCTCTGCCCCAGTTTCCTGAAGCTGTACATATTGTTTGGATACGAATCCCTGCACACCTGCATAGGACACCGAATACCAATCACCTTCTGTTCCCAGCACAGTAACCTGTGCACCGTTGGGAATTACCGACAAGCGCGAAGCGGTTATAGACGCTCCACTGCGTAAATTCAGCCCACCATCTGCCACCACAAGACCGTTTAATGCACCGGCCTGAAAACAAAAAGACAAAGTGACCACAGAAGTACAGGCGGCAATGAACAGTTGTCTTATCATTTGCCTCTTACCCATGTGTCAAAGCACCTCCAAAAATATAAGGCGTTTTCTAATACATAGACATTATACACTACAAGTTGTCACTTTGTCCAGAAAAAATTACAAAATTGTTAAATCTTATTAAATAAAAATTTCCTTACTCTTAAAAAACCCCCATACCAGCTGAAAAACTGGCATGGGGTAAGGAGGAAAAAGAACTCACAGTAAATCAAAAGGAAAACATCAATTTTACATAAGGCTCTTTTCTGGTTTGTGCTAGTGAAAAAGCTTCTTGGCAGTCCTCTACAGGAAATACCTTAGTTACCATTGGCTCGGGGCAAATGATTTTCTTGTGAAGAGCGTCCATACAAATTTTATAGTCCTTTCTCGTATACATCACTGTTCCCTGCATGGAAAGCTCCTTCCAGCGAAAACGAGTTATATTGAAACTTGGTGGCATCGTACCAAAATGAGCCAATGTCATGATCTGGCCTCCAATGGCTGCCATTTCAATGGCATTGTCAATGGCCGCCGGAAATCCAACCGCTACAAACACCACATCAGCTCCAAAGCCATGGGTCAGCTGCATCACCTGATCAATAACTGTCTGACCACTGCCTTTTATGCAATGATCCGCTCCCATTTCTTTTGCTATTTGTAAGTTATACTCTTGAATGTCCACCACAATGACCTTTTCTGCACCAGCCAAACGGCATCCCTGCAAACAGGAAATGCCAATGGGACCACATCCAATCACTACAGCGGTTTTACCCATGGCCATTCTAGACAGCCGGGCCGCATGAATCCCCACTGCCAACGGTTCCAGCAAAGCTCCCACCACAAAAGAAATTTCTTCCGGCAAATGGATCAGCGTCTGTTGCGGGGCTGTGATATACTCCGCAAAAGAACCGGACCAGTTCACTGTACCCAGCACTTTTTTAGAAGTGCAGGCATTGTACCGTCCCATCTGACAGGCAACGCAATGCCCACAGCTATACTGAGGTTCAATCACCACCCGATCTCCCACCTGAAAATCAGTCACCGACTTTCCCACTTCTGCTACTACACCGGCCGACTCATGACCAGAAATCACCGGGGGTTTTCGGGTGGGATGCCCTCCCAGCAAACCAATTACGTCCGAAGCACAAATGCCGGTATTGACAATCCGCACCTTCACTTCATCTTCCCGCTGAATCACCGGTTCTTCCACTTCCAAAAGCCGCACTGAGCCTACAGATTCAAAAAACGCCGCTTTCATATTGCCTCCTTTCCTGTTGTGCTGATAAAAATACTATAATACCTGTTTCAAATAGGCAATGCTCTCCTGCACCCATCGTTCTTCCTTACACAAAGTGGCATTCAGCTCGGCTTCCGGCTCCATCCAGGATTCCAAAATCACACTGAAGTCCTTTTTCTGAGCTTTTTGGCGCATTTCCCGCACGAATCCCGGCACATCCAGCCGGCCTTTTCCGGCAATGGTCCCCTTGACCACCAATCCCTGCGCATCGGTGCGGCGGGCAATGGTGTAATCCTTCACGTGCAATCCCACCGCGCAAGGCGCCAAGGTATGCAGAATGGCAGAGGGACTCTCCTCTGTGGCAAAGGAATTTACAGTGTCCACCAGCATTCCAATCCCAGGATGATTCAGCCTGCGGATGAGATCCGCAAACTGCCGGGTGGTAAAGCGATCGTGATTTTCAATTCCAAGTAGTAAATGCCGCTGCTCCAGCTGTGGAACCACTGCGTGTAAAATGCGATAAATGGTATCAAAATCCGGCTCAAAACCAGGGGCATCGATTACACACCGCAACAATTCCACTTTCATTTCATGAGCCATGTGCAGATATCGCTGTAAATTTTCCGGCTGAATTCCACGCAGGCCCAATTCTAGAGAAATTTTCTTGTACTGCGCGTACTCTCCCAGCCTTCGCAATCTCTCATCGCTCCACCCCTGCAAATCATAATTGTCTGAAATTTGCACACACTGCACACCCAGTGCCACTGCCTTATCAATCAGCCACTCAGGAGTCACTGGGGGTTGGGGTTGATAACCCAATCGGGGATACCTTCGATATCCCCCACATGCGTAAAAATAACAATAGGTGCTGATACCTAACTTGTTTTGATTCATAAAAGCACCTCTACACAATCATCAGGCTTGGCAGGAAGGTGACAATGCCCGGGAACAGAATAATGAGAGCCACCACCAACAATACAGGCAATGTAAAGGGCAGCGAATGCTTCACCACCTCCATCATCTCCATGCCGGAAATCTTGGTAAGCACAAAAAGAACAATACCAAAAGGCGGAGTCAACTGTCCCACCATCAATACCAAACACATTATGACGCCAAACACCAGCAGATTGACCCCGGCTTCATTGAGCAAAGGATAGAAAATGGGAGTAAACAGCAGAATGGATTCCATGGTGGACATAAAGCATCCCACGATCAGCAAAAATGCCACCAGCAACAACACGATGAGAGTAGGATCAGATGTGAACTCAAATACCGCCTCTGCCAAAATCTGGGGAATGCGGGTACGGGTGAGCACATAACCGTATACCGTCACAAACGCCACAATGGAAAGCACCGCCACGCAATCTACCACTGTTTCTTTGGCCATAAACCACACTTCTTTTACTCGCATTTCCTGATAGACAAACACAATGATAAAGAACGCGTAGGTAGTGGCCACGCCAGCCGCCTCTGTGGGCGTGAATACACCAGTCCAAATGCCTCCGATAATGATGACAGGCGTCAGCAGCGGTAAAAAAGCACGTCCAAACTCATGCAGCAGCTCCTGAAAGGTAGCCCGCGCGCACCTGGGATAATTCCGCCGAATGGAATAGAAGACCACCAATGCACTCATAGATGCCGCCATAAGCAAGCCTGGCAGAATTCCACCAATGAACAGAGCGCTGACCGAGGTGCCGCTGAGCACACCATATGTCACCATGGGCACGCTGGGGGGAATGATGGGCCCGATCAGCGAAGACGCGCCGGTGACCGCAACCGAAAAACCGGTGTCAAACCCCTGGTCCTCCATGGCTTTGATCTCCATGGAGCCCAGCCCGCCGGCGTCAGCGGCAGCGGTACCGGACATACCTGAAAAAATCACACTCGCCAGCACATTTACATGTCCCAATCCGCCTGGCAGATGTCCCACCAGTTTCTGACAGAAATTAAAAATTCGATCGGTAATGCCTCCGCTGTTCATCAGCTTCCCTGCAAACAGAAACAGCGGAATGGCCAGTGTGGTAAAACTGTTGACACCCGCCACCACCTGCTGGGTCAGAATGGGCAGCGGAACTCCGCTCACTCCCCACAAGACCACAGAGCATACCAGCGCCGTGCCGCCCATCGCAAACGCCACCGGTACTCCCAGCAGCATAAACAATACAAAAACACCCAGGAATATGAATAGCATAGGTCAATCCTCCTTTGTGGGCGCGCTCTTGCTGCAAACAATCTCCTTTTTGCCCTGTATGATGAGAATGGTATTGACCAGGTCACGAACCGAGTAGATATCGGCGAGCGCCATGCCAATGAAAAACTGAAAATACAGGAAACTCAAAGGATACCAAGGCATAGTGGTAGCCACCTTGCCGGCGGACATTCCCATCATCTGCAGCGCACCAATGGCAAAACAGGTGGTTACTCCAATCATAATGATGGAGTTGATTAAAAAAATATAAGGTTGTGCCCGAAACCAGTGATCCCTGATAAAAAACGCACCCAAATGCTCTCCCTTTCTGGCGCACATGGCAATCCCAAGAGACAAAAAGCCCACCAGTAAATACCGGCTCAACTCCTCGGTAAAAGGAACGGATGCATGTAAAACAAATCTGGCAAACACCTGGATTATGATACAAATGATATCCAAAATGAAAAATGCGGTGACAATGCTGTCAAACACCGTATTGAACACCTGCACGGCCTTATGCAACATTTTTGAACCCTCCTCCCTTCTGAAATCACCATCCGGAGGAAGCACCAGCATTCAAGGCAATGCTTCCTCCAGCATTCATCTCACATCATTTGGCGTATTCCAAAGCGGCTTCCAGCACCCAGTCCTCCCAATTTTCCGCAACTTTTTCAAAGCCGGGCTGTGCAACCTCAGCAAAGAGAGCAGTGTCCACTTCTACTACTTCCATACCCTTGTCTACCATCTCTGCCAACAATGATTCTTCCGTTGCCAGCGTCTGTTCATAGTTCCAATCCATACTTTCCTGCATGCACTGATCAAACAGGGCTTTGTAATCATCACTCAAGCTGTCATAAAAATCCTTGCTGGCAGTGAGTACCAAAAAGTCCACAATGTGATTGGTCATAATGATGTAATCCTGCACTTCCCAAAGTGCTTTTGCGTAACAAGAGGAAATGGGATTTTCCTGACCGTCCACTACACCTGTCTGTAACGCGCTGAACACCTCGCTGGAAGCAATGGGACTGGTGATGGCGCCCATGGCTTCCCAAACCGTCACCCATGCGGCGGTATCGGGCAGACGCAATTTCAATCCTTTCAAATCCTCGGGAGTCTCCACTTTCTTGGTAGAGGTGAGCTGTCTATTGCCCCGGAAGAGATTTCCCACATAAATGATCCCTTTTTCCTCAAATTTGGCTCTGGCCGCATCCCCAATGGGTCCTTCCAACGAGGCTTTTACCGCTTCCACATCAGGAAACAGATAGGGTACCGACCAACAGTTTACCGAACTGATGTATTTATCCAATCCCGCGAAACCTGTGGTGGCAATCTGCACCGTATTCAATTCCACCTGCTCCAGAATGTCCGATTCATTTCCCAATAAACCATCGGTAAATACCTCCGGTGTCACATTGCCTCCGCTGCGTTCCTCCAAAATCTCGGCCATGTACTTCATGGACTTGGCTTCCATCACTTCACCGCCGGAATGCACCGCAACCGTCAAAGACAGTGGCTCTCCATCAGTTACCCGGATGATTCCATCTTCCCCGCCAGAAGGCGCCGTAGATTGAGAGGGCTGTGTACTCGTGGACTGAGAAGTCTCAGCCGGATCAGAAGAACATGCGGTAATTCCCAACACCATGGACAGTACTAACATCATACTTACGATCTTTTTCATGGTATTTCTCTCCTTTTCTTCACTTTGCGTGATCAGCCACTATTTTTCAGCCTGGGAACATGGAATCGGGATACAACAGAATCTTGCCTGCCAATCCCTTTTCTGCCAGTTCAAAGGCTTTCTCATACTCACTGAATGGGAAACGATGGGTCAACAGATCATCCACCGATACGATGCCGGAGCCAATCAACCCCTTGGCAATCTCCCAGCTAGTAAAAATTTCCCGGCCATGGACGCCGTAAATTTTTGCCGCTTTCCAAACAATATCATCACTGGCGTCCAACACCAGCGGCTTGGAGGGTAACCCCGTCATTACCATATTGCCGCATTTACGCAACATTTTGAATCCTTGCGCAATGGCTTCTACATTTCCGGAAAAATCAAACACTGTGCCTGCTCCCAGCTCTTCTGTGCGGTTCTTCACTTCTTGCACCACATTGCACTGAAGCGTATTGAATACAAAGTCTGCGCCGCTTTTTCGCGCCAGCTGCAGTCTGTAGTCACTCACATCAGAAGCAAAAATGATGGAAGCTCCCATAGCCCTGGCAATTTTTATACAAAAGAGTCCAATGGGGCCACAGCCCACCACAGCTACCGTATCGCCCACCATTCGCACCATGGAAGCTGCATGTACAGCCACGCTGAAAGGCTCCATCACCGCTCCCTGATCAAAGGTCATGGTTTCAGGCAGCTTTACTGCACAAGAACCCGGCACCAAAGCATAATCTGCATATACACCGGTCTTAAAACGTTTAACATGCTGGCAATTGTAACTGTCGCCCGTTTTGCACTGATAGCACTCCCCGCAGGGCAAATGGGTTTCACAGGCCACCCGGTCTCCCACCTTCACCTGTGTCACCTGCGAACCGACCTGTTCCACTACACCCGAAAACTCATGGCCCAAAATTCGCGGCAATTTGCTGTACGCCTTTTCCACATTGGCGTCTGCCCAGGCATTCCACTGATAAATGTGAATATCTGTGCCGCAAATGGCTGCCGCATGCACTTTGACCAGAATTTCTTCCGGGCCCACTTCCGGAACCGGCACTTCCATATAATCCGCGCCCCGTTCCTTGCGGGTCTTTACAACCGCCATCATCTTCCTGGATTCACTCATGGTCAACATCCTTTCTGTATGTCCTTCATATTATGTATTATGCACTATGTAGGATGTAGTATCTTGACTTTAGTATAGTCTTGTTGTATAATTTTGTCAATCCATAAAATAGAAAACCAGGGATATTTTACACTTCTTCCATAAATCTGTATTCCTATTGTGCATTTTCCATATTTCATCCTTGTTTGCCGAAAGGAAGCTTATTTGATCATGAGCCACGGACCCAAATATCTTCGCACCATTCAAAACAAGTCGGTAGTCTCCACTGTCATCGACCGCATCACCACCGCCATTATCGAGGGTGAATTAAAGCCGGGTGACAAAATCCCCACCGAGATAGAGCTGGTGGAAAGCATTGGCGTCAGCCGCAATTCCATTCGAGAGGCCATCAAGGTTCTGGAATTTATGGGTGTTCTGGAAATTCGCCACGCCGAGGGGACTTATATCGCCAGCGGTTTCAACACCCGTATTTTCAGTCCTCTGCTCTACGGTATCATTTTGCAGGCCAATTCCACCAAATCCATGTTTCAGTTTCGCCGGATCTTTGATATTGGCACCCTGCTGCTGGCAGTGGACACCGCCACTGAACAGCACATTGCCCATTGTCACAAGTGTTTTGAAGAATACGCACAGGCCATGCGCTGTCCCAAAGACGACTATGAGTATCTGGTGGATCTGGATATTGCATATCACAACTCTTTTCGGCTGGCCACCGAAAACGAACTCATCATTCACACCGGCCATATCATTGACCAGATCACCCGCTATTCTCGTATCCACTCCATGCAGGATTACATCCAGAAAGGAGAAGTGGAAAAAACCCTTTCCCAGCACAGGCGCCTTTTGACTGTTCTGGAACAGCGGGATTCCAAAGGTGTTGCGGAAACACTCTCTCAATGCATTGACCACTGGAGCCATCACTTATAAAATATAAAAAGGGAACCGATTGCTCGGTTCCCTTTTTCGTTTCATTGTGCAATTATTCGGCCAATGCCCGCTGGAGCCAGATTTGACCGATGTCAATGGCATCGTACAGTCCCATTTTCTCCGAAGTTTTGATGGTTTTTACGGGTGCCCGGCCACTCCCATCCGTAGCTTGCAGCTGAATGATCACTTTGGTGGCCATGTCCAGCTGTTCCTTCTTTTCGGTGTCCACAATCTGCATAGCGATGACATACTTATCCTTCATATCTCCATAATACAGCGCGTTACCGCAACGTACCAGCGGCTTGCCTTTGAACAGAAGATACTCACTTTTGGGTGCCTTTTTTCCTGCCATAATCTCTCCTCCTTTTCTTTCGCCTTTTCCCCATCCAAAAAAGGGCAGTCCCACCCTCCGGCGGCACTGCCCCACACATTTGGCTTTTACTCGTCCAGATAGGCCTTGACCAGTTCCTGCAAAAGCTCGTCCCGATCAATTTTACGAATCAAACTGCGGGCACTGTTGTGATTTGTGATGTACGTGGGGTCTTCAGACAGAATGTAGCCGACGATCTGGTTGATTGGATCATAACCCTTTTCTTTCAGTGCATCATACACCGTGGTCAGGATCATCTTCATCTCGTCCTGTTTTTCCTGCTGGATCGAAAACTTAATGGTATCATTTAACATTTTGCTCACCTCTTTTTCTCATTATATCACATGGAATCCGGAAATGATATTAAATTTTTATGAATTTCCCACACAAAGTATGCCCGTTTTTTTGCCATTCTTTCCATAAATCAACCGCGGAGTACCACGCCCAGCTCCTTTTCCAGGCCGCGCATGATCTTCTTCATGACGGTGTCAATCTCCTCATCGGTCAAAGTCTTTTCCCGATCACGCAGAGTAAGAGCATAGGCCACGCTCTTTTTGCCCTCTTCGATCTGCTTACCCTTGTACACGTCAAACAGCTCAACCTGCTCCAGCAAACGTCCGCCATTGGCACGAATCACCTTCTGGATGGAAGCCACCGGCAGTGAGTCATCACATACCAGAGCCAGGTCGCGGGTCACAGCCGGGAACTTGGGCAGCGGAGTGTATCCCTTCTCTGCCCCTCTGTTGGCATACAGGGTATTGAAGTCAATCTCAGCCACATAGCACTCCTGACTGATCCCATAATTGCGGGCCACCAGCGGATGAATCTGTCCCATGGTACCCAGTTTTTCCCCATTTACCAGAATGTCAGCGCAACGGCCGGGGTGATAACTGGGGTTTTCCTTCTGTGCTACCACGTCGTACTCTTCAATCCCCATGGCCTCCAGCGCACGTTCCACAATTCCCTTGAGGTGATAGTAATCACCGTTATTGTAGAAGCCGATGGTGAGCACCTGCTTTTCTTCCGGCAGCTCATCCACTGTAGCGCCGGGCAGATAAATGGTCCCCAGCTCATACAGTGCCGCACGGGCGTTGCGATGGCTGTGATTGAGTGCCAGAATCTCCATCATAGAGGGCAGTGTAGTGGTGCGCATCACACTGGTATCCTCGCCCAGAGGATTGGTGATCACCACGCACTTCCGCAGCGGGCTGTCCGAAGGCAGCGCGATTTTGTCGTAGTATTTGGGACTGATAAAGGTATAGGTGGCAATCTCACTGAGGCCCTGGGCCAGCATGGTGGTATGCAGCACCTTCCGGGCCTGCTGCACCGGGCTCAGTCGCCCCTGACAGCTATCCCGGAACAGGGTTGTGGGGATGTTGTTGTAGCCATACATCCGCACGATTTCCTCTGCCACATCGGCGATGGACTCGATATCGGTGCGGAAAGTGGGCGCCAGTACATTGTCCTCACTGTCAATGGTGAACTCCAACTGAGTGAGAATCCGTACCATCTCCTCCCGGGAGATATCGGTGCCCAGGAAACGGTTGATATAGTCCACCCGCAGGGGAATCTTCACCCGCTGATCCACACTGTTGTCCACGTCAATGACGCCGCCCACTACGGTACCGCAGCCCAGCAGCTCACACAGCTGGCAAGCCCGGTTCACCGCCAGAGGCGCGATGTTGGGGTCCAGTCCTTTTTCATACCGGCCGGAAGCCTCGGTACGCATCCCCAGCTTCTTGGCGGTCAGACGCACACCCGGTCCAAAGAAATTGGCGCTCTCAAACACGATGGTATGTGTGTCTTCATGGATGCCGCTCTGTTCGCCGCCCATGACGCCAGCCACTGCCACCGGTCCCTCCGTATCGGCAATGACCAGCATGGAATCGTCCAGCTTGCGCTCCACCTCATCCAGTGTGGTCAGGGTTTCCCCGTTTTTCGCCCGGCGCACCACAATCTTGCCGCCCCGGATATCCTTGTAATCAAAAGCGTGCATGGGCTGGCCCAGCTCCAGCATCACATAGTTGGTGATGTCCACGATGTTGTTAATGGGCCGCACACCGGCACCCCGCAGTGCCTCCCGCATCCAATCGGGAGAGGGCTCAATGCGGATGTTTTTCACCGCCCGGGCCATATAACGGGGGCAGCGCTCACCATCCACCACTTCCACATCCAGATAGTTGCGCACATCATCAGAGGCATCTTCCTTCTGAATCTGAATTTCAGGGAAATGGAAGGCCTTGCCGAAGGTCACGCCCGCCTCCCGGGCCAGGCCGGTGACACTGAGGCAGTCAGGCCGGTTGCTGGTGATTTCAAAGTCCACCACATAATCGTCCAGGCCCAGCACCGTCCGAATGTCCTCTCCCAAAATGTATTCCCGGTCGGCCGGCAGCAGCAAAATGCCATTGTCGTCCCCATAGGGAACATCATTCTGGGTGAGTCCCAGCTCATGGAAGGAGCACAGCATGCCATTGCTCACCACGCCCCGCAGCTTGCCCTTTTTGATCTTCACACCGCCAGGAAGAGTGGACCCATCCAGTGCCACTGGCACAATGTCTCCCTCGCTGACGTTTTTGGCGCCGGTGACGATCTGCAGAAGTTCTTCCCCGCCCACATTCAGCTGGCAGACCACCAGCTTGTCGGCATCAGGGTGCTTCTCGATCTTTTCAATGCGGCCCACGACCACCTTTTCAATTTCGGCGCCCTGGAAATCCACCGTTTCCACCTTGGAACCGGACATGGTCATGCCCGCTTCGAATTCCTTGGGGGTGCCGTCAAATTCCACATATTGTTTGATCCACTTGAGTGGTGCTTTCATCTTTCTTTACCTCCCGATCGCTGATTAAAACTGGCTGAGGAACCGTACGTCGTTCTCGGTGAACATACGCAGGTCATCAATGCCATACCGCCGCATAACCACCCGGTCCAGGCCCATGCCAAAGGCAAAGCCGCTGTACACTTCCGGGTCTACGCCGCAGCCAGCCAGCACCTTGGGGTGCACCATGCCGGCACCCAGCAGTTCGATCCAGCCTTCGCCCTTGCACAGACGGCAACCCTTGCCGCCGCAGGCAAAACACATGATATCCATTTCGGCGGAAGGCTCAGTAAAGGGGAAGTGATGGGGACGGAACCGCACCACACTGTCCTCGCCGTACAGCCGTTTGGTGAATGTTTCCAGTGTACCCTTCAGATCTGCCATGGTCACACCCTTGTCTACCACCAGGCCTTCGATCTGGGTGAACACCGGAGAGTGCGTAGCGTCCAGCGCGTCGCTGCGGTACACACGTCCGGGAGAGATCACCTTGATGGGAGGCTTCTGACTCAGCATGGTACGCACCTGCACCGGAGAGGTCTGGGTACGGAGAACCACGTTATCGCTGATGTAAAAGGTATCCTGGGTATCCCGGGCCGGATGGTCCTTGGGGATGTTGAGCATCTCAAAGTTGTACAGGTCCAGTTCCACCTCAGGTCCTTCCACGATCTCAAAGCCCATGCCGATGAAGATGTCCTCGATCTCCTCCCTCACCTTGGAAAGGGGGTGTTTTTTACCCATGTGAGGGGCTTTGCCCGGCATGGTCACGTCAATGGTCTCCGCGGCAATGCGGGCCTCAAAGGCCTTTTCTTCCAGCTCAGCCTTTTTCTCCTCGATGGCCTTCTCAATAAAGGCACGTACTTCATTGGTCAGCTGACCCATGATGGGACGCTCTTCGGCGGACAGCTTACCCATCTGCCGCAAAATGGCGGTGAGCTCACCCTTTTTTCCCAGATACCGAACCCGCAGGGCTTCCAGTTCCTCCTGCCCGGTCACTTGCCGCAGAGCTTCGCTGGCGCTGCTGCGGATGTTTTCCAGTTGCTGTTTCATCGTCTTCACCTCATATATTGAATGTTTTCACTCTCTGCTGAGAGGCGGAGCCATAAAAAAAAGACCCCCTCCCAAGCCTGCGCTTAGGGACGAAAGGTCACTTTCGTGGTACCACCCTAATTTCCACCACTCCACCCGGGAGCCATGGACACTCATTGGCAGATAACGGCTGCTTCTCCGGCGCCCCCTACTGTCCTTTCAGGAACGCAGCTCCAAAGGGAACTTCACCATTTCGCCTGCAAGAAAACTCACACCCGCTGTTTTCCTCTCTGATGCGGCCAAAATCGCTACTTTCCTTTTTCATCGCTGTTCTTCCTGTTATTTTACCATACGCCCTGACGCTTTACAAGACTTTCTATCAATTTGATTGTAAAAAAAAGCCCTCTATGCTACAATTTAACCAGTAAAAGCAGGAGGTGCAACATGAATATCTACGGCATTGGAGTGGATGTGATCGAAGTGGAACGCATCCGGGAGCTATGCCAGCGTTCCGGCTTTGAGGAGCGGTTTTTCACCCCGGGGGAACAGGCTTATTTCAGCGAATTTAAGCACCCCTATGAACATATCGCCGGATTTTTCTGTGCCAAGGAAGCCTTTTCCAAAGCCATCGGCACTGGCATCCGGGATTTTTCCCTGCAGGAGGTGGAGGTCATCCATGATTCTATGGGACGTCCCTCCCTGCGATTCACCGGCCGTTTGCAGCAGCGCATGCAGCAGCAAAAGCTGCGGTTTTTCCTCAGCATCTCCCACTGCAGTCAATGTGCCATCGCTCAGGTGACTGCTGTCACCGCCCATACAGGAGGTAGCTTATGACCCATTATCTTCTTTCCGCTCAGCAGATGCGCGATACCGACGCCTATGCCATCGGCCAGCTGGGCATTCCCTCTCTCACCCTGATGGAACAGGCGGGACAGGCTGTCTTTCGGGAGGTGCTGGCCCGCTTTACCCCTGCCTCCACCGTCTGGATTTTCTGCGGCAAGGGCAACAACGGAGGGGACGGACTGGTATTGGCCCGGCTGCTGGCCCGGGCACACTATCCGGTACGGGTCATTGCGCTGGCCGGCCGGGAGGCTCTGTCCCCGGACGCCCAGGTGATGTACGACCGGCTGGAGAGCACCAATGTTCCCCTGTACTACTGGCCCTGTCAGGCTGAAATTCATCCCCGCCCAGAAGATCTTGCAGTGGATGCTCTGCTGGGAACCGGCGCCAACCGCCCCCTCCATCCTCCCTTTGATGAGCTGAGCGCTCTGTGGAATTCCCTTCCCTGCCGCAAACTGGCCATCGACCTGCCCACCGGTGTAGATGCCACCACAGGAGCTCTGCTGGGGCAGCCTTTCCGCTGCGATTGGACGGTCACCTTCTGCTGTGAAAAATACGCCCATCGTCTGCCTCTTTCCCAACCGGTGTGCGGCCGGGTGCTCTGCCGGGACATCGGAATCCCCGATGAGGCGGTGGAGAGCACTCATCCCACCGTCCGGCTCATCACCCAAGAAACTCTAGACCAACACATGCCCCGAAGAGATCTCAACGACCACAAGGGCACCTATGGCCATATTTTGCTGGTGGGCGGAAGCCTGCCCATGAGCGGGGCCATCTCCATGGCTGGTCTGGCGGCACTCCGCTCCGGAGGCGGACTGGTCACACTGGCAGTGCCCGACTGCATTCACAGCATTGTGGCAGGACGGGCCATGGAATATATGACTCTCTCCCTCCCCTCCCAGGAGGGCAGCTTTGCCCGGGAGGCCATCCCTCCCATTTTGGAATTCGCTCAAAAATGCGACGCCGTAGCAATTGGATGCGGCATGGGAGTCACCGATGCCACCTGTGAACTGGTCCACCAGCTGCTCACCCATCTCACCTGTCCTCTGATCGTGGACGCCGACGGCATAAACGCCCTGTCCCAACACATAGACTGGCTGCAGGAGGCTTCCTGCCCTGTCATTCTGACCCCCCATCCCGGTGAGATGGCCCGGCTGCTACACACCGATACGCCATCGGTTCAGTCAGACCGTCTGGAGTGTGCCCGGCGCTTTTCCGGGCGGTACGATGCCACAGTGGTGCTCAAGGGACCGTCCACTGTGGTGGCCTGGCCCAACGGTCAACTGTTTGTGAACATCAGCGGAACCAGCGGTATGGCCACCGGCGGCAGCGGAGATGTGCTCACCGGTGTTACCGCCGCGCTCACTTCCTTTGCGGGTCTGCGGGGAAAACCCTCGCTTGCTGCCGCTCTGGCGGTATGGCTCCATGGCCGGGCCGGGGAACTGGCGGCTGCCTCCCTTTCTCAATACGGCATGACCGCCACTGACATTGTGGCGCATCTGCCCGCCGTACTGAAAAAGTATGACTATATGGAGGCGGATTGATTGAAAGGCATCCGATTTTTTGCGCTCACTGGAATAATTTGTACTGTACTTCCATGCGCAGGTTGTACTATAATAAAAAGTGCTGAGACGCAGCGCACCGGCCCACAGCTGATTCGCTACGCACAGGGAGAGTTTTCCGCCATCAATGGCTTTGACGCCCAGGTGACGGTCACACTTCCCCAGACGCAGGAGCCGGCGCAGATGTCCGCCAACTGGCAGGGACGGGATGGGCAATTGACCTTTCTGTCACCCCAGTGGATGGAAGGCACCTGCCTGCAATGGGAAAAGGACAATCTGACCGTCCAGTATCAGGATGCATCCTATGAACTGGGAAATGGCTGGGATAGCCTGCCGGTATTGTGGGCCGCACGATTCCCCACCTATCTGCTGCAGACCTTACAGCAAGGAGAAGTGGAAGAGGTGGACGGAGATCTGTATTATACCTTTTCTCCCACATCCCAAGTACCTGCACTCACCTGCCGAGCGGTGGTAGAAGGTGTTTCCTGCACTCCCACCCAACTGGAACTCATTTGCGGCGATCAGGTGACCGTATTGGAAGTGGAATCTTTCACTCCGCTGCGCCCGGCCCAACAAACCACACAAGAAGGGGACGCTTCATGAACGACTGTATACAAAACCGCACCTGGGCGGAGGTGGATCTGGACAATGTCCGGCACAATTTCCAGGTGATTCAGAGCCGGGTGGCACCGGGCACTAAAATTCTGGCCGTCATCAAAGCAGACGCCTACGGCCATGGTGCGGTGCCGCTGGCCAAACTCTACACCCGACTGGGAGTGGATTACTTTGCGGTGGCCGCGCTGGACGAGGCCATTCAGCTGCGCAACGCGGACATCACCACTCCCATTCTGATTCTGGGACACACCCCCAGCCAATCCTGTGCCGATCTCATCCACTATAACATAACCCAGACGGTATATGATCTGGCGGACGCCCAGGAACTCTCACAGCAGGCGGTTGCCATGAACGGACGTGTCAAAGTTCACATCAAGGTGGACACCGGCATGTCCCGAATCGGCGTCATGTATCAGGATGAGCAACGGGACAGCGACGCAGTGGAGCTGATTCAGCAAATCCACGCACTGCCCGGTTTGGAATGCGAAGGGATTTTCACCCATTTTGCGGTGGCGGACGAAACCGGCAATCCCTTCACCTTTACACAGTTCCAGCTGTTTACCGGCCTCATCGGCCTGCTGAAGGAACGGGGCATCACCTTCCCGCTCTGTCATTGCAGCAACAGCGGCGCCATCCTCAACTATCCGCCCATGCATCTGGATATGGTACGGGCCGGACTGATTTTATACGGCGTCTTCCCCATGGAGGAAAAATCCAACTTTGACCTGCGGCCCGCCATGAGCCTGAAAACAGTGATTTCCAATGTGAAAACCATCGAAAAAGGAGCCACTGTCAGCTATGGGCGCCGTTTCACCGCTCCCCGCCGCATGCGGGTGGCCACCATTCCGGTGGGATACGCCGATGGTATCTCCCGGGTACTCTCCGGAAAGATCAGTGTGATCGTGGGCGGCACCCTGGCGCCTCTCATTGGCAACATCTGCATGGATCAGTGCATGGTGGATGTGAGCGGCATTCCGCAGGTGGAAATCGGCGACGTGGTCACACTGTTTGGCGGGCCGGAAGACAGCTTTGGTCTGCTGGGCCGTATTGCCGATGCCTGGGGAACCATCAATTACGAGGTGCTCTGTCAGGTTTCCAAACGGATCCCCCGGGTCTATCTGGAAAACGGACAGCCTGTTTCCTCGCTCACTTACATTGTCTGACCCTTTTCCAAAACTCTGCATAGACTGGATGGGGCCCCTCGCCCCGGTCCCGCCTGTTTTTTTTCGCGGCTGACTAGAATCCCCCTGAAGCGGGAAATACTAGGACTGTGAGAAATTACAAAAGCTTTGCGGAGTGTGAGAAGGACCATGACTGTTAAACGAGGCGACATTTATTACGCGGATCTCAGCCCGGTGGTGGGCAGCGAACAGGGCGGTGTACGTCCGGTACTCATCGTACAAAACGATGTGGGCAACCGGCACAGCCCCACCGTCATTGCGGCGGCCATTACCAGCCAGATGAACAAAGCCCGGCTTCCCACCCACATCACCCTCACTCATGCCGATCACGGCCTGATGAAAGATTCGGTGATCCTGCTGGAGCAGATCCGTACCATCGACAAAAGAAGATTGAAAGAAAAAATGGGCCATCTGGATGACGATGTGATGCAGCAGGTAAACAATGCCATCCATGTCAGTTTTGGCCTGCAGGATCAGCAAAACGGAGGTATCACATGAAACACAACCATTTCAAATCCGCACTGGCGGGCGCGTTCATTCTCATCACCATGGTCAGTGGCTACATAGCCTTTGGCGCGGGGGACAGTTCCGATCCCCTGATTTCCAAAAGCTATCTGGACTCTGTCGTGGCAGATGTGCTGAAACAGGTGGATCAGAAAATTGCCAATTCCGGCGGTTCCTCCAGCTTTGGCGATTCGCAGGTTTTCACCGCTGTGCAGGTGTACAAGGGCCAGACCATCCTGGGCAAAGAAGGCACTGAAATCATTCTGCGTTCCGGCAATGCCACTTCTGTATGCCCCGGTGAAAATGGTCTCACCGATACCACCGATGGATTGGATCTCACCGGCGGCAAGGCGATCCAGGCCAATCACGTGTACGTCATTCCTCGGGAAGACGGCCGCGGCATCTATATGACCAGCGACGGATTTATTATGGTGAAAGGTGGTTACAAGGTGCAGTAACCCCCGGCATATTTGTCCCATCCCCTCATATCATGAAGATATGGGGGGATGTTTTTATGACCAGCGAACAAATTCTCACATTGAATGGACAATGGGAAGGCACATTGACCCTGCGGCAACAGGGCAATATCCTTCGTTTGGCTTTGGCGCTCACCAGCCCGGCACCCCAAAACGCCGCTCTCTATCTGGTGGACAGTGCTCAAACCAGCTGGGTACAGTTCACCGGCCGACTGCACGCCGGACAGCGAAGCTGGGAGGGAACCCTTTCTCCCCTGCCGATTTTCGCGGGACGAGCGGGAGCTTGCATCATTGTGGAAGACCGCCCGGTTTCTCAAGGGTTTGCCGATGGGGAAGACCGTGTAATTGAAGCGTTTCACCGCGCACCCCCAGCCGCTTCCCTGCCGGATTTCCGCACCTGTTTTCCCTGTCCCCAGCAGGTGGACTTCCTCCCCCATTCTCCGGAACAAAACTCCTTCCCAGCCATGGTGTATACCGCACTTCACCACCCTTCCACCTGGCTGTGCATTCGGCGTCATGGAGGATTTTACACCGCGCAGTACCAGGAAGAAGCGCTGCTGCTGGCGGTTCCCTGTCAGCTGGGAGTCGATCCCCTTCCCTTTCTACCCTGGCGCTCCAGCTGCTCCTTTGTACCGGGCCGGGCTCCAGCCCAATGGGGCTGTGTACTGTTGGGCGCTCACCTAGAACAAAATCTTTTTTTCCCTGTTGTGCTGGAATAATTTTATGGTTAGCCAAAACTAACATTGCATTTTTTACAAAATTGTGGTAGCATTTTTGGGGAAGTATTTGAATCACAGATTGAGGTTGTAAGAGAGGAATTACATGGAGTATTTATTGGATGCATTTTGGGACACCTGGAAGACGCTGCCCTTTCTCTTTCTAGTCTATCTGCTATTGGAAATTTTGGAGCACAAACTGTCCCATCACACCCTCAACATGGGACGGTTCGGCCCGGTGGTGGGAAGCGCGGTGGGAATTTTGCCCCAGTGTGGGTTTTCGGTGGCCGCCACCACTCTGTTCAACAAACAGGCCATCAGCCTGGGAACCCTGTTGGCAGTCTATCTGGCCACCAGCGATGAAGCCATTCCCATTCTGCTGGCTCACCCCCAGCAAAGCGGAACTTTGATCCGCTTGCTGGCAGTCAAATTTATAGTGGGAGTTCTGGCCGGACTGCTCATTGATCTGCTGTTCCAACGTCAACCTGACGCCGATTGTTACTGCACCCAATGCCATGAGCCTCCTGCCGCTCCGGAACACCACCATCATCATACCACCAGTACCCAGGCGGTGCTGTGGCACAGCGCTCGCAAAACTCTTCAAATCGCCCTTTTTCTGGTGGCAGTGTTGTTTGTTCTCAATTTGCTTATTGGTCTATTGGGTGAAGAGCGTCTGGAAAGCCTGCTGCTGCAGGGTTCCTGGCTACAACCTCTGGTGTGCGGACTAGTGGGCCTCATCCCCACCTGTGTACCTTCCATTCTCATCACTCAGCTATTTTTGGAGGGAAGTCTCTCTTTCAGCAGTGCGGTAGCCGGACTGTGTACCGGTGCGGGAATGGGTATTCTGGTACTTTTCAAAGAAAATCATCAACCCAGAACCATCGCTCAGGTACTGGCTTTACTGTATGGCTGCGGTGTGTGTGCCGGTCTGCTGCTACAACTGTTTGGATGGTAACTCATTTTGCGAACCCATATGGGTTCGCTCTTTTTTGCCCAAATTCTCCTTTATCTTGCAATTCTCCCCGTCAAATGCTACACTGTTGAAAGGGAATCTGTTCAAAAAAGGAGAAATCGATATGAAAAAAGGAAATCCAATCGCGCTTCTCCCAATCGTAGTCTTTTTGGTGCTCTTTGTGGGTATGGGACTGGTTTTGGGAGATTTTTATGTCATGCCCGCTATTGTGGGATTTATCATCGCACTGGCTGTGGCCTTCGCCATGAATCCCAAGCTGGACTTCAACCAGAAACTGTCCATAGCGGCCAAAGGCTCGGGTGAGGAAAATGTCATCACCATGTGCTTTATCTTTTTGCTGGCAGGTGCCTTTGCGGGTGCTGTGCAGGCTGCCGGCGGTATGGACAGCACTGTCAACCTGGGGCTCTCCATCCTGCCCCCCAAAATCGCCATCATCGGTGTCTTTGTCATCGCCTGCTTCATCTCCATTTCTATGGGCACCTCTGTGGGCACCATCACTTTTCTCACTCCCATCGCCATTGGCATCGCGGAAAAAACTGGCTTTCCTATGGCCCTCTGTGTAGGTGCTGTGGTATGCGGCGCTATGTTTGGTGACAATCTGTCCATGATTTCGGATACTACCATTGCCGCGGTGCGTACCCAGGGATGTGAAATGAAGGACAAGTTTCGTCAAAACTTCTTCATTGTGTTGCCTGCAGCCATTGTCACCATTCTCATTTTGTATTTCACCACCCACAACAGCGTATATCAGCTGGAAGAAGCCCTGCCCTACGACATCTGGCAGGTGATGCCCTATCTGTTCGTGCTGGTCACCGCATTGCTGGGCCTCAATGTATTTTTGGTGCTGATGAGCGGCACTGTTTTCGCTCTGATTGTCGGTGTTGCACAGGGTACCATTCCCTGGACTGAAATGTTCCAAGTGGTGGGAAGCGGTGTTTCCTCCATGTTTGAAATCACCTGCATTTCCCTTCTGGTGGCGGCCATCATTGCGCTGGTGAAAGAAAATGGCGGCATTGACTTTGTGCTGTATCTCATCCGCCGCAATGTCAAGAGCAAACGCGGAGCGGAGCTGGGCATTGCGGTACTGGCTTCTCTGATGGACATCTGCACTGCCAACAACACAGTGGCCATCGTAATGGCTGGTCCCATTGCAAAAGACATTTCGGAAGAATTTCAGGTAGAGCCCAAGAGTTCTGCTTCCATTTTGGATATTTTCACCTCTGTCTGGCAGGGCATCATCCCCTATGGAGCTCAATTGCTCACCGCTGCCACCCTGGTACAAACCCATCTGTCCAAAACAGGCAGCGATCTCACCTTTACCTCTTTCGATATCATTCCCTACCTGTACTATCCAGCTTTGATGGGGCTTTGTGCGCTGGTCTATTTCCTTTTCCTAAAAAAAGAAAAAACAACAGCCTGAACACAAAAGAGCATCTTCCAATGGGAAGATGCTCTTTTTATAGCTTCACCGCCAACGACCGGTCCCGAAATTCAGCGGGACCCAGCCCCATGGTCTTGCGAAATGCTTTGTAAAAGTAACTGTAATTGTGAAACCCCACTGACTGCGCGGCGCTGGTAATGGGCTCTCCTTCCAAAATAGCCCTGGCAGCTCCCTCCATTCGTTTTTCCAGGATATAGCTGGTCAACGTACGGCCGGTGAGACGCTTAAACAGCTTACAGGTGTGGTAGACACTGTAATTGGCTTCCTGCGCCAACCGTTCCAGTGGCAGCTCCTCTGACAAATGACCATTGATGTATTCCATCACCCGGGCCACTGTGGCCACCTGCTGGGCCTCTCGACCATCCATGCGCAGTCCCACATAACACATTTCGTACAGATAGGCCAGCAGCTGCTGAGCCAATGCCCGTTCCAACAGTTGCTGTCCATGCTGTTGACGGGACAGCCTGAATTGTTCAATCACCCGGCTGCACTTTTCATATTGATTTTCTGTGAGATGAAGTACCGGGGAACGACCTTCATTGGGTGTGAAAATATCCAGCAAATTCACATCAGAAGAACAGAATGAAAGCAGCAATGAAGGGTCCATACATAAACTGAACCTCTCATACCCCTCCACTGGATCGGCCAAAATGGCATGGGGAACAAACAAATTGTTCAGCACCACATCTCCTCGCCGTACATCACAAATTCCCTCCGGCGTTTGAAAAGTACCCGATCCTTTCAACACAAAAATCATCTCATAAAAGTCATGGTAATGAAGAGCATAGCCTTGCCCCATGTGTGACGGTACTCTGAATTCGTTTTCCGGCCCGCGAAAAATCCAGTGATATCCATCTTTGCTGTGCATCGCCCCGGAAAAAATTTCACTGCCCGGCACGCAAATTGTTTCCATTGCCTTCATCACCTCTTGCTGTCAGTATAGCAATCTGGACTTTGCTTGTCAAACAAAAAGCCCCCTGCTAAGCAGGAGGCTTTTTCATTGCTTTACTTTTTATACACCGACGGATTGACGGTATTGTAAGGCTGACGGCCTTCTATCACTGCCATCAAACCTTGCAATGCTTCCACACACATGGCCATACGTGTCTTCATAGTACAGCTGGCAATGTGAGGTGTAAGCGTCACATTGTCCAATTCCAACAATTCCGGATCGGGCTTGGGTTCCTGTTCTACCACATCCAGAGCTGCGCCCTTTATGATCCCTTCCCGCAATGCTTTTGCCAGATCCTTTTCACAAAGGATGGGGCCTCTGGCGGCATTGACCAGATAGGCGGTGGGTTTCATTTTACGCAGGGTATCCAAATTAAACAGGTGATAGTTTTCCTGAGTGAAGGGCATATGTAACGTTATACAATCACTCTGCGCCAACACTTCGTCAAAGGGCAGATAGGTAACTCCATACTCCTTCTCCACTTCAGGAGTGGCCCGGAAAGTATCATAGTATACCACTTTCATGCCCAAGCCCTGGGCTTTTCTGCAAACCATTTTCCCGATTCGGCCAAAGCCCATAATGCCCAGCACTCTGCCATGGAGTTCCAAATCCATGTCTGAGAACAACGGCGACTTCCATTCCCCTCTGCGAATCTCCCGATCATGACGAGCTACCCCGCGCATAACCGACATAATCAACGCAACTGCATGCTCTGCAGTGGCTTCTGTCACAGTGGTAGGCGCATTGATCACAGGAAGTCCCACTTCGGTGGCATACTTCCAATCAATATTGTCATAACCTACACCAAAATTGGCGATGGCTTTTAAGCGAGTGCCCCGTTGGATCACTTCCCGATCCCCTTTATTGGCAATGACCAGATACGCATCATACTGGTCAATCTGCTCCAGGACTTCCTCGTAGCTAAAGGCTATTTTTTCTGCATCCGGGAAACAAAAGTCATATGCGTTCCGATAGGGGGCCACACATTCTTCCGGCACCCACTGTCCCAACAGAATTTTTGGTTTCATTTCAAATGCTCCTCTCACACCATGGAATCAGCCAATTTTCTCACCTGTGCGCAAGTGCCATTCCAGTATCCCATCATGGCCCGCATTTCGTCGCCTACACAGAAATGCTTCACACCCAGAGATTTATAATATTCCACCTGTTCCATGGTATCACATTCGCAACGAGGCTGTACTCCATGGCGCAGCGCCACTTCGATCATTTTCTGTTCCGCTTCCTTGACCTCTTCGCGGTGATCTGCGATATTCCAGCCCTGGCTCAAACAGTAGTCAAAGGGGCCAAACTGCACCATATCCACACCGGGAATGGAGCAAATTTCCTCAATGTTATCCATGGCCTCTTTCTTTTCAATCATGAAGGCCTTGACCGAACGGCGCACCATAGCGGCATATTCCATCTGATTCTGAATGGAATAATATCCGATCCAACGTGCTGTGGGACAGCCAAACCGGCCGCCATCTTCAGGGCAATCGGCGCTTACCGCATGCAGGGTTTCCCGTACTTCGTCAGGTGTTTTGTGGTCGGTGAACAGAATGGACTGGAACCCGCAGGCCAGAGCCTTCTGCGCCACATAAAAGCGATTTTGGAAGTCCACTTTGATCATAGTGGAAAGACCATGCAGTTCTGCCGCTCGAGCCATATTTTCAAAATCAGCCAGACTGTAAGGAGAATATTCAGCCACAAACTCCAAATAGTCAAAGCTCCCGCTGGATGCCGCAGCCTCAATGATAGTGGGCCAAGTGCTCCAGATCCGGGTAGCAACGGAAGGCCGACCTTCTGCCAAAATATTTCTCAATTTGTTTTCATGCATAAATCTCATCCTTTCCACTGAGTGATGTAAGGTTTTTCATTGTCTTTATCCTAGCACTTTCATTCTTTTTCGTCGATGGTCATTCTTGCGCTGCACATTTCTTTTTTTGTTTTATTTTACAAATCAACAGTTTTATAAGCGCGTTTTCTTGTGAATTATCCCGGTTAAATCTGAGGTAAAAAAATAGAAGAGCTGACTTAAAAAGTGGCAGCTCCTCCCAAAATTTCATTAAAATTTGTTACTTTTTTTCTCGTTGTATTATTTTCATCTTTATTTCTGCTTATTTGTGGGTGATTCACCCATATTATCCCATGGCACAGGATGTATTCCAGTTCCCCCCTTCCCAGTCAAAGGGATACTTTTTTTGTTCTTCTCCAAATGTGATGTGGTTGAGCCTTTGACGGTACTTATGAGGAGTGCAATGCAACTCTCTCTTGAAGCACTCCGTATAGTAACTGCTGCTGCCAAATCCCACCTGCTGCGCAATTTGTGAAATGCTCAGGTCAGTTTCAGAGAGCAGACGAATGCTCTGGGACAACCGAAAACGAATGAGATATTGAAAAGGAGTGGTGTGATGTAACCGTTTGAAAATACGACAGCACTCACCCCGACTCACATGAGCCGCGCCAGCTATATCATCCAATGTGATTTTTTCGGTATAATTCTGGTGGATATATTGATGTAAAATTTCGCTGCGCTGCTTATCCGAATAGGAAATGCTCACAGTTTCTTCCACCAGCGGATGGATATGCTCATACAAATGCAGCCATACTTCCATCAATAATACATTGATTTTTAATTCAAATCCATTTTCACCGCTTTCATACAGCTCTGCCATCCGCTGCAAACGCCGACAAATCTCCCGCTGCCAATCTTCCTGGCGCAACGGCATAGCTGTCAATCGGGTGGAATAAATAATGGGATCAATATACCGGGCACGGATTCTAGACCCGGATTGACCGTAAATCAAACTGGGATTGAATTTGATGCACAAATACACACTGTCATCCTGTTCTCCACGGGACACTGCCTCATGCACACAGTTGCAATTGAAAAAAATCGCCTCTCCTTCGCGAAGATGGTATTCCCCCTTCTGGGTACGGAACAGTACATCGCCATGGGTGACAAAAGCAAACTGCACTTCACTGTGCCAATGGGGAACGTTGGCGTATCCTTGTTTTCCCACTGGCTGCTCATGCATGGACAACGGAAAATCCCGATGTTCATATTCAGGCAGTATCTGCTTGTTCTCATCGTTCAACAGCATACGACTTTTCATATTGCACCCCTTCCCGCGAAACAGCCAAAAAATTCCTCTTTGATTTATACAAGTTTTACAAATGAAACTTGCATTTTGTATCCAGTTACACAAACGCACTTCAAAATCTCGAATGTATATTGTACTGAATGTATTATTTTGTACACCTATAATACCATAATTCTGCCGGTTTCGTCAAGCCATTTATTTCCATTTTAAAAATTTTCCCATGATTTTGTTCAAAAATCTCTCGATATTGCACATATTTTATGGCAATCTTGACACCGGCAATATATCGTGATATTTTTAAGTTGATAGAAGCCGTGAAAGTTCCCATCTGCAAATGTTCACGACAAACAATTTTCTCTATTATGGAAAGGAGTATACATCATGGGTAAAAGAACCGAATTCCTCTATATGTCCGAGCCTGATTGCATTGCTGCTGGCGTACTGGATGCTCCCAAGTGCATCAACAACGCAGAAGAGGTTTTCAAACTGCTGGCTCAGGGTGACTACCTGATGGGCGGCAACAACCATAACAACCACGGCATGTACATTGTATTCCCCAAGGAGACTCCCTTCCCCAATATGCCTGTGGCGGGTCCTGACCGTCGTTTTGTTGCTATGCCTGCTTATCTGGGCGGCCGTTTCAACATCTGCGGCCAGAAATGGTATGGCTCCAACGCTGCCAACAAAAAGCATGGTCTGCCCCGTTCTGTGCTGATGGTAACCCTCAACGACAAGGATACTGGTGAACCTCTGTGCTACATGAGCGCCAACCTGATCAGTGCCTGCCGTACTGGTGCAGTTCCTGCAGTAGGTACCCGTTATCTGGCCCGTAAGGATTCCGAAGTGCTGACCTGCGTAGGCTGCGGTGCTATCGGCAAAGCCTGCCTGGATCACATTGTACATGAACTGCCCAACCTGAAAAAGGTAATTTGTCACAACCACTCCGAGCCCAACGCCATTGCGCTGGCTGAGCACGTGAGAAAAGAATATAACTTGGAAGCTGTAGTGGAAAATGATCTGGAAACCGCTACTCGTGCCGCTGACGTTATTTCTGTGGCCGCTTCCCGTACCGCTCCTCTGCATTTCAAACGCGAATGGATAAAGCCCGGCTGTACCATTCTGGCTTCCGGTCCCCTGCAGTGCGACGAAAGCCTGTGGATGGACACTACCATTGTATATGATCACATTGGCCTGCATCATGCCTATGTGGAAGACGCCATTCAGTCCGGCGACAAGGATGGGTATTACAGCGGCGTAATCGGCGGCCCCATCTACCGTTTGATTGACGCTGGCAAGAAGCCCGCTCTGGACGACTCTCTGAGCATTGGCGGTATCATTCTGGGCAACCAGCAAGGTCGTGTCAGCGACGACCAGATTATCTGCTTCGTAGCTTGCGGTATGGCTGTGTTCGATCTGGGCTTGGGCTGGGATCTGTACAACACCGCTCTGGAAAAAGGCATTGGCCAGAAGCTGCTGCTGTGGGATAGCCCCTATCAGTGCCAGTAATTGCATTCTTTCCCGGAGAGTTCCCTTTCTCTCCCTTTGGACCGGCGGGCCCCCTCCGCCGGTCCTTTTTTGTCCTTCTAGCAAAAAGCCACCATTCCATAAGGAATGGTGGCTTTTTACTTCTTCTTTATTATCAGCGTACCTTCTGATACAGCCGGTACAGCAACGCAATGGACTGTTCCACCGTACAATTGGCCTTGGGGGACAAGGTTGTGTCGGAAGTGCCTGCCATAATGTTATTATTGGTCAAAATCCCCATGGACTGCAAAGCCCACGCGGATACCTGATTGGCATCGGTATAGGCGCTCAAATCTTCATTTCTCTCCGCATAAGTAGTGCCCTTCACCTCTTCCATATAAGTGATAGCCCGATAAATCATGGAAGCAATCTGTTCACGGTTGGTAGTGACAGTGGGCTCAAACTTCTGGTCGCCCATACCGCTCACAATACCAGCGTGATAGGCTTTCAACACCTGCGAATTGTTGCTGTCTGTAAAGGTACCAGTAGGTGCTGTTGCAAGCTCAGTATCCAACGCTACTTCCACCATTTTCACCACCAGTTCCGCAAATTGCTCCCGGGTGATGGTATCCTTGTATTTGGGATTCCCGGTCAATTCAGGCACCAAGCCCTCCGCCACAGCAGCTTTGATTTCTTCCACCGCCCAGCTGCTGGCAGAGTCTTCCTGTTCAATATAAGGCAGATCTTCCGGGTCAATGACTTCCCCTTTCAATGCCGATACCGGCACCATCAACATACATGCCGCCAACAGGCCAGCCAATAATTTCTTCATAACGGTCTCCTTCTTTCTCAGAATTTTTTGGTAAATGCACTCAACTTTTCATCCAGCCCACGCTTAGTCTCCAGGTTGGGAGCCGGCATAGCCCACATAGTCACACCGTCCTGATCGGCCTCATAGGTCAACTCCACTTCCCGATAGTAGTGGAACTGCTTGAAAAATTCCGACAGCTCCTGGTATTCCTCTACCGTTTCTGCCTGAGCCAATATAATTCGGTCGTCATCCACGTTTTTCAGTTCCATCCAGCCCGCCTCTATGTTTTCCTCGGTGATGTCTACACCCCATCCTCCGGGAATGACTGCAATGGGAATCTTAAGGGTTTTGCTCTCACCGGCACCCACTTCATAGTGGATGCTGAAAATGGAATGATTAGGAAGGAATTCCTCTGTACTGTCCACCACAAAATTGGTTTCATTGAACTTGGAATAGTGCAGATAGAAGCAGTCCCCTGTGTCAGGCTGCTGGTTGTTGTTCACCACATCCACCAGCATGTATCCCTTGTTGTCCTCAATGGTATACCCTTTGACGCTGACAGAAGCCTGCCCATAGGTGGGCTCCACCTCGGGCTTCTCCTCCGGCTTTTCCTCAGGCTTTTCTTCCGGCGGCTCCACCGGCTTGCCGCCCTCGATGTTGGGTCCGGGGAAGAGCACATCCACCAGCCGGACGCCCTGAATGTTGTACACCGAGCCCAGGTTCTCCTTGATCTCCTCATCGGTGGAGGCGGTCATCCAGTCGCTGACCAGCTGTCCGTTAAGGTCGATGTAAGCATACTCCAGGGTGAAGTGGTCCGCATCGCTCCCCACCACTGTCTCCCGGAAAAGATCGCTGGCAGCGTTCTTCTTAAAGACGATGGCCTTGCCGTTTTCAAACCGGCCAGTGTAGAAAGAGGTGTAATAGTAAACGGGGCTGAACTCCTCCGGCAGTGAGATGATCACATTTCCGTTCACATCCACATAGGATACCAGATCGTTTTTCTCAGGACCCACGTTGGTGTTCACAGCAGCCGCCAGACCATAGGGGTCATCAGAAAAATCATACATGTAGTCGAACCGGTTCCGGTTCAGATCCACCAACTGAAACTCCCCGTTGACGGGCTCATAGGTGACATAGTTACAGTCGCGATAGTTCCCCCAGGTGTCTGCCAGTACCAATCCCTGATGGGGCAGGTTGCATGATTCATACATGATCAGCGGCGATGCGCCGCCATCGATGGGGTTGATAACGCTGGAGTGACGCGAGTCGTCCCAGTATTCCTGCATGACAGGAGAGCGCTTGTACCACCACTCCCCCCAATAATTCTTGTACGGTGTATAATAGTAGGCCGCCGCCCCCACCAGATTGGTCAGCATGGCGCAGAGCAACGCGCCGACGCATAGTGTCAAAAACCATTTTTTCATTGGTTATCCCCTCTTTCTTTATTTTGTGTAGCCTGTACTCCTTGCATCTGCAGATTTGCGGATCGCTTTCTAAAGTACCAAATACCTCCTACAGCTCCTGCCAACAATACCAAACTTCCTCCCACTGCAATGGGAAGCATTGGTATGTTCATGCCCGTATCCTCAATCTCCATCACCGTGACAGGAGGCTCATACAACAGCATAAACAGCCGATACAGCATCAGAGCTGCCTCTCCTCTGGCAATCGCCTGCTGAGGCTCCAGTGTACCTCCGCTTTCAATCAACGTCTCCCGAGCGGCCAGCGCAGTGGTATCTATCGCCCAGTCAGAAATGGCATCATTATCGGTAAAGCTCAAATACTCATTTGGATTTTCCGGATAGGAATACCCCTTTTTATCTGCCAATGTACGGCTGCAGAAAGCGATTACCTGTTCCCGAAGCACCGGGGTTTCTCCCCGGAAAGTCCCGTCTTCAAACCCTTCAATGATATCGTCCTGCTCACCAGAGGCCACATAGGCATAGTACTCACTTTCCCGAGGCACATCTGTAAAAGAAGTGGTCAGGCTGCGGTCCAGCGCAAAAAACATTTTCACCAGCGCCTGAGCAAATTGATATCGGTTCAATTCCCCATTGGGCTGGAAACGGTTTTGCTCATCCAGCGAAAAATATCCTTTGGACACCATAAAGCGAATGGCGGAGGCCATCTCCTCATCCAGTTCCGCCAGATCAGCGATTTCTTCCGCATTTTCCATCACCTGATAGGTACCGCTGTAGGGAGTGGCAAATTCAATGGCACCGTTCAGGCTGTCATACTGACCGCCCCAGTTGTCGGAAACATCTCCATAACTGGCCAAAATCGTTGCAGTTTCACTCTGTGCCGGCAAAGTAAAGGTCACTCCGCACACCAGTTGAGCAATGTCATTGTCCTGCGCATCCACAAATCCAATTAAATATGCTCCGTCCTGATTTTGCAGCCGGACCGTCAAAGTGCCATACTGGGTACACAGCTGCTCCAGTGCCGCTGTTTCTAGTTTAATGCTGTGCTGTGCGTCACCCAGCATCACCTGTACGGCATCCGCTTCCTTCAACGCTTCCAACATGGACGGATCAAAGGTGATTTCTATGGTTTTTCCTTCGTTTAACCCCGTACACACAATCCGGAGCACAATGGTCACTTCTTTATTCAGAGAAATTTCCCCCACAATTTGCTCCAGAGAATCCTTTTGAGCCTGGGCCTGCTCCAGGCTGCTTGTGATGGTCTCATCGGTGATGGTCACTTTGTTCCAGCTGGACTTCACGTCTACCATACTGGATTCGGTCACCGCGTTTTCTATGTAAGTGGCAATCATTCCCTTGCCGGCATCGTTGACAGTGGTGCCGTCCAGATTGGACAAAGCCTCTTGCAAATAGGCGGCCTTGTCCTCTCCCGACTCACCATATTCCAATTTCAGGTTGGGCATCTGTGTCTGCTGCTGAGAAATTTCATTCAATGCCGCTTCTTCCGCCAGCTGTTTTGATGCAGAAATCAGGCGATACTCTGTCTTCCCATTCACCAGAATCTCTTTGACCACCGCGCAACCTGAAGTTTTGCCATCCACATACAGCACGATGTAATACAGGTCATCACCAATCCGGTAGATTTCTCCCACCTGACCGTTTACCTGCTGGGCAAACAACTGTGCAATTTTCTCCAGCTGCTCCTCATTGAAAAGATGGGAAACCTCCGGATAGGAGTACACAGGCCGTCCCGCTGCATCGGCATACTCTCTTAGCGCCGCAATGGCAGTAGACGCCTTGATGTTGTCCAGGGCAAAATGGTACTCCACATCATTGATGTGATTCAAATCCGAAGTCTGAACAAATCCCACATAATCGTCATGGTCAAAGTAATCATTGTTGTCTTCAATTCTGTCCCGAAATTCACCCGTCACATTTTTTCCATCACAGCTCATGTAGTACCAGGCAAAGGATTCATTCCCGTCATAACTTGGGAAACTTCTCTTAATCCAGCCATTTGCCTGCAAAGCCGCTTCATCTTCCAGCTGATAGGTGGCACCCGCGGGCAAATCACCGTACATGGTTTTCTCCCCATCTTGAACCATCCCATATACATCGCAGACCTCTACCATATGAATCTGTTGAATCCGTCCGTTGGCAATGGAATAATATTTGCCCGTCCGATTGTGTCCCACATCATGGAAAAAGTCAATCCACCGAAATACCGTGGTATTCCCGATTTTCCCAAAGCCATTGATATAGAAAGCCCTTTCCGCTGCATCGGTCTTTTGGGCTTTTCCATCCACATACTGCCACAGAACAGGCATTTCCTGCCCCAACAGTCCATAGCGAGCCAACGAGCATTCTTCATAATCAAATTCCGTTATGTTGTTTTTGTCCAAATAAACCGTAATCAAAATAGGCATTCCATCATTTGCGGGATCCGCCAGAACCGCATACAAAGAATTTCCATCCTGTTCCTGGGGCAGACTGGCGATGGCATCGGCATACGCCCCCGCCATCTGCGCATCCATTTTACAAATACTTTTATCCCCCACATAGGCAATCTGATTGAGCATCTGCTGAGCGGAAACCATCTTTTTAGGAAGCTTCACGTTCCATGCATGGAGGGTTTCCATCAAACTCTCATATTCATCCAGGCCAAACAGCCCCGCTCCTTCGGAAAAAACACCATCCACATATTGCGGTAAGTCTGCATCCAGACCAGCGCGATTCAAGAAAATTTTCAGCACCGCTTCGGCTTCTCCCGAAAGTCCGTACTGACATCCTTCTTCATAAATCGCCTGTTCCTGGGGAGAATAGGGCGTGTCATCTGCCATAAGATCCACAAATGTCCCATCCTTATAATAAATAGCATGATCTGTAAAATGGCGGGTGGATGACGCCAAAAGCATATGGCGATCTCCAATGGAGCAAATGGATAATTGGGAAACCCCAGTGTGTAGCAAAACGTCATTGGCCTGATACAGTTTTTCTATTCCATTTGTACCGTAGCCGTAAATCGCCATGGAAACTCCCATTCCCGGTGCTTCAATATCAGACAACGACAGGGGATTGGGCTGCCATAAAAGCAACAATTCATCCTCACCATCTCCGGTAAAGTCCCATTGCTGTACGGAAATGAGCCCCTTGTATTCCACAGCTCCGGGATCGCTCAAGTCCATTTCCCGCAAAGATTCTCCATCAATCACACCATACTGATTGACATATTCCTGTACCACATTCCGATAGTCCTCTTCCCTGCTTGCCACTGGAATTGGTTTATTTTCTTCATCTTGTGGCTGTGAAGTCTGTGTGACAGATGATTCTACGTCAGTTCCTTTCGCGGGAAGATTTTCCTGTGCACAGCCTCCAAGCAAATAAATCAACAAAGAAGCGGCTATCAAAGCCGCCATTTTTCTTTTCAACATAATTCCCCATATCCCCCTGATTCGATATTTTGCCTGAGCCCTCATCTTTACAGGCTAAAATATTTCACGTCCAAACTATTATTATAATACAGAATTGCATATACCTTGTCAATTGCTTCGAGTGTGTAGCATTTGTTACACAAAACAAATGCAACCGGGCACATTGATTGATCTGTGCCGGTTGCATTAAAGGAATTATTCTTCTTGTACGACAGGCAGTCCCGTTTGTGGTCTAGGATAAAACAGTACCGACGGTGCCGCTTTGCCCGTAAGATTCTGTGCCAATTCCATCACTTTATCAGGATCGCGGCAGGGAATCATAAACATATCTTCTATCTCCTGATCGCTGACATGAGGACAGCACACAATGATCTTGACTCGTTTGCGCAGGATCTTGGAAAGCAGTAAAACATGGTCCATTTGAATTTGGTAATTTTCAGTTGTAAACTGCACCACTTTTTCCAGTTCATCGCCGCTGCGGAATCCCCGGAGCATATCGGGAGAGCTAACCCCTTCCGGACAGGTACAGTGCAATACCACCACCGTATTTTCATCCAACACTTCTGTCAGCGCGATCAGCGCTTTTACACTTTGGTAAAAATCAATGTCCAACGGCTGGCCCGGTGTAGTGACCAAAATGTCCGGCTTTTTCACCGGTACGCTCAATTTCTGTTTCACATAATCCACCGCCGCCTGATGGCTGGCTTCCATCTCTCCAGCAAATACTGCCGCCAACTGCAATTCATTGTTCAATATGCAATTGACTCCAAAGTCAATACGGAATTTTTGAGCGGTTTCCACCATATCCTCGTGGACTGGATTACCCGCCAGCACCCCAATCGCTGCCTGAGGGTGTAAAATCATCTCCGGACGATGATTGATACGTATGGTTTTTTCAGAGGCGATTCCAGGCAGTACCGATTTCCGGCCACCGGAAAATCCTGCGAACTCATGAGGCTCTACCTTGCCAATCTGAATGTGCAGATCACATTCCCACGCCTCACGATTGACCAATACGGGAGTTCCCCGACTAGTACAGCCCAGGTCTACCATGGAATCCTCCTGGAAAGGTGTGTGATTTTTCACTTTTACCTTTCCCCACAAGTCCCCCGCAAAAGATTTCATTTCCTCTTCAGTGGCAGGTCGATGTACACCAATGGCCACAAAAAAAGTAATTCCCTCCAATGGCACGCCGCCAGTTTGCAATTCTTCCACTACATAGCGAGCCAATCTAGCGCTGGGTACCGCACGAGTGGCGTCTGAAACCAACACACAAGCGGTACGACTTTCTCTCTCTCGAGCCAGTTCCGACAGTCTTTTCCCAGCAACTGGATGTACAATTGCCTCCCGCACCTGTTCATCTGTTTCCATGGGTGCAATGGAACGGGTCTGCACCATTTCTACTGGCCACTCCCCCGGCACCTGTATCTCCAATGGACTGGTCGTATCCTTGTACAGCCATTGATTCGCAATTTTTTCCACCTGATACACGTTTCAACACCTCCTGAAAAAAAGGGCGGAGCAGATTTTTCTGCCCCGCCTTTTCCTTGTTACATTTTACAGCTCCAGGCTCTTTGATCCACCGGTCAAATCTTCTTCCGGTTTTTCAATGGCTGCATACGGCCCCTTGCCGGATACATCCACCAGGAAGTTGCGAAGCTCAAAGAAAGTGACCAGAATGAAGGAAATAGGCACCGAAGCATACGCCCAACCATAGGGAATCCGCAAAGCGGGAGTCAACCGATAGCCTGCTGTAATGACATACTGAAATCCTACCACGATCATTACCAGACAGATCACCACGATCAATCCCTGGGTCAATTTGCCCAGAAATCTTCCTACTGACTCCGGCATCTTCTCTTTGAAGATCACAATGGCCACATGCTCACGCCGTACCGCCAATACCGATACACTGAGCATACCAAACCAAACCAGCAGAATTTTCATCAATTCTTCCGACCAGGTGAGTGATTGGTTAATCACATACCGGAACCAGATATGTGCCACCAAAATCACAATCATGGTCAAAAGCAAGACTACTAGAACCGCTTTCAAAACCTGAAAGAGTCCTCCAATGATTTTATCCATCTTTTCAATCATACCATTTGCTCCTCCTGTTCTGATGTGAAATCAGAGATTTCTTCACATCAGTACTTGGAAATGTCAGAGAGAACGGTCTCTACATTGGCCAGATACTCATCCACTGCTTCCTGACCGATGTCACTGGCGATCAACTCAATAACGGCCGGCTGTGCCACTGCCGCCATGGCCTCACGAGCTTCTGCAGTCAGTTCGTTGATCTGCATGCCCTGAGCTTCCAGATCTGCCAGAATCAACTCTTCCCGTTCTGCATTGCAGAAGCGGCTGTACTCCATGCCGTAGATGGCGCCCGCCTGTACGATGCCCTGATATTCAGCAGGCATGCTGTTGAAGAAATCCAGGTTGCACACCAACGGCATAGCGTCGTAAATGTGGTTGGTCAAAGACAGATACTTCTGCACTTCGTACAGCTTCTTATCGGTTACGTTGGCGATGGGATTTTCCTGCGCGTCTACAATCTTCTGAGAGAGAGACATATACAGCTCAGAGAAAGGCACAGGAGTGGGGTTAGCTCCCATAGCACTGAAGGATTCCATGTGGTTGTTATTCTGCATGGTACGAATCTTCAGGCCCTTAAAATTGTCAATGCTTTCAATGGCACTGGCATTGCTGGTCACCTGACGGAAGCCATTTTCCATAAAGGCCATACCCTTCAGACCATACTGTTCCAGAGAATCCATCAGCCCGGTACCCACAAAGCTGTCCAGTACCATCCAGGCCTCATTGTATGTATTGTACACAAAGGGAATGTCCATAACCATGAATTCAGGCGCATAGGTTACAATGGGAGCAAAAGATGCCACTGCCATTTCCAGAGTTCCCTGGGAAACCTGTTCCACGGTTTCTTCTTCGCCGCCCAGCTGACCACCGGCATAAATATCTACCTGCACTGCGCCGCCGCTCTTTTCTTCCACATACTTTTCCATAGCGGCCAAGCCCAATGTAGCCGGATAGCTCTCAGAGTTTTCACAGGCAATTCGAATGGTGTAATTTCCGGTGGGGCCACCGTCTTCGCCTTCGTTGCCGGTGTTGCCAGAGTTTCCAGAATTGCTGTTGCTCACTTTACAGCTGGCCAGACCCAGCGCCATGCACAGTACCATCGATACAGCCAGGATTCTCTTCATGTTTTTCATTTGATCCACTCCTTTTTCATCCCTTTACAGGTTAATCGTAATATTCTTCACTATATAGATCTTATGCAGTATATCCCAACAAATTGGGCAGCCACAGTCCAACTTGAGGTACAAAAGTGACCAACATCAGTACGCCAATGGTGGTCAACAGGAACGGCAAGGCTTCCCTAGCCGTTTCCTCCACACGTACACCGGCCACAGGGCTGGTGACAAACAAGGTAATGCCAAAGGGAGGAGTTGCCAGACCCACTACCAGGTTGATACAGAACACCAGACCAATGTGCAGCGGGTTGATTCCCAATGCCCAAGCGATGGGAGCAATGATGGGCGCCAGAATTACGGTAGAAGCATAGTCATCCATAAACATACCGCAGATCAGCAGCAGGATATTGACCAGCAACAGGAACAGCCAGCTGGGCAAAGTGGAAAGCGGAGTAATCAGCATATCCATTACCCGTTCATTGGCGATGCCCCATGCCATAGCGGTACCAGCACCGGACAGCAGCAGCACCAATCCTGAAGTAGATGCAGCCTCAATGATCATATCCGGGATGTCTTTGATCCGCACGCTGCGGTTTACAAAGAACGCCAGGATGGCACTATAAACAACCGCCACACCGGAGGCCTCTGTGATAGAAAACACACCACTGAAAATACCGCCCAGAATGATGACAGGCAGCAGCAGAGCCGGGATGGCTTTTCCGGTTGCCTGTAATCTTTCGCTCCAGCTGGCACGGTGGTAAGAAGGATAGTCTCTCTTCTTGGCAATGCGATGTGCCATCAGACATTGCAGAAGTGTAATCATGATAGCCGGAGTCACAGCCGCCATAAACAGACCTGCGATGGAGGTACTGCCCACTGCGGAACAGTACAGAATCATAAGTACACTGGGAGGCATGATCGGTCCCAACAGAGAAGCCGAAGACATAACCGCCGCGGAAAAAGATGCGGAATAGCCTTCCTTCTTCATCATGGGGATGAGGAATACGCCCAGAGAAGCGGCGGATGCCACAGCCAGACCCACAATGGAGCCCATCAGCAAAGACGCACCAATGGTCACGATGGCAATGGCGCCTTTGAACCGTCCAAACCACACGTTTACAAATTTAATCAGGGATTCCAGCAGACCGCCTCGCAACATCAGCTGGCCTGTAAGCACGAAGAACGGTACAGCCAAAAAGGAAAAGCTGCTCATACCGCCATACATCTTCGTGGGAATCTGTACCAGGTCAAAGCCGGCCACCAGCAAGTATACTGCTGTAGTTACAATTAAGTTATACGCGATCGGAAGACCGATCACCATGAGTGCTAAAAAGCAGATGATCATTACACCTAACGATATTGACACTCACTGCCACCTCCTTATCATTTCTCCTTTTGATGCGAAAAGGTACAGACTTCCCTTCCCCTTCGCTGTTTTTGCCATGGTTATCATGCACCCCTCCTTACGTACAATGGTCACACAAGACAAGACCACACCCCAAATTGTTCCGCCACTACAAGATCCAATCAAAAAAATGCAAAAGGCGCATCACGGTCATAAAGGACTTCCTTTATGAATGTGAAACGCCTTTGTTTCCAGGTCCAGACATAGCAGACACCTCATTTACGAGCTGTTCACCGCGGCAACACATTGTGTCCCGGTGCCACCAGCGCCTTACCAGCCCAATGCATTTTTTGATCTGCATCTTATGCAGCAGTTTTTATTTCCCTTACATTATACCGCCGCTCTTTCACAGATGCTATCGATATATTACTTTATTTTCTCTGAATCTTAGCCACTATGGAATTTTGCACTTTGTATTATTCATTTTACTGTTTTTTGTGCATCTTTTATAAGTTTATGGACAAGTTTTTGATAGATTTAACATTCCACCTTGCAAAGATGTATTATTTACTACAAAAGTATCGTATTCTTAACAGGTAATTTCGCAATCGTATTCCAGCCATTGACAGGAGTTTTTTCATTCATTATTATAAAAGTACACAAGACATTTTCACCCTTCTCACCCTGGTTTCATGAAGGAGGAGATTGGTATGCAAATCAAAATCAAAAACAGAGATGTACTGCTCTCTCACGGCGATGTGGAAAGTCGCCGCATTGTGCTGGACATCACCGAAAAAACCCTCCAATACCTGGATGCCTATGAACGCATCAAGAGTATTGCGCACATGGAAGGTGACATCCTGTGTATCGGCAGCCGGCGTTGGGATCTTTCCAAAAAACGCAACGTCTACCTGCTGGGCGCTGGTAAAGCCTGCAACCACATGGCCATGGCGGTGGATGAAATTTTAGGGGATCATCTCACCAAGGGCATTGCCATTGTGAAAATCTCGGAGCCCACCGATGTGTTCCGTCACACCGACGTGTACGTGGGCGGTCATCCCCTGCCCAACGAAGAGGGCCTGCGCGCCTGTAAGGAAATCCTGAAAATCGTGGACAACGCCGGCCCGGACGATCTATTCATTGTGGTCATCAGCGGCGGCAGCTCTGCTCTGATGAGCTGTCCCATTGAAGGAATCACCCTGCAGGATGAAATCGACACCACCGACATCATGTTGAAATCAGGCGCCGGTATTTATGAAATCAACGCCATCCGCCGTCACATCAGCGCCATGAACGGCGGTATGCTGGCCAAGCGGATCGAAGCCCGGGGAGCTGAACTGATCGGCTTTGGCATCAGCGACGCCGTAGGCACCCCTGCCACCGGCGATATCGGCGAACCCTATAAAAATTACAAGGGCACTCCCATGGGTCCTGACCAGACCACATTGGAACAGGCCCGCCAGGTCATTCATGACTATGGTGTGGAAGATCGTCTGCCCAAGGCTGTGGTGGACTATCTGATGAATGTGGGCCCAGAGGGCGAAACCCCCAAGGCCTTCCCCAACAACACCTATTTCCTGCTCAACAGCCTGCCCGACTCCTGTCTGCAAGCCAAAAAGGTATCGGAAGAAATGGGCATCCCCGCTGTGATTCTCTCCTCTTTCATTGAAGGAGAAAGCAGAGATGTAGGTACCCTGTTCGCTTCCATTGCCCGGGAAATCCAGAACTATGGAAATCCGGTCAAGCCGCCCTGTGTACTGCTGGCTTCCGGTGAAGCCACCACTAAGATTCTGGACAATTCCACCATCACAGGCCATGGCGGTCCTGGTCAGGAACTGACGCTCAGCTTCGCCATCTCCGCTCAAAAGGCACCTGGCTGTGCCCTGCTCTCCATTGACTCGGAAGGCACCGACGGCACCACTTCTGTGGCCGGCGGTATCACCGACTCCAAGAGCTACGGCATCGCGGTGGAAAAGGGTGTGGATGTGTTTGAATCCCTGCGCGGCCATGCCTGCTTCGAGGCACTGGATCAGATGGGCGATGCTGTGTTCACCGGCAACACCGGTACCAACCTGTGTGATTTGAACATTATGTATGTGCCGGCTCTGCCCGAAAAGCCCGCTAAAAAAAGCGGCCCTCGCATCAAGGCAGTGCACGCCCGGCAGCTGATTGACTGTAAGTGCCGCCCCATGGTGGAAGTTGACGTCATCACCGAAGACGGCTACATCGGCACCGGCGCAGCCCCCACCGGCAGTTCTGTGGGCATGTACGAATCCTGTGTGCTGCGGGATGGCAATCCGGACGAATACAATGGGCTGAGTGTTCACAAAGCCGTTGCCAACGTCAACGATATCATTGCCCCTGCGCTCATCGGCATGGATGTAACCGATCAGAAGGCATTGGACCAGAAGATGATCGAACTGGACGGCACTCCCGACAAGCATGTACTGGGCGGCAATGCCATTTACAGTGTTTCCATCGCCTGCCTGCGGGCCGCAGCTGCCAGCCAGCGCCGTCCGCTGTATGACTACCTCTCTGATGGCAACATCAAGACCGTTCCCATCCCCTCTTTCAATGTGATCAACGGTGGCCGCAACAATGGCATCACCCAGGCATTCAACGAATTCATTGTCATGCCCTATCGTGCCAAGGACATTGAAGAAGCTGTGGAAATCGCCGTCAAGGTGTTCCAGACTCTGGGCCCGGTCATTCAGGAATACACCGGAAAGCCCCCTGCTGTGGGTGGCAGTTATGGTTGGGTAGCTCCTTCCGAAGACCCCGAAGTATGCCTGAATCTCATTCAAAAGGCCATTGACCGCTGCGGCTATACCGATCAGTGCGCCTTTGCATTGGACTGCGCCATCAGTGAAATGTACGACGCGGAAACCAAGACCTACTATCTCAACGGCAAACAGCGTACCACTGATGAAATCATCGACTATGTCAAGGGACTTACCGAAAAGTACAACTTTGTATTTATCGAAGACATGTTGGATGAAAACGACTGGGAAGGCTATGAGAAAGCTCATAAGGTTATCACCCGTACCCTCATCATCGCGGATGATTTCACCGTATCCAATCGGCAGCGCATCGAGCGGGCCGTTTCCACCAACTCCATTGATGGATTCATCCTCAAGCCCAATCAGGTGGGAACCATCAGCGAAGCGCTGGACGCTCACTACTACGCCGATGAGCATGGTCTGTTCTCCATCACTTCCGGCCGTTCGGGCGGTGTAATCGGTGACGTGGTCATGGATCTGGCAGTGGGACTGCAAATTCCCTTTATCAAAAATGGCTGTCCGCGTTCCGGTGAACGAATTGACAAACTCAATTTCCTGATGCGGGTCAAGGATGACTATGCCGGCTGTCATATGGCCAATATCGACAAGATTGTGAAATTCTGATTCCACTTACAGTACAAAAAAGCCGCCCGGCACATGCCGGGCGGCTTATAGTACTTTTCATTGGCTCAGAATATCTCCCATCTTTTGGCATTTGCCATATAAATCTGGCTTTTTACCGCCAGCATGGAAGTGCTCCAGTTGTTTTTCATAGCCAACTCCGCATGAAATGGGTCCTTGCGGCGCATCCCTTCCACAACATGAGCATGGTCTTCCACCGACGCTCCCAAATGTCGGTTACCTTCAAAGAACAGGTATTCCAGCCGTCCAATATGAGCCCACAAGGTGTTGCAGAAATCAGCAATGTATTCATTGCCTGCCACCTCCAGCAAACCATGATGAAACTGCTGATCCAATTTTAACAGCAGAAGTACATCATCGCTCCGGGCTACCTCTTCGCCAAAAGCCTGATTCAACTGCTCCAGATAATCCACCTGGCTGGCAGTGGCCTTTTCCACCGCCAGACGCACTGCAAGACATTGCAGTGTCTGCATGGGAAGATACCACTGTTCGGGATGCTCTACTCCCAGTTCCGCTACCACGGTAGCTCGTCCGGGATAGGCGTGAACCAGCTTTTTTCCCTCCAGGATTTGCAGTGCTTCACGGATGGGAGTGCGGCTCACCCGAAAATAGGACGCAATTTCTACATCGCTGATTTTTTCTTCGGGTTCCAGCTGCATTTCAATGATCCAGCGTGTCAGAATTTCCAGGATTTCCGCTTTACTGGGCGGGGTTTCCCGGTCAAAAGGCATACTCGGCAACGGCATACTCTTCCCTCCTGTCCTTCTGTGATATTATTAGTATATCATGAGCAGAGGACCATCGTCAAACCCACGCTGACAAATTCTGTCAACTGTCCCAGCGGACCATCCGCTGCAATAAAGGAAAACAACCATGCGTTTTGTAGACAGACTCAAACACAACGAAGATCACTTTACCCGTTCACAAGCCAGTATTGCGGCTTTCATGCGCAACAACATGGAAAGCATTGCCTTTTCCACTCTGGAAACGCTGGCCAGCAAAGTAGGTGTCAGCACCACAACCATTATCCGGTTCTCCCGAGCCATCGGATACAGTGGCTTTGGTGACATGCAGCAATCCGTACAGGATGAGTTGCAAAACAAAAGTACTTTGCCGGAACGGCTGGACAGCATGGAACAAACCAGCGGCAATGCTCTGCTCCATGAATCCTTCTCCATTGATTTGGACAACATCCGTCAAACGCTCATGGCCCAAAATGATCAGGATCTTTCCAAAGCGGTGCAGTGGATTTCTCAAGCGGGAAAAATTTATATTTTGGGAATGCGCAGCAGTTTTTCCACCGCCTACTATATGGCCTCCAGGCTGGGTGAAATCAAAAAAAACATCCATTTCATCCAATCCACCGGTATGCTCTATCCAGAGGAAATTGTAGGTGCTGAACCCGAAGATGTCTGCATTGCCTATTTTTTCCCCAGATATTCCAAAACCGCTACCAACATTCTCTCCTGGCTCAAAAGCCGCGGGGTAAAGACCATTCTTTTCACCGCCATGAACAACTTGGCCATCCGGGGGTATGGAGACATCAATCTCCCCTGTGCAACCAAAAGCGCATCGTATAAAAATTCTCTCACAGCTCCCATTTGCCTGACCAACTATCTGGTGGCGGAACTGGCCAAACAAAACTATGAAGAAGCCCGGGAGGTACTCTCCCGTACAGAGGACATTCTCAGTACTGGCTATTATCTGGGACTCTAAAAAACAAAAAAGAGACGCTCCATGGAGCGTCTCTTTTCTTTTGCTGTCAGATCTTCACATTGCTCTCCTTGAGCATTACGTCATGGGCTCCGCCCTCCACAATGGAAGTAGCCGACACCACTGTCAGCTTAGCCTTCTTCTGGAATTCGGAAATGCTCAACGAACCGCAGTTACACATGGTGGAACGCACCTTGTTGAGGGTCATCACCACATTGTCATGCAGCGGGCCAGCATAGGGAACGTAGGAATCCACACCTTCCTCAAAGGAGAGTTTGGTGGCTCCGCCCATATCATACCGCTGCCAGTTGCGGGCACGGTTGGAACCTTCTCCCCAGTATTCCTTCATATAGTTGCCGTTGATGTTGACCTTATGGGTGGGGCTTTCGTCAAACCGGGCAAAATAGCGGCCCAACATCACAAAATCCGCTCCCATGGCCAGTGCCAACGTGATATGATGATCGTATACAATGCCGCCATCCGAACAAATAGGCACATACACACCAGTCTTTTCATAATACTCATCCCGGGCTTTTGCCACATCGATGAGCGCAGTGGCCTGTCCGCGTCCAATGCCCTTCTGCTCCCGGGTAATACAGATGGAGCCGCCGCCGATGCCCACCTTCACAAAGTCTGCTCCTGCATCGGCCAGGAAACGGAATCCATCCCCGTCCACCACGTTGCCGGCACCGATCTTCACACTGTCTCCATAGTGCTCCCGCACCCATTGCAGCGTGCGATACTGCCATTCGGAATATCCCTCCGAAGAGTCAATGCAAAGCACATCCGCTCCCGCTTCAATCAGAGCGGGTACCCGAGTTTCATAATCCCGGGTGTTAATGCCTGCACCTACCACGTACCGCTTGTGCACATCCAACAGTTCCAGTGGATTTTCCTTGTGAGAGGCGTAGTCCTTGCGAAATACCATATACATGAGGTGGCCATCATCGTCCACAATGGGCAGGCTGTTAAGCTTATGGTCCCAGATAATATTATTGGCCTCCTTGAGGCTGGTGTCCTTGTCGCCGTAAATCAGCTTGGAGAAGGGAGTCATAAACTCTCTCACCTTGGTGGCGGGATCCATACGGCTCACCCGGTAATCACGGCTGGTGACAATGCCCAGCAGCTTACCGGTGGCAGTGCCGTCTTCTGTGACTGCTACCGTAGAGTGTCCTGTCAGAGCCTTCAATTCCAAAATATCCTCCAGCGTCTGATCGGGCTGAATGTTGGAATCACTCACCACAAAACCTGCCTTATAAGACTTCACCCGGGCCACCATAGCGGCTTCGTTTTCCACACTCTGGGAGCCGAAAATAAAGGAGATCCCTCCCTCTCTGGCCAACGCGATGGCCATTTTGTCATCGGACACCGACTGCATGATAGCGGAAGTCATGGGAACGTTCATATACAAAGCCGACTCCTCGCCCTTTTTGAATTTCACCACTGGAGTGCGCAGACTCACCCGATTGGGAATGCACTCCGCCGAGGAGTATCCGGGAACTAGCAAATATTCACTAAATGTACGGGAAGGTTCTTCAAAAATAAAAGCCATACAATCTCCTCCATTTTCTGCATAACATCCTCTGAAAAAACGTGTCCGCCCATGGGATAGATGGTTGCGGACATGATTGATTGCAATAAGTGTACCACCTTGCGGCCCGGTTCGTCAAGGGCGGCTCTTTTGTTTTTTGGTAAACTCTGGACAAAAAACAGCGCAGTACATGACTGCGCTGTTGATCTGTTTTAGAGAGTTACTTTGTGGTATACCTTCTTCCCCTTTTTGATGAGGAAATCGCCCGCAAACGCATCCTTGTCGTAGCTGGCAGCAATATCGGTCACCTTCTGATCGTTCACCGAAATGCCATTTTGCTGCACCAGACGACGGCCTTCCGCCTTGGAAGGAGCCAATTTGGTTTTGCACAGCAAGTCCAAAATGCCGATCTTTCCATCGGTGAAATCTTCTTCGGTCAGGGTGGTGCTGGGCATATTGGCCAGGTCGCCGCCGCCGACAAACAGAGCCTTAGCCGCGTTGAGCGCCTTGTTGGCCTCCTCTTCTCCATGCACCATCTTGGTCAGCTCAAAGGCCAGCTTCTCCTTGGCGCGGTTGATTTCCGCATCCTTCAGTTTTTCATATTCCGCAATCTCCTCCAGCGGCATAAAGGTGATCATCTTCATCATACGGATCACATCCGCATCCTCGATGTTGCGCCAGTACTGGAAAAATTCATAGGGACTGGTCTTATCCGGATCCAGCCACACAGCGCCCTTCTGGGTCTTGCCCATCTTCTTGCCGTCGCTGGTGGTCAGCAGATTGAAGGTGATACCGTAGACTTCCTTTCCTTCCTTTTTGCGCACCAGATCAATGCCTGCCAGAATGTTGGCCCACTGATCGTCGCCGCCCATTTCCATCACGCAGCCGTATTTTTTGTACAGCATGTAAAAATCATAGGCCTGCATCAACATGTAGTTGAACTCAATGAAGGTCAGCCCCCGCTCCATACGGCTCTTGAAACACTCGTAGGAGAGCATCTTGTTCACCGAGAAGTGCACGCCGATATCCCGGAGGAAATCCACGTAATTGAGGTGCAGCAGCCAGTCCGCATTGTTGACAAACAGCGCCTTATCTTCACTGGTGTCAATGAAACGTCCCATCTGCTTTTTGAAGCAGGCGATGTTGTGCTGTACCTGCTCATGAGTCAGCATTTTCCGCATGTCGGTCCGGCCGGAGGGATCGCCGATCATACCGGTGCCTTCGCCCAGAATGGCGATGGGACGGTGTCCGGCTCCCTGCAGATGCTTCATAATCACCATCTGCATAAAGTGACCCACGTGCAGGCTGTCAGCGGTGGGGTCAAAGCCAATGTAAAAGGAAATCTTATCCTCTTCCAACAGCTTTTCGATCATCTCGGGGTTGGTCATCTGTGCCACCAGACCCCGGTCCTGCAACTCCTTAAAAATACCCATTTTTCTTACTCCTTTTTGTTATTCTGACTGCTCCAGCAGCTGTCTGGCATTGGCCAGTGTAATGTCTGTAATCTCTTCTCCGCCGATGAGCCGGGCGATTTCATCCACCCGACGCTGTCCCTGCAGCAACTGGACGGTGGTGCGAGTGTGCTCCGAATCGTCCTTGCTGATGAGGAAATGGTGACTGGCTTTGGCTGCGATGGTCACCAGATGGGATACACACAGCACCTGCCGGTACTTGGAAATTTCCCGCAGTTTCTCTCCCACCCGACTGGCCGCGCGTCCGCTGATTCCGGTGTCAATTTCATCAAAAATCAGTGTATCCACCGGATCAGCCTGGGTCATACTGCTTTTCAAGGCCAACATAATCCGGGACAATTCACCGCCGGAGGCAATTTTGGCAAGAGGTTTCATATCCTCTCCCCGGTTGGTTTGTATCATAAATTCTACATCATCCACCCCCGAAGGGCGGTAGATCGGATTCCCCTCATCATCGGTGTGCTGCTCCAGCCGCACACTGAATTTGGCGTTTTCCATATTGAGAAATTTGAGCTCCCGCTCAATTCCTTCCTGCAATCGTTTGGCTCCTTCCAGACGCTTTTCATGCAGCGCTCTTGCCTGCTGCTGTAACGCCTGAGAATTAGCGTTTAGCGCTTTGGTAAGTGCCTCCATATCCTGGTGGCTGTTTTCCAGCTTTTCCAGTTCCTGCCGGCAATTTTGCTCAAAATCCAGGATTTCTTCCACGTCGCTGCCATATTTCCGCTTGAGCCGGGTCAACACTTCCAGCCGGTTTTCAATCTCCTCCAGTTCTTCTTCGCCCACTTCCATGGACTCCCGAACCTCCCGGAGATTTTCCACCACATCTTCCAGCTCATAAGACATATTTTCCAGCGTCTGCGCACAGCTTGCCAGTGTATCCTCCAGCCGGGCTACATCACTCAGTGACTCCTGCGCCTGAGCCAGCAGATCATGCACACTCTGGAACTCCTCATCCCCTTCGTACACCAGCGCAAAGGTTTCTTCCACCGCAGTACGAATTCGTTCGGCATTGCGAAGCACTCGACGACGTGCGGTGAGCTCCTCTTCTTCCCCCGGAGTCAACTGGGCCCGCTGAATTTCCCGAATCTGGTACCGCAGCAAATCCATTCTGCGTTCCCGCTCCTGCTCGCCCTGCTGCAGATTTTGCAGCTCACGCCGCAATCTGCGGTCTTCCTCATACAATGGCCGGTACCGGCTCAGTTCCGGTTCCAGCCCCAAATATCCATCTAAAAATTGAATGTGCCGTTCACTTTGCAATAGCTGCTGGCTGTCGTGCTGCCCATGAATGTTGATGAGACAGCCCGCGATTTGCCGCAATACCGCTGTGCTCACCGGCCGGCCGTTGATCCGACAACTACCCTTTCCCTGTACAGAAAGCTCCCGTTCCAGCAACAAATTTCCATCCTCGTCCGGCTGCAATCCCTGCTGTTCCAGCTCCTCCAGCACCTGAGACGAAAGTTCAGCAAAACAGGCGCACACCAACGCCCGCTGCTGTCCCTTTCGGATGATTTCCCGGCTGGTGCGCTCCCCTAGCACCATATTGATGGAGTCTATAATGATGGATTTGCCCGCACCTGTCTCACCAGTCAGCACATTGAAACCGGTCTGAAAGGCAATATCCACTTTTTCAATGACCGCCACATTTTCAATGTGCAACAGCGACAGCATGGCCCATCCTCACTTTCTGTGTTATTGTTTCAACATTTTATTGAATTCCGCAGTCAGCCGAATAGCAGCTTCTTCTGATTTAAGCAGCACAAATACAGTGTCATCCCCCGCAATGCTGCCCACAAAATCACTCCATTGCATGGCGTCAATCCCACTGGCCGCAGCGGCTCCCATACCGGGCAACGTGCGGATACACATGATGTTGTTGGCATAATCCACACTCTGCACGCTCTCTTTGAAAATCACCCGGAATTTAGCGGAGAGATTGGTATCGGCTTCTTTTGCGGAAGCCGCATAGCGATACCGCCCGTCCTGGGTGAGAATTTTCACCAATCGCAATTCTTTGATGTCTCTGGACACCGTAGCCTGCGTCACATCAAAGCCATTTTCCCGCAGCTTGTCACTGAGCTCCTCCTGGGTTTCAATGACGTATTTTTCCACCAGTTCCAGGATTTTGAGATGCCGTAAAAATTTCATGTTCACTCTCCCCTTTCGCTCAGTTTTTCCCGCAGGATATCATAAAAACTTCTATTTTTTACCCGAATCAAGGACAGATAGCTATCCGATTTATGGATCTGTACCACATCTTCCGGGAGTATATTCCAAAAAATTTCTCCGTCGCACACCAGGGTGGCTTCTCCCTGTGCCGCTCTCAACTGTATGGTCCGCTGACTGGACATCACAATGGTACGGCAGCTGAGGCTATGGGGACAAATGGGAGTCACCAACAAATTTTCCGATTGAGGTTCCAGCACCGGGCCGCCTGCCGACAGGGAATAAGCCGTTGAACCTGTGGGTGTGGCCACAATGACGCCGTCCCCTTCATAGGTATGCATCTTAATTCCATCAAACCGGACTTCAATGGCAGTCATACGTCCCACCGCACTCTTGGCCATAAAGGCATCGTTGAGCACCAATGTCTCCGCCACTGGATGGCTGTCCCGGAACACCCGAACCTCCAGCATCATCCGCTGATCCAGTATGTAATTCCCTTCCACCACCTGGCGCAAATATTCCTGACATTCTTGGAGATCTGTCTCCACCAGATATCCCAAATGGCCCAAATTTATGCCGAAAACTGGGATATTCCACACAGCTGCATATTTGGCCGCCCGCATCAGGGTACCGTCGCCCCCCAAAGAAATGAGGACTTCCGCTTGCTGCAGCATTTCCTCCCGGCTGACAAACCGCACCTGCCGGCTATCCTGCAGCAATTCCCTACAATCCATGGGAGCCAGCACTTCCACCTGCAGCGCATGGAGGGTATCAATGATATTGCGGGTTTTTTCCGGCCACACCTCTTTGATGGTGTTGGGCACGATGGCGATCCTCTTCAAACTGCTTCCCCTTTCCCTCTGCGGTCACTCACTCCTGTGCGGAAAGCTCTCTGTGAGAATCTTCCACCACCTGTCGGGGCTGGATGTTCTCCGCCAAAGCTCCCTGACCGTCTTTCTTCAGATACATGAGGTATTCAATGTTGCCTTTCGGACCTTTGATGGGCGAATAAGTCAAGCCCTGCACAGAAAATCCCAATTCACGGGTAAAGCCCAACACTTGCTCCATCACTTCGTGATGCACCTGAATATCCCGCACCACGCCGTTTTTTCCCACTTTTCCCCGGCCAGCCTCAAACTGCGGCTTGATCAGTGCCACCACTTCACCCTGGGGACGCAGCAGCTGCCAGGCCACCGGCAAAACCAATTTCAAAGAGATAAACGCCACATCAATGGAGGCAAAATCCAACGGTTCCACCATCTCGGGCGTCACATGCCGGATGTTGGTCCGCTCCATATTGGTCACTCTTGGGTCCTGGCGCAGTTTCCAATCCAACTGTCCATACCCCACATCCACCGCGTACACCCGGCCTGCGCCGTTTTGCAGCATGCAATCGGTAAAACCTCCGGTAGACGCACCAATATCCATACAAATTCGACCCTGCAGGTGAATGTCCCAAAGCGCCATGGCTTTTTCCAGCTTGAGGCCGCCTCGGCTCACATAGGGCAATGTGTTGCCCCGAATCTCGATCACCGCCGACTCTTCCACCAAATTGCCAGCCTTATCTGATTTCTGATTGTTCACGTAGACAATTCCCGACATGATCACTGCCTTGGCTTTTTCCCAGGTGGTTTCCAATCCCCGTTCCACCAACAGAAGATCCAATCTCTTTTTCAAGTCCCATCCTACCTTTTCTTACAGCACTTTTTCAACCAACTGCCCGCCCCCGCGACCAGACTGGCCAAATATCCCACTACATATACCACCGTATTGGCGTTGTTCATGGCAAAAGTTTTCCCCAGCGCCTTGCCGCCAATGGTCAGGGCTGACACCAGTGCGGTCAGCACCAGGCTGATGATCGTTTCATGAATGTTTTGCAGCATCTGGGTAAAAAACACCAGCACCACCGCTACGGTGCTGCCGCTGATGATACCCGCAATATCTCCCACCACATCGTTGCAGAAACTGGACATTTTTTCCGCATTGCGAATGAGGAAAATGGCCTGGGAAGCCCCCCGCACCTTGCGGGATGCCATGGAGTGAAAGGGTTTTTCCTCTGCTGCCTGTATGGCCACACCAATGATGTCAAACAGGATACCAATGGACACAATGGCCAACAGCACCAACAGCGCCACCCAAAGACTTTCCACCCCACTCATGGCCACAGTGGAGCCCAGAGAGATCATCATGGACAGAAAAAAAGCGCACAGTGTCACCGTCACAATCCACCGGAGATTCACCCGGCGAATGCCTGCGCTGTTCTTGATATCAAAGCTCTTACGACGCTTACGTCGGTCCGACTGTTCAGACAAATCATTCACCTCAAACAAAACCACTATTTATCATCTAACTTGCACAACAGAAATCAACTCTCTTGTGCAGCTTACATGATAAATAATACAAGTGGCAGCAGCAAAAGTAAATCTTACGGCTTAGGTCAAGTTGGCTTTCCCCGCAGGGTACTCCCCGTCGCCGGTGGAAGCGGTTTCCCTTGAAACCCCGCGCCGCCCTGTCGCCAAAGGCGGGACTTGAGTGCCACTGAGTCCGTACTGCAATCCCTTTGCTGCGCATCAGCCTAGGAGTTTTCCTCTGCAGTCTTATTGTCCCCTAGCCTCTTTTGCAGATATGATTTCAAACTGCATTAACCTTTCCCCCATGGCCATGGGAGTCCAGTCTGTCCGTTATCCGCCATATCCACGCAAGGCAGGCTACTCTGCACACAGCATTTCATACCAAAAATACACCATACCGCATTGCAGGTTTAATCCTGGTTCGTACCACGTCCGTCAACCAAAAATCAGTGTATAGGCGGGGCACAAAGACAGGTCTCCACAGCGAAAAGGGTCAGAATCCGCATGCCATTGCGGCCAGCCCTTAACGCCTTCCTCCCAGCACCCACCCTAAACTGGGCGTAAAAAGCAGGCACCAGGAGTTTCATCGATATGCCCTTAAACGGCTTTTTAGGTCCGTCTTCAGGAACAACAGGTCTGACTAGGATACTGCGCCACTTACATTATCATTCAACATTATATCACATGCACCGGCAAAAATGTGAACAAACTGTATATTTTACAGCGAATATGCATAATCAACATGCACAAGTCACATCATCAGCCAGCCGATGAATACGCCCAAAACCGCTCCGGCAGCCACTTCCAATGGGGTGTGCCCCAGCAGTTCCTTGAGCTGTTTGCCCATCAACTCCGGATGGTTCCAATCCCATTCGGACACCATCACATTGATCACCTTGGCCTGTTCACCCGCGGCTCGCCGGACTCCCAGTGCGTCATACATCACCACACCGGTGACCACGGCCATCACTGCAAACGTGGTGGAAGCGGGACCATCGGTATAATACACCGCCACCAGCGCCGAGACCACCAATGCTGTATGGCTGGATGGCATACCTCCCGCTCCGCCTATGAAACGGCTCAGATCCACCTGACCCGTACGAATCATATCCACCACCAGCTTGAGAAACTGCGCTGTGAACCACCCTACACAGGCCGTTACAATGATGGGATTGGAAAAAATGCCTATCAGAAAATCCATACCCAGCCTCCTATTTTTTCCGGTCCACTAGAAGCTCCGCCAGCCAGTTCATAAATGCGGCATCCGGGAATGCCTGCAGTGCCTTCTGCGCTTCTTCCGTGAGTCGGCGTACCTCCTGACGGGCACCTTCCAGTCCCAGCAGTGTGGTAAAGGTGTACTTTTCATTGTCCGCGTCGCTGCCCACCGGTTTTCCCAGCTCTGCCTCATCTCCCTCCACATCCAGAATGTCATCCTGAATCTGAAAGGCCAGGCCCAACGCGGTTGCAAACTTTTCCGCTGCCTCCAGCTGCTCCGGAGTGCCTCCGCCCACGATACAGCCCATTTTGGCCGCAGCCCGGAACAATCCGCTGGTCTTGAGATTTTCCAGGTAGGTCAGTTCTTCCAGGGGCAGCTTTTTCCCTTCATTTTCCACATCCACTACCTGTCCGCCCAGCATGCCTTCGCTGCCGCTTTCATGAGCCAGTACCTGCATGGCTCTCCAAGCCACCGCAGGTTCCAGAGAAGTTTCTCCCAGGTGATCGCACACCGTTTCAAACGCCTTGTGCAGCAGGCCATCCCCCGCCAGCACCGCCAGCGCTTCTCCATACACCTTGTGATTGGTGGGGCGGCCCCGGCGCAGATCATCGTCGTCCATGCAGGGCAGATCATCGTGGATGAGCGAATAATTGTGAATCATTTCCAGCCCGCAGGCAAATGGCAGAGCATTGCGGCGATCTCCGCCGCACATCTCGCAAAATGCCATGGTCATCACCGGACGCAGACGTTTGCCCGGCGCCATCAGGCTGTAGCGCATGGCTTCATACAGCCGCTTCTGATAATTTTCCCGCTGAGGCAGATACCGCTCCAGCGCCTCTTCGGTTTCCCGAATGTACTGCCCCATCCGTTCCTTGTGTTCCACTTTACATCCCCCTCTGTATCATTCTTCTGCAAAAGGCTGCTGCTGCATCTCGCCGGACGTTTCCTCCCGCACCAGCATCATCACCTGCTGACGGGCTTTGTCCAGCTCACTGCTGCATTCCTTGGCCAACTTTACCCCTTCGCCATACAGCTTGAGTGACGCCGCCAGCTCCAGACTTCCCTCCTCCAGCTGCCGGACAATTCCATCCAGCCGCTGCATTTTTTCCTCAAAGGTGAGTTTTTTTGCCATTCTCTGTCACTCCTTCCTGACGGCTTCCACACGACAGTCTATTTCTCCATCCCGCACCCGTACATGAAGCAAATCCCCCGAGGCCACCTGTCCGCAATGGGTGATGGTATTTCCCCTTTGGTCAGTGGTCACACTGTATCCCCGGCGAATCACCGCCAGAGGACTCAGCGCCTCCAACTGTTCCATCCCGTGGGTGAGGGAGATTTCTCTTTGCTCCAGCTGCCGCTCCATGGCGGAGGTCAGCTGATCGGTCAGCTGAGACAGCTTGTCCTGCGCCGGAAGCAAAAGCCCTTCCGGCTGGCGAAGCACCGGACGCTCCATCCACTGCTGCAGCCGCTGGGCCTGCTGATCCAGCCGCCGCAACAGACCGCTCTGCATGGTTTGTATCTGCACATTCAGCCATTCTCGCACACTCTCCCACTGAGGAGTGCACAGTTCCGCTGCCGCAGAAGGGGTTGGAGCCCGTACATCCGCCACATAATCGCTGATGCTCACATCGGTTTCATGCCCCACTGCCGACACTACCGGCACCCGGCATCGGAAAATGGCGCGGGCCACCTCTTCTTCATTGAAAGCCCACAGATCTTCCATAGAGCCGCCGCCGCGGCCCACAATCAGCACCTGGGCCTCTCCCCACTGACTGAACCAGTCGATGGCCCTGGCAATCTCTCCCGCGGCACGCTCTCCCTGCACCAACACCGGGTACAACACCACCCGGACCATGGGCCATCTCCGCCCCAAAATGTTGAGAATATCCCGAATGGCGGCCCCTGTGGGGGCCGTCACCACCCCGATACACTGGGGAAATTCAGGCAGCGGCTGCTTGTGCGCAGGGTCAAAGAGTCCCTCTTCCAGCAGTTTCTGTTTCATCTGTTCAAAGGCCAGCGCCAATGCCCCCACACCGTCGGGAGCCATGTATTCAGCGTACAGCTGGTATTGCCCGTCCCGCTCGTATACATCGATGCGCCCGCTCACCAGCAGCTTCATCCCATCCGCGGGACGAAACCGGAGCCGGCTCACCTGACTGCGGAACATCACTCCCCGCACCGCCGCACTTTCGTCTTTCAGGGTAAAATACATATGACCGGAGGTGTGGAGTTTGCAGTTGGACAGCTCACCCCGCACATACACCGGCCGCAGATTGGGATCAGACCCAATGAGTTTTTTGATATATTGATTGAGTTGTGTGACGCTGATAATGGGATTGGCCACGTTGCTCCTCCTCATTCCATGGATGCCAGCACACTGATACCAATGGCATTGTCCCGGCTCCGCTCACCGCTGGCAAAGTACACACTCCGTCCGGGCAACCCGGCAAACCGTTGCCGCAGCAGGGAATTGCTGGCCACACCGCCCATCATCACCAGAGGCAGGCCGGGATGAACCTGTTCCGCCGCAGCCACCATCTCCATTAGATGCTCCGCTACCACTGTCAAAACCCAGCGTGCCACATCGGCCGCCGGCTCCCCCTTTTGCAGCTTCTGGCGGCACTGGTTTTCAAAGCCGGACAGATTACACCATCCATCCCGCAGGGAAACCCGCACCTTACCCGACCACTGGCTGGTGGCCGCCAATGCGTCCAGTTCTCTTCCACAGGGAAAATTCAGCCCCAGAAGCACACCGGCACGGTCAATCAGCTGACCCACACTGATGTCCAGTGTTCCGCCCAGTACCTCCACCTGAAAACCGGGGGCACTGCGACGAACCAACAGGAGCTCCGTCGTTCCCCCCGAAAGGTGAAACGCCAGAAAAGGCGCTGCCAGCAATTGCTCCTGCTGGGAGGGGTCCAGCTCACTGACCACCGCCATCAAATGCCCCTCCTGATGGGAAAACTCCCGGCAAGGCACCCCCAGCGCGGCGGCAGCCGCATGAGCGGCGGACAAACCCGCCAAAAAGCAGGGCATATAGGAGCCTTCCACACGCCGGGGAGCGTAACTCACTCCCACCCCCCGCAAATCCTGCATATGGGGCCGAAGCTGCTCCATCAATCTGGGCAGCTGCACAGTGTGCTGAAACAGGGCATCACTTTGGCGAAGCCCCTTTTCTCCTGATTTGACCTGCAACAGCCGGGCAGCAGGCCAAATTCTTCCGGTTTCCGGCTCATACACACAGACCGATGTGGTGTAATTGCTGGTATCCACACCCAGATAACGAGCCATTACTCTTCCTCCACCGCGGGCTGCTGTGTGCGCAAAAATCCACCCAGTACACCATTGGCATACTTGGCTGCCTCATCCATATCGTATTTTTTCAAAATCTCCACCGCCTCATTGACCGATACTTTCACATCAATATCAGGACGGTAGAGAATTTCATACAGGGCCACCCGCAGCATGGCCACCGCAGTCCGGCTCAAACGGCTTTTTTTCCACTGCAGCGAATGAGTTTCAATGATCTCATCCAATTCGCTCTGCCGGTCAAAGACCCCCTGCACCACATCCTCAAAGTATTCCTTTTCCCGGGAAAAATCCTCCAGCTCCTCGTTGGCGTAGCACAGGTCCATTAGTTCCCTTGCGCTTTTTTCGGGATTAAAATCATGCTCAAATACCACAAGAAACGCTGCTTCTCTGGCAAAAAATCGTGACATCGGTTCACTCTCCCATATTGGCTTTCTCTATACAAAAAATCATTTTTATTATACAACATTTTACCAGGCCTGTCCACCTTGCCCCCATAAAAAAGGCCTCCCATACGGGAGGCTTTTTTTCATTCTTGGGGAGACTCTTCCTGTGCCGGTGCCGGCTCTTCCTGGAACTCCACACCTTCAATGTGCACATTGACCATTTCCACTGTGAGTCCTGTCATGGTTTCCACTGATTCTTTGACCTTTTCCTGTACAGCAGTGGCCACCGCGGGAATGTTGCACCCATAGTGAACCGTGATGTCCAAATCAATCACCACCGACTGATCCGCCACCGAAATTTTGATTCCCTTGGAATAGCTGCGCTTGCCCAGCAGTTTATCAATACCATTGCTGATACCGCCGGTGATGCCCACCACGCCTTCCACCTCATTGGCGGCAGTGCCAGTGATGGTGGCAATCACTTCTGTGGCGATCTTCACTGCGCCGCGTCCGTCTTCCACTGTGGTATCGTTGTTATAGGAACTCATGTTTTCTGCCATGGTTTTTCCCTCCGTCCTGCTTGATTTCTTAGCAATATTATACCAACAAAACAGGAAAAAGGAAACCCCTCCTCAACTTTTCACGTCCACAATTTTAATCTGATCGGCACTGACGCTGGTACTTTCCAGCACAACATCCCGGATCTGAGCGGTTTGGGTGTCATCCAGCCCATCGCTTTCCACCAGCACATTGACCTCACCCTCGCCCACGTAGACCAGACAGTCCGTAAATCCCTTGGCCCGAAGCAAGTTTTCCATTTTTCCCTCTGTCTGTATGTTGTCCGCAATCACTTCCATCTGGAGAAGTGCCTGCTGAATGGTATTTTCATCACCGGCATCGTTTTCCGTCACCTCACGAAGCAATTCCAACGCCTCATCCCGGGTCTGCTGCCGGGTCAGCCGGGCTTGATCAAAATAACTGTCCTCCTGCATGGTTTCCACAGCTTCGTCTGACTGCCCATCCACCTGCTGTGCCTGCCCCAGCTGCCGTCCGGTTTCCACCGCTTCCGTAGCGTCCAAACTGGGATTTTCCTGATAGTTGCCGCTGAGATACACCGCCAGAGATAAGATCCCCACCAGCATGGCCAGCACCATGGCTTTTCGTTTCAATGACATCATCCATCGCTCCTTTATTTGCTTTTACATACCGCAATGCGGCTGGCCGGCACATCCAACAGAGTGCGCACCCCTTCGATCACCTGCAGCTGCACCTTTTGATCCCCGCCGCCCTGGCACACCACCAACACACCGCGAATCTCCGGCTCCACCTCCCGCTGCAGCACTGGTTGTTGTCCCCCATTGGCGGACACCACCAGTGTACTCTCCCGATGGCTGCTCTCCTGCTGCTGTTCCTGCTGGGTCAGACTGCTTTCGGTGTCCTGGGCATACTCCCGTTCCACCCCGCCCTCCAGCGTCAAAAGCACTTCTACCCGGCCCACGCCCTCCATTTGTTCCAGCGTTTCCTCCAGCCTTTTTTCATAATACTCTATGTATGTCCGGGCTGTTTTATACCCCTCGTCCGTCTCCTGCTGTTGTTTGGGGCTGCCCAATTGGTTCGATGCCCAAAACAGCACCACACAGACCAGCAGTGCCGCATACAACATTCGTCCTCTGCCCTTCCAGCAAAAGGCCGCCATCTGTTTCCACTCCATCCTACGCCTCCTAACACACCACTACCACGTCCGCTCCATACAGCTGACGCAGTTCTTCCTCCAACGCGGCGTCGTTTTTTCCCACGACCACCGTAATATCCACCACCCGCACCATGCCGTCGCTCCACTCCAGCGTCACTGCCACCTGCGGCTCCAATCCTGTCCGCTGCCGGACCAGTTCGGCCACCTGTCCCTCTACGCTGGTACGGGTCAAATCTTCCATGGTTTCCTCCATCCGCCCCAGCTGCTCCGCCTCCTGGGTTTCCACCGAGGAAACCTCCCACTGCAGAGCAGGCATCAGCCCTCCGGCAAAGGGAGACAGCACTGCCAGCAGCACCAGCATCCCCATCATGGCGGACAGGGGCTGGCTGTGTTTTTGGGGCAAAATAGCGGAAAGTATCGCCAAAATGCAGCACAGTGCAATGATAATCCCCACCATCTGCTGAAACATGGTTTCACCTCCCTCCGCCTGCCACCATGGCAAAGGCGATGATAAACAGAGTTGACACCGCAGCACACAGCGCAAACAACAGGGCAAAAGCGCCGGAAAATGCCTGTAATACCCGACTCAGACCATCACTGCCAGAAATCTGACTCACAGCAGTGAGCAATCGGTAGAGCAGGCTGTACACCAGTGCCTGCAAAAGAGGGCCGCCGCACACCGCCAGACAAGCCAGGATACCAAACAGCCCCAGGCCCCCTGAAATCATATTGCCACAGCCCAGCACAATATCACTTACGTCGGAAAGCACCCGTCCCACCACCGGGACAAAACTGCCCACAGCGAATTTGAAGGTCCTTGCAATGGTGTTGTCCGCAATGCGCAGGGAGGACGCCTGCAACGACATAAGCCCCGCAAAGATGGTGAAGCACAATCCAAGTCCCCACTGAGCCACACTGCGCAGCAGGTCCGCCACTCCATCAAACCGCCGGTCCTCAAAAGCGGCCCCCGCACAGCTGATGGCGATGTATCCATAGACCAGCGGTAAAAAAATGGCTTTGATGATCTCATTAAGCACCGCGCACAGGCCCAGCACCAGCACAGGCATAGAGGTAGCGGACAGCGCGCGTCCTCCCCAGATCAGCACGCCGGCCATCACCGGGACCAACACTCGAACCAGATCGGTAATCCGCTCAATGGCATGAATGCCTTGCTGAGCCATTCCGGAAAAAGTACTCATGGAAGCCAATACACAGCACAGTCCGCAGATCATAGTGGCCAGCCTGCGGCTCTGAGGGTCATCCACGCTGCACAGAGAGGAGAGCAGTCCCCCAATCAGGATAATAGCCAGAATTTGCGTGATTCCGCTCAATCCTCCTAACAATTGCTGACGCAACCATTCCCACAGCGCCGACCACAAACTCTCCTGCTCCTCTCCCAACGGCTGTCCCCGCAAAATATCCCACAGCACTTGCCTGGAATCCCGTCCGCCCAAAAGCTGCTCGGTTTCTCCCTGCAAATACTGGTCAAACTGCTCCATATCCAGCTCGTCCACTTGCTGCTCCAACAGCTGCTGCATCAATTGCTCCGGCGTGGAAGCGGTCTGCTGTTCCGCCGCCAGGCTCCATCCCAGACCACACCAGAGCCACAATGCCGCTGCCAACGCCATCAGCCGCCGAATCACAGCCCGCCTCCCGCCAACTTTTCCAGCAGCTGAAACACCGCCAGATACAGTGGCAGCGCCATCAACAGGATCACCACACGGCTCAGCAGCTGAATATGACCCGCAATGGCCTTTTCCCCCGATTCCATACATACGTCACTGGCAAATTGAGCCAGATAGGTAATGCCAATGGCTTTGAGCAACAGCGCGAAATGCTCCTGCTGAATATTGGCCTGCTGCAAAAGTCGCTGCACCGATAACAGCACCGGCTGCAATAGCGCGCAGGCCGAGGAGAGCAGCATCACCCCGCAGGCCAGCGACAGTAGGGCCGCAAAATCCGGTCTCTGCTGCCGCACCATCACACACAACAGTGCACAGGCCAGTCCCATTCCTGCAAAACGCATCATCTGTTCCATAGGCCGCCCCCTCACAGATGAAAGGTACTCTTCACAGTGGTGAAAAGCAGATCAATCTGATCAATGATGAGCAGCAGGACCACAATCAGCCCGGCCAATGTGGTCATCATAGCCTGTTCTTCCCGACCAGAGCGAATGAGCACCTGGTTGAGTACCGCCACCAGAATCCCCACTCCTGCGATCTGAAACAGCATATCCACATTCAATTGTCCCGCCTCCTTTCACCACAGCAGCAATGCCAGAAATACACCGGCCGCCACTCCCAGACTGCGATACAGACGAACCCCTTCCCGCTCCTTCTGACGGGCCTCTTCCAGCAGAGATTGCAGCTGCATCCGAGCCCGGTCCAATGCCAGCTTCTGATTTTCCTGATCGTTTTTCCCCAGCACCGCCCCCAATTCCAGCAGGCTGTCCACTTCCTCCCGTCCCAAAGGCAAACTCTCCCGGAGCGGCTGCAATTCTTCCCGCCAAATATCCGTCAACCGCTGGTCATGAGCTTCCATCCGCCGGGCGCACACGGTAAAAAAGTCCTGCACCGGGCCCTCTGTCACCGCCGCGATTTTATAAAAAGCTCTGCGCAAAGGCGTCATGCTGTACGCAATCTCTCCATTGAGCAAATCCAGCGCAAACACCAATGTGTGAATTCCCTTTCTTCTGCGGTGTAAAACACCGCCGGCCTGTACGCCAATCCCGCCGCACAATGCCACCAATCCAATGCCCAGCAGCCACTTCACCCTTCCTCTCTCCTTTCCTCCTGCCATTTTCCGTCCCGGGGAAATTCCCGGCTGAGCCGTACCACATGAGGGAACAATCCATCCCATGGAAAAGACCCACCTTGTTCTCCCAGGCCATGCCCGTGCGCACTGGCCACAAAAGCCACCCCGGCTCCCATTCCATATTCCACCGCCCTGCGGTCCTCCTCGGTTGCAATCTCATCGGTGACAATCACCCGGGGTGCCATGGACCGTACCAACATCCTGGCACCCTGCGCTCTGGGACAGCCATCCAGCACATCCACCCGAGGACCCAAGTCATAACCCGACCCTCTTTTGGTCATAGCCGCCAATTCCCCCCGTTCATCAATGACCCCCACCGGCACATGAACCGACAAAAGTCCGATGAGTTCCCGCAGCAATGTGGTTTTTCCGCATCCCGGAGGTCCCACCAGCAGCAAACTCCTTACTGATCCATTTTTCCAAATCAAAGGAAGCAATGCCTCTGCGCCTGCTTTCACCGGACGGCTCACCCGAAGATGTAATGAGGTCACTTCCCGTAAGCCGGAAACCTGTCCCTCCCTCTGCAGTATATGTCCGCACACCCCCAGCCGATGTCCTCCCGCCACCGAAAGAAATCCCTGGCACAGCTGCTGCTCCACCGCGTACATGGAATACCTGGTGGCATACTCCAACATTTCCTCCACATCCTCCGGAGCAATGATCCACTGTGGCATCAATTCCGTCCTATTGCCCCAGCCCACTTCCAGAGGCTGGCCTGTCCGAAGACGGATGGTGGTGATACCGGGACGGCATTCTTCCCACTCCGCCACCTCCTGCCGAAAACGGCAAGGCAGCAGCCGAAGCGCCTGCAGCCAAATGGTGTTGTCCATTCTTTTCACTCTCCTTTTGTCACAACATATGCAGCCGCACCGGTCCCTAGAACACAAAAACACCCGCTGCCTGATTGGCAGCGGGTGTTTCCCTACTGTTTTACGTTGTTATAAAGAGGCGTCGCGGATCAGACGGCACTCCAGATAAAATCTCTTATCCCATGGATGTCCCATAGAGAAGGTTTTACGCGGCAGCGCTCCCCCCTGTAAAATGGCCGGAAACAGCCGTTCCTTTTCCATGGAGGGCAGCAGAAATCCCACATTGCCCTTTCGGCTGCTGAGCTCCCGCACTACCTCTTCACCGTGAATATAATCCAGCCGGCCCTCGTGGTCCGCCAGATAATTGTCCAAAAATTCCTGCAAAGTCCCCACTTCCAGCGGATGGGACGGATGTTCAATCCACCACTCCTGTTCACCATCCTGGGTCACCACCACCAGCCGTTGTCCCACACCGGGACGGCCCTTGGGATATCGGCGTTGCAAATGCGCCAGCAGCTTTTCCGTATCACAGTCAAACACCACTCGATGGATGGCTTCAAATTGCAGCGAACGGTCGTGGAGATTGACCACCTCCACCAGCGCATACCGGGCCGGACTTTTCCGTGCCTGCTGCTCACCTACCCGGCGTTTCAGATTTTCATAGCACTGTTTGGCACAGGCCAGCGAGTGATTCCCATCGCCCACCGCGAACAGCAGCGGGTGCTCCGCCGCTGAATAACCGTATTTACCGGTATAGTATTCCTCGTCCAACAGGCTGTTCAGCGCCTGGGTGACCTGTGCCACCTCCTGACGTCCCAGCAGAAATGCCGTTACCGCTCCGCCCCTCTCCATCAGGCGAGTACGGTAAACCCGTTCCAGCTCTGTGGCCACCTGTGTAATGGGCTCAATCACCTGATGCCGCTCATCGTCAATCAGCAACATCACATGAGGAACTTCCATAGGGGCGTTTTCCCTGACTTTGACCCGAGGAGGAATCCGGCTGAGCACCGTTCCTTCAGTGGCCCGAATAGGAGAACGGCTCCCCGCGGAAAAATCATAGCACTCCAAATCCACCGCCAGCATCAGCCCGCGGCGAACCAGTCCATTTTCCAATGTTCGTTCCACATAAAGACAACCATCCTCAATGGTGCGTGTCACGCTTTCCTTGAGATAGCGCTCCATGGTTTCATTCACCTTCTGAATCCGGCTGTCTACGTCGTCGGATTCCAGGTAAATCTCGGGAATGACCATGTGCAATGTGGAGGGAGCATCGCCCACGAAGCTTTCCACCCGATGCCAGTATTGGGGTTGAGAAGTATACTGGTCACAGGCTACCACGCTCCATTTTTGTACGTCGATGTGTTTGGGTATTTTGATGTTACAGGTTCTGAATATCATTGCGATCCCGCCTTCCATATATCCACATTATAACACACAATCCCCGCTTTTCAATCAAATCTCTGTAAAAAGTCCCCCTCCGGCGGGCTGGGTGTGTTATACTAAAAGCAAACACTGCATCCCTATTGTATTGGAGGATCCCATGTACTATCCCAACATTTTTCCCGCCACTTTCCTGCAGCGGCCCAATCGTTTTATCGCCCACTGTCTGATCGAGGACCAGGAGATCATATGCCATGTAAAAAACACCGGACGCTGCCGGGAACTGCTCATCCCGGGCTGCCGGGTTTATGTGCAGCACTGTCCCTCCCCCCAGAGGAAGACCCAGTATGACCTCATCGCGGTGCAGAAAGGCTCCCGGCTCATCAACATGGACAGCGCCGCGCCCAACCGGCTGTTTGTGGAAGCTCTCCGCCAGGGCACCGTCCCGCTGGAAGCTCTCCAAAACCTCACCTGTGTACGGCAGGAACAGACCTTTGGGGAAAGCCGGCTGGACTTCTATGTGGAACAAGGAAACCGCCGGGGCTATGGAGAACTCAAAGGTGTGACGCTGGAGGAAGAGGGCATTGCCTACTTTCCAGACGCTCCTACGCAACGGGGAGTTCGCCACATTCATACCCTCATGGAAACGGCCCGTCAGGGACTGGACGCCTATCTGATTTTCATTGTACAGATGGAAAACATCCTCTGTCTGCGACCCAATGACCGGACTCATCCCGCCTTTGGGGAGGCTATGCGGGAGGCCGCCCGGGCCGGCGTATCCATTCACGCCTTCACCTGCACCGTCACTCCCGATACACTTACTCTGGCACAATCCATTCCCATAGAATTATGAATCTATAAAGAAACCCGGCATAGTTTACACCATGCCGGGTTTTCTTATGTGTTTCTCAGAGGATATGCTCTCAGGACTGGGGTTCAATCAATCCATAGCCTCCATCATTTCTCTTGTACACCACACAGGTGGTTTCCGTATCCGCATCCAGGAAAACAAAGAACTGGTGAGAGAGCAGGTTCATTTCCAAAATGGCCTCTTCCACACTCATGGGTTTGAGCGGGAATTTTTTCACCTTGATGACATCAAAATCATCTTCCGCTTCCTCGTCTCCGGTGCCGAAAAAGGCGGGCATATCATTGATCTTGCCGGCTTTGAGCTTCTTAGCCAACCGGGTCTTGTTTTTGCGAATCTGCCGCTCCAGGGTATCCACCGCTTCTTCCAGCGATACCATAAAGTCGTCGCTTACTTCCTGGGCGCGATACATAACGCCCAGCGAAACAATGGTCACTTCCACCTTCTGCTTGCCCTTCACATCGGTGAGGAGCACCCGCACATCCGCGTCGTCATGGAAAAACTTGTCCAGTTTAGAGAGCTTTTTTTCGATCTTACCTCTGAAATTGTCGCTGATATCCATCTTTTTTCCCAGGATCGTTACCTTCATAGAAGCATCTCCTTTACACTGTCTTGGAGTGAGATTTCTCTCATTCCTTAGTCATATTATACCAGTACAGCAGATGAAATACAAGTCTTTCCGTTCAATTCATACAAAATTCACTTTTTCGTCTTTTACAAAACACAACTGGCATGGCGGGTCACATGGCAGCTCATATTCACCGCAACCGGCAGGCCCGCAATGTGGGTGGGGTAGGTTTCGATGTTGACTCCCAGCGCAGTGGTGTCACCCCCAAAGCCCTGAGGGCCCACATCCAATCGATTGATCTCTTCCAGCATCTGCTCCTCCAGCCGGGCATAAAACGGATCGGGGTTACGCTGGTCAATGGGGCGGAGCAATGCCTTTTTGGCCTGCATGGCACACTTTTCAAAGCTGCCGCCAATGCCCACTCCCACAATCACCGGAGGACAGGGATTGCTCCCAGCCTGACGGACACAATCCACCACATAGTCCACAATGTCCTGCTGGGAAGCCGCAGGAGTCATCATTTTCATCTGACTCATATTTTCACTGCCAAAGCCCTTGGGGGCCACCGTAATACGCACCTGCTGCCCTTCCACCATAGAGAGATGTAGCACCGCCGGCGTATTGTCGTTGGTATTGCCCCGGCGAATGGGGTCGGCCACCACGCTGCAGCGCATATACCCTTCCTGGTATCCCTGCCGGACGCCTTCATTGACCGCATCCTCCAGCAGAGCCCCCTCCAGACACACCTGCTGCCCCAGCTCCACAAATACAATGGCCATTCCGGTATCCTGACAGATGGGAATGTTCATCTGGGCCGAAGCCTGCAGGTTTTCCTCCATTTTGCCCAGAATTTCCCTGGCCAGCGGATTGCGTTCCCGGGCCTTGCAGTTTCCAATGGCGCACACCACATCCTGCCCCAGATGGTAGTTGGCCTGGATGCAAAGCTCTTTCACCGCCCGGGTGATCTCTTTTGTGTCCAATTTTCTCATGCTGTCTCGTCCCCTTTCACCAGCTTGCCGTTTACCATCACGTGCGTCACATTGGTATACAGATCCAGCGGATCACCGTCGCACACGATCAGATCGGCATCCATCCCGGGCCTCAAAGAACCAATCCGGTCCCCCATTCCCACGATTTCCGCCGGATTGCGGGTCATGGCCCGCAGTGCCTCTTCCCGGTCCATTCCATATTTCACGCACAGCGCACCGCACAATGTGAAAAATTTCAGCGGCGTTTCAGGATGGTCGGTGCACAGCGCCACCTTGACTCCGGCCCGGGCCAGAATTCCGGCGGTTTCCAATGACTGCTCCCGCAGCTCCGGCTTGCTCCGATCAGTCAGCACCGGCCCCACAATCACCGGGACACCCGCTTCCGCCAGCTCAGGAGCAATTTTATGCCCCTCGGTGCCGTGTACAATGACGCATTGCAGCTCAAATTCCTGAGCCAACCGCAGAGCGGTGAATATATCATCCGCCCGGTGCGCATGCACATGCACCGGAATCTGTCCCAAAATCACCGGAATCAGACTTTCGCACTCCATGTCGAATTCCACATCATCTGCGTCATCCTCCTCCAACTGGGCCTTTTCTTTCTGGTCGTAGTAATCCTGTGCCTTCTTGAGGCTCTCCCGAATGAGTGCGGCGGTGGCCATACGGGTCACCGGCATCTGATTTTTACTGTTATAGGTGCACTTGGGGTTTTCTCCCAATGCCAGCTTCATGGCCAGCGGCTCCTTGAGCAGCATTTTGTCCACACAGTGTCCCGCTGTCTTCATCAACAGAATCTGCCCTCCGATGGGATTGGCACTGCCAGGCGCCACCGCAACGGTGGTCACCCCCGCTGCCAGCGCCTCCTCAAAGGCCACATCCATGGGATTGATGCCATCCAGCACCCGCAAATGGGGTGTGGTGGGGCTGGTATCCTCATTGCCATCCTCTCCCTCAAAGGAAATGCCCTCTTCAAACAGCCCCAGATGGGTATGAATGTCCACCAATCCAGGCAGCACTACACCGCCTCTGGCATCCAACTCGTGGGAATCTCCCGGATACTGCTCCATGGGGCCCACCCGGAGGATCTTGCCCTCCTGTACCTGCACAAAGCCACTTTCGATGGGCGGCCCATCCATGGTATACACCGTCGCGTTGATAATGGTCATACATTCCTCCACATTGTAAAAAGTGCAAGAGCAGCATCTGCCCTTGCACCTGATTTTAATAGTTGTTCTTTCCGCCGCGACGGCCGCTGCCGCCCCGTTTGCCATCAATGGTACGCCGCAGGGCCAGCATTCTCTCATCGCTGTCCTGCTTGAATTTGTTGAGCTTATCCTCAAAGGAGAGACCTTCGGTCTTTTTGGAGTAGGACCAGTCAATCTCAATGGGTACTTTGCTGCCGCTGGGTGCTTCCGTACGGGCCGGACGGCTGCCACGAGGACGGAAAGTACGTTCTTCCCGCTTCTGAGGCTCTGCCAGCTGTTTCATCGAAAGGGCAATTCGCCCATTGGGATCGATGGAAATCACCTTGACTTTGACTGTTTGATTGACGCTCACAAAATCTGAAATTTCCTTGACAAAAGTGGGAGCCACTTCTGAAATGTGCACCATGCCCGACTTCCCCCCTGGAAGCGCCACAAATGCACCAAATTTTGTGATTCCAGTCACCTTTCCTTCCAATACCGCTCCAACCTGGATCTCCATAAAAGAAATTGTCCTCCTTGATTTGTATGTAACATCTGCCTGTTGCGAATGTCCCCTCAATTTTCAGAATCCACAAAGATTCGCTCATTGGGATAGGCCAGCCCCAGTTTTTCTCTGGCAATCTTTTCGATGTAGTCCTGACTTACCCCATTTTCTACCATATCGGTCAACTCTTCGTTTTCGATTTTCTGCATTTCAATCTGTTCCTGCAATTCCAGAATCTCATTTTCCTTCTTGGTAATGGCAATGCCCAGCGTCACCAGCGTATAGGCCGCATAGCACACGAAGCACGCAAGAAAGACCCTGAATAACAGCGATGTGCTTTTCATCCGGCTTCACCTTTCTTCCGCTTTTGCACACAGCATCCATTTATATCATTTTATCTGCTTTTTGTCTTTTCCGCAAGTGAATTTTCGCTTTTTTACAGATTTGAATGCAATTTTTTTACTGTTCCACCAAAAACGAAGTTTACACCCCAGGGCATGCACCACTCTTTTGACCTTGGCCAGCAACTGTTTTCCCTGACGGATCAGAGGCCGCAGCATCCATACCACCGGGCGGATCAGCCATCTCAAAAAACGAAACAGCAAATTCCCGGTGAGATCCAATACCCAGGAACCGCCCCGCACCAATGGCCGGCTGAAGGTGAGCTGCCACAATCCCCAGCCCATTCCCTCTCCCAACAGCAAAAATCCCCGCAATTCCATGCTGTTGGTCACATAAAACAACGCCATGGTGGCCAGGGCTGCCACCAGCCAGAAGAGCAGATCTTCCACCGCTACCAATGCCGTGGGATTTCGCCTGCCCCGGCGCAAAATGCGAAAACAGTCATAATACAGCCCCACTGCCATCCCCAATGCCACCGCACACAAAAAAGCTATGCCCTGCTGCCCAATGGGCGGCGACATCTCCGGCCCCCGATACCCAAACATCACCGCAGCAACCGCTGGAGAAAACTCATCCGTTTGGCATCTTCATCAGTGTATTCCATGCTGTCCACCATTCCCTCTACGGCAATTTCTCCATTTTCCACATTCAGGTGGCTGATGTGCATACCGGTCCCCTGAATTTCCAGCAAACCCATGGTGGTGTACAACACAATGCGCTCCTCATCAAAGCTGTCCACATCCTCCACACCTGACACGCTGAGCCGTTGACGGTTTTCCATAATCACACTGTGAGGCCGCTCGCTGTTTCGTTCCTTTCGTTTTTCCTCTGTCATTGCCATAGTCATGTCCTCCTTTTTTTGTTTGCTATATTCTATGTGAGGGCATGGCCTGCATATGCGAAAAAAAGACGGGCTGCAGGCCCGTCTTTTTACAGCTGTTTGTAGAGCAGAGCGGCGTCGTTTTTGAGCACGTGCTCTTTCACATCCAGCACCTGAATGCGAATTTGCCGTTCACCCAGGGTAATCTGAATGATATCTCCCTCTTTTACATCATAGGAAGCCTTGACCACTCGGCCGTTCACTTCCACTCGTCCACTGTCGCAGGCTTCATTGGCTATGGTACGCCGTTTGATCAGCCGCGATACCTTGAGGTATTTGTCCAGTCGCACTTGATCTCCTCCCACAAAAAAACCCTCTATACTGCATAGAGGGCTCTTGTACATCTGATTACTTGTTGATGGTATCCTTGAATGCCTTACCTGCCTTGAACACAGGGCTCTTGGATGCCGGAATGGACATCTTTTCCTTGGTGTGAGGATTGATACCTTCCTTGGCGGCTCTCTCTCTAACTTCAAAAGAACCGAAGCCAATCAGCTGCACCTTATCGCCCTTCAGCAAAGCCTCTTCCACAGATTCCACAAATGCGCTCAATGCCTTTTCCGCATCCTTCTTGGTGAAACCGGTCTTTTCGGCCATAGCCATGATCAATTCTGTTTTGTTCATTTGGATGTCCTCCTACTTCACATTCCGGGTAAAGCCCCTTTTTTTCTGCTTATTTGTTTTCCGCCTTTTTACTTTCGTTCCACAAAAGATCCATTTCTTCAAGGCTCAAATCTTGCATGTCCCTATTATACACTAGGTTTGCGTGGTTTTCAATATAATTAAAACGTTTTATAAACTTTTCGCAGGTTTTCTTTAGGCTCAATTCGGCATCAACCCCCAAAAACCGGGATAAATTGACCGCAGCAAAGAGTAGATCCCCCACTTCTTCCTCCAAATGAGCCATATTTTGTTCCTGCGCCGCCTCACGAACCTCTGCCAGTTCTTCCTGTACCTTCTGGTACACCGGCTCGATTTCATCCCAGTCAAAGCCCACCTTGGCGGCTTTCTGCTGAATTTTCTCCGCCCGCATCAATGCCGGCAAAAAGGTGGAAATACTCTGCATGGCCTGGGTCTGAGTCTTTTGTTCCTTGGTCTTCATTTTGATGGCGTCCCAGTTTTTGAGCACTTCCCCGCTGTCCGCCACCGTCACCTGTCCAAACACATGGGGATGCCGCTGCACCAGTTTTTTACAGATTCCATCCACCACATCCGCCATGGCAAAACGCTGGGCTTCACTGGCGATCTGCGCGTGAAACACCACCTGAAACAGCACATCGCCCAATTCCTCGGTCAAAAGCTCCGCATCGTCGGTCTCAATGGCTTCCACCGCTTCATAAACTTCTTCCACAAAGTTTTTCCGGATGCTTTTATGATCCTGCTCCCGATCCCAGGGACAACCGTCTTCTCCCCGCAGCAGCTGGGTGATGCGCAGCAGATCCTCGTAGTCATACCGTTCCTTTTGTTCAAAATCCACCATTTTTCCTGTCCTTTCTCATCCAAGCAGCTTGCGTTTTTCCAAGAACGCCGCAATTTTATCTCCCTTGGGCAACAACTTCACATCCTGCCGCAGGAAACCGCGAATCACTGCCAGCACACCCAAATAAGTGAGCCCGGCCACTCCGATGGCAGCCAGTACACCAATCTTTTCCCCCACAATGCCGGAAAACAGCCAGAAGGAACTCACCGCCACCACAGCCATACACACCGCTGCTATCAGCGGTTTGACAAATACCGAAACCAAATTGGGCATCACCCCGATGCGCTTGGCAATGAAATACAGATTGAGCACCATAATGGTGGCGTAGCACAGGTTGGTGGCCATAGGCGCACCCGCAATGTTGATGGAAGGAATGGCAATGAAGGCGTAATCGCCTATAAACTTCACCACACCGCCGCAAATCATGGTAAACACCGGCACATTGACCAGCCCCACCGCCTGCAGCATGGCATTGGTGAGAGATACCAGACACACAAAGGTAGTGGCCAATCCCAACCGGGACAACAGCGGCGCCGCAACCGCCACACCGTCCGGCTTACTGAAAAAGAGCAGGCTGAGAATGGGCTCGCTGAGCACAGCCAGCCCCATGCCAGCGGGAATGGCCAGCATGGCGCAGATACGCAACGCTGATTCAATGGTAGACTTGGTCAACTTGTGATCACGTGTAGCAAAAGCCGCGGAAATCACCGGAATGGCACTGGTGCCAATGGTAAAAATCAAAGAAGCCGGCAGATTGAAGAGCTTTTGTGCCATACCGCCATAGGCCCCATACATGAAGGTGGCCTCTTCCTTGGTAAAGCCCACATCGATCAGCCGGTTGACCACCATGCCCAAGTCGATCAAGTTGGTGAGGCTCATCACAGCGGCGCCGATGGTAATGGGAACCGCGTACAAAATCAGCTGCTTGAGAATTTCCCCCGGCGCTCTGCACCGCTCTTTGCTGGTGTCCTGAGCCCGGTAGACCGCACGCCGTTCCGGGCTGCGGATGAAGATGATGGTGAGCACCAGTGCGCTCATAAAGGTACCCACTGTCACGCCTGTAATGGCGCCGGCCGCCACAATATGAGAAGGCATGGACATCTGAATGAGCAGGCCTGCGCAGCCCAAACCAATGCACAGCTTACACAGTGCTTCGGTAATCTCTGAAAGCGCAGTGGGCAGCATATTTTGCAGGCCCTGGAAAAAGCCCCGATAAGTGGCCATTATGGCCACAAAAAACACAGCGGGAGCCAACGCCCGGACGCTGTAGGCCGCCTGGTCCAAATTGGTCCGAGAGGCGATCCAGTCAGAGGTAAAATACATAAACAGGAAACCGGACAGCCCCACCACCATAAACATGGAGAGCGCCACTGAAAAAATTCTCCGGACCTCAGTGTATTTGCCCAGCGCACAACTGGCGGACACCATTTTGCTGATGGCCACCGGCAGGCCCGCTGTGGAAATGACAAACAACAGCGCATAGATCTGATAGGCCGCCTGATAATAGGCATAGCCTGTCTCTCCTATGATGTTGAGCAGCGGCACACTGTAAATGGCGCCGATGAGCTTTACCAGCAGGTTGCCGCAGATGAGAATCAGCGCACCCTGCATGAAGGTCTTTTTTGGATTCGCCACAAAATCAAACTCCTTTCGGATGTCTTCACAATCCCGATGCATTATTCCCAGTATATTAGAGATTTTACTATTATACCACTTTCTGTGCCCTTTGCAAACAAAAAGGGCCCTTTGGAGCGTTCACTTAGGGATTATTGAAAATAACGATAATTTTTGAGTGACGTCCTCAAGCGGTGCCAACAGAAAGACCACACAACTGACTACAATGTCGGCTGTGTGGTCTTTTTCTATATCAC
>JBMNPT010000002.1:0-268866 GCA_050943735.1 Eubacteriales bacterium | reverse complement strand
ATGTGGCAAGTTAAAAATGGTGCGCTGCGAAAAATTGGTGCGGAATTGGTGCGGAGTGTGTCCCCAAAACCCGAAAAACCATTGAAAATAAAGGAGATTTAGAATATATGAAATTAGGTATCGTAGGACTGCCCAATGTGGGGAAAAGCACGCTGTTCAACGCCATTACCAATGCGGGCGCAGAGTCGGCCAACTATCCCTTCTGCACCATTGAGCCCAATGTGGGTGTGGTGGCGGTGCCCGATCACCGGCTGCAGGATTTGGCAGATATCTACCATCCTGCTAAGGTGACTCCCGCGGTGATTGAATTTGTGGACATTGCGGGCCTGGTAAAGGGCGCCAGCCGGGGCGAGGGCCTGGGCAACAAATTCCTCTCTCACATCCGGGAGGTGGATGCCATTGTCCATGTGGTGCGCTGTTTTGACGACCCCAATATCATCCATGTAGATGGCAGTGTGGACCCGCTGCGGGATATGGAAACCATCAATCTGGAACTGGTGTTTGCGGATCTGGAAATGGTGGAAAAGCGTATGGCTCGGGTGGCCAAAATGGTGCGGGCGGACAAGTCTGCCGGCCGGGAGATGGAGCTGCTGGAGCGGGTCAAGGCGGCGCTGGATGAAGGCCTGCCGGCTCGGAGCCTGGAGTACGATGAAACAGACCGGGAACTGCTGAAAAACATTGCCCTGCTCACCCTGAAGCCGGTGGTGTACGCCGCCAATATGGATGAGGAAGGCTTCCGGAACTCCGCTCAGGGCAGCAATCCTCACTATCAGAAGCTGGTGGAGCAGGCCGCTCGGGAGCACGCCCAGGTACTGCCCATCTGTGCTCAACTGGAGCAGGACATTGCGGAGCTCTCCCCCGAGGATAAGGCCATGTTCCTGGAGGAGATCGGACTGGAGGAATCGGGATTGGACCGTCTGGTGAAGGTGAGTTATGACCTGCTGGGGCTCATCAGTTTCCTCACCGCAGGCAGTGACGAAGTGCGTGCCTGGACCATCACCAAGGGCACCAAGGCGCCTCAGGCAGCCGGCAAGATTCACACCGATTTTGAACGGGGGTTCATCCGGGCAGAAGTGATCAGTTATGAGGACCACATGACCTACAAGACCATGGCGGCCGCCCGGGAAAAGGGGCTGGTGCGCAGCGAAGGCAAGGAATATGTGGTGAAGGACGGAGACATTATCCTCTTCCGTTTTAACGTGTAAAAGGAGGTGGAGCGGGTGATTTACAGCCGGGAGATTCCGCCCATGTGCGCCTATTGCGCCTTGGGCAGTCCGGGGCCTTTGGGGGATGTGATCTGTCCCCGCAAGGGCGTGGTCAAGCCGGATTTCCACTGCGGCAAATACCAGTATGATCCCCTCAAACGAATTCCGCCCAAACGTCCCCGGTATCGGAAAGAACTGGTGGAGGCAGAGGATTTTCTGCTGGAATAAAAGATTGCAGCCGCTCACACGCAAACAAACAAAGCAAAAAGACCTTTCCATGGGGAGTGCCCCGCGGAAAGGTCTTTGTTTTTTGGAGCTGTGTGGTTACAGTACTTTCCAGGGATTTTCCCGTCCCTGTTCGGTGAGCCAGCAGCTCTGGATGGAGTGGTGTACCATATCGTCAATGGCCTGGTCGGTGTAAAAGGCCATATGGGGAGTTACCACCACATTGGGGAAGCCTCGCAAAATGGACAGATGCCGTTTGTCCATCACCTGCGATTTCAGATCGTAGTAGTACATGCCCCACTCGTGCTCGATGACATCCAGGCCCACCGCACCGATTTTGCCGCTCTCCAGTCCGTCAATGAGAGCGTCGGTATCAATGAGTCCCCCCCGGGCGGTGTTGACAATGACCACGTTGTCCCGCATCTGAGCGATGGCATCCCGGTTGATCATATGGAAATTGGAGTCATTGAGGGGCATATGCAGAGTGATGAGATCACAGCGTTTCCAGATTTCCTCCAACGGCAGATACTCGGCGTACTGACGTGCCTCGTCGTTTTCATACAAATCGTAACAGTAGAGCTTGCAGCCAAATCCTGTGAGGTCTTTCAGCACAGTGCGGCCAATTTTGCCGGTACCGATGACACCCACCGTAAAGTTATGCATTTCCCGACCCTGGATGCCTTCCAGAGAGAAATCGTTGATTTCTGCCCGCTGCATGATGCGCTTCATCTTGCGGATGGACATGAGCATCAGCATGACGGTATAATCCGCCACACAGCAGGGAGAATAGGTGACATTGCTCACTGAGATGCCGCATTCCCGAGCGGCCTGGATGTCCACATGATCGTAGCCCACTGTGCGGGTGGAGATCATTTTGACGCCCATTTCCTTGAATTTGCGCATCAATGGGGGATCGATTTCACTGGTGAGGATGCTGATATAGGGATACCCCTGAGCCAGGTGAGCGTTTTCCAGGGTGGGAGCATCCCGACAGATGCCCAGCTCCACGTTGTATTCCTGTGCATATCGAGTGAAAAAGGGAGCCTCATCAAAATCCCGATAGGCGTATACGAACAGCTTCATAAAACCAATTCCTCTTTTCTTTGATTTATTGGGGCAGAAGAGATTTTTTATTGACTTCCTGTACCAGATCAGCCAAGGTGTAACGATCTACCACCTGGTCGATGGCCTGTTTGAGATCTTGCCAGACCAGCAGTGTGGCGCATTGGTCCTGACGGGGACATGCCTCCGCAGCAGGTTCCACGCAGGGAACAGGAGCCAGACTTCCCTCTGTCAGCCGGAGAATTTCCCCCACAGTGTAGTCCTCCGGTTCGCGGGCCAGGCGATACCCCCCCTGGGCACCTCGGATGCTCTGTACCATACCCGCGTGGCTGAGCGGGGAGATGATTTGTTCCAGATATTTGATGGAAATTTGCTGAGCGCGGGAAATTTCCCGCAGAGTGGTGTAATGACCGTCGGGGTAACGCAGCGCGAGCTCCAGCATGAGCCGGAGCGCATAACGGCCTCGGGTAGAAATACGCATGATGTCTGTTCCTCCTATTGCTGCGAATGGTACTGCGTGTGTCTCTTTATTTTTTCATTATAACATTCTGCCCCCGGGAATACAAGCGGACACTCCGGCCAAAACCCGCAGAATCATTTGTCCTTTCCGCCTGAGGTGTGGTATAATAACAAGCGGAAACCCATTTGCAAAGGAGAACGGTATGAAACTCAATTGGAACGGCCTGCAGGATTGGGCGTTGCTGCCCCGCAGCGCAGGCCAGTATTTACATATAGCCACCCAGGCCGATCTGCGCACGCTGATTTTTCTGCTTACAGCGCCGGCCGGTGCACAGGTGGAGGAAAAGGAACTGGCGCACCTGGGCCTTACGGTGGAAGAATTCCAGGCTTCGGTGGATTTTTGGGTCCAGCGCAGTGTACTGCCCAAAGGCGTGCTGACCCAGCGGCCGGCGGCTCCCGAGGAGGATTGCACCGCCATGCCCCAGTACACCGCCGCCCGGATTTCGGTGGAGATGGAGAACAACGAAAAACTTCGGGCGCTGATTTTGGAGGGAGAGAGCATTTTGGCCCGGACCCTCTCTCCGGCGGACATCACCACCCTGTATGGCATTTATGACTGGCTGGGGCTGCCGGTGGAAGTGATCATGCTGCTGATGAATTTTTGTGTCATGCAGAATAAAAAAAGTGTGAAATCCATTGAAAAAACAGCGGTGGAATGGGCCCGGCAGGGCATTCGTACAGTGGAGGCCGCGGAGGAGTACATCGCTTCCTTCCGGCGGAAGAAGGAGTTTACCTACCGGCTACGGGGGCTTTTGCAGCTCACCGATCGGGAACTTACCCCCAGTGAGAAGAACTTCGCAAAAAAGTGGGAAACCATGGGCTTTTCCGATGAGATGCTGCTGTTGGCCTATGAAAAAACAGTGGCCAATACCGGAAAGGTGGCGTTCCCCTATATGAATACCATTTTGCTCTCCTGGGCGGACAAGGGATATACGACGGTGGAACAGGTGAGCGGCGAGCGGCGAAGCCCCCGGACGCCTCGAAGCGGGGCCCAGCCGGCTTCCCGCATTGACTATCAGGAATTTGAGCGCCGGAGCTTTGAGCGGATCCGGCAGCAGAAGGGAGAGGACGGCTGATGGCATATGACAAGCAGGTGGTAGCTGCGGTGAATGAACGGTTTGCCCAGCGCCGGGAGGAAGCGTTCAGCCGGTTGGAACAGCGGCGGCAGGAAGTGTATGAAAAACTGCCCGACATGCGCCGGCTGGACCGGGAGCTCTCTCTGACCACTTTGACACTGGCCAAAGAGGCGGTGGAAAACCATCTTTCGGAGGAGCGGATTGCTCAGCTGCGGCGGGACAATCTGGTACTGCAAAGCCGGCGGATGGAGCTGCTGGCCCAGGGCGGGTTCCCCACCGACTATCTCAAACTGCAGTTTCGGTGCCCTGCCTGCGAGGATCTGGGGTACATTGGCACCCGGATGTGTGACTGTTACCGGGAAGAGCTGGTGCGGGAGGCCTACCGGCATTCGGTGCTGGCCAATGCGGTACCTGAAGCCAGCTTTGGGGCGTTCCGGCTGGACTATTATCCCGATATTCCTGATGGAACGGGGGTGGCGCCCCGGGAACGGATGGAAAACAATCTGCGCATCTGCCGGGAGTTTGCCTTCCAATTCCCAAAGCAGACCCGCAGTCTGCTGCTGCAGGGTCCCACCGGACTGGGCAAGACCTTTTTGTCCGGCTGCATTTCCCGGGAGCTGGTGGAGCAGGGGGTGGATGTGGTATATGAAACCGCTCATGGAATTTTTGACACATTGGAACGGGACAAATTTTCTTCCAATGCCGAAACCCATGCAGCGGCCCAGCGCATTTTGGACTGCGAGCTGCTGATCATCGACGATTTGGGGACGGAATTTGTCACTGCTTTTTCGGTGTCCGCCCTGTACAATCTCATCAATACCCGATTGCTGCGCAAAAAAAAGATGATCATCAGCACCAACTGCGACATGAGTCAGTTGGAAAAACTCTACTCCGCCCGCATTGTGTCCCGTCTGGTGGGAGAATTCACCTTGCTGCAGTTCTGCGGGCAGGACATTCGCTTCCTGAAAAGCATGGACTGAAAAAGATTTGTTGAATTTCTACAACGGGTGTGGTAAAATAAAACCAACCGCATATACTATAGTCACAATTAAGGGAGATGAATGTATGCATTTGACAGACAAGAACAGCAAGACCACCCTGGGGCTGGGGATCAGCCTGATCGTCACCACGGTGACCGCGCTGGCCGCTGTGGCATATGCGTTGTACAAGGTGTTCAACGTTCTCAATAAGATTTCCTATGCGCTGGATCTCTACATTGAAGACCATGAATTCCTGGACGACGACGAGGATGAATATTATCCCGATGAGGATGACGGCTATATCAACTGCGCATGTTGCGCCGATGATACCGAAGACACCGACGCCGATCCCGCGTAAACAGCAAAAAAGAAACCGGTACAGTCAGACAGGCTGTACCGGTTTTTTTATGGTGGACCATTCATTCATATTGTTCGTCGGTGCTTTCCAGCCCACTGCGTGTCACCGAAGGGGCTTGATAGCCGCAGATGGGACATACTGGCTGCAGATATCCAGAGCGTACCCAGAGGGACATGGGACTGTGGCAGTAGGGACAGTTTCCCTCGTGGGAAGAGGGCTGGATGGGCGGTTGTTTTTTCATACCGGACACCTCCTTGTGCGTTTGTCTGTAGTATGCCACTGCTGGAGGGATTTTACGCAACAAAGAGAAAGACCATCAGGTAGTGCATCAGACTGCCCAGCAGCACAAACAGGTGGAAAAATTCATGAAAACCGATATAACGGGAGAGGTCGGGCTTTTTCAGCCAGTAGACGATTCCTCCGATGGTGTAGGAAATCCCGCCCGCGGCGGCCAGTGCAATGGCCAGGGGGGGCATCGCCTGAAACACCGAGGGGATGAGCAGAATGGACCAGCCCATGAGCAGGTACCCCAGGGTGGACAGCCAACGGGGGACGGTGTGGAAATACAGTTTGGTGAGAATGCCGGCGAAGGCACAGCTCCAGATGAAAACGGTGAACCACAGACCGGTGGAGGCAGGCAGCCAGGTGAGCGCCAGCGGGGTGTAACTGCCCGCGATGAGCACATAGATCATGGAGTGATCCAGCTTGCGCAGCATGCGCAGCTGCTCCGGGGAAACCTGGGCGTAGTGATAGAGCGAACTGGCGGAGTACAGAGCGGTCATGGACAGACCAAAGGTGATGAGGGCCAGCAACTGGGAGGTGGTCACTGGTCCCAGCAGTGCTTTGGCCACCAGCAAACAGGTTCCCAGGCCAAACAGCACAGCGCCAATGAAATGAGTCATACTGTTGAAAGGTTCACGAGCTCTATGGATAAAAACCATCATAAAAATACCTCCAATCACAAGAAGTAGTATTGATAACTATATTATATATATTATTATATCATGATATCCGTTTTTTACAAGTGTTATCTTGTAAAAAAAACAGCGATATGTTATATTGAAACCAATGGAACAGAAATGAAACCCAGGAGGAGTGGATAGAATGCAGACATCGTGGGAAGAGCTGCTGCGACCCTGTTTGCAGCGGCCTGATATGCAGCCGGAAGAGATCCCCAATCTGGATCTCTACATGGACCAGATCATCACTCTGTTTGAGAGTGTATTTGGTGACGGAAAGGAAAAGAGCATCACCAAAACCATGATCAACAATTACAGTAAGGACGGGGTGCTGCGGCCTATCCGGGGGAAAAAGTATTCACGGGAGCATGTGTTGCGCATTGTGCTGATTTATCTGCTTAAGCCTGTGTTGTCCATTGGCCAGATCAAGCAGCTGTTGGAAGGACTGGAATTGGAAGAATCCGAACTGGAGCGGCAATATCGTATCTATCTGGAGCGAAAGCCCCAAATGGAGCAGGAAGTGGAAGGGATGGTGCAGCGATTGGCACCAGAAGGCACTCCTGAGGAAACGCTGCTGCCCTTGATTCTCAGTCTGGCGTGGATTTCCCGTTGTACCGGGGACATGTGCAGTCAGCTGGTGGAGCAGGCGTTGCCCACTGAGAAAAAAGCACAAATGTTCTGAAAATCCATTGTTTTTTTGGAGATTTTCCTATATAATAGGAGCAGTAGCGATCAATTGACAGGAGGTACACCATGGCAGATAGAAAAAAAGCGCTGGATACGGCGTTGGCACAGATTGAAAAACAGTTTGGCAAAGGAGCCATCATGAAGTTGGGGCAAACCCCCAACGCAGACGTGGAGGCCATTTCCACCGGATCTCTCACACTGGATTTGGCGTTGGGCATCGGCGGCCTGCCCCGGGGCCGTATCATTGAGATCTACGGGCCGGAATCTTCCGGTAAGACTACTGTATCGCTTTCCTGTATCGCCGAGGTACAGAAAAAGGGCGGCGAAGTGGCCTTCATCGACGCCGAGCATGCGCTGGATCCTCAATACGCCCGGGTGTTGGGCGTGGACATTGACAATTTGCTGGTGTCCCAGCCCGATATGGGGGAACAGGCCCTGGAGATCACTGAGGCGCTGGTGCGTAGCGGAGCGGTAGACTGTGTGGTGGTGGACTCGGTGGCCGCATTGGTGCCCCGGGCCGAAATCGAAGGCCTGATGGGGGAATCCCATGTGGGTCTGCAGGCTCGTCTGATGAGCCAGGCGCTGCGGAAACTCACCGGTGCCATTGGCAAGAGCAACTGCACCGTCATCTTTATCAACCAGCTGCGTGAAAAGGTGGGCGTGGTATACGGCAACCCCGAAGTCACTCCCGGCGGCCGGGCACTCAAGTTCTATTCCAGCGTTCGGATGGAAGTGCGCAAGGGCGAAGCTCTGAAAAACGGTACCGACATTGTGGGGTACCGCACTCGGGTGAAAATTGTGAAAAACAAGGTGGCGCCTCCTTTCCGGGAAGCGGAATTCGATATGATGTTCGGACAGGGCATCTCCAAAGAGGGAGAAATTCTGGACCTGGCCATCAAACTGGACCTCATTAAAAAGAGCGGCGCGTGGTTCTCCTACCAGGAGGAGCGGCTGGGACAGGGCCGCGACAATGTGAAGCGGTATCTGCGGGAACACCCTGATTTTATGCAGGAGTTGTCCGATCTCATTCGGGCCAACGCGGACAAAATTCCCATGGGCAAGTCGGTAAAAAAGAGCAAATTGGACAAGGAGAAGCCCGCCGGGGAAGAGGAGGAGCTGCCGCTGCAGGAGAGCATGGAGCTTCCGGAAGTGCCCAGTGAACCGGTGAACATCGACGTATAAGCCATGACCATTACCAGAATACAGGCCGGCGTGCGGGATCCCTCCCGGTGTAACCTCTATGTGGACGGGGAATTCCGTATGGCGTTGCCGGCGGAGGTGGCCCTGGAATATCACCTGAAGGCGGGAATGGAAATTTCTTCAGAACTGCTGGAAGAACTATCCCAGCGGGACGAGGCAAAACGAGCTCAGAGTACAGCGTTGGAGCTCCTTTCCCGGAGAAGTCATGGCCGGGAGGAACTACGGCGCAAGCTGACCGCCAAAGGATATGACGGGGAGATTGCGGAGCAGGTGTGCACGCGGCTGGCAGAAGGCGGATATCTGGACGACGAAGCCCATGCGCAGCTGCTTTGGGAACATCTGCGGCAAAAGGGCTGGGGTGCAGGACGGATCCGGCAGGAGATGCGCAGCCAGGGGCTGGAAGCCCAGGTGGTGGAACAGGTGCTGCAGCAGCAGGATGAGCAGGAGGACGCGGAGAAAATCCGTCAGCTGATTGAGCGGAAACTGCGGTTTGGCCGAAGCAGCGATGCAAAACTGAAAAAGAGAATCTGCGATATGCTGGCCCGGTATGGATACCGTTACAGTCAGTATGCGCAGATTGTAGAGGAATATTTTGACGAGGGAGAAGACCTATGGGAATGAAGGAGTGCCGCATCGGCATGGTGAGCCTGGGATGCAGCAAGAATCAGGTGGATGCGGAAATCATGCTGGGAGAGATCTCCGCAGCGGGGTACAAGGTGGTGAACGACCCGGAAGAGGCGGATATCATCATTGTCAATACCTGTGGATTCATTGAGTCTGCTCAGCAGGAATCGGTGGATACCATTTTGGAGATGGCCCAGTATAAAGAGAGCGGCCGTTGCCGGGGATTGATTGTCACCGGTTGTATGGCGCAGGTGTTTCAGCAGCAGCTGCGGCAGGAACTGCCTGAAGTGGATGCCGTACTGGGTACGGGCAGCTATGAAAAAATTCTGGAGGCCATTGGACAGGTGGAGCAGGAGCACAGTTATGAGTCCTTTGAGAATATTCACTGTGGTGTGCTCCATGGCACTCATCGGATGCTCACTACGCCGCCCTATACCGCCTATTTGAAAATTGCGGAGGGGTGTGACAACCGCTGTGCCTACTGTGCCATTCCTTCCATTCGGGGAGATTTCCGTTCCCGTCCTATGGAGGACATTGTGGAGGAGGCAAAGGAATTAGCCGCCAGCGGGGTGAAGGAATGCATCGTCATCGCCCAGGACATCACCCGGTATGGACAGGATCTCTATGGGGAATACCGGTTGGATGAATTGCTCACTCGACTGTGCCAGCTGGATTTCACCTGGATTCGGCTGCATTACTGTTATCCGGATAAGATGACTGACAAGCTGATCGAGGTGATTGCCCGAGAAGACAAGATTGTAAAATACCTGGATTTGCCGGTACAGCACAGTTCGTCGGCCATCCTCTCCGCCATGAACCGGAGAGGCGACGGTCCCTATCTTCGGAAGCTGTTTGCCCGGCTGCGGAAGCAGATTCCCGGAGTGGCCATCCGTACCAGCTTGATTGTGGGCTTCCCAGGGGAGACCGAGGAGGATTTTGAGGATCTATGCCGGTTTGTACAGGAGGTGCGCTTTGAGCGGCTGGGGGTATTCCCCTATTCCCGTATGGAGGGCACGCCCGCCTATGATATGCCAGGTCAAATTGAGGAAGAGGTCAAGCTGCAGCGTCAGGAGATCATCATGGACCTGCAGGAGGGCATCAGCCAGCAGGACAATCAGCAAATGGTGGGAAAAATCCTCACCGTACTGGTAGAATATGAGGAAGATGGCTGGCTGGTGGGCCGCAGTTACCGGGATTCGGTGGAAATCGACCCCAAGGTACGGTTCAGGGGCGGAGCCCATGTGCCGGGTGATTTTGTGCCGGTTCAGATTACCGATTGTGATGCGTATGATTTGCTGGGTGAGGAGGTAGTGAAATGAATCTGCCCAATAAACTGACCATGGCGCGAGTGGTCATGATTCCCATTTTTCTGATTTTGTTGTACGTGGGTACAGAACCGGCGCAGTGGGCGGCTCTGGCGGTATTTGTCATCGCTTCTCTTACCGATCTGCTCGATGGTAAAATCGCACGCAAATATAATCTGGTTACAGATTTTGGAAAATTTGCGGATCCATTGGCGGACAAATTGCTGGTGACGGCAGCTTTTGTCTGGTTTGTGGATGAGAGCTGGATGCCGGCGTGGATCTGTTTTGTGATTTTGGCCCGGGAATTCATTGTCACCGGACTGCGCATTGTGGCCATTGAAAAAGGTAGAGTGATCGCTGCCGGCATGCTGGGGAAAATCAAAACCACCATTCAAATGGTGTCGGTGGTGATTTTGCTCATTCCGGGTGTACCTGAGACCAGCGATATGCTGGTTTGGACCCTTAACGGCGCCATGGCACTGATTACGCTGTGGTCGGGTCTGGATTATGTGGTGAAAAACTTCGATCTGATTCGAGAGGCATAAAAAAAGCCCGAACCATTTTGGTTCGGGCTTTTTTGCGTCCATGGGTCATTGCCAGAAATGGGCGGGTAAGTACAGATCTTCTTTGGGCAGCTTGTCCCAGGAGAAAAGGGGAATGAGTTCCCCGGCGGTGACAGCTTCGGGGCGTTCCAGTAGGCCGCAAAGCGCCGCCAGTTCTCCCAGCAGCTGCCCGGAGGAATATTTTTGCCGCAGCACTCCCAGGTCCAGCGCCCGGTCCCGCTTGGACAGCCGGGTGCCATCCGGGGCCAGCAGCAGTGGAATGTGGCCAAACTGAGGAGGTTCCCAGTCCAGCAGGCTGTGCAGCCAGATTTGCCGGGCGGTGGAGGAGAGAAGATCTCGCCCCCGCACCACTTGGGTGACCCCCATCAGCGCGTCGTCCACAACCACCGCCAGCTGGTAGGCAAACACACCGTCTGAACGGCGTAGAATAAAATCACCGCACTGGGTGGATAACTCTTCCTGCTGGGGACCGTAGAGCAAATCGTCAAACCGGATGGTGAGCTGAGGTACAGCGATACGGATGGCAGGGCTGCGATGAAGGCTTTTTTCCTGAATTTCCCGCGAGGACAGACTTCGGCAGGTGCCTGGATAGAGGTAGTTTCCGTCGGAGAGATGGGGGGCCTGGGCTGCATGTAATTGGGCACGACTGCAAAAGCAGGGATAGAGAAGGCCTTTTTCCTTCAGGCAATCCAGAGCGCGCTGGTACAATTGGGTGCGCTCACTCTGATAATAAGGACTGTGGGGCCCCGGAGAATCCCCGCCTTCTTCCCAGGTGAGTCCCAGCCAGCGCAGGTCTTCCTGCAATTGCAGGGCATAGGAACGAGGGCAGCGATCGGGGTCCAGATCTTCAATACGCAGCACCATCGTTCCATGTTGGCTGTGAGCGGATAGCCAGGCCAACAGACCGCATAGCACATTCCCCAGATGCATACGGCCGCTGGGGGTAGGGGCAAACCGCCCTATGGGAAGATTGGGATTCATAACAGCACTCCTTCCAGATGATTCACTACCAGTATAGCGGGACAGACCGGGAGATGCAAGGGCAGTACATAGAAAAAGGGCCCCATCATAGGATGGGGCCCTTTGCCGTACAGGCGGCAAAATGATAGTTCAGTGTACGTTACGGTGCCTGTACTGACAATGAATTTACTCTACAGTTACATTGATGGTAACATCCTTGGTAGCGGTTTTGCCATCTTTGCTTACTGTTACGGTCAGCTTGGCTTCACCGGTGGAAACTGTAGTGATTACAATACCGTTGGTCTTGATTTCCTCTTCGGTATTTACAGTAGCATAGGTTTCTGCATCCAGAGTAGCAGTTACAGTAAAACCTTCGGAAATCAGCTTTGCGATTTCAGACTGGGCAATAGCAGTCTGTGCCTGAGCAGAGCCGGTATAGGTTTCAGAATCATTCAGTTTCAAAGAAGCCAGGGCATCGTCCACGGCTTCCTGAGCAGCGGCGTCAGCAACTGCATCAGCAGTGGTCTTTACGGTGATCTTGAACTCAGCAGTCTTCTTAGTAGAATCATTCTGCAGAACACCGGTAAACACGATAGTACCATCGGCCTTGGGAGTCAGAGTGATGGTCTGCTTGTTTTCTGCGATGGACACAGTAGCATACTGAGTGGATTCATCATCAGAAGTCATGGAAGTCACAGAGTAGCCCTTGGGTACATCAATAGAAATGGTGTGCTCGGTCTTGTCTGTATAAGTGTAAGAATTAACCAGCCTGCTGTGCAGCATCATCTACTGCTTCGCCAGTGCCGGCAACCTTGGATACAAAGATCACATTGATGTCGCCGTCGCCATTTACAGTGAACCGGGCAGTCCGGGTGTAGCCGGAGTTGCTCTTGATGATGTCAGACTTGGTACCCACTCTGGTGCTGGTGCCGTCTTCGTTGTATACTACGCAGTCATCAGCGATTTCCAGATCCAGGTTCTTGTCGCCGGTAGCACCGTTAGCGGTATCGTACAGGCTTACCAGGGTCTTGTTGTCGTTTACATCTACGATTTCAGCCTGGTAGTAGTACTTGTCGCTCAGCTCGCCATCGGTATTGAAGATGGAGCTCTTGAACTTGGAGAAGGAGATGAAGTTGTCATCATACTTGCTGGGCAGAGAAGAACCACTGTAATCATTGGTGATTTCGTACACTTCATCTGCAACTACCAGACCGTCGCTGGTCAGGTCGAACTTGGCATACTTCTTCTTCAGGGCAACCATGTCGCTCTTATCCACAGTGGTGGACTTGTCTTGATGTACACCTTGACTTCCTGGCCCAGCATATCCTTGGTCAGGCCCTCAAACTCATTTTCAGGCAGAGAAATCTTGCTGCCATCTTTGTCGTACAGCAGGAACTGATCGTCGCCGGTCTTGTCGCCATACAGGTTGTAATCTTCCAGAGCACCCAGAATGCCCTTGTAGTCTTCAATCTTGAACACAGCAGAGGCGATGGTACGGATGTCGCTGGCATCGTTGCCGTAGTTGTTGGGCTTGCCTACTTCGTTGAGGTATTCTGCCTCAAAGATGGTGTTGTAGGACATCTGAGCCACAGTGGCACGAACTACAGGTTCGTTGGGACCATAGGACGGAATATCATTGGTGATGCCTTCTTCTTCAGCGATGGCCAGGTAGCCAGCGGGGAAGGTGGTCTTGGGGATGTCCTGGGTTTCCAGAACGCCGGTGTCGGGATTCCAAGTCTGAACGGATTCCACTTCCTGCTTGTTGAGAGCGCGCACCAGCATGGTGGCAAACTCAGCATAGGTCACTTCGTTGTCGGGCTTGAAGGTGCCATCGGGATAGCCGCTGATGATATTCACAGATACGGCATAGTTGATGTAGCCGCAGGCCCAGTGATTGGAAGATACATCAGAGAACTTGGTGTTGCCGGCATAGGCGTCAGCCTTGGTGTTACCGGTACGCAGACGGTACACGATAGCAGCGGCTTCGCTTCTCTTCAGGGTGCCTTCGGGACGGAAGTTGTTGCTATCCGCATCGCCTACCATTACGCCCAGATCCCCCAGCAGGTCAATGGCGACCTTGTTTTCGTGGGTCTGAGGAACGTCGTCATAGGCAGCGCCCACTACCAGAGTGGAAGCAGCCAGTGCCATGGACAGAACCATTGCCATGGCCTTTTTTACATTCTTCATACAGAATTACCTCCTGTTTTATGTTGCTTTGTTCCCTTTGTGGGACCAAATTCTGTGTTCATTATACTGGCGGGAGGAAATGGCTTCCTTCCCAGGATTGACCAAAACCGCACAGAATTGACGGAAAGCCCATTTGTAACAGGATTGTAACAAAAAAGAGCGGAGCACATGCTCCACTCTTCAGTGAGTCAGATTTTGCAGATACATACGGGGGCTGACGCCAGTATATCGTTTGAATACCCGGCTGAAATAATTGCTGTCCTCATAGCCTGTCAACTGGGAAACTTCCATGATGTTGGTATGTCCGCTTTGAAAATATTGCTGGGCCGTTGCCACCCGTTTGCGATTCACATACTCCGAAAGAGTACAGCCCACTTCCCGTTTGAATTTCCGGCACAATACAGAACGATCTACATGAAATTGTTGCGCCAGCATGTGCAGAGAGAGGGGAGCGGTTAGGTTGTGCTGAATATAGCGGCAAATGGAACGGATCACAGGGGTTTGGCCTTCCGGTTCCTGCCCAAGCAGGGAAAGATATTCTTCCAGGGTTTGCTGGAGCAGAAGCATCACAGGAGTTTCCTGTGCGGGAAGGGTTTGGGCCTGTTCCAAAAATTGCTGCAGCAGCGGCGCAGCGTCAGCGGGGGCTGGCAGCAAAGGCTGGCAGGTACAGTGAATCACTGTGCCGGTCAATACCAGCCGGTTGTGGAATCGAGAGGAGGAGGGAGCGTCTTCCAATAGCAGACGGGTGGTATCGGAGCACCACTGAGTCAGTGTCTGGGGGGTGGGGGCGATCAGAAGATCGGTCAGCTGGCTCCGCAGTTGCAGGTCCAATTGTTGCAGATCCCCTTGTGGGGATGTGGGAAGCAGAGTGTGACTCACAGGCAATCCTTCCTCCTTTCGTACAGGATGGTTCTGCATTCACTGTAGCGAAAAAAGAGATTTTTGCAACGTGATAGTACTCTGGAATTTGTTTCACAATATCCAATATTTGTAATATTGTTACAGTATTAACAAAAAGTTGAAATAAAGTTGCAGAAAAATTCAAAAATCTGTCAGATAAAGCTGTTATAGTTTGAAGTGTTCTGTTGCATATGATACAAATGAAAGGAATTGGGGACATGAGTTATCGAACAGACTTGCGTGTGGAGCGAAGTAAAAAGTTGATTAAACAGGCATTTCTGGATCTGTTGGAAGAACAGAATTTTGAAGAAATTACCATCAAGGATATTGCGTCCCGGGCGATGGTCAGCCGAAAAACTTTTTATGTGTACTATGCGACTAAAATGGAGCTGTACGAGGAAATTGTACAGGAATATTTGCAGAAACTGATCCCCGATAGATCTCAATGGAATAGGAAGCGGCAGCGGGAAGATCCGGAAGGAGTCCTTCGGGAAAAATTGATTTTTGTACTGCAGCAGCTCAATCAGGAGAGAAAAGTATACCGTATTCTCATCTACGACACAGGCAGTCATCTGTTCCAGACTCGCTTGAAACGGTTTATCCAGGAAGAAGTGTTGGCCGAAATTCAACAGGCGGAGTTGCTTCGCCTGCCCAAAGACTATCCGGTAAAGCTGTATGAAATGCAGAGCTATGCCATCATCTATTCTTTTTTGAGCTGGTGGGTGGCACAGTACAGCGTGAATGTGGAAGAGATGGCAGACATCATTCTGGAGGTTTTGGGTTCCAGTGGGCTGATACGGCTGCATTTATCAAAAAAAGAAAAAGTGTAAACATAAAAACCCCCGGCAGAGAACTATTCCGCCGGGGGTTATCATATTCAAAAAAAATCATCTGCTCCAGACGATGCGCAGGCACCCTCACGGCACACAGAGTGATCCGCTTATTGCTGCTACGTTCCCGTCCTGACAAGGTTCACGGGACTCCATTGCGTGAGACCCACGCACCGTCTGGAACAGATGAAATCAGTACCAATAGATTATACTACATTTATTTTCGGAATACAATTGTTTTTTTCAGGTCTGAAAGTGGAAAATTTACCGTCCCAGCCGGCGTGCGGTGAGCAGCGTAGCAAAGGCGGTTTTCCCGTCCTGGATTTCCCCTGCCAATACCTTTTCCAGCAGGGTGTCAAAGGGCATCCGAACCAATTCCAAAAATTCTCCGTCGTCGGGACGAACTTGTCCGGGGGTGAGATCAGTGGCCAGATAGGTGTATAGCACCTCGGTAAAGCAGCCTGGTGAAGGCAGAAAGGAACCCAGGAGTTCCACCTTGCCGGCAGTACAGCCGGTTTCCTCTTTCAATTCCCGAATGGCGGTATCCAGCGGGGCCTCCCCCTCCAGATCCATTTTCCCTGCGGGAATCTCCAGTGTTTCCCGGCCAAAGGCGTACCGGTACTGCCGTACCAGCAGCACATCCCCTTCGGGTGTCAGAGGCAGAATGCCCACTCCGCCACAGTGATGGGCCACCTCTCGGTAGGAAGTCCGACCGTCGGGAAGCGATACCTTGTCCCGGGTGATGGTGAGGACTTTTCCCTCAAAGAAAGTCTCCCGTTCCAACAGTTTTTCGGTGAGATCCATGCTGCATCCGTCCTTTCCAATTGCTTTCTTCATTCAGTATGCTATCATATTTGCTCTGGTATGCCAAGGTGCCTGGGTAAAAAGTGGGATGTTTTGGAGAAACGGCTCATACCGTATAGGGTGGGCCTATGCCCACAGAACGGAGACGAACGGTATGATAGTCAATACAAAACTGGCCTGTGACAGTAAAAAAACCGCCTTATATTTGCAGCTGCTGGCCCGGGAATATCCCTTCCTGCAGGTGGAGACCATCGGGGAAAGCCTGTTTGGTTCGCCCATTCTGGCGGCTCGGGTGGGAGAGGGAGAAACGGGGTGTCTGGCAGTGGGCGCTCACCATGGACTGGAATGGATTACCACCCTGGTGCTGTTGCGGTTTGTGGAAGACCTGTGCCGTTGCTGTCAGAACGAGCAGCCGCTGTTGGATTATCGTCCAGCGGATATGCTGCGAACCCGCAGTTTTTGGGTGGTTCCCATGCTCAATCCCGATGGGGTGGATATTGCTCTGCGGCGGATTCCCACCGATCGTCTGAGAGAGATCACCCGTCTGTGTCCCTATGAGGAGCTGCCTTTCCGGTGGCAGGCCAATGGACGAGGGGTGGATTTGAATCACAATTACGACGCCTGCTGGGAAGAGGGAAAACGCTTGGAACCCCAATATGGCATTGAGGGACCGGGCCCCACTCGATTTGGAGGACCGGCCTCCTTCAGTGAGCCGGAGAGCCGGGCATTGGCCTGCTTCACCAGCCGGGTGCAGCCCAGGCTGGTGCTGGCCTATCACAGCCAGGGCGAGGTAATCTATTACCAGTTTGGACAGAAAACTCCCCGGGTCAGCCATCAGATGGTGGAACTGTTGTGCGGCGTAAGCGGGTATCAGAAAGATGATACCATTGGAATTGCCGCCTGTAGGGGGTATAAGGACTGGTTTATCAAGCAGTTTCACCGTCCTGGGTTTACGGTGGAGGTGGGGCAGGGACAAAATCCTCTGCCGTTGGAGCAGTTTCCTATTATTTATAGGAAAAATCTGCCTCTGCTGTTGTTGGCGGGACTGTTATAACCAGGCGGTTCCCAGTTGGGCCGCCTGGGCAATGCCCTGGGCCACAATTTCGTTTGCCCGCTGGGGCTCCTGCTCCATCCCCTGGATGAAGAGGGTGGAAATGTCCTGCACACCGGCCATGGTGAGCAGGCCCCGCAGCCAGTCTTCCCCATAGCAGCGGACGGTGGGAGCGGCATCCTGGCAATGTCCGCCGCTGGCGATGATCAGCTGGGCCTTTTTACCGGTGAGCAATCCCACTGAACCGTTTTCTGTATAGCGGAAGGTTTTGCCTGCCCGCATGACGCACACCATATAGTGCACCAGTGTGGGATTGACCATTAGATTCCAGTGGCTGGCGGCAATGACATAGGCGTCGGCCGCTACAAACTCATTGCAGAGAGAGAGCAGGGTAGCCAGATCGCCAGTGGCTTCTTCCTCCCGCAATCCCCGATCCCAGTAGCGCAGTACGTCGGCGGTGATGGGCGGCAGAGTGAGGGCGGACAGGTCTTTTATGGTGATTTGATGTTCCGGATGGGCGGTGCGGCAGGCTTCTACAAAAGCGTCGGCAGCCGCATTGCTCACAGAATCATGGCCCAGAGGGCTGGCTTTGAGTACAAGAATACGCATGACAATTCCTCCTGAATGATTGCTACCAGTATCATACTGCAACCCCAATGAAAAGGCAAATATGAATTAAATCCTGCGCAAAAGGGATTTATTTACAGTAAAATCATGCAAAAAATGAAAAATATGAATGTTAGCAAAAAATAACTTGCAATTTCTCTTCCCATTTTCCATGAGATGTGCTATAATGTGCCCAGAGATAAAAATGCTTTTGACGAAAGGAGAAGGATGCAATGATAGAGAAGATTCGAGTGGCGGTCATGGGCTATGGCAATTTGGGACGCGGGGTGGAATTGGCACTGCGGCAAAACCCCGATATGGAGTTGCAGGTGGTCTTTACCCGCCGGGACCCTGCCAGTGTGAAGTTGCTCACGCCCGATGTACCGGTGGTATCCGCCCAAGAGGTGCAGCTGTGGAAAGATCGGGTGGATGTGATGATTCTGTGTGGTGGCAGTGCCACTGATCTGCCTGTGCAGACTCCCAAAATGGCGGAGCTGTTCAATGTGGTGGACAGCTTTGACACCCATGCCAATATTCCCGCTCACTTTGCGGCAGTGGATAAAGCCGCCGGTGACTCCGGTAAGGTGGGGATCATTTCGGTGGGCTGGGACCCCGGACTCTTCTCTCTCAACCGTCTGTACGCCAGCGCAGTGCTTCCTGAGGGCAAGGATTACACCTTCTGGGGTCGGGGCGTGAGCCAGGGTCATTCTGATGCCATCCGTCGAGTAGAGGGGGTACAGGATGCCCGCCAGTACACCATTCCGGTGGAAAAAGCAGTGGAAGCTGCCCGCAGCGGTCAGTGCCCGCAGCTGACCACCCGGGAAAAGCATACACGAGAGTGTTTTGTGGTGGCCAAGCCGGGAGCGGATTTGGCAGCCATTGAAAAGGAAATCAAGGAAATGCCCAATTACTTTGCCGACTATGATACCACTGTGCATTTCATCAGCCAGGAGGAGCTGGATCGGGATCACAAGGGCATTCCCCATGGCGGTTTTGTCATCCGCAGCGGCCAGACCGGCGTCAATGGCGAAACCAAACATGTGATTGAATATCGGCTGAAACTGGATTCCAACCCTGAATTTACCGCCAGCGTATTGGTGGCTTATGCCCGCGCTGCAGTTCGTATGGCGGCCAGAGGAGAGAAGGGCGCCAAGACGGTATTTGATGTGCCGCCGGCACTGCTGTCCTCCAAGAGCCCGGAGGAGCTGCGCGCTACCATGCTGTAAAATAAAAAAACACGATGCCCTATGGCACCGTGTTTTTTTGTGAGAATCAATGGATTTGTCACAGCAAAAAATGAAGAAAATGCGCAAAAATCAGCAGGGCAACGGTCAGATTGACCAGCAGGCAGGCCCAACGGCGGCGGAAGGCCAGATACCCTCCTGTGAGGACGCCTGCCAACAGCACTGCCATAACAGAATAATAAGTAGTGAAAAAGCCGCCATCCCAGAAAAAATACAAGTAGCACAGCACAGTGAGGAAAAAGATCCCCTGTGCCAGCCAGGCATCCCAGGACAGAGGCCGCAAAATCCGTTTCATAAGCAGCTCTCCGTTTCAAACATTGAAAGAGGGAGTGCAAAACTCCCCTATCATCATTATACAGACGGAGAGGGAATGGGGGCAAGAAATCGGAACAGATTTAATAGTATTGTAACCTTTCCGTAAAAACCTGGGATTACAGGCCTAAGAAACGCAGCAGGAGCAGCAGCCCCACTCCTGGCAGACCCAACAGGGCTGCGGTAAGCAGCGTCATTCCGTTGATTGCCAGCGCAGAGCCGAAAAGTCCGCTGAGCAGATGTGCTGCGCCCAATGCCGCCAAACCCAGTGCGGCATTGCCCATCAGACAGAGCAGGGTACGCAGGGGCGATAAAAACAGCCGCCCAAAAACAAAAAGCAGGATGGCGCCGCTGAGATAGTAAAACAGTTCCGGCGACTGGGGCATCCACATGGTCATCACCTCCGTAAAAAATATGCAAAAAATTTACGGATTATGTATGGAATTTTGTTGGAAATGTGATAAAATAATAAGAAGACTTTGCTTGATATAAGCAGAGGTTATTTAGGAGGGAGCATAGGATGATGAAAGAGATCAAAGTATTGTCTGACCGGAAGATCCGGGATCATTATTGTCCGGTGATTCGGGAAAATGTGGTGTATTCCTATAAAAACACCGAAAAATATGGCCACAGCTGCGATCATTATCCCACCTGCGGTCAATGTACCAACCGCTATGTGAGAGAGGATCAGGGCTGAGTCTGACAAATTGGGCAGACATTTCCGCGGGTAATCTCCCATTGCCGGCGCATACTGGGACTGTGCCTGAAACACAGGCCCAACGACTTCTGACAAAGGGGGAAGCGATGATGTCGAGAAGAGGGATCATGGGCGAACACCTGAAGGAAGAGATCGCCAGGGAACTGGGCGTGTATGACGTGGTGTCCCGGGAAGGCTGGGGCGGCGTATCCAGCCGGAACTGCGGCAACATGGTCACACAGGCCATTCAAATGGCACAGCGTGCCATGGAGGGACAAAAATAACCTCCACCTCACACTGCGGAAAAAGCAGCCGTACCGGCTGCTTTTTTTGCGTCATTTATACCGGCCGGCGTACAAACAGCCGGCATACCTGTCCCAGGGCGTCGCCCGAAAGAATACACTGGGCCTGTTCTTCCAGCCGCTGAAGAATGATTTTTTCCTCCCGGCGGCCGTATTCTCCCAGTACCGCCGTAAGACGCCGAAGCCAGACTGCTTGGGTATCCCGGCGGGTATATACGGTCAGCCGCAGCCAATAGCGGTCGTCCATCCAGAAGAGACTGCTGCGGCATTGGGAGGTAGAGAGAGGCAGTGCGTAGGCCAGTGCGATGACCTCTTCAATGGAATGAAAGGAATAGAGCAGCGGCAGACGGCGGCATCCCGCCCGGCGAAGCCGCTGGAGCGTCTGCGGGTACACTGGCCGCCAGCGATGGCTGGGGCGTATCCGGGGCATGAACAGCAGCGTCAGCCCTTCAGGACAGAGGGAAAGCTCCACCTGCAGGGGAGTGCCGGCGGCAGGGAATCCCGGCTGCTTTCGGGCCATGGCCAGGGCAGCCAGCAGCAGTTCGCGGCTGGGACAGGGAATGTCCGCTGTGGGCAGACCATAGCGGGAAAGCTCAGAACGATGGATCACAATGCGGACATAGCCGCCCGGTTGGGAGAAAGGTTCCATGGTAACCTCCTGTTTGTGCAAAATGATGGAGCGGTGTAAATCTATGCCTCTCCCGGGATGCTTATGCCCTAGTGGGCAAGGGCCTTTTGGCCCAATGAAAAGGCAAAACCGCTGACAACTTCCAAAGATGGATGTTTTGCTGTGCCATTTGCCCAAAATATGGGACAATCACAGAAAAAATCTGGTCTATCCACACAAAATTGGACAAATTCGACGAAAAGCCGAAAAATATCGTTAATTTCTTGACGAATGTTGTTTAATACTTCTGAATCTATTATAATAAAGTGTATGCAATAATATATCATAGAGGTGACGATAATGAGCAATACCTTCAAGCGAGGAATACACCCCGGTGATCACAAGGAGATCACGAAGGATCTGCAGGTGGAGTACATCAAAGCGCCTCAGACCCTGATCATCCCGTTGTCACAGAATATCGGCGCACCCTGTAACCCACTGGTCAAGGTGGGCGATCAGGTTTTCAAGGGCCAGAAAATCGGTGACAACGACACGACACCGGTGTCTGCTCCCGTCCACAGCCCCGTTTCCGGCAAGGTGACGGCCATCCAGCCGCGCCCCAACAACAACGGCGGCATGATGAACAGCATCGTGATTGAGAATGACTACCAGGAAACACTGGATCCTTCCATCGCCCCCAAGGGCAAGCTGGAAGACCTCACTCCTGAGGAAATCATTGCAGCCATTCGCGAGGCAGGCATCGTGGGCATGGGCGGCGCTACTTTCCCCGCTGCCGCAAAAATCAAATTCGGGCTGGGCGCAGTGGATACGGTCATCGTAAACGCTGCCGAATGTGAGCCCTATCTCACCGCTGACTACCGTCTGATGCTGGAGATGCCTGAAAAGGCCGTCTTCGGTCTGAAGGCCATCATGAAGGCCTTTGGAGTGGACAAGGGATTCATCGGTGTGGAGGACAATAAGCCCGAAGGCATTGCAAAACTCACTGAGGCTGCCAAAGACGAGCCCAACATCACAGTGATGAGTTTGCAGACCAAGTACCCCCAGGGCGGTGAAAAACAGCTGATTTACGCTGTGACCGGCCGGGAGGTTCCCTCCGGCAAGCTGCCCGCAGAAGTGGGCTGCGCTGTGTTCAATCTGGCCACCTGTGCCGCTGTGTCCGATGCCATTCAGCTGGGCATGCCCTGCATCGAGCGTATCATGACGGTCACCGGCGAGGTGAATGAGCCGAAGAACATCATGTACAAGTTTGGCACTACCTTTGAGTACATCATCAATGAATGCTGCGGTGGACTCAAGGACAATGTGGACAAGGTGATTTCGGGCGGTCCCATGATGGGTGTGGCCCAGCACCGTCTGGATGTGCCGGCCATCAAGGGTACCAATGGTATCCTGTGCATCCCCAACTGTGATTATGCGGAAGATCCCCAGTGCATCCGCTGCGGCAAGTGCATTGAGGCATGTCCCATGGGGCTGCTGCCTGTGTACATGAATCTGTATGCTTCTCATGGATGCATTCCCGAGGCGGATAAGTACAATGTGCTGGACTGCATTGAGTGCGGCGCCTGCACCTATACCTGTCCTGCCAAGCTGCACCTGGTTCAGGAATTCCGTGTGGCCAAGGGCCGTATCCAGGCGTATAGAAAAGAGCAACAAGCCAAGTAAGTAGGAGGGAAACAACGGTGAATAAATTACTGACAATGACTTCATCGCCTCACATCCGCGCGAAGCATTCCACTCGCAGCATCATGCTGGATGTGATCATCGCACTGGTACCCGCGCTGATCATGGCGGTGTACTATTTCGGCGTATCCGCCGCAGTGCTGGTAGGGGTGAGCATCGTGACCTGTGTGCTGTGCGAAGCCCTGTATGAAAAGCTGTTACATAAAAAGAACACCATTGGTGATCTGTCCGCAGTGGTGACCGGCATTCTGCTGGCCTTCAACATGCCCAGCGGCGCACCCTGGTGGATGGCTATGCTGGGCGGCGCTTTTGCCATCCTGCTGGCCAAGATGCTCTACGGCGGCATCGGCAAAAACTTTGTCAACCCCGCACTGGCTGGACGTGCGTTTCTGATGGCCTGCTGGGCTTCTCCCATGACCACCTTCACGCTGGATGGCGTGACTGGCCCCACCCCGCTGTCTTTCCTCAAGACCGGCGCACTGCCTGAGGGCACTACTATGATGGATATGTTCCTGGGCCACATCGGTGGATGTCTGGGTGAAGTATCTGCCATCGCGCTGCTGATTGGCGGTGCCTATCTGCTGGCCAAAAAGGTGATCTCCATTCGGATTCCGGCTGCGTACATCGGTACTGTGGCGGTGTTCGCACTGATCTTCCCCCGGGCCGGCGGTCCTCTGGAATCTCTGGGCTTTGAAATTCTGGGCGGTGGTCTGCTGCTGGGCGCTTTGTTCATGGCAACCGACTACACCACCTCTCCTGTGACCCCCAAGGGTCAGATCCTCTTTGGTATTGGCTGCGGTCTGCTGACGGTGCTCATTCGTCGGTTCGGCGGCTATCCCGAAGGCGTATCCTACTCCATTTTGCTGATGAACCTGTGCGTATGGCTCATCGACAAGTACACCACCCCCACCAAGTTTGGCGCGGTGGCTCCCAAGAAAACTGAGGAGGTGGCCAAGTAATGAAAGCGGAAAACAATTCCATGGGCAGACTGGGCGGCATTTTGTTTGCCATCACCCTGATTGCGGCCCTGTTGCTGGGTGCTGTCAATGCGGTGACCGCTCCCATCATTGAACAGGTGGAGGCTGAGAAACAGAATGCGGCATTGCAGGCCATTTTCCCTGACGGGGTGGATTTCCCCGCCATTGAAGTAGCGGCGGAAGAAGCGTTGCCCAACGGCGATGACGCGCAGGTGACCGCGGCCTTCCAGGCCAAGGACGCCAGCGGCAACGTGGTGGGTGTAGCTGTGCAGGTAGCCCCCAAGGGCTTTGGCGGTGCCATCTCCATGATGGTGGGTATCAATGCGGACGGCACAGTGGCCAAGGCACAGGTGCTCTCCATGAGCGAAACTCCCGGCCTGGGTGTAAAAGCCAAGGAAGCCAAGTTTATTGACCAGTACAACGGCAAGAGCGGCACCATTGCCGTGGATAAGGACGGTGGTGAGATCGTGGCCATTACTGGCGCCACCATCACATCCCGGGCTGTGACCAGAGGTGTCAATGCCGCGGCGGCCTTTGCTGCCAATCATATGGGCTGAGTCCCACGTCAATAAACGAAAAAGGAGGAAACAACCTTGCAAAACTTCGGAACGGCTCTGAAAGAGGGCCTTATCACCAATAACCCGGTATTGGTGCAGCTGCTGGGTATGTGTGCCAGCTTGGCCACCTCTACCTCTCTCATCAATGGCGTGGGCATGGGTCTCTCCACCACGGCAGTGCTCATCTGCTCCAATATCGTAATTTCTCTGCTGCGGAAGATCATTCCCAATAAGATCCGTATCGCAGGCTACATTGTGGTTATCGCCAGCTTCGTGACCATCGTGGATATGCTGCTCAAGGCATATTCCCCCGAACTGTCCGAGGCTCTGGGCGTGTTCATTCCCCTGATCGTGGTAAACTGTATCATCCTGGGCCGTGCAGAAGCCTTCGCTTCCAAAAACGGTGTGGCGGCTTCCGCTGTGGATGGTCTGGTCATGGGTCTGGGCTTTACCTTCACCCTGTCGGTGATGGGTATCATTCGTGAATTCATCGGTGCTGGCACCTTCCTGGGCAAACCTCTGTTTGGGGAAGACTTCGCAGGTGCTACCATGTTCATCCTGCCGGCCGGCGGCTTTATCGTGCTGGGCTGCTTCATTGCTACCGTCCAGTACCTGACCAGAAAGGGAGGTAAGGCATAATGGAACTGTTAGGAAGCCTGTTTACCATTACACTGGGAGCCATCCTGGTGAATAACTTCATTTTCTCACAGTTTTTGGGCATCTGTCCTTTCATGGGCGTTTCCAAAAAGGTGGAGACTGCCACTGGTATGGGCATGGCCGTTACCTTCGTTATGGGTATGGCTTCTGCCGTAACCTGGCTGGTCAATGAATTCCTGCTCAAAACCCTGCATCTGGAATACATGCAGACCATCGCATTCATTCTGGTTATCGCCACTCTGGTGCAGTTCATCGAGATGTTCATGCAGAAGAGCATGCCCGCCCTGTATAGCGCGCTGGGCATTTACCTGCCTCTGATCACCACCAACTGTGCTGTGCTGGGCGTTGCTCTGCTGAACATCCAGAACGAGTATAACTTCATCGAGTCTGTGGTGTATGGCGTCACCGGTGGTCTTGGCTTTGCACTGGCCATCGTGCTGTTCGCTTCCATTCGGGAGCGGATGGAATTCTCCGAGCCTCCCAAGGCATTTGAAGGATTCCCCATCGCGCTGGTCACCGCCGGTTTGATGGCCATGGCTTTCATGGGCTTCTCCGGCCTGTCCATCCCGGTGTGATTGAAAAAAGAGAAACTTCAAAAAGAAAAAGGGTGAAATAGAATGCCAATTGTGATTGCAGGTGCAACGCTGGGTATTATGGGTCTGCTGTTTGGCTGTATCCTGGCCTATGCGTCCAAGATTTTTGCGGTAGAAGTGGATGAACGCATCCCGCAGGTACAGGAGTGCCTGCCGGGCGCCAACTGTGGCGGCTGTGGCTTTGCCGGCTGTAGCGCAGCGGCAACTGCCATTGTAGAAGGAAAAGCTCCGGTCAATGTCTGCCCTGTAGGCGGTGCGGCTGCCGCTGAAAAAATTGCGGCCATTATGGGTGTGACGGTAGAAGAAGGCGAAAAGATGGTCGCCCGGGTGATGTGCTGCGGCGATAACGAATGCGCTAAGAAAAAGTGCGAATACGTGGGCATTTCCGACTGTGTGTCCGCCATGCGTTTTGCCGGCGGCGACAAGGCCTGTGCCTATGGTTGCTGCGGTCTGGGTTCCTGTGTGGAAGCCTGTAAGTTTGACGCTCTCCACATTGTAAACGGTGTGGCTGTGGTAGATGAGGAAAAATGTGTGTCCTGTGGTGCCTGTGTCAAGACCTGTCCCAGACATCTGATTCAGCTGGTTCCGGCCTCTGCTAAGGTGCATGTGCTGTGCAGCAACAAGGACAAGGGCGTGGATGCCAAGGCAGTGTGCGACAAGGCTTGCATCGGCTGTATGCTGTGCCAGAAGAACTGCCCCAATGAAGCCATCAAGGTGGAAAACTTCAACGCAGTTATCGATTACAGCAAATGTACCGGCTGCGGAATTTGCGTCAGCAAGTGCCCCAGAAAGTGCATTGTACTGGAAGAAAAAGCCTGAAGTACATAAAAAACGGACCCCAAAGCGGGTCCGTTTTTTTATGCCCTAGAAGGCAATAGGGGGATTTTATGGATCCTTGTGTGTGCGGGTCAGCTTTTGGCGGCGGGCTGCCAGACGGGCACGCCGTTCTTGGGTGATTTCTGGCAAAAAAATCCACCGTCCGGCAACCCATTCCAGACAATCCCCCTCGGCAGTGCCGGCAGGCAGCTGTTCCAAGGGGATGGAATGAAGAGTGTGATCAAGAGCCTCGCACACCGCTTGGGCTCCCTCGATGCGATCAACAATATACATGGAATTTCTCCTTTACTCAGGCTTGCAGCTTTGACAGGGGGCGTATCCCTGGGCCACAGCCTCGTCTTTGCTCATAGAAGTGGTCTGGCTTTTGCGGATGAGTCCGCAGTCGGGGCGGTGATATTTTTTGCCTGAGGGTGTGACCACCACTTGGGCAGGTGTATCACCCGGGGCGGAGGACTGGATGGGAGTGGTGTTCCAAGTGAGTTGCTGGCCATCACTGGATACCACAAGAGTTCCCTGCTCATCGGTGCGGTACAAATCAATCCCCAGAGCCTCACATCGATCCAAAATTTCCTGGTGAGGATGGCCGTAGTCATTGTTGGTTCCGCAGCTGATGACGCCAAAGGCCGGAGAGACCGCTTCCAAAAAGGCCTGGCTGGAGGAGGTATTGCTGCCGTGATGCCCCAGCTTGAGCACATCGCTGGCTACTGTCCCTTCTTGACGAAGAATTTCCTCTTCCACTGTCTGTTCCGCATCACCCATAAAGAGAAAGCTGGTTTGGCCATAACTAAGCCGCCCCACAATGGACCAGTCGTTGAGGGAGGAATAGTTCTGTTTGCCCGGGGAAAGAATGGTAAAGAGAGCATCTCCCAGAGGATAGGTTTCTCCTATTTGCGGGACGGTGATTTCCAATTCCTGCTTTTCTATGGAATCCAGTACTTCCTCATAGGTGCGGGTGGTGCTGTCCACCGGCGGCAGGAGAACTTGTTCTACTGGAAAGGAATCCAGCACATCATCCAGTCCACCGATGTGGTCCTCATGAGGATGGGTGCCGATGACGTATTGAAGCTGTTGCACACCTTGTTGCTGCAGATAATCCACCACCAACGGACCATCGTCGTTGTTGCCGGCGTCAATGAGCATATTTTGTTGGTCGCATTGAATCAAAATGCTGTCTGCCTGTCCTACGTCGATGAAATGTACTCGAATGGTTCCTTCGGGAACGGAGACAGGGCTGATTGGTGCAGAAGAAGCACATCCGCTGAGCAATAGGCTGCACGCGGTCAAAAGGGGTAGAATAAAATGCATAGAGGACTCCTTTCATAGCTGTATTTTATTATTATAGCATGAAAAAATGTCCATATCATGAACAGCGAATTTGCAGAAAAGCTTGACAAAAGTAAATCATGTGATATACTTAAATTATTAAGAATGATTCTCATTAAGAGGTGACGATATGGGCAAAAAGCTTCGGCATTCCCGGCAGCGGGCATGTATTTTGGAGTATTTGCAGCAGTCGCCCGAACATCCCTCTGCAGAAAAGGTATTTGAGGATTTACGGCCACAAATGCCCAATCTCAGTTTGGGAACGGTATATCGCAATTTGAAGGTTCTGGAAGAACAGGGAGAGATTCGGCGGGTGCTGACAAAACAGCAGGCAGAACGTTATGATGGACATTTGTCATCCCATCCTCATTTTGTATGCAGTAAGTGTGGGTGTGTGGTGGATCTGCCGGCGGAAGGAATGGAAATTTTGCTGAAGCAGGCGCAAAAGGCTGGAGTGGGAGAAGTACAGTGGATGGATCTCAGTTTTGGCGGCCTATGTGCCGCCTGCGCAGCAGAAAATATTGATACACAAAGAAAGGAAGAGGTACTATGAAGGAACTGAAGGGCAGCAGAACAGAAGCCAATCTGATGGCGGCATTTGCGGGTGAATCTCAGGCACGCAACAAATATACCTACTTCGCCTCCAAGGCACGCAAGGAAGGGTATGTGCAGATTGCGGAGTTGTTTGAGGAAACTGCCAACAACGAAAAGGAACATGCTAAGATCTGGTTCAAATTGCTGGATGGCATTGGCGATACCATGGCCAATCTGAAGGCCGCTGCGGAAGGTGAAAATTACGAGTGGACCGACATGTATGCCACTTTTGCCAAGGAAGCCAGAGAAGAGGGTTTTGACCGCATTGCGGCGTTGTTTGAAGGCGTAGCAGCCATCGAGAAGGAACACGAGGAACGCTACAACAAACTGCTGGCCAATGTGGAAACCGGTGAAGTGTTCAAGCGTGTAGGCAAGAACAAGTGGCAGTGCGGCAACTGCGGACACATTTATTACGGAGAAGAAGCGCCTGAGATCTGTCCTGTTTGCGATCACCCCAGAGCTTACTTCCGCATCAAGGCTGAGAACTATTGAGAAATGGATAAAAAAGAACCGGCACAGCGCAGGCTGTGCCGGTTTTTATTTTACAGGGTATATCCCATACGCCGGGAAATTTCCTGCGCACAACGCAGGACATGTCCCGCCAATTCTTCGTCCCGGTCAGGGGAGAGGATGCTCTTGTCCCCTGAGGTACTCACCGAAGCGATGATTTTTCCCCGGTAATCTCGGATGGGAGCGGCAATGCAGCGCACACCCAACTGATGTTCCTCATCATCAATGATATAGCCCAGTTGCCGGAACCGCCGCATTTGGTCCACAAATTTGCCCAGGTTGGTGATGGTGTTGGGGGTATAGGGGATGAAATCATAGCCCTTGAAGGACTCGGTCAGCTCCAGATCACTGTAATCCAGATAGAGAGCGCGTCCCACTCCGCTGCAGTGAGCCGGTACCCGGCGTCCGATGTGAGAATAGAGCCGGATGCTGGTGACGGTATCCACCTTTTCGATGTAGACCACCTCGCCGTCCATCAGAGTGGCCAGATGCACCGGCTGGGTGCTGATGGCGGACAAGGTGTGCAGGTAGGGAGAGGCTTCGGTTTTCAGTTCAATGCTGTTGAGGTGCAGAGAGGAAATCTCCACCACTTTCAGGCCGATTTTGTACAGGCCGGCCTCGTCTTTTTCCACATATCCCCGTTGCAGCAGTGCGCTCAGCAGCCGATGAACGGTGCTTTTGTGCAGTCCCACCTGTTGTCCGATTTCGGTGACTCCCAAACCGCTTTTTTGGACTGCCAGCAATTCCAAAACATTGAGGGCCCGGTCCAGTGTCTGGACCCCCTTTTCACCCTTTTCCATGGCAAACTCCTTTTGCGTTTCAAAATATGATACAAGGTTTTGGATTATTATATCATAAAACGCGTCAGGACACCAGAGGAACAAGGGATTTTTCTACATTTATCGCCATAAACCGGTGTACAGAGCCTGAGGCCCCAACTGTTGGCAAATGGTGAGCAGACGGTTGTATTTGGCAGTGCGTTCTCCACGACAAGGGGCTCCGGTTTTGATTTGCCCACTGCCGGTGGCCACTGCCAGATCGGCGATGAAAGTATCTTCCGTATCCCCGCTGCGGTGAGAAATAATGGCGTTCCATCCCACTCGCTGGGCCCGTTCCACCGCATCCATGGCCTCGCTCAGAGTACCAATTTGATTGACTTTAATGAGAATGGCATTGCAGGCGTGAAGCCCAATGGCTTTTTCTAGTCGGGCTGTATTGGTCACCAGCAGATCATCTCCCACCAGTTGCACTCGATTCCCCAGGCGAGCAGTAAGCTTGGTGAAATTCTCCCAGTCCTCTTCTGCCAGCGGGTCTTCGATGGAACGGATGGGATATTGGCGGCACCAATCCTCCCACAAATCCATTAGTGCCTGGGGCGTATACATCCGGTGCAGTTTCCAAAAGTAATAGTTGCCGGGACAGCCCTCTTCCTTGGCGGCATCGTACATTTCAGTGGCGGCGGGGTCCAGAGCCAGACAGAACTGATACCCAGGCTGAAAACCTGCGATGCGAATGGCTTCCAGAATATACTCAATGGCTTCGGCGTCTTCCCGAAGAGCCGGGGCATAGCCACCCTCATCTCCCACTGCGGTGCCAAAACCCTTTTGCCGCAGCAGGCTGCCCAGTGCGTGATACACTTCCGCGCACCAACGGACACACTCGGGGAAAGAATCTGCTCCATTGGGCATGATCATGAATTCCTGACAGGAGAGGTTGCCCTCCGCATGACGGCCGCCGTTGATGACATTCATCATGGGAACCGGCAGCCGATGGGCCTGGCTCCCTCCCAGATAGCGATATAGAGGCACTCCGCGGGCAGCGGCGGCGGCCTGGGCGCAGGCCATGGACACACCCAGCAGGGCATTGGCTCCAAGCCGATGCTTGTCAGGGGTGCCATCCAGTTGCAGGAGGCGTTGGTCGATGGCTCGCTGGTCGTCCACAGGCATTCCCCTGAGAGCGTCTGCCAACAGATGATTGACATGGTATTGGGCAACGGCTACCCCTTTGCCTCCATAACGCTGGCCGCCGTCTCGCAATTCACAGGCTTCAAATGCGCCGGTGGAAGCGCCCGAGGGAACCATAGCCTGTCCACAGGCACCGCTTTGGGTGGTGACCTGTACCGCCAGCGTGGGATTTCCACGGGAATCCAGCACTTCCAGTGCGCGGATGGTTTGGATGGATGATTGCATGTAGATGCCTCCCTTTGGTTTTTTCATTAGTATGGGCAGCGCCAGAATATTTATGCTGGAGAGGGTTTTCCATTTGCAGCAGGATTTGGGAGAAATGGGGAGAAATTTTATGAAAATCGCTGTGCGGTTGTGGTGGACGGGTTAGAAGCAGGTATGGTATAATAAGACAGTAAAATTGGAACGGTACAAAAAGGAGGAAGCGTCAAAGTGAAAACGTTGCCCGTTAAAATTTGCGTGTGCACTGAATGTGTCATGCATGGAGCGCTGGATTTGGTGGAGTCTATTGAAACCCTGAAGAATCTGGCGGAGGATCTGGACCAGAATTTTTCCACTGACATCGCCGTCAAAATGGAAAGTGTAAAATGTCTGGGCGAAAAGCATGTGGGCCGCTCCCCCCGGGTGGAGATTGGTGGGGTGCTGTACGACAATGCCAACAGTCAGACCATCATGGCCGAAATTCTGTCTATTATTTCGAAGGATGTGAAAGCTGAATGAGTGGAATGAGAGGGTTGTATACGCCGGTGACGACCATTCGCCGGCATGTGTTCGCGGAAATTGCCAAACTGGCCTATGAAAATCGGGACATTCATGAGATCGAGGAAATCCCTTACAAGATTATCCCCGGTGAGGTGGCCCATTATCGGGACAGTGTATTTCAGGAGCGAGCCATTATTGGGGAACGTCTGCGGTTGGCTATGGGGTTGTCGCTGCGGAAACCGGACGAGGCGGCGCCTATCTCCAAGGGGATTGAGGAGAGCGCCATTCCGGAAAAGTATTATGAGCCCCCGCTGATCAATGTGATTCCTTCGGCCTGTGATGCCTGTGAGGTGAAGTCCTTTATCGTCAGCGCCAACTGCAAAGGCTGTCTGGCGCATCCCTGCACCAGCGTGTGCCCGGTGAAGGCCATCTCCATTGTCAAGGGTAAGTCCTATATTGATCAGGAAAAGTGCATCAAGTGCGGACGGTGCAAGGAAGCCTGCCCCTATGATGCCATCACCAAACGGGTGCGGCCCTGTGCAGCGGCCTGTGGCGTGGATGCCATTGAAAGCGATTACCTGGGACGGGCCAAGATCAACTATGACAAGTGTGTGTCCTGCGGTATGTGTATGGTGAACTGTCCCTTTGCGGCCATTGCGGACAAGTCTCAGATTTTCCAGCTCATCCGGGCCATGCAGTCCGGACGAGAAGTGATTGCGGCCATTGCTCCTGCTTTTGTGGGACAGTTTGGTCCTCTGGCCACTCCTGACAAGATCAAGGAGGCGCTGAAGATTCTGGGCTTTGCCAAGGTATATGAAGTGGCCCTGGGCGCGGATATGGGCGCCATGGCAGAGGCCAAGCACTATGCGGAGCATGTACCCAATGATCTGCCCTTCCTGCTCACATCCTGCTGTCCTTCCTGGTCCATGCTGGCCAAGAAGTTCTTCCCCGATGTGATTGGCAGCATCAGCAACGAGCTCACTCCCATGGTGGCCACCGCCCGGTATATCAAGGAGAAAAATCCCAATGCCAGCGTGGTGTTCATCGGCCCCTGCGCCGCTAAAAAGCTGGAGGCGTCCCGCCGGACGGTACGCAGTGATGTGGATTTCGTCATCACTTTTGAAGAGCTGATGGGGATGTTTGTGGCAAAGGGCATCGAATTTGCCGACATGGAAAAGACCACCAGCTTCCATGACGCCACCGGCGCCGGACGTGGCTACGGTGTTGCAGGCGGTGTGGCCAGCGCCATTGAAAAGTGCATCAAGGAATACTATCCCGATAAGGAAGTGCTCATTGACCGCGCGGAAGGTCTGAAGGACTGCAAGAAGCTGCTGACACTGGCCAAGGCGGGTAAGCGCAACGGCTATCTCATCGAAGGTATGGGTTGTCCCGGCGGTTGTGTAGGCGGTGCCGGTACCATTCTGCCTATCAATAAGGCTGCCATTGCGGTAAACGACTATGTGAAGCGTTCTACCCGGGCATTGCCGGACCCTGACGAAGGGGAAAAGAAGGAATAAAAAAACAGGACCGAGTCATCGGTCCTGTTTTTGCGTGGCGGCGGCTCTGGTAGTTGCGATGCCCCGGCAGTTTTGGAGGGCTCAGTGGCCTCTGTACAGCAAAAAAAGCGGAAACCGATTTTCGGTTTCCGCTTTTTTCATTTATGCGGGTCATTCAATTTCAAACTCCGCCGCCAAATAGTGGGGTTCATTTTGCGAGTCGGTCATCTCCAGCGTCAAACGGTAGGTGCCAGGTTCCAGACGGGTGCCATAGCCTTCATATTTCTGTACCAGGCTGCCCTGGAATCCGGTGTTTTCGCTGCCACCAATGTCAAAAGTTACATAGGCGCCTGATTCGGTTTGACGGACCAGTCGGACCCATTGTCCTTGGTGAAACCATTCCAGATGCTCAAAGGTTTGGGGCGCGTCATCCACCAGAGAATAGACCTCCGGGGAATCAATGGCAATGGCATAGCGCAGAGTATAGCCACGGAAGGGGGACCAGGTGGGCTCCTCCACAGACAGGACGAAGCCTTCTGCCTGATTGACCGGATAGGAGACCGGTTCTCCTGGGGTAGGGTAGTGGGCAGTGGCGCGCAGTGTCAGCCAGACACCTCCCACCACAGCCAAAATAAGCAAACCAACTATGAAAAAGGGCTTGTACCGTTTCATATATAGCACCTCCTCAGGAACAGGTGGTCTTGGTCTTATTTATTGGCCTTTGCGTAGCTGTCCTTCAGTCCCACAATGCGGTTGTAGGTGCCGGGCAGCTTCAGGTCCCGCACAAAATAACCATTGCGCACAAACTGGAATTTCTCTTCTGCCGCCACGTCGGCCATACAGGCCTCCAGCTTGCAGTTTTCCAGCACAGTGCAGGAGTTGGGGTCCACATAATCCAGGAAATTCTTGTCCTCGGGGATATCGCTCAGGTCATCCACCGTGAACAGATAGTCGTACAGCCGCACTGTGGCATTTTCACAGTGATCCGCCGATACCCAGTGGATGGTGCCCCGCACCTTGCGGCCGTCGGCCGGATTGCCGTTGCGGGTTTCCAGATCGGCTTTGCAGCGCAGTTCCACCACCTGTCCAGCTTCATCCTTGATGACATCCTCACAGGTGATGAGGTACGCGCCCATCAACCGCACTTCGCCGCCCGGCTTGAGACGGAAGAATTTTTTAGGCGCTTCCTCCATAAAGTCGCTGCGTTCCACATACAGGGTGCGGGAGAAAGTCACCGGACGGGTACCCTCTTCCGGCTTCAGCGGATTGTTGGGCAGGTCAAAGGTCTCGGTCTGGTTCTCAGGATAGTTGGTGATGGTGACCTTCAGCGGGTCCAGCACCGCAATGCGGCGGGGAGCGGACTCATTGAGTTCCTCGCGGATACAGTGCTCCAACAAGCCCACATCCACCATGGAGTAGGTCTTGGAGATACCGGCCCGGCGCACAAAGTCAAAAATGGCCGAAGGAGTATAACCCCGGCGGCGCAGACCGCACAGAGTGGGCATCCGGGGGTCATCCCAGCCGTCCACATAGCCGTCGAACACCAGCTGGCGCAGATAGCGTTTGCTCATCACCGTACGGGTGACATTGAGACGGGCAAATTCATACTGGTGAGGTTCCTGCTGGAATCCCACATTGGCGATCACCCAGTCGTACAGCGGACGGTGGTTTTCAAATTCGATGGAGCACAGGGAGTGAGTGACCCCTTCCAGCGCGTCCTGAATGGGATGGGCAAAATCATACAGGGGATAGATGCACCACTTGTCGCCCTGGCGATGGTGGTGGGAAAAGCTGATGCGGTAAATGGCCGGGTCACGCAGATTCATATTGGGGGAGGCCATGTCGATTTTGGCCCGCAGGGTGTGAGACCCTTCGGGATGTTTGCCTTCCTTCATCTCCTGGAACAGCCGCAGATTTTCTTCCACCGAGCGGTCCCGGTAAGGACTGTTACGGCCGGGCTGAGTGAGAGTGCCCCGGTATTCCCGCATTTCATCGGGAGAGAGGTCGCATACATAGGCTTTGCCCTCTTTGATGAGCTTGACGGCAAATTCATAGCATTTGTCAAAGTAATCGCTGCCATAGAACACACCGCCGTCGGGGTGGGCGCCCAGCCATTCCAGATCGGAGCGGATGGAGTCTACATATTCGGTGTCCTCCCGGGTGGGATTGGTGTCGTCATACCGCAGATTGAACAGGCCGCCGTATTTTTTGGCTGCGGCGTAGTTGATATAGATGGCTTTGGCGCTGCCGATGTGCAGATAGCCGTTGGGTTCCGGAGGGAACCGGGTGTGGATTTTGAGATCAGGGTTGGCGGCCACATCCGCGTCGATGATCTCGGTGATAAAATTGGAGGTCATTTCTTCCATTGGTTTCATTCCTTTTCATTATGAGATGGGGCGGATCACTCGCCCAGTACAAATTCATAGGCCCGGTTGAGACGCTGCTTGACCCGTTCCGGTCCCAGGATGTTCATGACAGTAAACAGATCGGGCGCGTTTTGCCGGCCGGTGACGGCCACCCGCAGCACCATGGAGGTGTCGCCGGGATGTCCGCGGTAGGCTTCAGGGTTGGCCCGGTATTCCTTGGTGGAGGGGGCAAAGCCAATGGCTTCGGACAGGCTGCACACCTTTTCAAACCAGACATTCATATCGGTTTCGGGCTGATAGGAGGCGTGGTATTCCTCCAGAATCCGCAGAGTATCTTCCTTGCTCACATTGGAGGGGAATTCGTACTCCGGGTGGAATAGTTCGTCGAAGAAGAAGCCCATATAGGCCTTCACTTCGCTCCAGATGGCGATGTCCTTACGGGGCTTTTTGCCGCCCCGGCCGATGGCCAGAATGGACTGGGTATATGCGGGGTCCCGGGTGAGCAGAGCGGCAAATTCCGCATCGTACTGCTGCGCCCATTGGGTGACGTAGTCATATACCGTCTTAGCGTCCATTTGAGCGATGACGTTTTTGCTTACATCTTTGAGTTTGTCCACATCAAAGAGGGAGCCCGATACACTCATCTTTTTGGTGGAGAAGGGGAACTTGTCCACCGGCTCCTGGGGATTACGCAGACGCCATTCCTCAAAGTTGGAGTTGAGCAGCGTCAGCAGGTATTCAATGACCGAAGGCACCGGATAACCTTCCGCATGGTAGAAATCCAGGGCCAGTTCAGGGTCCTTCCGCTTGGACAGTTTGCGTTTGCTGCCTTCGTCCATCTTCATCAGCTGGGCGGTGTGGGCATATTTGGGCCGCTTGAAGCCCAGTGTATCAAACAGCTGCAGGTGAATGGGCAGGGTGGCCAGCCATTCCTCTCCGCGGACCACCACATTGGTACGCATCAGGTGGTCGTCGATGACATGAGCAAAGTGATAGGTGGGGATGCCGTCCGATTTCAGCAGCACCACATCCTGATCGTTTTCGGGGAATTCCATTTTGCCCTTGATCAGGTCGGTGTGATAGACCTTTTTGGCAGGATCACCCATGGAGCGAAACCGCAGCACCCAGGGTTCGCCCGCTTTGATGCGGCGTTCTACCTCTTCCAGAGGGCAGTCACGGTATTTGGCGTATTTGCCGTAGTAGCCGAAGTTTTCCTTATTGGCCTCCTGACGGGCACGCATGTCGGCCAGTTCTTCTTCGGTACAGAAGCAGGGATAGGCCAGTCCACGCAGCACCAGGCTCTTGGCAAAGGATTTGTAAATCATCTCCCGTTGCCGCTGGCGATAGGGACCATATACGCCGTTGTCCCCTTCCAATGTGGCGCCTTCATCAAAGTGCAGGCCAAACTGGCGGAACACCTTCAGAATGGTTTCCACACCGCCTTCCACTTCCCGCTTTTTGTCGGTGTCCTCAATGCGCAGGTAAAAAATGCCTCCGCTTTGATGGGCCAGACGCTCATCGGTGATGGCGCCGAACAGATTGCCCAGATGCATAAAGCCAGTGGGGCTGGGAGCCATTCGGGTGACTTTGGCCCCCTCGGGCAATTCCCGTTCGGGGTACATTTCCTCGTATTCTTCCGGGGTCTTGAGAGGCTCGGTAAAGAGCAGATCAGCCAATGCTTGGGTATTCAAAATGTCACATCCTCTTTTGTGTAAATTCATTGCTGTTATTTTGCGAGTTCTATCTTATAGAATACCATAATTTTACCTGTATTTCAATCAAAGCCCAAAAGAAAGAGAGTCCTTGTTCTATCAACAAGGACTCTCCAAGGTAGAATGAGAAAGGTTGAAAATTGCGTCAGGAAGTTTCATAGTGTCCAATCTGGGAATCAAATCCGCCGCCTTTGACTTCATTGACGGGGGTGACCACCACAAAGGCACTGGGGTCCTGCTGGGCTACCAATTCTTTGAGCTTGAACACTTCTCGGGCTTTGACCACCACCAGCAAAAGGTTGATGGTTTGGTGGTGATACATGCCTTCAGCAGATTGCAGAGTGACACCGCGGTGCAGAGTGGCTTGAATGGTATGAGCCAATTCCTGCGGGGGCTGCTGGGTGATGATCTGGCAGGAGCAGGCATTTTGAAAACCACTGGAAATCCGATCTGTAAACACAGAACAGGAATAGACCGCGATAATGGAAAAAATACCGGCGTTGATGTCGTGGTATCCCAAAGCGGCTGCAATGACACATAGGCCGTCCACAGCCAAAATACAGCTTCCCAGGGAAAAATGGGGCCATTTGTGCTGCATCAGTCGGGCAATCAGATCAGACCCACCCGCCGAACATTCCGCTCGCACCATGGAAGCGGCTCCCATGGCATAGATGGCACCTCCCATCATGGCAGCAACCAGACGGTCATCGGTGGCCGCTGGCAAAAAAGCCAGCAAATCAATCAGAACCACACTGACAACGGTGGAAACAAGGGTGCGTATGGTATAGGAGTGTCCTTTTACAAACCAGGCGATCAGTAAAAAGGGCGCGCTCATTAAAAAGGTAGTCAGACCGATGGGAATGGGAATGAGATAGTTGATGACAGTGGCAATGCCAGCCAATCCACCTCCGGCCACATGGTTGGGGGCATAAAAGGCATTGATGGCCACGCTGTAACAGAGTTGTCCAAAAATCATATACGCAGTGGGACGGACACATCTCCACAGAGCATTCCATTTGGTGTTCATAGTAAAGAAAAATCAACGTTTTGCGTCACGTTCATCCTGTTCTCGGGCCAGCTGCTGACCGCAAGGCGTGGTACACAGACCACCTTTGCAGGTACAGCGCAGTTCGCTGGGCAGCTGACGGCCTACGCGGAACAGGGTTTCGGCGGTCTGATCCAGCGGAATCAGAGGATCAAAGCCACCCATAATCATGTTGGCGGATACCACTGCATTGGCCACTGACATGGCATTGCGGTTGATACAGGGAATTTGTACCAGACCAGCCACCGGATCACAAATGGTGCCCAAAATATTTTGAACGGCGCAGGAAGCTGCCTGACAGGATTGCTCAGGAGTTCCGCCCATCAGATAGACCAATCCGCCAGCGGCCATACCGGAGGCGGCGCCTGGCTCTACCTGGCAGCCGTACAATTCGGCGGAATAGTTGCAGTCTTTGCTCATGACAATGCCGATGATGGCGGTGACCAGCATGGCTTCCACCTTTTCTTTCATGGAAAGTCCCAGATGATTTGCCACGCCCAGCACCGATCCGGGGAACAATCCAGCCGATCCGCCGGTGGGAGCACAGAGTACCACACCCATGGCGCTGCTGTATTCCATGGTGGCCATGCCCCAGGGGACGGCGGTGTTCAGTACGCCCATGTCCAGAGCGCGGGGATTGGTCTTGACATAGTTTTCCACTTTGCCTGCGGTGGGCTGGATGATGCCCGCCATGTCGATATTGCCTTCCAGCGCGGCCTGGGAGCTGTGTTCCATGGTACGTACCACATATTCCATGTAGTCCCACACCTGTTGACGATTCCAGCCGCTGCGGGCCATTTCATAGTCAATGGCCAATTCAGCCAGAGAGCAGTTGCGTTTCCGAGCCAGAGTCAGCATTTCCTCAGCGCTTTGAAAGGGCAGCTGACATTGCCGGTTGGAAGGAACCACCAGAACAGGTTCCATTTGGGTCACGCCAATGACATGAGGCAAAGCGGAGATTTGATCCAGCAGGACCTGGTCACAGGCGGTACGGTATTTCAGATTGAGCAATCCCCGGTCTTCCACAGTGGATATCGAAAAGCCCTCGGTGGGATGGCGCAATGCCTGTACTTGTTTCATCATCTCCTGATTTTCTGCCTCTCCGCAATCGGTGCGGATGATGAGCTCATAGCAGTCTCCCACGATGTCTACAGGGAAGTGATCGATTTCCAGCAGACGGACGGTACCGCCGCCGGTGGAATCGGTATACACCACCACTTGTTGGCCCTGGGTGTTTTCCAGAGTGATGTGAGAGATGTTGGGAACCACCGGCGGGAAATCCTCGATGCGGAACTCCACTTCTACCTGAGCCTCCCGGGCTTGCTGGAATGCATCCCGCAGACGGGGATCTTCAGGGCGGCGGCCCAACAGACCGTTGATGTATCCCATATCGGAGCGTTGACCTTTGTACATCAAAGTGTAGGCACCTTCACGTGCAAAGGCGACAATGGCTTTTTTCAGTTGGCCTGGCAACAGCTGCTGGGACAAAAATCCAATTCGGGAAGGTCCGCAGGTATGGGAGCTGGAAGGTCCCACCATCGTGGGTCCTACGATATCATTGAAAATACTGGGGCTTTGTCTTTTCAAAGAGAAACACCTCCATATGTGAAATTTGTGCACCCATATTATAGCTGCAAAATAGAAAAAAAGCAATAAAATTTTCATATATATAAAAAACGAAAAATCGTTGCAAAAATTGGTGGATTTAGTATAAAATAAATTTACACGTGAAAAGTAGATGGAGGAAAAGATCATGATTGATGATGTTGGGGCTCGTCTGCGAAGCATTCGAAAGAAGAAAAAAATGACTCTGACAGAACTGGCCCAGCAGACAGGTCTGTCGGTGGGATTCCTCAGCAATCTGGAGAGGGATTTGTGCAGTCCTACACTGGAATATGTGCAGCGAATCTGCGCTGCGTTGGACATTTCGCTGATCAAATTGCTGGACAATAAAAATTGGTCCCGTCAGGTGATCCGAGCCCAAGAGCGGGAGGTTATCTTTGAACAAAAAGATCAAATCCGCTATGAATCGGTCAATTTCGGCTCGGGACGGCTGGATGGGCTGATCATTGTGGTCCAGCCTCATTGCGAATATAAAAAAGGATGGACGCATGTATATGATGAAATCGGCTTGGTGTTGGAAGGGGAGCTCACCATCACTATTGAAGATGAAGAATTTGTGCTGCACCCCGGCGATTCGTTTTATATTGCGGCCATGTCGAAACACAGTCTGAGCAATCAATCTGACAAACCCTGTTCCAGTTATTGGGTAAAACAGATTACAGAACGGCATGGCGGAAGAGATATGATGGACTCTACACAATAAGAAATTTGTACGCTGTGTAAAGGGCTGCCCTGATGGGCGGCCTTTTTTATTGCAAAATGAAAAACAGGCAGGAGAATCTTCCAATGATTGATAAAAAATGTTGTGCAGGATGCAACAAAATTTTATATATATGAAAATTTTATTGACAGAGAAATTTCACAGATATAAAATAAACTCACAAACCATCAGTGCGAGGAGGTGAAAAGGATGTTGGGTTGGAAAGGTTGGCCTGGAAAACGTGACATACGGTGGTTTACGTGGATTCCAATATTGGGCGGAGGTCTGTGTTTGTTGTTGGCAGGCATTTCCATGCTCATGCTACATATGCGGCCTGGTGTGGCAGATATCATAGTTTGGGGAATGATCTCTATGATTGCGGCTGCAGCGGTGTGTGGTTTCATGTACGCAGGGCTTCATTTGGCAGCGGGGGCCAGTGTGCTGGGGATTATCTCGGGATTGGCCTATATGGTATATGTATTTTGCCAGCCGGTGGAATGGCGCGGTTTGGTGGGCCTGGTATCGGGTGTCCAAGTGGCGTTCATCTGTTTTCTGATCGGCATCAACGCACAAATGATTTTGTATGTGGTCAAAAAGAGAGGAGGAAAAAAAGGTTATGGAAAAATTGGAAGATAAGGTTTTGCAGCACAATCCCAAAGATTACAAAATACGGTGGGGCGTATCCATTGTACCGATTGTGTTCTTTTTCGCCATTTTGGTTACTGGTATTGCGGTTCCGGATCTCTTCAAAAGCGTGATCGACAAGGGCGTTATGCTGGTAATGAAGGACATGGGCTGGTTTATCAGCCTGTCGACTCTGTTTTTTGTAGGTTTCTGCTTCCTGGTGGCACTGTTGCCCATCGGCAATATCCGTCTGGGCGGCCCCAACGCAAAACCTGAACTCAAGACATTTGAGTACTTTGCGTTGTCACTTTGTGCCGGTATGGCCACCGGTTTCATTCTGTGGCCCACTGCGGAAATGGTGGAATATACCGCTCGTCCGCCCCAGGTATTTGGACTGGAACCCGGCAGCTATCAGGCCATTATTGATGCTTTGAATTTTGAGTGGCTGCACTGGGCTTTTACTCCCTATGCGCTGTATACCGCTTTTGGCATTGTGGTTACCTATGCATATTACAATCTGAAAAAACCCTATGCTGCCAGTTCCGCCTTCTATCCTCTGTGTGGCGAGCGGCTGGGCGAACGGGGCAAAACCGTAGTGGATGCGGTTTGTCTGTTCTCCATCATCGGCGGTGTGGCCGGCTCCATGGGCTACGGTTTGCTGCAGCTGGGCAGCGGTCTGGAATACCTGTTCAACATCAAAACCGGTCTGGCTTCCTGGATTGGCATTTCCATTGTAATTACCATCATCTATACTGCCACCAGTGTATCTGGTCTGAAAAAGGGCATTGCCTGGCTGTCCGAGAAGAATACCTACCTGTTTATTTTCTTCCTGATCTTCGTGGTGGTGTTTGGCCCCAAGAGCTTTATGTTTAACTTGACCAGTGAAGCCTTTGGCCAGTTTATTCGCGACTATATTCCCATGCTCACCGTACAGGGCTTCATGCCTGAAAGCGATCTGTGGCCCCAGTGGTGGAATAACATCTGGTGGCTGGACTGGATTGCATTCGCGCCCATGACCGGTTTGTTTATGGCCACTTTGAGTAAGGGCCGTACCCTGCGGGAATTTGTAGTAGTAAATATGATTCTGCCTTCCTTCTTTGCCATGTTCTGGTTTGGCATGTTCGGAGGTTTTGCGGCGCACACCCAGTTTGTGATGGGCGAGGATCTGTTGTCTGTACTGGAGGCTCATGGCCACGATTATATGCAGATTTTCACCATGAGTTATCTGCCCTTTGACGCCATCACCAAGCCGTTGCTGCTGATCACTCAGCTGATTTCCTTCATTACACTGGCCAATTCCATGACATCCACCGTTTCCATGATGACCATTCAGCCCGGTAAGGAATATCTGTCTGAAGAAGCTCCCATGAAGATCAAGATTTTCTGGGGCGTGATGATGGCTTCCATCGCGGTGCTGTTCCTGTCCAGCGGCGGTCTGGATGGCGCCAAGTCTGTCAAGGCCATTACCGGATTCCCGGTCTTCTTTATGGAATTGCTGGTGGTGATCGGATTCATCCGGTTCTTTGTGAAGGGGATGGCTCCTGAAAAGAACATTCATATGATCCATTACGATTATGGCAACTTGGACAGTGATACAGGCGAGCTGACGGAGTACATCATGCCGGCTGTGGAGAAAACGGTTCAGAACGCAGGAAAGGCGGCGGAATAACCATGAGATTGCGCAATGATTTATATGATATGCGGGATGTGGAAAAGATCCACGCGGCATCGGTCACCTTGCTGGAAAGGAAAGGGGTACATATGCCCAGCCAAATGGCGCTGGATATTTTCCGCAAGGCAGGTGCCCGGGTGGAAGGGGAGATCGTCTACATCGCGGAGGCGATGCTGGACGAGGCCCTGAAGCACTGCCCTCCCAGTTTCCGTATGCTGGCCCGTAAGCCCGAACACGATGTAGTGATCGGCGGCGGCAAACCCTGCTTCTGTCTGCCCAATGGTCCCATCTTTATCAAGAAGGGGGAAGAGTACTGGTCTTCCCAGTCTCAGGATGTGATCAACTTTATGAAGCTGGCGGAAAACAGCCCCACCATCAATATGGTGTCTCCCTGGGTGACCACTGCCAATGATGTGGAGCCGGCTAAGCAGCTGACCTATCAGCTGGCAGTGACGCTGAAATATTGCACCAAGCCCATCATGGGGCTGACCGCTGGTTATGAAAAATCCAAGTTTTCCATTCAGTTGGTACGGGATTTTTATGATAAGCACGAAGATGGACAGTATGTGTGTCTGGGCCTTATCAGCCCCATTTCGCCGCTGTCCTATGACGACAAAATGCTGGAAGCCATCGTGGCATATGCGGAAGAAAATCAGCCTCTGTTCTTCTCCAGCGCGGTATTACCCGGCGCCACAGGCCCTGTGACTCTGGCAGGCGCTCTGGCTCTGGCCAATGCGGAAATGCTGGCGGGTATCGTGCTGGCACAGCTGGTACATCCCGGTGTGCCTATCCTGTATGGCAACGCCGCGGGTTCTGCGGATCTGCGCTTTGTTACACCGGCCATCGGAGCGCCTGAGGCGGGTTTGACCGCTATCTATGTCCGGGGTCTGGCGGATAAGTATCACATGCCCTGCCGTTCGGGCGGTGCGCTGTGCGATTCCAAGTTGGTGGATGCACAGGCCGGCATTGAAGCCACCATGGTGATGCTGCCTACCCTGCTGGCGGGTACAGACTTTATCCTGCATGGAGCGGGCATTTTGGATTCTTACAATATCATCAGCTATGACAAATTCCTGATGGATGAAGAAATGACCAAAATGTGCCTGTTTATGAAGGAAGGCGTGACAGTGAATGAAGATACACTGGCCTTGGATACCATCATGGCAGTGCCCCATGGGGATCAGTACCTGATGGAAGATCATACCTTTGAGCATATGCGGACGGCTCTGTACACACCTCAGTATCTGGAGAAGGGATATTACGATATGTGGCAGAAAGCAGGTGCTCACACCGCCGCTGGAAATGCGTTGCGTGCGGTGGATAAACGGTTGGAGGAGTATCAGGAAACTCCGTTGACGCCGTATCAGGAACAGCTCATTTCACAATACCTCAACATATAGAAAAAAGAGCACATCCCTGCGATTGCAGGGATGTGCTCTTTTTTACGTATTACAGGGAAGTGTGCTGTTTGTTGAAAATCCCCTGCAACACCAACACCAGTGGAATACCCAGCACATAGCACACAATGGCTTCGGTGACCCCGATGTCCAGCGCGAACAAGGAGAAAGAAGCGGGGGTGATCGCCTCGCCGCTGGTAAAGGCCAGCATGGCGCCCACAATCACGGCATTGCACAATACCGGGGGAAGGGGAGCCAACAGCAGGGCCAGCGTGCGGTTTTTCACCCGGCGGCCAATCTGCCAGGTGAGCAGGGCCGCAAGGAGAGTTGCCAGCGAGCCGAAGGGGATGTCCAGAAAGGCCATGGGGCTGGCTAAATTGGCCAAAATACATCCCACAAAGAGTCCTGGTACCGCAAAGGGAAAGAGTAGCGGCAGCAGAGTGAGTGCCTCGGATACCCGCAGCTGCATGGCGCCGAAGGCAATGGGCTGCATGGCATAGCATAGGGCGGCGTATACAGCGGCGATGACCGCGGCATAGGCCATGGTTCTGGTGGTGAGTTTCATATTGAGTTCCTCCTTAGTTTTGTTTTGGGTCAGGATGGTTCCGAACTGACCGTCGTTTGCGACAGGTATCAGTATACCATGCCCTGTGGAGGGGGACAAGAGAAAAGATGTACAAAATTCTTTGGAGCAGGTACAATAAAAATAATGAGACTTTTTGCCGTCTGCAACGTATAGGGGACAGAGAGGGGGGAGAGCGGTGGAGCGGGACATTTTGGAGGAACTGTATCAAACCTATTACCGGGATGTGTATACCTATCTGCTGGCCCTGAGCGGCAGCAGACATCTGGCGGAGGAACTGGCACAGGAAACCTTTCTGCGGGCCTTCTGCAAGGTGGACATTGCCGATGAACGCATCAAGAGCTGGCTGCTGCGCACCGCTCACAACGCCTTCATTGACTATGTGCGCAAGGAGAGTCGTGCCGCCTGGCTGGACGATGAGGTCATCCGGCAGGTGGCAGATCACCGGCCTGGCCCGGAGCAGCAGCTGGAGCAAAAGGAAGAGGTCCGGCGGGTGTATGACATTGTGGCGGGGCTTCCCTGGCGGCAGCGTCAGGCACTGGCTTTGCGGGATGGCAGTGGGCTTTCCTATGTGGAGGCGGCCCGGCTGATGGGTATTACGGTGGGAGCGTTTCGCAACCTGTTGCTGCGGGCTCGCAGTCAGGTGCGTCAGCAGATGAAAGGAGGCGGGGAGCCGTGAAAGAACAGATGAGACAGCGGCTGGAACGATACAAATCAGGTAAGATGCCGGCCGAGGAAAAGAAAAAAATGGAGCAGGAGCTGCGGGATCTCACCGCACTGCTGGAATACTTGGACGATGCAGAGCCATTGCCTCCGTTGGAGATGGAAGTACCTCAGGAGAAACTGCCGCGCCGTAGACTGCGGCTGCGCACTCTGTGGGAGTGGATCAAAAATGCCATTGCGGCGGCGCTGCTGCTGCTGTTGCTGCTCCCCTTTGCTGCGGGGCTGTTTATGGCATATCGGGAAGCGGTGCCGGCGGCGTCTGATCTGGATTGGGTGGCACTCAGCTCCATGCGGGCAGTGTCCATGCCCTTTGTGGAAGAGGCCTGGCTGCGGAAGGAAGGCGGCTCGTGGAAGGCCTATTTTGAAGATGAGGTGGGGCACAGCGGGGCCATCCAGCGGCAGAGTCCCTATCGGTATGAGCTGACCTACTTTTTGCGGTGGGGGACCATGCACCAGAAGACGGTACCCAAAGGGGAGTGGTTCCGCAGTGAATTTGTGCAGGCCAGCCGTGTACTTCCCGATCAGCCATTGGAAGAGCCAGCCGGTGCAGCTCTTGACCGGGTCAAGGATGCGGAAGGCACTTATCTGGATGTGGAGAAACTGCCTCAGGATCATGTGCTGGAGGGCTTTGTGGGCTTCAGTGATGTGCGCTCTTTGGAGCAGATCAAGGAGCTGGCCGCCCGTTATCCCCAGGTGCAGATTCAGTGGCTGGGGGTGGACATTGGGTATGGTCCACTGCTTCAGGAGCAGGAGATGTGGGCATATCTCATGGGCATCGACGCCGAAGTGTGGAGAGAAGGCCAGGTGATGCTGCGGGGTGGCCAGATCACCGGTACCGATCAAGAGGTGGAAGAGCAGCTGCGGACTGAGTTTCTGACCTGCGCCGAGAAATACCGGGAGCGGGAAGAGGGCTGGTTTGGAATGAATCCCTGGGGGCGCAATCTGCCCGGTACAGAGTATCTTCAAAATTATCTGAGCAGTCATCCACTGGGCTTTGTGGGGGTGACCATCACCGGCCGGGTGGAGGATGTGGCCGCTCTACTGCAAGAAGAACAAAATCTTTACGCCATGCTGATCAACGATGTGGTGGACTGGTGACAGACAGAAAAAATCCCGGTTCGGGCTTGTGCCCGGGCCGGGATTTCTTTACATCAGAGGAGCAAACAGCCGCAGGAAGGTGTTGAGCATCTTCTTGGGCCAGGGGATACGGCGGCAGTCGTCTGGAGTGACCCGCTGACACTGCGCCAAAGTGCGCTGAAAGTCGGCTTCGATGTCCGCCACCGCTGGGCAGTCGAACATCCAGGCGGCGCACTCAAAGTGGAGATACAGGCTGCGGTAATCCAGATTGATGGTGCCCACCACCGCAGTTTGGTCATCGCTGACAAACATTTTGGCGTGGATGAATCCGGGGGTGTACTCAAAGACCTGCACTCCAGCGGCCAATAGTTCGCTGTAATAGGACTGGGCTTGGGCGTACACATACCAGTGGTCCGGGATATGAGGCACAATGATCTTCACATCCACGCCGCTTTTGGCGGCGGTGGAAAAGGCGGTGACCATCTCGTTGTCCAAAATGAGGTAGGGACTGGTGACATGTACGTACCTTTGCGCTTTTGCGATGGTTTCCAGATAGACCGTTTCGCCCACCGATTCCCGGTCCATGGGGCTGTCCCCATAGGGGAGCACATAGCCCGGACTTTCAGGGAAGGGTTCCGGATGCCAGGTGTGGGGAAGGTATTGGGTGTAATCCTCCTGCTCTTTGCTGTGGATGTTCCACATCTGCAAAAAGAGCATGGTGAGATTTTGCACCCCTTCGCCGTGCAGCAGCAGAGCAGTGTCCTTCCAGTGACCATGGACTTTTTTGTGGTTGATGTATTCATCGGCCAGGTTGATTCCCCCGGTAAAGCCGGTGTGACCGTCGATCACCAGGATTTTGCGGTGGTCACGGTTGTTCTGTACCACTGAGAGAAAAGGAACAAAAGGATTGAACACCCGGCATTGAATTCCCATGGAGCGGAGTTTTTTGGGGTAGTCAAAGGGCAACAGGGTCAGACAGCCCATTCCGTCATACATCACACGTACATCTACGCCCTGAGCGGCTTTGCGCTGTAAGATTTCCAGAATGGAATCCCACATGACACCCTCTTCCACGATGAAGTACTCCATAAAGATAAAGTGCTGTGCTTTTTCCAGCTCTTCCAGCATGGCTTTCCACTTTTCCTCGCCCAGAGGCAGGTACTTCACAGAGGTGTGATCATGCATGGGAAAGCCGCCGTACTGGTTGAGATAGTGGACCAGATTGGCCTGTTGAGGGGCACACTGCCGCAACTGTTGCAACAGGGCTTCCTCTTGCTGGAGATAGGGGACCGTTTCGGCAATGGATTGGTCCACCCGGTCACAGAAGCGGCGTACATTGCGCTGAAAAGAGGTCATCAGGTAAAAGGCGCCGCCCAGCACGGGGAAGGCCAGAATGGGTACCACCCAGGCCAGTTTGTAGGTGGGGTTGCTGGGGCGGCTGATGATATAAAACACCGCCACCAGACTGAGCAGCAGCATACCTATATCAAAGAGATAGAAATGCTTACTCAGACGCAGCATAAGGAAAATTAGCAGTCCCAGCTGCAGCAGAAGCAAAAGGCTCACAAAGACGGCCCGGCTGAAAAGCAGTTTGAGTAATTTTTTCACAGACAATCCCTCCTTGTCAGGGGGCGGTTAGGTTTACAGCAGATGACTGGCCACCTGGAAAAAGAGTGTGGATACACACCAGGCCACTACCAGCTGGAAGAGCACCAGAAAACTGGTCCATTTCCACGAGCCGGTTTCCCGCTTGACGGTGGCGATGGTGGCAACACAGGGGGTATACAGCAGGCAGAAGAGCATCAAGCTGTAGGCGTTGATGGGACCGAAGCCCAAAGAGGCTAGAATTTCCACCAGCTGCCCCATGCCCGCATCGGAATTGATGTTGGTGACAGCAAAGAGCACGCTGAAACTGGAAACCACCACTTCTTTGGCGGCCAGCCCGCTGAATAGAGCCACCGCCACCTGCCAGAGGCCCAGACCGGCGGGTGCCAGTACGGGGACCAGAAGACGGGCCACCTGTGCGGCAAAGCTGTCGCTCATATCGGCCACCATGCCGCCGGGGCCGAAATTGAGCAGGCCCCACACGATGATGGAAGCGATGAAAATGGTGGTACCAGCCTTGGAGAGATAATCCTCCACCTTTTCCCATACATATAGCGCAATGGTGCGGGCATTGGGGCTTTTGTATTCGGGCAGCTCAATGAGCAGGGGACAGCGCTCCTTGTGAGGGCCCACCCGTCCCAGGATGAGAGCCACCACAATGCCCATGACCAGCCCGATGACATACATGGAAAAAGCAGCCAGCATGGCCCACTGGCCGAAGAACATCTGGCTGAACAGCACATAGACGGGCAGCTTGGCGCTGCAGGACATAAAGGGGGTCACCAGAATGGTGTGCAGCCGGTCCCGGGGGTCTTCCAGAGCCCGGGAGGCCATAACAGCCGGTACGCTGCAGCCGAATCCCAGCAGCATGGGGATAAAGGCCCGGCCGGAAAGTCCCATACGGCTCATCAGGCCATCCATGACATAGGCGACTCGGGACATGTAACCGCTGTCCTCCAAAAAGGCCAGGGCCAGAAACAGGATGAAAATATTGGGCAAAAAGGTGAGAATGCCCCCCACGCCAGCGATGATACCATCCACAATGAGGGAGGTGAGGGTGTCGTTGACCTGCCACAGGGCCAGCAACTGTCCCACCCATCCGGAGAAGATTTCCAGTGCCATTTCGAAGTAGCCCTTGAGGAAGTCACCAATAGTGAAAGTGCAGAAAAACACTAGTGCCATGATGCACAGAAAGATGGGCATTCCCCACACGGGATGGGTGAGCCAGTGGTCCACTCGATCAGTGGTTTCGGCCTTCTGGCTTTTGCCCACCAGCACTTCCTGGATGATCTCATCAATGAAATCGTATTTTTCATTGATGATTTGTTCCTCGTAGCTGTGATCTACGATGTCACTGAGATCCATGGGATAGAGTTTCTGAATTTCCTCGTCCATTTCCAGTAGCTTGATGGCGTGCCAGCGAGGATTGTCAATGGGGCCATACCGTTGTTGTAGCCGTTCCAGAATCAGGTCAATGCGCTCCTCGATTTCATCGCTGTATACCATGACGTATTCTGCGTGATGGGCCCGCAGGTGCCGGCTGAGATGCTGGCTGTCATGATGATGCTCCAGGTTTTTGTCCTGGGGACGATTTTTATGATGTTCCGCGGCGTGCATCAGCACTTCCAGACCGGTGCGTTTGCGGGCGGAAACCGGCACCACCGGAATGCCCAGCATTTCAGGCAGACGGTGCAGGTCGATTTCCATGCCCCGCTCTTCCACAATGTCCATCATGTTGAGGGCCAGCACCACTGGCTTGCCCAATTCAATCAGCTGCAGGGTGAGAAAGAGATTGCGTTCTAAGCAGCTGGCGTCCGCCACGTCGATGACTACATCCACGTCGCTGCTGAGTATGTATTCACGGCTGAGCTTTTCCTCCATGGTATAGGAGGTGAGACTGTAAATGCCGGGCAGGTCCACCAGATTGAGGGTGTGCCCATGGAAGGAGAAGGTTCCTTCCTTTTTTTCCACCGTCACGCCGGGCCAGTTGGCCACCTTCAGGTTGGCGCCGGTGTAGGCGTTGAAAAGGGTGGTCTTGCCACAGTTGGGATTGCCCACAAAGGCGATATTCATTTCGGCTTGGCTCATGGATGTGCCACCTCCCGCAGTGTGATTCCCTGGGCGATTTCACTGCCCAGAGCCAGCCGGGTCCCCCGTACCCAGCAAATGATACTGCCCGATTTACGGCCCAGCAGTTGAATGGGCGTACCGGGGAGGAGCCCCAGAGAGCGCAGACGGCGCTGTGCCTGGGGGGTGGTTTCCACCGATTCCACCAGATAAGGGGTGGATAGGTCTGCTTGCAATAGTGTCATATGTTGAAGTCCTTTCTTGGTACAATTGCTCTTTTTTCATTGTAAAACACTTTGGATAGAAACTCAAGAGGGAGCTAAAAGCATAAAAAAGAAGAGCCCGTTGGGGGCTCTTCCATGTGCTTGCCTGTTACGGAGTGGCTGTCATTTCCGGGGTTTCTTCCATCAGTTCCACCATTACGTCAAAGGTTTTTCCGTTGCGATAGATGGTGAGTTTGATCTCGTCTCCAGCCTTGTATTTTTCCTTCTGGGCATTGAGCTCAGACATGTTGTGGATGATTACGTCGTTGACTTTATAGATCACATCTCCGCTGGAAATGCCGGCCTTTTCGGCGCCACTGCCAGGGGTGACTTCCTCCACCCAAACACCTTGGGGGATGTCATAGATGAGAGCTTCCCGTTCACTCATATCAGAACCGGAAATGCCCAGCATGGGACGATCCTTTACGTAGCCGTATTGCAACAGGCTGTCAATGACTTCCTTGGCACTGTTGATGGGGATGGCAAAGCTGATGCCTTCCACACCGGTACCGCTGATTTTGGCGGAGTTGATGCCGATGACCTGTCCATACAGGTTGACCAGCGGACCGCCGGAGTTGCCCTCATTGATGGGAGCGGAGGTTTGCAGCAGGGTCATCACCCGGTCGTCAATGGTCACATCCCGATCCACTGCGGATATCATACCGTCCACTGCGGTGCCGAACAGTTCCAGGCCCAGGGGGTTACCGATGGCCACCACCCGTTCGCCCACCTGCAAGTTGTCGGAGTTGCCGAATTCCGCGGCGGTGAGGCCGGTGCGGTTGATTTTGAGCACTGCTAGGTCGGATTTGGTATCGCTGCCCACGATGGTGGCAATTTCATTACTGCCATCGGCAAAGGTGACCGTCACATCGGTAGCGCCCGATACCACATGGGCATTGGTGATGATGTAGCCATCCTCCGTCATAATGATACCGCTGCCGGTGGAAGTGCCGGTAAATCCGGTACGAGTGACAATGGTGCTCACCACACCCACCACAGAGGGAGACACCTTGGCAATGGCCTGGACCTCGGTCATGGGTTCGCCTTCCCGGATTTCAGGCTCGTTGATTTTCTGGTAATCCTCGATGTCGGTAATGGACAGCTGAGGGGCATTTTCGTTGACTTGCTGCTGCTGATCCTGAGCGGGATCATTGCGGCTGCTCAGGTCATTGAGCATGGTGAAACCGCCATAGGCTGCCAGACTGATGACACTGATACCAAAGACCAGCGCGAAGGCTCCTGCAAAAATCTTGAGAATTTTGCGGCCTTTGCCCTTGTTGTCGTTGGGATAGATGGGATCCTGCTGGTTCCAACTGTAGTGGTAACTCTGGTTGCTATTCTGCTGATAAGGACCGCTTTCCTGCTGGAAATTGTCGTTGTTGTCCTGTGTATATTGATTGTCGTTTTCGTCATAGAAACGCATGGTGGAGTTCCTTCCTTCCTACTGAATTGTACGGGGTTCTTCGCTCCGCTTCACAATGTTATTGTACCTGCCAGATGTGATGCCTTTTTGAACAATGTGTAAAATAAATGTGGAAATCTTATCCCATGGCAGCTGGCAAGGTGAAAGAAAATTCACAGTATGCGTCTTCCATACTGTCCACATTGAGCTCCTCCTCGTGAGCTACAATGATGGAGCGCACAATGAACAGGCCTAGTCCCACACCTTTTTTGTCCATTCCACGAGAAGAGTCCGCCTTGTAAAACCGGTCAAAAATGTGCTTGATGTCCTGAGAGGAGATACCAGTGCCGGTGTTTTTCACATAGCACTTTACCTTTTTGTCTTCCCGTACCACCCGCAGAGAGATGATGCCGTCCTGGTTCACAAATTTCACCGCGTTGTCCATCAAATTGTACACCACTTGGAAAATCATGTCGTGATCCGCGAATACTTCCATGTCATCTTCTTCAAAATGGACCTCGATGTAGATATTTTTGGCATTGATCTGTTGTTCAAAACCGATGAGAATGGTGGAGACCATTTCACATAGGTTGAATTTGGTACGGTTGAGTTTGGCGGAACCCGACTCAAAGCGCTGTACATCCAATAGGCCCTTGACCAGCCGGGACAGACGGCGCACTTCATCCGATACGATTTTGAGATAGTAGGTCTGTTTTTCAGGCGGGATGGTACCGTCCAGAATTCCGTCCACAAATCCTCCAATGGTGGTCATGGGGGTTTTCAGGTCGTGGGATACATTGGAGAGGAAGTTGTTTTTGGTATCGTTCATGCGCTCCAGATTGACCGCCATGTCATTGAAGGCGATAGCCAGCTGGGACAGTTCATCTTCTCCATCCACCGGCACCCGGCACTTGAAGTTACCCTTGGAATACTCGTGAACCACTCGGCTCATGGTTTTGAGCGGCCGGATGATTTCATTGGTGACAATATAGCTGACAAACAGACTGATGATGAGCACAATAAAGGAGGCGTGTACCATCAGTTTGCTCAGCTCATAAAGCATTCCTTCGGTATAAGGGGTGGGAGCAGAAAGAAATACAGCCCCTATGAAATTGCCTTGATTGGTGGTAACCGGTACGCCGATGGTGTACAGACTGGACTTGTAAATTCCTCCCAGATTTCCACGTTTTTCAAAGAAGTTGTCCAGTCGAACCTGATCCAGAATCTCTTCATCCACCCGAGGTTTGAGCTCGTTGAGCAGGGAGCTGCTGGATGTGAAGAGAATATTCCCGTTGGAATCGGTCACCAGCACGTTGCCTGAAGATTCGGCGGCCATACTGGATAGCTGTTCATAGATCAGATTGGTCATTTGCTGGGAGTCGCTCACGTAGAGCATTTCCACATACCCGCAGATCTGTTGGCTGTCCTTGCGCAGCATATCTTCCTTTTCGCTGGTGGAGTAGTCGTAGACAAAAGTGGAGAAAATACCGGTGAAAATCATCAGTACAATGACTCCGAATATGGTGATGGAGGCAAAGGTTTTCAGAAAAATACTTTTTTTCATAGAAGGTCACGTCGTTTCAATTTTGTAGCCTACGCCCCACACAGTTTTGAGGGTCCACTTATCACTCACGCCTTCCACCTTTTCGCGGATTCGTTTGATGTGGACGTCCACTGTACGGGAGTCGCCAAAATATTCAAAACCCCATACCGCATCCAGCAGCTGATCCCGGGTGAATACGCGATTGGGATTGGAAGCCAGATAGTACAGCAGTTCCATTTCCTTGGGCGGCACCTCCACCTTTTTGCCGTCGATACGCAGTTCGTAGTTTTCCATGTTGATGTACAGCTTATCCAGGGTAACTTCCTTGCTGCCGGTGGGCTCTTCCTTGACAAAACGGCGCAGAACCGCTTTTACCCGGGCCTGTACCTCTTTCATGTCAAAGGGCTTGACAATGTAGTCATCGGCTCCCAGTTCCAGACCCAGCACCTTGTCAAAAGTTTCTCCTTTGGCGGTGATCATAATCACCGGCACATTGCCCCGGGAACGGATTTCCCGACAGACTTGCCAGCCGTCCATGCCTGGCATCATCACATCCAGCAGCACAATATCGGGATGAAAGTTATCAAATGTGCGCAGAGCGGTCATGCCATCGCCGGCCACGCTGACTTCATAGCCATCTTTTTCCATATACAGACGGAGCAGTTCCGCAATGTTGGCGTCATCATCGCAGATGAGAACTTTGGTACTCATATAGATATACCTCCTTGCATGATATACAGATTCTTCTTTATTATACAGCATAACATGGGGGTTTGCATGAAAAATTTGTGAAATTCAGGGGGAAAGTTCCAGGGTGCGGGAAGCGGAAAGGGGAACAATGAAACAGAAGGGAGGCAACGCCATGAAAAAAGCACACAAAAAGAAAAAAAGTTACCCCATGGGAGAATCCCTGGCTCGGGAGCGTCTGCGGTGCGGACCGGTTTATACCACCGGAGCGATTTCGGATGTGGAAAAGGTAGATGCCCGCACAGGAGTGGGCAAACCCACCCAGGAAGCAGTGGAAGCGCTGCGGCGCTGGGATCGGGAACACCAGATGTAAAAAGAGCCTGTGGCAGTCCACAGGCTCTTTTTGTCAGGGATGAGAGGGGAGTACCCGGCGCAGATACTGGCCGGTGTAGGAGGCCTCACACTGGGCCACCTGTTCGGGAGTTCCGGTGCACACGATGGTGCCGCCCTTGTCGCCCCCTTCGGGTCCCAGATCAATCACGTAGTCAGCTGTCTTGATCACATCCAGATTGTGCTCAATCACTACCACAGTATTGCCGCCTTCCACCAGTTTTTGTAGCACCGCGATCAGCTGGTGTACATCGGCGGTGTGCAATCCGGTGGTGGGTTCGTCCAGGATGTAGATGGTCTTGCCGGTGGAGCGGCGGGAGAGCTCAGTGGCCAGCTTCACACGCTGGGCTTCACCGCCCGACAGCTGGGTGGAGGGTTGGCCGATCTTGATGTAGCCCAGCCCTACATATTGCAGGGTTTGCAGTTTGCGGGCCAGCGAGGGCACATTGGCGAAAAATTCCACTCCTTCGTCCACTGTCATATCCAGCACTTCGCTGATATTTTTGCCTTTGTAGTGCACTTCCAGCGTTTCCCGGTTGTACCGCTTGCCGCCGCACACATCACAGTTCACATACACGTCGGGCAGGAAGTGCATCTCAATCTTTACAATGCCGTCGCCGTCACAGGCGTCGCAGCGGCCTCCCTTTACATTGAAGGAAAACCGTCCGCTCTTGTACCCCCGCATTTTGGCCTCCTGGGTGGCGGCGAACAGTTCCCGGATGTTGGTGAACAGGCCGGTATAGGTGGCGGGATTGCTGCGGGGGGTGCGGCCGATGGGACTCTGATCGATGTCGATGACTTTGTCCAGGTATTCCATGCCCCGGATTTCCCGGTGGCGTCCCCAGTTGGGACGGGCGCCGTTGAGCTCGGTGGCCAGCCGCCGGTTGAGGATCTGGTTGATGAGAGAGGACTTGCCGCTGCCGCTCACTCCCGTCACCACCGTAAAGGTGCCCAGAGGAATTTTCACGTCAATGTTTTTCAGGTTGTTTTCCTGACAGCCGATGAGCTCCAGAAAATGACCGTTGCCGGGCCGGCGCACCTCGGGGACGGGGATGAATTTGCGGCCGCTGAGATAGTCGCCGGTGATGGAGCGGGGACAGTCCATGATCTCCTGTACCGAGCCGGCCGCCACAATTTCTCCGCCATGTACCCCTGCGGCGGGGCCCACGTCCACAATGTAGTCGGCTTCCCGCATAGTGTCCTCATCGTGCTCTACCACAATCAGGGTGTTGCCGATGTCCCGCAGACGTTTGAGGGTGGCCAGCAGTTTGTCGTTGTCACGCTGGTGCAGGCCGATGCTGGGCTCATCCAGAATGTACAGCACCCCGGTGAGGGAGGAGCCGATCTGGGTGGCCAGACGGATGCGCTGGCTTTCGCCGCCGGACAGGGTGCCGGCCGCCCGGGACAGGGTGAGGTATTCCAGTCCCACACTGCGCAGGAACCCAAGCCGTTCCCGGATTTCCCGGATGATGAGACGGGCGATGGTGAATTCCCGGTCGGTGAGTTGCAACTGGGCGAAAAAGTCCACCAGCCGGTCAATGGAGAGGTCGCACAGCTGGGCGATGTTGAGGCCGCCCACCGTCACCGCCAACACCTCGGGGCGCAGACGCTTGCCGCCGCAGGCTTTGCAGGGGGTACTGACCATATAGCTTTCGATTTCAGCCCGGGAATAGTCGCTGTTGGTCTCCTTGTGCCGCCGCTCCAGGTTGTTGAGAATCCCCTCAAAATCGTTTACATATTCGCCGCTGCCCGACTCCCGCTGATAGGTCATATGCAGCTTTTTGCCGCCGGTGCCGTAGAGAATGGCATGGCGCTGCCGGTCGGTGAGGTCCTGGTAGGGGGTGTCCAGCGAAAAACCGTACTCCTTGGCCAGTGCGTTGAAGTACATGTAGGCCATGGTGGTGGTATCGCTGAGGGTCCAGCCAAAGATGCGGATGGCGCCGTCGTTCAGGGAACGGCTTTTGTCAGGGATCACCAGATCTTCACTGGCGGTGAGTTTTTCTCCCAGGCCGTCGCAGTTGGGGCAGGCCCCGAAGGGATTGTTGAAGGAGAACATCCGGGGGGTCAGCTCCTCCACACTGATGCCGCAGTCGGGACAGGCGTAGTTCTGGGAGAAAAGCATTTCCTCTCCGTCGGTGACGTCCACCAGCACCAGTCCATGGGCCAGATGCAGGGCAGTTTCTAGGGAATCAGCCAGCCGGGTGCGGATGTCCGGACGGATGATGAGCCGGTCCACCACGATTTCAATGGAGTGTTTTTTGTTTTTTTCCAGAGGGATGTCTTCCGAGAGGTCATAGAGGTGGCCGTCGGCCCGCACTCGCACGTACCCACTACGGCGAGCGTCTTCCAGCACTTTCTGGTGTTCTCCCTTGCGGGCCCGCACCACCGGCGCCAGAATCTGTACCTTGGTGCGTTCCGGCAGTGCCAGCACTGCGTCACAGATCTGATCTACCGTCTGTTTTTTGATCTCCTTGCCGCATTTGGGGCAATGGGGAATGCCGATGCGGGCATAGAGCAGACGCAGGTAGTCGTAGATTTCGGTGACGGTGCCCACGGTGGAACGGGGGTTGTGGCTGGTGGTTTTCTGGTCGATGGACACAGCGGGGGAAAGACCCTCGATGGAGTCCACATCGGGCTTTTCCATTTGGCCCAGAAACATGCGGGCATAGGAGGAGAGACTCTCCACATACCGGCGCTGGCCCTCGGCGAAAATGGTGTCAAACGCCAGGGAAGACTTGCCGCTGCCTGACAGGCCGGTGAATACCACCAGCTTGTCCCGGGGGATGGTGAGGTCAACGTTTTTCAGATTGTGTTCCCGGGCTCCTTTGATGACAATTTGATCCAGACTCATGGGTGTAATGCTCCTTTTGTGCTTATGAAGATTGCTTCATCTGGCCGCGCAGTTCGATGATTTTGTCCCGCAGCTGGGCGGCGTATTCAAACTCCAGATTTTTGGCGGCGTTTTTCATTTCGGCGCTCAGGCGGTCAATGGTACGGGCCAGTTCCGCGTTGGACTGCTTCTTGGCGCCGCGGCCCCGTCCGCCGCCCTTGGAGGAGATCTCCAGTACTTCGTGAATGGCCTTGGTGACGGTGGTGGGGGTGATGCCGTGAGCCTGGTTGTAGGCGGTCTGAATGGCCCGGCGGCGAGCGGTTTCCTCCATGGTGACCCGCATGGCGGGGGTGATTTTATCGGCGTAGAGAATGACCGAGGAGTTGGCATTTCGCGCGGCCCGGCCCACCGTCTGGATGAGGGAGGTCTCACTGCGCAGAAAACCCTCTTTGTCGGCATCCAGAATGGCTACCAGAGAGCACTCTGGAATGTCCAATCCCTCCCGCAGCAGGTTGATGCCGATGAGTACGTCAAATACCCCTTTGCGCAGGTCGCGGATGATTTCCATTCGTTCCAGTGTGTCCACGTCGCTGTGCAGGTACCGGACTTTGATGCTCATTCCCTCAAAATAATCGGTGAGGTCTTCCGCCATTTTTTTGGTGAGGGTGGTCACCAGTACCCGTTCCTGTCGCTGGATGCGCTGCAGGATTTCCCCGTACAGGTCCTCGATCTGGCCGGTGATGGGACGCACTTCAATTTCGGGGTCCAGCAGGCCGGTGGGGCGGATGATCTGCTCCACAATGGCGGAGGAACGCTCACGCTCGTAGGGAGCGGGGGTGGCACTCACATAGATGATCTGATTCAGCTTGTCCTGAAACTCCTCAAAGCGCAGCGGACGGTTGTCAAAGGCGGAGGGCAGGCGGAAACCGTATTCCACCAGGGATTCCTTGCGGCTGCGGTCTCCGGCGTACATGGCCCGCACCTGAGGAATGGTCACATGGCTCTCGTCCACCACCAGCAGAAAATCCTTGGGGAAATAGTCAAACAGGGTGCAGGGAATGGCGCCTGGTTCCCGTCCGGCCAGCACCCGGCTGTAGTTTTCGATGCCGCTGCAAAAACCGGTTTCCTGTAGCATTTCCATGTCGTACTGCACCCGCTGGGCGATGCGCTGGGCCTCGATGAGCTTGTCGTGTTCCTTGAAATACTGCACCCGCTGGGCACATTCCTCCTCCAGCTGCGCGATGGCTTCCTTCATGCGTTCCGGCTCCACCACATAGTGACTGGCGGGGTAGATGGCCACGTGATTCACTACGTTTTTCACTTCGCCGGTGACTACATTGATTTCACTGATCCGATCCACTTCATCGCCGAAAAATTCCACCCGGATGGCGGTGTCGCTGGAGTAGGAGGGGAAGATTTCCAGCACGTCTCCCCGCACCCGGAATTTGTTTCGCACGAAGTTCAGGTCGTTGCGCTCATACTGGATGTCCACCAGCTTTTTCACCACTTCGTCCCGGTCCTTGATCATGCCGGGGCGCAGAGAGATGACCATATTTTTGTAGTCAATGGGGTTGCCCAGAGAATAGATACAGCTGACGCTGGCCACAATGATCACATCCTTGCGCTCAAAGAGGGCGGAGGTGGCGCTGTGGCGCAGCTTGTCAATTTCGTCGTTGATGGCGGAATCCTTTTCGATGTAGGTGTCGGTGCTGGGAATGTAGGCTTCCGGCTGGTAGTAGTCGTAGTAGGATACAAAGTATTCTACCGCGCTGTCGGGGAAAAATTCCTTGAACTCGCTGCACAGCTGGGCGGCCAGGGTTTTGTTGTGGGCCAGTACCAGCGTGGGCTTTTGTACTTTTTCAATGACATTGGCGATGGTGAAGGTTTTGCCCGAACCGGTGACGCCCAGCAGAATCTGCTCTTTTTCACCCGCCAGCACGCCCCGGGCCAGGGCGTCGATGGCCTCCGGTTGATCGCCGGTGGGCTTGAAGGGGGAACGGAGTACAAAACGGTCGTTCATGGGTACCTCCTTGGATGCTCAAAAAAGTGCAGACCATTTCGTCCGCACTGGATGTATAAAGAAAGTTATAGATATCCGCTGGCCAGCATGCTGACGCAGTCGTCATGGGCCACCACAATGTGATCCCGCAGACGGATTTCCAGCTGAAGCAAGGTGGCCCGCAGCTGCCGAGTGAAGGATACGTCTTCTACGGAAGGGGTGGCAAAGCCGGTGGGATGATTGTGGGCCAGCACCACTTGGGTGGCGGCGTGACGCATACAGCCTTCTACCAGCTGACGGACGGGAATGTGAACCGAACATTGGCTGCCGGTGCACAGACGTTCCTCGCCCAACAGTTTGCCCCGATTGTCCAGATAGAATACATAGACCATTTCCACCTCTCTGCCGTGAAACAGAGGAAGCAGATAGGGAATGTAGTGTTCGGGCGTGGCCAGAAACCGGGCATTTTGTTCTCTCGCGGTGAGGGCCGCCCGGTAAAAGGCCACCAGATATTTGATCATGGTGGCACAGTTGGGACCCACACCTGGTACTTTGATCAGCTCATCATAAGGAGCGTCCAGAATGCGGTCGATGGTGCCGAAACGATCCAGCAGCCGATGGGCCACCGGATTGGTGTCACCTTGGGGCAAGCCGAAAAAGAGCAGCAGCTCCACTTGTTGTATAGGGTCAAAAGCGTCCAGGCCCTCCCGCAGGAAACGCTTTTTCAAACGTTGGCGATGGCCGCTGTGAATGGATTTTGTCATGGCAGTTCCCTCTGTCCATTGGTGGATGATTCTATCATAATATAGAACGTCTGTTCTGTCAATGTTTGCTTTTTCCTTATTATAGCACACCGAAACGCTGGTGGAAATGGGCAGAAAAATGTGGTATACTGAGGGCTGTGAAGTGAGTGACAGGAGGAAAATCGGCATGAGATCCATTACCATAGGACCCAACGATCAGGGGCAGCGGCTGGATAAATTTTTGGGGAAATATTTGAAGAACCTTCCCCAGTCTCTTTTGTACAAATACATCCGGCTCAAACGGGTGAAGGTCAATGGCAAGCGCAGTGAGATTGCCTACCGGCTGGTGTTGGGCGATGTGGTGGACCTGTATATCAACGATGAATTTTTCGCTTCGCCCCGGGAAGAGGAGGCCTTTCTCCATGTGCAGCCCCATTTCGGCGTGGTGTACGAGGATGAAAACCTGCTGGTGGTGGATAAAAAGCCCGGGCTCATCGTCCACAGCGATGAAGGGGAGCAGGTCAATACGTTGATTGCCCAAATCCAAAGCTATCTGTACCAAAAGGGAGAGTATCGCCCTCAAGAGGAGCATTCCTTTGCGCCCGCACTGTGCAACCGCATTGACCGCAATACCGGGGGAATGGTGCTGGCGGCGAAAAACGCTGAAACACTGCGGATTCTCAATCAGAAGATCAAAGATGGGGAACTGGATAAATACTATCAGTGCGTCACCATTGGGGGGCATCTGCCCAAACGGCAGGACCGGTTGGTGGGGTATCACTTCAAGGATGCCCGCAACAACCAGTGCTATATTCGTCCCACTCCCACCAAGGGCTGCCGTACTGCTATTACCGAATATCGGGTGCTGGAGGAGAAGGGGCCCCTTTCTCTGCTGGAGGTGCATCTGATCACTGGCCGCACCCATCAGATTCGGGCCCATATGGCATCTATCGGGCACCCGCTGCTGGGAGATGGGAAATATGGACAGGGGACCGTCAACCGGGAGTACGGCGAGAGCTGGCAGCTGCTCTATGCCTGCCGGCTGACCTTTGCGTTCACCAGCGATGCTGGAATTTTGGGTTATTTACAGGGGAAGACGCTGGAAATTCCAGGTCCTCTGTTCCCGCGGTATTTTCCACAAAGATAATGGGAAAAATTTGAGAAAAGTGTTGACAAGGCTCTTTACAATGTGCTATGATATAGGTCGTCACAGGGCGTCAGGTACAGCCTGCGCGTGTCTGTTTTCGTGACAGCGACATAAAAGCGGGTGTAGTTCAATGGTAGAATCCCAGCCTTCCAAGCTGGTCGCGTGGGTTCGATTCCCATCACCCGCTCCAATAAGCGCCAGTAGCTCAGCTGGATAGAGCAACCGCCTTCTAAGCGGTAGGTCGGGGGTTCGAGTCCCTCCTGGCGCACCAGAAATATTTATGGTGGGTATAGCTTAGTCGGTTAAAGCGTCGGATTGTGGTCCCGAAGAGCGTGGGTTCGATTCCCACTACCCACCCCATTTTTTATTTTTTAGGGATGTCGTCAAGCGGTAAGACACAGCACTTTGACTGCTGCATTCGTAGGTTCGAATCCTGCCATCCCTGCCATATGATCCATTAGCTCAGTTGGCAGAGCATTTGACTTTTAATCAAAGGGTCCGGGGTTCGAATCCCCGATGGATCACCACCAGAAAATCCCGAAACCAGGTTTGATAGACTTGGTTCCGGGATTTTTGTTTTATACCATAGTGTATCATATTTTGCTGGTATGACACTACTGCGACAAAGTGCACAAAAAAATTAAAATTGAAAGTGTGAGCAAGACTGCAAGAATGGGTGTTGCAGTAGATTTATTTTCAGTATCGGTCTTTACACTACTTTTCTGTGATGAATCTGTTTGCATTGAAGGATCGTTTTTTACTAAAATACTAGATACGACCCGTCGCTGGGGTTTATTTTCCTGGACATGTATTTTAGATGATGCGCTATCGGATGTAGATTCTGGAACATTGTCAGGCTATTTCTTTTGGATATACATATCGTTGATAGCCTTCTAAATATACCACGATTTGCCAATACATTAGCTCCTCGTATTGATAAGATCGTGGTCCACAGCGCATACGCTCCAAAAGAAGCATGACCATCCACCATTTGAAAGAAGGAACTGCAAGAAAAAATATCAAGAAAACTGACCTTTTCATCACAGTTCCTATATGCATGGAATTTTTACAGGAGAACGCAATCCCAAGAAAAATGTTACTGCCAAAGACTAAAGTAGACAGCAGTACAGAGCTCAGCAGAAACAATTTTTTCATAAAAATTTACTTTTATGTATTTAGCCTAATACGTAAGAGGATATGGCCTGTCCGATTGCGATGATATCTGCATTGCCAGTGAATTCAAACTTTACCTTGCCGAGACCGGAAAAATACATTTCCAGTTCGCTGTCCAGATCAAAGGTGCCCGAAGTTTCAATGGAAAAGGCACTGATTTTGCTGTAGGGCAGAGATGAATAATCTTTCTTTTTGCCTGTGATACCCTGTACGTTGATGGAAATCACGCGCTTGGTAGTGAATACAACGCTATCGCGGATGGCGGTATAACTACCCAGGACTTCTTCTCCAGGGATCAATAGGTCTTGCACATCTGCTATTTTGGTGGTTTTGTCTTTTGATAGTTTGATAAATTTACTGTTGTTAAAATCAATCATGTGTATCTCTCCTTTATATGGTGTAGCCTTAAAGACTGCGTGTTCACGAAATAGCGGCTCAATGCCAACGTCTGCAGGCAGTGAAACTGCGGCTCATCGTCTCTGTGAGAGTTGTTTGACCAGTATGTAGGGGAACTGGTTTCAAAGGGCTTTTTATTATTGTTTTTCCAATTCCACTGTAGTGGTCATTCCCATTGCAGATACAGAATAGCTGATTTTACCATCAGCATAGGTGAATGTTTTTGATTCATCGGTGGATGCCAGAATAGCAGATTGCGTTTTTTCCATATCGTTGATGGAATCCCAGGAGTATGGTTCATCACTGGTAGTGGGAGCGACGAAGGTGCCAGCCCAATACACAGCGGTGGTTTTCCCGCTTTCCATGACCCAATTGATTTCAATGGTGTCCTCTGTAATCACCGCTTCCTGCCAGGATTCTTCTGATTTGTCTACTTGCACCCAAGTACCGATCAGATCGGGTGCAGGATCTGGCGTGGGAGGGGGGGTTTGGACTTTCGCCGAAGGTGACGTGGATTGAGTGTCTGAGGTGTGGGTGGATGGGCTGGTGGCACCCTGGGAATTTCCGCAGGCTGCTAAAAATATAAAGCAAATAATACATAGATAGAATGCTATTAGATGTTTTTTCATGGTGATTTCCTCCATATGTATTAAAAATTCAAATTACTCTAAATTTGCAATGGCATAGTCAGCTTCTTCGGCAGTAAACTGCTCTCCATATTCAGAGATCAATTGCTCTCTTACGCCTTCTTTAGACATGTTCATATTTTCATAATATGATTTGGCTTTTACCAAGGCGTTTGCTTTGTAATCTGCCTGGAGATTGTCCACAGCATATTGGGCCTCTTCTGGGGTGAATTTTTCTCCATATTCGGATATAAGTTGGTCGTATATACCAAGTTTAGACATATATAAATTATCAGAATACGATTTGGCTTTTGCCAAGGCATTTGCTTTGTAATCTGCCTGGAGATTGTCCACGGCATATTGGGCCGCTTCAGGAGGAAAATGTTCGCCATATTCAGACACCAGTTGATCATATATGCCTTGTTTGGACATATGCAAAAGCTCACTGTATTGTTTTGCGTTTTCCAGTGCGTTTTTGTATTCGGTGGGCACAGTGTTTTCGGGTTTTGTGGATTGCTCAGTATCAGAGGTTTGCTGTAATGGTTTTTGATTGTCCAGAGAAGAGGTGTCACTGGACGTGGAAGTCGATGATTGTGCATTAGAGCTATTGGAATCATCAGAAGAAACTACCGATTGATTTGTGTTGGCTAAAGGATCATTGTGCGTGGGTTTGTTAATTGGAGCTGAAGCCATACCGATTACTAAAAGTACAACCAGCAACACTGCTTTACTGATTCCGGAGATTTTTATTTTTCGCCAGAAATTCTGCGCATTCTCAACTGGTAGAGCGATTGCAAAAAATAGAAGGAAGAGAATACTGGTCACAGATGGGAAAAACGGAATTGCGCTCAATAACACGCAAATAGATAAGATCCACAACAGAATTTTACTCAAGGTAGACAGAACATTTTTCATAAGAATACCCTCCAATTTTATGATTACCGCCCCCCAGCGGTTGGACACATGGAATGTGTGAAGGACCTATCCAGGTTCTTGGCAAATGATATACTGGAAGATTTTGCTGATGGAAAAAACGATGGCTCTGCATGAAGAAAGGGTGTATTTAGAATTGATGAGGTTCTAAATGCACAAAGTCCAGATTCTCATTATCCTGTGTATAGAAGGCGAGAACATAATCCAATGAGGGATCTACCTGGACAAAAAAGTCCAATTCCAGATTGGTGGGATTGGAAGACACCTTTCGAACATACGATCTTACTTGCCCTCATAGTACTACAATAAACTAGGAAATGCAATATATTGGCGCAAAAATCCACAGTGTGTCACAAAATACTACAAATGTACTATGATATTGTTAAATCAAACACTGGTATGAGGGGTGAAAGATGAACAAAAGAGAAATTCTGGGGGGAGATCACCCATAGAAAGAAACAAAAAAATAGCCCTTTGTTTCACTTCTTTATATTTTATCTGGCAACTTTCTGCAGAAAAATGTTATGAAGATACACGAATGGCAATTTTGATATGTTTTTTTTCTTTTTCCAGCCGGTAGGCATATTCTGCCTGATGGAAAGGGATTTCTATCGATATCAGAGGGGCGCAATTCAGCCCAGGCAGTAGCCGGGCGGCAAGTTTCAGCTTTTTGTTGGAGAGAAAGCTGCTACATAATGTAAGGTTATCTTGATATATTTGGTTCATGTTGATGGTGTTTTTTATAAAAGCTGTAATAAGTGAAAGAAAGCAATGTGGCCCCTCGAGAAAGATTTTGCAACGCCATGTGGTAAACATCAAACTGGGATGAGGTTTCCACTACTTTGCCAAAACCTGTAAATTGGGTGATGTTCGCTAAATGGATGTTGGCACCGGGAAGGGTAGGGTCGATTACATGGTCAGCACCATAGGTCAGAGCCAGTTTCCGACGGTTTTCCAGGGGTTCCACCACGGTGACATGGCTGGCGCCACGCATCTTTTCCAGTTTGGCAAAGATCAGTCCGGAAAACCCTCCACCCCAAATGGCTACATAATCTCCGATCTGTACATCCAAATGTTCCATTCCCTGTAAAATGGAGGTGAGAGGCTCGATAAGGCAACTTGCTTTGAGAGGAACAGTATCGGGAAGGCGTACCAACTGACGATAACTGCGTACAACAAATTCACATAGGCTGCCAGTGGTGTGTTTGATTTCCAAACAACAGTGCTCCCGGCCAGAGAGACACATGCGGCATTTTCCGCAGGAGAGTGTAGCGGTTCCACCCACAGGATCTCCCACGCGGAATCCGTGACGGTAGGCATTTTCCCCTAGTTCAACGATAATGCCGCTCATTTCATGTCCCGCAATTTGGTCTTGAGAGAAATAATCCTCTGGGCCGATGTCCTTGTTCTCGTCCGAGCAAATAGTGGTGTATTTTACCTTGATTTTCACTTGGTCAGGATAGAGAATTTGAGGTTCGGGCAGCTTCCGGAAAGAAAATTGACCCACACCAGTTTTATAAAATGCTTTCATAGATTTTCTCCTTTTTGCTGGATTCGATATTGCTCCGGAGAAAGGCCAAAGTATTTCTTTATGATACGGCTGAAATATTGGGCATCTCGATAGCTCACTTGGGCAACCACCTGATGCACTTTTTCGTCGGTGAGGGTGAGCAGCAACTGGCTTTCTTTTAGCTTAAAAGACTGTACCATATCCATAAAAGTGTACTGGGTGTCTTTCTTGAAATATTTTTTTTAGAGATTTTATGTGCCTTTTTCATGTGGACATCCTCCATGAACTGTATTTTCCTATCTACATCATAACAATTTGGGGGAGGAAAAACCATGTGAGAACCATAAAACAATGCACGATCCAATGGTGCTGAATCAACAAAAAATTTTCAGTAGCTTTAATTTCGATTTATCATGAAAAAAGAGACCGGAAGGGATCCGGTCTCTTTTTATAGAATGGAACAATTTATTTTTGTTCGTCTGTTTGGTTTTGGTCGTTGTTGGATGCTGGCTCGTGATGTTCAACAGTTTTCTGATTGAAGAATGTGCGCTGAATGATGTTGGGCTTTTTGGCTTTCAGCTGATAGTGCAGTTTCAGCAGATTCTGTTCTGCCAAATCAAACTGTTCCTTTTCGGCATAGGAGTCCAACAGGCCGCTGGCATAGGGAGCTGGAGCTTCTTTTTTGTGGAATACCATTTTCAGCAGTACCGGTGTGATGATTGTGGTGAATACAATCATGATGACAATGGGGCCAAACATGGTGTCGGACATCAGACCCAACGCGGAACCCTTGTTGGCCACGATCAGAGCCACCTCACCACGGGAGATCATACCCACACCGATCTGGAGGGATTCTTCATTGGAAAAGCCGCAGATTTTGGCGCCCAGACCACAACCCACCACTTTGGTAAGCACAGCCACCAGCATGAGCAGCAGAGAAAAGACAATGATGGTGGTACTCATCTGGGGCAAAACCACCTTGATGCCGATGCTGGCGAAAAAGATGGGGGAAAGCAACATATAAGAAAGAGTGCTGAACCGGGAATCGATGTATTTGGTGCGGCGGCTGGAGGAGATGATCAGACCTGCCAGGAAAGCACCGGTGATGTCAGCCACTCCAAAAACAGCCTCAGCGATATAGGACATGAGCAGGCAGAAGGTGAAAGCTACAATGACAAAACGCCGCAGATCTTTGGAGGCGTTGTCCACCCACCATACGAAGAATTTGTGGAACAGATAGCCAGCCACTGCTGCAAATACAAAGAATCCAACAATTTTGGCCAGTACGATGCCCAGATTGACACTGCTGTCAGCGGTGCTGGTCACCAGGGTAAGAGCTACGATGCCCATGATGTCATCGATGAGGGCGGCGCCCAAAATGGCGTTGCCCGCCTTGGTGTTGAGCTTACCCAGTTCCTTCAGGGTTTCCACCGTAATACTTACCGAGGTAGCGGTGAGAATGACGCCGATGAAAATGTATTGCATGAAATGATTGGCGCTGAGATTTCCATCCCCCACATGAAATGCGTCTGCCAGGAGAAAACCGCCGCCTAAGGGGACTAACACACCAATCAGTGCGATGATAAAAGAAGCTTTGCCGGTTTTTTGCAGTTCGTGAATGTCGGTTTCCAATCCGGCTGCAAACATTAGAACAATGACACCCAATTCTGCGCATTGGGTGATGAAATCGGTCTCCTGCAGTACATTAAGACAGGCAGGACCCAAAATCAGACCGGCCAGCAATGCCCCAACCACCTGTGGCATCTGTACCCGGCGGGTAGCCAGGCCAAAGAGCTTGGTGGTAATGAGGATGAGCGCCAGATCCAATAAAAATTTGTACGACATGATAACTCTCTCCTTTACCTAGAGGTTGACGGACTCTTCTTTTGGCCTCCCTCTATTATAGAACTTTGGAAAGAATTATCTATACTTTGTTTCCATCAAAATGCAACAAAAATGAAGGCGTAAAATATGCAAAATGACAGTTTTATAAAGCAAAATAACGAAAAAAATTACATTTTGATGTTCAAAATAACAATAAACAGAAAGAAAAAAAGAGATAATTCTCATAAACGAGAGAAAAACTCAGCAAAGAGAAGACAACCTCTCATAAACATCTGTAAATTGCATGTACGCAGGTTCGAGGGACGGGTTATTTGACTCTTGCGCATGAAAAAACCGCGTTCTCATGGTGAGAACGCGGCATCCAATATATTCTATAGAAAAAAGTGGGAAAAAAGGTATAAAATCCCCATAAAAGCATTGACAGTAAAAAATAGATGTGATAAAATAATAAACTGCATTATCATGCGAAACTTTGCTCTTTTGTCAGACATTAGTGTATCACAAAGCAGGCAAAAGCGCAAGAAAAATTTTCGATCTGCGTTCATTTTTTATGAAATACGCTTAAGTCATAATATAATTCTAATTATGATACTGGGTGCATTTTGTGCGGAAGGACAACAACGAGTACAGTTGAATGGGAGTTGAGTGAATCTATGGTAAAGCCCGTAAAGCTTGGGAAAAACACCCGCATGAGCTTCTCGCGCATCGATGAAGTGTTGGAAATGCCAAACCTGATCGAAGTACAGAAAAAATCATACGGATGGTTCAAAAAGGAAGGTCTGTATGAGGTCTTCAAAGACGTTTCCCCCATTACGGATTACAGCGGCAACCTGGTGCTGGAATTTTTTGATTACACCATTGACGAAGAGGGCAAAAAGTATACCGTAGAGGAGTGCAAGGAGCGTGACACCACCTACAGCGCACCCCTCAAGGTCAAAGTGCGCCTCATCAACAAGGAGACCGGCGAAATCAAGGAACAGGAAATCTTTATGGGCGATTTCCCCCTGATGACCGACAGCGGTACTTTTGTCATCAACGGCGCCGAACGTGTTGTGGTATCCCAGCTGGTCCGCAGCCCCGGCATGTACTATGGTACCCAGTACGATAAGACCGGTAAAAAGCTCTTCACCACCACCATCATCCCCAACCGGGGCGCGTGGCTGGAGTATGAGACCGATCCCAACGATGTGTTTTATGTGCGCATCGACAAAAACCGGAAATTGCCGGTGACCACCCTGATCCGGGCTCTGGGCGTGCATACCGACGAGCAGATTAAGGAACTGTTCGGCGAGGATGAGCGCATTCTGGCCTCTCTGGAAAAGGATGTGGCCAAGACCCAGGACGAAGCCCTCATTGAAATCTATAAGAAGCTGCGTCCCGGCGAGCCCCCCACAGTGGAGAGCGCGCAGACTCTGATCAACAATCTGTTTTTCGATATGCGCCGCTACGACCTCTCCCGGGTGGGCCGGTACAAGTACAACAAAAAGATGGCGTTGGGCTACCGCATCGCCGGTCAGATGCTGGCGGAGCCTGTGGTAGACCCCTCCACCGGCGAGCTGCTGGCTGAGCCCGGTGTGAAACTGACCAATGAACAGGCCCGGGCCATTGAAAACAGCGGTGTGACCACCGTATATGTGCAGACTGAAGAACGGGTGGTTAAGGTGTTCTCCAACGGCATGGTGGACATGTCCTGCTATGTGGACTTTGACCCCGCCGAAGTGAACATCAACGAAAAGGTCTACTATCCTGCTCTGCAGGCCATCCTCACCAGCGCAAAGGATGAGGAAGAGCTGCGGCAGATGATTCTGGAGCGCAACGACGACCTGATCCCCAAGAACATCACCAAGGACGATATTTTCGCGTCCATCAATTATCTCAACGCTTTGGCGGGCGGCATCGGTACCGATGACGACATTGACCATCTGGGCAACCGCCGCCTGCGCAGCGTGGGTGAACTGCTCCAGAACCAGTTCCGCATCGGTTTTGCCCGTATGGAACGGGTGATCCGGGAGCGTATGACCATTCAGGATCTGGATGTGGTGACTCCTCAGGCACTCATCAACATCCGTCCGGTGGTGGCGTCCATCAAGGAGTTCTTCGGCTCTTCGCCCCTCTCCCAGTTCATGGACCAGACCAACCCCCTGGCAGAGCTGACCCACAAGAGAAGACTGTCCGCTCTGGGCCCCGGTGGCCTCTCCCGTGAGAGAGCCGGTTTTGAGGTGCGTGACGTGCACTACAGCCACTACGGCCGTATGTGCCCCATTGAGACCCCTGAAGGTCCCAACATCGGTTTGATTTCCTATCTGGCCGCCTATGCCCGGGTCAATGAATTCGGCTTCATTGAGGCTCCCTACCGCAAGGTGGATAAGGAAACCGGCATTGTCACCAATGAAATTGAATATATGACCGCCGACGTGGAAGACCAGTATATCGTGGCCCAGGCCAACGAACCATTGGACGAAAACGGACGTTTTGTAAAGGAAACGGTAGCCGCCCGTCACAGAGAGGAAATTCTGGAAATCGAACGGGATCGCATTGACTATATGGACGTATCCCCCAAGATGGTGGTGTCCATCGCCACTGCCATGATTCCCTTCCTGGAAAACGACGACGCCAACCGTGCGCTGATGGGCGCCAACATGCAGCGTCAGGCAGTGCCGCTGCTCAAAACCCAGCGTCCCATCGTGGGCACCGGTATGGAGCACAAGGCTGCCAAGGACTCCGGTGTGTGTATTCTGGCCAAGAACGCCGGTGTGGTGGAACGGGTATCTGCCGATGAAGTGGTGATCAAAACCGACAGCGGCCGCAAGGATACCTACAAAGTGCACAAGTTCAACCGGAGCAACTCCGGTTCCTGCATCAACCAGCGTCCCATCGTGGAGATCGGCGAGCGGGTGGAAGCGGATCAGATCATTGTGGACGGTCCCTCCTGTGACAACGGCGAAATCGCTCTGGGCAAGAACGCTCTCATCGGCTTCATGACCTGGGAAGGCTACAACTACGAAGACGCCGTTCTGCTCAATGAAAACATTGTGAAGAAGGATGTGTACACTTCCATTCACATTGAGGAATATGAACTGGAAGCCCGGGATACCAAGCTGGGGCCGGAGGAAATTACCCGCGAGATCCCCAATGTGGGTGAGGATTCTCTCAAGGATCTGGACGAACGGGGTATTATTCGCATCGGCGCAGAGGTAAAGGCGGGCGACATCCTGGTGGGTAAGGTAACCCCCAAGGGCGAAACCGAACTCACTGCGGAAGAGCGTCTGCTGCGTGCCATCTTTGGCGAGAAGGCCCGGGAAGTGCGGGATACCTCTCTGAAGGTGCCCCATGGTGAATATGGTATTATCATTGACGTGAAGGTATTCACCCGGGAGAACGGCGACGATCTGAGCCCGGGCGTCAACCAGGTGGTGCGGGTCTACATCGCTCAGAAGAGAAAGATTCAGGTGGGCGACAAGATGGCCGGCCGTCACGGCAACAAGGGTGTGGTATCCCGCATCCTGCCCCAGGAGGATATGCCCTTCCTGGAAGATGGCACTCCGCTGGACATCGTGCTCAACCCCCTGGGCGTGCCTTCCCGTATGAACATTGGACAGGTGCTGGAAGTGCACTTGGGCTTTGCCGCCCGCAAGCTGGGCTGGCACATTGCCACCCCCGTCTTTGACGGCGCCAACGAGAATGACATCGAGGAATGCCTCAAGATGGCAGGCATCGACGTCAGCGGCAAGAGCATTGTATACGACGGCCGTACCGGCGAGCCTTTTGACAACCCCGTTACGGTGGGCGTGATGTACTACCTCAAGCTCTCCCACTTGGTGGATGACAAGATGCATGCCCGGTCTACCGGTCCTTACTCGCTGGTGACTCAGCAGCCTCTGGGTGGTAAGGCTCAGTTTGGCGGCCAGCGTTTCGGCGAAATGGAAGTGTGGGCGCTGGAAGCCTACGGCGCCGCTTACACTCTGCAGGAAATCCTCACCGTCAAGTCGGACGATGTGGTGGGACGTGTCAAGACCTACGAGGCCATTGTGAAGGGCCAGAATGTGCCGCAGCCCGGCATCCCCGAGTCCTTCAAGGTGCTGATGAAGGAACTGCAGTCCCTGTGTTTGGACATCAATGTGCTGGATGAAAACGGCGAAGTGATCGAGCTGAAGGAGTGCATTGACGAGGACGACGGCGATAATTTCGTGACCGATATGGGTGGTCTGGATGACGAGGACAAGGGCGATTTTGAAGACACCCTGCACGATGAATATGTGGATGATGATGAGGATCTGCTCTCTGCCATCGGGTTTTCCACCGAAGACCTGAACGACGGCGACGGGGATCTGCTGCTGGATGACAGCGGTGAGGATGACCTGTTGGGCAGTGACGAGGACTTTGAGTGATTTGAGGGGAAGGAGTGAACGCATTCATGGAAAATCATACCTTTGAAGCGATCAAAATTGGGCTTGCGTCTCCCGACATGATCCGCGAGTGGTCCTACGGTGAAGTGAAAAAGCCCGAGACCATCAACTACCGCACCCTGAAGCCGGAAAAAGACGGCCTGTTCTGCGAGCGTATTTTTGGGCCTACCAAGGACTGGGAATGCCATTGCGGAAAATATAAGCGCATTCGTTACAAGGGCAAAATCTGCGAGCGCTGCCACGTGGAAGTGACCAAGAGCAAGGTGCGCCGGGAGCGTATGGGCCACATTGAACTGGCCGCTCCGGTGTCCCACATCTGGTATTTCAAGGGCATCCCCTCCCGTATGGGCCTCATCCTGGACATTTCGCCCCGGGTGCTGGAAAAGGTGCTGTATTTTGCTTCCTATATTGTGATTGATCCCGGAGATACCCCTCTGATGAAGAAGCAGGTGCTCTCCGAAAAAGAATACCGGGATATGTACGAAAAGTACGAGGACAGCTTCCGGGCCGGCATCGGTGCCGAAGCCATTAAGGAGCTGCTCACCGAGATCGATCTGGAAAAGCTGGCGGAAGAGCTCAAGGCGGAGCTGAAGGATGCCAGCGGCCAGAAAAAGGTGCGGATTATCAAGCGGCTGGATGTGGTGGAATCTTTCCGCAACAGCCACAACCGTCCCGAGTGGATGATTCTGGACGTGGTACCGGTGATTCCCCCCGACATTCGTCCTATGGTACAGCTGGATGGCGGACGTTTCGCCACCAGTGACCTCAACGATCTGTACCGCCGGGTCATCAACCGGAACAACCGACTCAAGAGACTGCTGGATCTGGGCGCACCGGACATCATTGTGCGCAATGAGAAGCGGATGCTGCAGGAGGCAGTGGACGCCCTCATCGACAACGGCCGCCGCGGCCGTCCGGTGACTGGCCCCAACAACCGTCCTCTCAAGTCCCTGTCCGATATGCTCAAGGGTAAACAGGGCCGGTTCCGTCAGAACCTGTTGGGTAAGCGTGTGGACTACTCCGGCCGTTCGGTTATCGTAGTAGGTCCTTCGCTGAAAATCTATCAGTGCGGTCTGCCCAAGGGTATGGCACTGGAGCTGTTCAAGCCCTTTGTGATGAAGCGGCTGGTGGAAACCGGTCTGGCTTCCAACATCAAGAGTGCCAAGAAGATGGTGGAACGGGTACGTACCGAGGTGTGGGATGCCCTGGAAGTGGTCATCAAGGAACACCCCGTACTGCTCAACCGTGCCCCCACTCTGCACAGACTGGGCATTCAGGCCTTTGAGCCGGTGCTGGTGGAAGGCAAGGCCCTGCGTCTGCATCCGCTGGTGTGTACCGCTTTTAACGCCGACTTTGACGGCGACCAGATGGCTGTGCACGTGCCGCTGAGCGCTGAGGCCCAGGCGGAAGCCCGGTTCCTCATGCTGTCGGCCAACAACCTGCTGAAGCCCCAGGATGGCTGCCCTGTCACTGTGCCTTCCCAGGATATGATTTTGGGTTCCTACTATCTGACCATCATCAAGCCTGGCGAACCCGGCGAGGATATGGTATTTGCCAATGTGGACGAGGCGCTGATGGCCTATGCCGACGGCGTGGTGGGTCTGCACGCTCCCATCCGGGTGCGTATGACCCGAGAGATTGACGGGGTGAAGCAAACTCGTCTGATTGGCCGTCACTATGACTTTGAAAACGACCGGGATGACGGCACCATCGTGACGGTGGGCCGGTTGATCTTCAACAATCCCATTCCCCAGGATCTGGGCTTTGTGGACCGTTCTGATCCTGCCAAGGCATTTGATCTGGAGTGCTCTTTTGTCACCCGGAAAAAGGAATTGGGCCGCATTGTGGAAAAGTGCATCAAGGTGCATGGCAACGCGGTGGCTGCTGAGGTGCTGGACCAGATTAAGGCTCAGGGCTACAAGTATTCTACCAAGGGCGCCATCACCATCTCCATTTCCGATATGGTGGTGCCTCCCCAGAAGAAGCAGCTGATTGCAGACGCGGAAAAACAGGTGGCAGTGATCACCCGTCAGTACCGTCGTGGTCTCATCTCCGACGAAGAACGTTACGGACTGGTCATTGACATCTGGGATAAGACCACCAAGGATGTGACCCAGGCGCTGACCGATAACCTGAGCGAGTTCAACCCCATCTACATGATGGCCAACTCCGGTGCCCGTGGCTCCATCAACCAGATCCGTCAGCTGGCCGGCATGAGAGGTCTGATGGCCAATGCCTCCGGCCGTACCATTGAAATTCCCATTCGTGCCAACTTCCGTGAAGGCCTGAACATCTTGGAGTACTTCACCTCCGCCAGAGGCGCCCGTAAGGGTCTGGCCGATACCGCTCTGCGTACCGCTGACTCGGGTTATTTGACCCGTCGTCTGGTAGACGTTTCTCAGGACGTGATCATCCGGGAAGAGGACTGCGGTGCTGAACATGGCATCATGGTAGAGGACATCAAGGAGGGCAACGAGATGATCGAGCCCATGCACGATCGTCTGGTGGGCCGCTATCCCTGTCAGGATGTATACCATCCCGAAACAGGCGAGCTGCTGGTGCCCAAGACCAAGATGATGAACGACGCCGACGCCGACAAGATCATCAAAGCGGGTATCACCCGTCTGGAAATCCGCAGCATTCTGGGCTGCAAGAGCCGCTATGGCATCTGCGCACACTGCTACGGCAGCAACCTGGCCAGCGGTGAGCCGGTGAGCATCGGCGAAGCGGTGGGTATCATCGCCGCTCAGTCCATCGGTGAGCCTGGTACCCAGTTGACCATGCGTACCTTCCATACCGGCGGTGTGGCCGGCAGCGACATCACTCAGGGTCTGCCTCGAGTGGAAGAGCTGTTCGAAGCCCGTAAACCCAAGCATCTGGCCATGCTGTGCGAGATTGACGGTATCGTGAAGATTCAGGACGTGAAGAAGACCCGTCACATTTTGGTGACCAACCCCGACACCGGCGAAACTCGGGAATATCCCATTCCCTATGGCTTCCGCGTGAAGGTGATGGATGGCCAGCGCATTGAAGTGGGCGACGAGATGACCGAAGGTTCTGTCAATCCCCACGATATTCTCAAGATCAAGAACGCACAGGCGGTGCAGAATTACCTGATCAAGGAAGTACAGAAGGTATACCGTCTGCAGGGCGTGGATATCAACGACAAGCACATCGAAGTCATTGTGCGCCAGATGATGCGCAAGCTGCGGGTGGAAGATCCGGGCGATACCGATCTGCTGCTGGGAGCCAACATCGACCAGCACGAGCTGGATGACGCCAATGCCAAGGTTGCCCGTCGGCGCGAGGAGGAGAACGATCCCTCTCTGCGGGATGCGGTGGTTTCCCCGGTGCTGCTGGGTATCACCAAGGCATCTCTGGCCACCGATTCCTTCCTGTCTGCGGCCTCCTTCCAGGAGACCACCCGGGTGCTCACCGACGCTGCCATCAAGGGCAAGGTGGACCCGCTGCTGGGCCTCAAGGAAAATGTCATCATCGGCAAGCTGATTCCCGCCGGTACCGGCATGAATTGCTACAATACCGAATACGACGTGGCGGCGGACGAAGAATAATCCAAAGCCACATGGAAAAGGGGAGCCTGCGGGCTCTCCTTTTTTATATGGATGGGAATATCTCCCGCTCTGGAGGGCAAACTGAGAGAGTGGCGCTTGTAAGCGGCTGGGAAGCAGGCAAAATAGCCAGTTTGACAGGCTGGGAACGAAGTAAAGTTGTGAGAGTATTTGCGGGAGATAACTTGACAGCACCCCGGAAGAAATGGTAAGATAAACAGGAATGTGCAAGATGATTTTGGGGAATTCTGTAGGGATTTCCACATCTTTATACCAGTGGGATAAGGAGATCGTGATGCTTGCAAAATTCCAGACCCCTCACAAGGTGGTGGGGGTGAAACAGTGCCGGAAGGCCATTGAGGATGGCCGGGCCGCGCAGTGCTGCATCGCCTGTGATGCAGACGCAGAAATCCAGAAGCTGTTTTTGCAGCTTTGCCGAAGTCAGACAGTCCCTGTCTGTCAGGAGTATACCCGGGAACAGCTGGGTCATGCCTGCGGTATTGATGTGAAAGCCGCTGTGGTGGTTCTGCTCCATGAGCCAAAAGGGCCGGGCCAGTGAGCCAGGCTTTTTTGAATACAAAATATCACTTCAACGAAAGGAGGAAACTGTTCCATGCCTACTTTGAACCAGTTAGTAAGAAAGGGCAGAGAGACCGTGGTGAAGAAGTCCACCGCTCCCGCTCTGCAGAAGGGTAAGAATTCTCTGAAGAGCAAGCAGACCAATCAGAGCTCTCCCCAAAAGAGAGGTGTCTGCACCGCTGTGAAGACCATGACCCCCAAGAAGCCCAACTCTGCACTGAGAAAGATCGCCAGAGTGAAGCTGACCAACGACATCGAAGTCACCGGATACATCCCCGGCATCGGCCACAACCTGCAGGAGCACAGCGTGGTTCTGATCCGTGGCGGCAGAGTCAAGGACCTGCCTGGTGTGCGTTATCACATCATCCGCGGTACTTTGGATGCTCAGGGCGTTGCCAAGAGAATGCAGGCCCGCAGCAAGTACGGTGCCAAGCGGCCCAAGGCTGGCAAGTAATTCCAGGCTGACAAAAAGAGAGTGACAGTTTCCAGGCGCCAAGTGCGCCCCACTCGCGTATTGCGAACTATGGAAGTTTAGATATAGGTGAAATAACTTAGATTCTACGGACTTCTAGTGCATACGTAACGGAAATCGCCGGGCAACCGGCACACACATTTTCGAGTACCTATGATATCTCGTGATTAAGAAGGAGGGAAGTAAAATGCCTAGAAGAGGTAATGTACCCAAGAGAGACGTACTGCCCGATCCCATGTACAACAGCAAGCTGGTCACCCGTCTGATCAACAACATCATGCTGGACGGTAAAAAGGGTGTGGCGCAGAAGATCGTGTACGATGCTTTTGGCATTGTTGCTGAAAAAACTGGCAGACCCGCTTTGGAAGTGTTTGAAGAAGCGATGGAGAACATCATGCCCCTGTTGGAGGTAAAGGCCCGCAGAATCGGCGGCGCTACCTACCAGGTGCCCATGGAGGTGCGGCCGGAGAGAAGACAGACCCTGGGTCTGCGCTGGATCACCGAGTACTCCAGAAAGAGAAACGAGCGCACCATGCGCGAAAGACTGGCCAATGAGATCTGCGACGCGATCAACAACCAGGGTGCTTCTGTGAAGAAGAAGGAAGATACCCACAAGATGGCCGAGGCTAACAGAGCCTTCGCGCACTACAGATATTGATCCGCTGATCCTGCCGGATGCGGCGTGATATGCCGCGCGGGATCCAATGCGATACGATGAAAGGAGCAGATTTATGCCAAGAGAATATCCCCTGGATAAATATAGAAATATTGGTATAATGGCCCACATTGACGCAGGTAAAACCACTACCACAGAACGTATTCTGTTCTACACCGGTAAGAACCACAAGATCGGTGAAACTCATGATGGCGGCGCCACCATGGACTGGATGGTTCAGGAGCAGGAGAGAGGTATTACCATCACTTCTGCTGCTACCACCTGTTTCTGGAAGGGCCACCGCATCAACATCATTGACACTCCCGGACACGTGGACTTTACGGTGGAAGTAGAACGTTCTCTCCGCGTACTGGACGGCAGTGTGACCGTCTTCTGCGCGAAGGGTGGTGTGGAGCCTCAGTCTGAAACTGTGTGGCGTCAGGCCGATAACTACCGCGTGCCCAGAATGGCGTTCGTCAACAAGATGGACATCATGGGCGCTGATTTCTACAACGTGGTCCAGATGATGAAGGACAGACTGCACTGCAACGCTGTTCCGATTCAGCTGCCCATCGGTGCAGAAGATACCTTCAAGGGTCTGATTGACCTGATTGAAATGAAGGCCTATGTATACTACGATGAGCTGGGTAAGGACGAGAGAGTGGAAGAAATCCCCGATGATATGAAGGAAAAGGCAGAGGAGTATCATCACGCTCTGCTGGAGGCCGTAGCCGAAACCGACGACGACCTGATGATGAAGTATCTGGAAGGCGAAGACTTCACCCTGGACGAAATCCATGCTGCCATCCGTAAGGCTACCATTGCCAATGAGATGGTTCCGGTGTGCTGTGGCACCGCATACCGCAACAAGGGCGTGCAGAACCTGCTGGACGCTGTGGTTGCCTATATGCCTGCTCCCACCGATATCGAAGCCATCAAGGGTGTGAATCCCGATACCGAAGAAGAAGAAGAGAGACCTTCTTCCGATGACGAGCCCTTTGCAGCTCTGGCGTTCAAGATCGCCACTGACCCATTTGTGGGCAAGCTGGCTTTCTTCCGCGTGTACTCTGGTACCGTGGCTGCCGGTACTTCCGTTCTGAACTCCGTAAAGGATCAGAAGGAGAGAATGGGCCGTATTGTGCAGATTCACGCAAACCACAGAGAAGATGTGGACATGGTATACGCAGGCGACATTGCCGCTGCGGTGGGTCTCAAGAATACCACCACTGGTGACACCCTGTGTGATCCCGCTCATCCCATCATTCTGGAATCCATGGAATTCCCTGAACCTGTAATTCGTGTGGCCATCGAGCCCAAGACCAAGGCAGGCCAGGAGAAGATGGGTATCGCGCTGGCCAAGCTGGCGGAAGAAGATCCCACCTTCAAGACCTACACCGATGAGGAAACCGGTCAGACCATCATCGCCGGCATGGGTGAGCTGCACCTGGAAATCATCGTGGACCGTCTGCTGCGTGAATTCAAGGTGGAAGCCAACGTGGGCGCACCTCAGGTTGCTTACAAGGAGACCATCCGCAAGAGCGCCGATGTGGATGAAAAGTATGCCCGTCAGTCCGGCGGTAAGGGCCAGTATGGTCACGTTAAGATCATCGTGGAGCCCAACGAATCCGGCAAGGGTTACGAATTCATCAACAAGGTGGTGGGCGGTGCTATTCCCAAGGAATACATCCCCGCTGTTGACGCTGGTATTCAGGGCGCCATGCAGGCTGGTGTAATCGCCGGCTACAACGTGGTGGACGTAAAGGTCACTCTGTACGATGGCTCTTACCACGAAGTGGACTCCTCTGAAATGGCATTTAAGATCGCTGGCTCTATGGCGTTCAAGAGCGCTATGAAGAAGGCAGACCCGGTTCTGCTGGAGCCTGTGATGAAGGTTGTTGTGATCACTCCCGAGGATTACATGGGCGACGTAATCGGCGATATCAACTCCCGCCGTGGCCAGATCCAGGGTATGGAAGCCCGCAATGGCGCTCAGGAGATCAACGCTTTCGTGCCGCTGTCTGAAATGTTTGGTTACGCCACCGACCTGCGTAGCGCTACCCAGGGTCGTGCCTCCTACTCCATGGAGATGGATCACTTCACTGAAGTGCCCAAGAGCGTGGCTGAAAAGATCATTTCCGAGCGTGCAAAAAAAGGCTAATGCCTCAAAAAATGTAAGAGAAGTTCTTGCTTTTTCGCACAAATCATTATAAAATAGTGTCATATGTATGATTCCTAATCTACAATATAAGGAGGATCTCAAGAATGGCTAAGGCAAAATTCGAAAGAAATAAACCCCACGTAAACATCGGCACCATCGGTCACGTTGACCATGGTAAGACCTCCCTGACCGCCGCCATCACCAAGGTGCTGGCTATGCAGGGTAAGGCTCAGTACGAAGCCTACGACATGATCGATAAGGCTCCCGAAGAGATAGAAAGAGGTATTACCATCAATACCGCTCACGTGGAGTATGAAACTGAAAACAGACACTACGCTCACGTGGACTGCCCCGGACACGCTGACTATGTAAAGAACATGATCACTGGTGCTGCTCAGATGGACGGCGCTATCCTGGTTGTATCTGCTGCTGACGGCCCCATGCCCCAGACCAGAGAGCACATCCTGCTGTCCCGTCAGGTAGGCGTTCCCTACATCGTAGTGTTCATGAACAAGTGCGACCAGGTGGACGACGAGGAACTGCTGGAGCTGGTGGAAATGGAAATCCGCGAGCTGCTGAACGAGTACGAGTTCCCCGGCGACGACACCCCCATCATCAAGGGTTCTGCTCTGGTGGCTTTGGAGTGCACTTCTCAGGATCCCAATGCTCCCGAGTACGCTTGCATTCACGAGCTGATGGATGCTGTTGACAGCTACATCCCCACTCCCGAAAGAAAGGCTGATCTGCCCTTCCTGATGCCTGTGGAGGACGTGTTCACCATTACCGGTCGTGGTACCGTTGCTACCGGTAGAGTGGAAAGAGGCCAGCTGAAGCTGAACGACACTGTGGAAATCGTTGGTCTGTCTGACGAGAAGAGAAGCACTGTTGTTACCGGTATCGAAATGTTCCGTAAGCTGCTGGATTACGCAGAAGCTGGTGACAACATCGGCGCTCTGCTGAGAGGCATCCAGAGAAATGAAATCGAAAGAGGACAGGTTCTGGCTAAGCCCGGCACCATTCATCCCCACACCAAGTTCTCTGGCCAGGTGTACGTGCTGACCAAGGAAGAAGGCGGCCGTCACACTCCTTTCTTCAACAACTACAGACCCCAGTTCTACTTCAGAACCACTGACGTTACCGGCGTGATCACTCTGCCCGAAGGCACTGAGATGTGCATGCCTGGCGATAACGTATCCATGGACGTGGAACTGATCACTCCTATCGCTATCGAAGTAGGTCTGCGTTTCGCTATCCGTGAAGGCGGCAGAACCGTTGGTTCCGGTGCTGTTACCGCTGTGGAAGATAAGTAATTCTTCTGACCTAAAAAGAAAAGCCCTTTGCTTTAAGCAAAGGGCTTTTTTGTTTTAAGGCAAGCAGCAATTTAACAAGGTCGCTGTTCGGCAATTACGGTTTCCAGCTGATCTTCTTCCAGTGCGTCCTGGGCCTCTTTCCATAGGGTGTATTCCTCTCGCAATTGGTCGCAAAAGTCGAAGAAGTTTCGTAGTGTACGTAAATGACGGGTTTCTCGGGTACGCAGGCGCAATTGTTCTATGTATTCCGGTGTGCATACTGCGCCAGGTTGGCGTTTGGAATAGCGTATTCCATGTGCCTCCAGCAAGTGAATGAGATAGTGACAGTGGAAATCACCAATGCTGCCCCGATAGTGGATGGGTTTTTCCATACGTTCGGGATCTCGTTCAAAGACATTGTAGGCATTCCAATAGGGCAGCAATTGTGCAGTGGGTTCCACCTGCTGTAAAGCACGATTGCCCAGAAACCAGGTTTCAATACACTTTTTTTGTACCAGTACCCGGATCTGTGCCCGTTTGGGCCAAAGGTGTTCTTTGTCCAGCAGATTTTCGATTTCAATGATGCGGTCCCGCACCTCCAGATTGTCACTGTCCAGGCAGATGACCAGATAGTCATACTGTTTATAGCGATTGACCTCTCGTACGCAGTTGGCTATGTGGTGAAGCAGATTGGGGTAGCCAAAACCGGAAACCACATAAAAGCAGTTCTGCCGGGCTTGAAAGGGATAGTCCACCTGGCGCAAAAAGGGCAGCTCATGCTGCAGCCAGGCGGGGTAGACCGCTACTTCGGTACGGCGGCCTTCCACCAGCATGTACAGGTTCATAGTTCGATCCCCTTCCGATATCCGGCGGAGTTGATCAGCTGGAAAAATGCCTCGTGACTGGAATCACCCATGTGCAGGTCTTTGGCAGTTTTGACGCTGACAGCGGAGCCTTTGCGATTGACCACCCGCCAATATTCCATATCGATGTTGTTGATGATGTAGGGGTGGTGGCTGGTGATGAAAAACTGGTCATCACATTCCACTTCAGCCAGCTCATCGGTCAGGATATCAATGCAGTTGAGTCCCAGGCTGTTCTCGATTTCATCGATGAGGACTACACAGCTGCCTTCCAGCATGGAGAGCTGGGTGAGGAACAGCAGGGTCTTGAACATGCCGGAAGAGAAATTTCCCTGCGGAATATAGTCGGTTCCCCGTTCTTTCAGATGCAGAATGTAAAACCGGGAGTCAGTGACCTCGCGGAAGCACAGATCCTCCACCTGTGGGAAAACATCTATGAATTTTTGCCGGATTCGCTGGAATTTTTCTGGGCGGGCTTTGGAATAGTAGGCCAGCTTGGCAATCAGAGGGGCATTGGAGGTGATGATTTGGCGTTCATCCTCCGCACTGTTTCGCTCTTCGTACAATTTGGCCAGAGAAGCATCCACCAGCACATTCATGTCGCTGGTGAATTCCATCAGGAAAATGCTGAGAAAACTATCCCGCACCTCTTTGAGAACTGGTTCAGAAGAAAATAGTTCTAACATACTGCGATAGGGATTGGGCCGGGGAAGCAGTTTCCCTTGGAAGTAGCAGCCGTCGACATCCCGGCGGAAAATCTCTTCGCTTCCCTGTACCAGCTGTTCTTCTACAATAGCAGGGCGGAGAGGAACCCCCAGCATTTCCCAAGTGGGATAGAGCTGCCGTGCGTGGCGGGACTTTAAATTGGGGCGATGCAGAGCCTCAAACCGGCATTTCCATCGGTACGAGGAGGTGCCGGTGGAAAATTCCACTGTAAAGGAAACCCCACCCAATCGGTCGGTGTGCCCCAGGACCACATCCCGCAGACTCATAATGGCTTCCAGAATCCGGGATTTTCCCACTCCGGAAATCCCCACAAACAGGGTCAGCAAATCAAACTGAGTGGGCTGCAGGGTCCAGTTGCAGTCTTCATCCCGGTAATAAAGCGATTGGATGCGCATGAGGCACCCCTCCTTTCCATATAGCTATAGTATAGCACAAGGACTGCAAAAAGAGTAAAGAAATTGTGAATAATAACAAAAAACGCCCCGGAGGGCGTAGAGTTTATTGCGACGGAGGCAGTTGGGTACGGGCATAGGCGATCATGCGGCGTACCATTTCACCGCCGATGGGGCCGCCTTCACTGCCGTTTTGCTGGGCGGTCAGATCTCCTTTATAGTGGTCGTTGTGCTGAAAAGTAAAAGATTCCCGGCCCAAATCCCGGGCACATTCCATTTTGAATTGCTGCATGGCATCATAGGCCTGCGGATTGAGCAGCCGGGAACGCCGATAATTTCTGGACATGCTGTCACACTCCTTTGTTTGGTATGCAATCAGTGTGCCCTTTGAAGCGTCAAACATGTCCGGCACTTTTTTCATATTTCCAATGAACCATGCATCACGCACAGGGTGTAGACCGCCTGAGCACCTGCCTCATGCAGGGCACGACCACACTCATACAGTGTGGAACCAGTGGTGGTGACATCATCCACCAGAAGAATGGTTTGCCCCGCGATCTGCTCCGGGTGAGGACAGACAAAGGCATCCCTCAGATTGTCCAGTCTTTCCAGACGGGAGGAAAGACTGCTTTGGGGCAGAGTATCCCGGCTGCGAAGCAGCAGATGAGTGGAGCAGGGGATTTTGAGTGCCTTTGCCAGAGGGCGTGCCAGTAGTAAGCTCTGGTTGTAGCCACGTTGGCGCTGGCGGGATGGATGCAGAGGCACCGGCAGAATGAGCCCGATTGGAGTTTGGCTGTATACCTGTTGATACCGGGTGACAAGCAAACTGGATAGAGGACGGCTGACCCATGCCTGCTGACGGAACTTGAGAGACAGAATGGCGCGGCGGGTATATTGGGTATAACGCAATACCGCTTCGTTGCGAGTCAGCAGATGGTTGGGATCGGCGGCCAGGGAAAAGGGTGCCTGTAGTAGCTCCACTTGTGCATCGCAGTCCTCGCACCATGGGTCTTTCTGGTCATGAGAAATGAGCCGTCCGCAGAAAATACATTTGCGGGGAAAGAGCAATTCCAGCGGGTTCATATCAGCTGTCCTCCAGGATGGTTTGCTGCAGCAGGGTGCACAGGCTGCTGTACCGGTTGGTCTGTCGGTCATTGTCCACCATCCGCAGCACACTGGCTTCTTTGCCCACCAGGATGGCCATGGTGCGGGCACGGGTCACCGCCGTATAGAGCAGACTGCGGGTGGAAAGTCGGGGACCGGCATCCGCCGCCACAAAAATCACAATGGGAAACTCGCTGCCTTGGCTCTTATGTACAGTGATCACATAGGCCAGTTCCAGCTCCACCAGCAGTTCATAGGGATAGGTGACCAGGCGGTCGTCAAACCGGACGGTGAGGCAGCGGCTGTCCAGATCGATGTCGGTAACCTCCCCCACATCACCGTTGAACACACCGGTACCCTGCTGTTCTTCTGAATCGGTCCACTCCAGCTGGTAGTTGTTTTTCACCTGCATGACCTTGTCCCCCTGCCGAAACAGCCCATCCCGGAAGGGAAGCTCTTTTTTGCTGCTGTGGGGGGGATTGAGAGTGTCCTGCAGCATTTTGTTGAGGTAGACAGTGCCTCCCTCCTTCTTGCGGGTGGGAGAGATCACCTGAATGTCCCGCACGCCGTCAATGCCATAGGCCCGGGGCAGCCTGTCCCGGCACAGGCTGATGAGCAGGGGAGCCACATCTGTGAGCTCCGGGCAGGACAGAAAGAAGAAATCATTGTTTTTCACCCGCAGCTCAGGGGGTTCTCCCCGGTTGATGCTGTGGGCATTGACCACGATGAGGCTTTCACGAGCCTGCCGGTAGATCTCGGTGAGCTCCACTGTGTTGACACAATCGCTGGTGATGATGTCCCGCAGCACATTGCCTGCTCCAATGGCGGGCAGCTGGTCACAGTCCCCTACCAGTATGAGCTTGCAGCCCACCCGGATGGCCCGCAGCAGGGCGTCCATCAGGGGAATGTCGATCATGGAACACTCGTCCACAATCACACAGTCGGCTTTGAGGGGATTGCGCTCGTTTTTGATGAACCGCTGCTGATGGGCGGAATAATCCACCTGCAACAGACGGTGAATGGTTTTGGCGTCCTGACCGGTGACTTCGCTCATACGTTTGGCGGCCCGGCCGGTGGGAGCCGCCAGCAGTACCCGCTTGCGGCGATCCGCCAGCAGCTGCAGAATGGCCCGGATAACGGTGGTTTTACCGGTGCCGGGGCCGCCGGTGAGCACAAACACACCCCGTTCCATGGCGGTGAGAATGGCCCGCCGCTGCAGATCTTCATAGGTGATGCCAAAGGAGGCCTCCAGCTGGTCGATGTCCTTTTCGCTGCAGGTTTCCGGCGCGCCAAAACGGTCCAGCAGTCCCAGCTTTTCCGCGATGGAAAACTCAGCGGTGAACATGGCGGGCAGATAGATGGCCTCCATGCCGCCCCCCTCATAGCAGATGAGTTCTCCTTCTTCCAACAGGGCGTCCAAACGCCCTTCCAGGTATTCGCCCGACTCTCCCAGCAGTCGCTGGGCGACCTCCAGCAGGGTGTCCCGGGGGATGAAGGCGTGACCATTGCTCCAGTTGTGCCGCAGAATGTGCCGCAGGCCGGCGTCACAGCGAAAGGTTTTGAGATTTTGGGGAAGCAGTTCCCGGGCCAGCGCGTCGGCTCGCTCAAAGGAGAGGGCCACCGGTTCGCTGCACAGAATGTAGGGGTTTTCCCGTACCAGCGTGATGGTATCGGCTCCATATTCGTTATAGATCACTATGGCTTCCATGGGCGTGATGTCATAGTGAATGAGAAATTCAATGATGGAGGAAAGGGCGTACTGTTCCACAAATGCCTGGTGGATGGCCTCCGATTTGGCGGGAGAAATGCCCCGGATTTCCTCCAGACGATGCCAGTCATACTCGATGACATCCAGGGTCTCTTCGCCGAAACGGGCGACAATTTTGGCGGCCATGGCCTTGCCTATGCCATGGATGGAACCGCTGGAGAGAAATTTCATGATGGCGGCCCGCCCCTGGGGCAGGGTCTTTTCATAGAATTCCACCTTGAACTGTTCTCCATAGGTTTTGTGGGTGACAAAGTGTCCAGTGGCGGAAATCTGTTCTCCCAGACACAAAAAAGGCATGGTGCCTACAAACACCACCCGTTCGTCTTCCACCTCCACCACGCAGATGGTGTAGCCGTTTTCCTCGTTGGTGTATTTGATTTCTTCCACCATGCCGTCCAGTTCAATCCAGTCTTCTCTTTGATCCATCACCATTTCCAGCCTTTCCGCCGCCCAGCGGCCTGTTGGTATCATTATACCACAGACCGGGGTGTTTTGCACCTGACAAAAAGGGTCAATCGGCGGGGGAACAGACCTCTAGATCTTCCTCACGACAGAGGTGCAGCCGGGGGCACTGACGGGCCATCAGAGCGGCCATCTGCTGCTGCTGCGGGTCCAGATCGTCGGTGATGAGAAAAATGAGAGTTCCCCGTCGGGAAGGAGGCAAACTGCGGGCCTGTCGCAGCAGATGCCGCAGCTGCAGTTCGGCGCCCGGTCCTTGGGGGCGGGCGATGAGGATGAGTGAGTGAAGCGGACCACCGGTGGATACCAGAGAGGCCAGTTCCAGCAGAGCGGCCGCCAGCCCCCACAGAGCCAGACACCACACAATCCACTGAGAAATGACGGTGATGAGCATAAAAAATCCCTCCTTGCCCACAGGATATGGCAAGAAGGGATTTTTGGTGCGGTGTTATTGGGCCGCGCCTTCGATGGCGTCGGTCACAGCGCCGTTGTCGTTGGAAGCCACATACACCAGATAGTCGCCGATGATGGTTTCGGTGGCGTCATCGATGATGGCCTTGGTTTCGGGATAATACAGTTCCGCCTGCTGTGCCTGGGTATCCAGCAGGGTTTTCACCTGGTTTTTCACATCGTTTTCAGAGCCTTCATTGGGCAGCAGGATCAGATACAGGCCATCGCCTCCGGCGGAGAAGCCTGCCGCGTATTCCTGCAGCAGAGAGGCATCCAGCCCATAGACCTGGGTGAGGGTATCGCTGTCCGCCAGCGCCAGCTGGTCAAACAGAGGAGAACCATCTTCCTTGGTCAGAGCCGCAATAGCGGTGTTGGCGGCGTCCAGATCAATCTTCTGGCTGTCACTGCCGCCGCCGCAGGCGGTCAGGGAAAAGACAAGTGCGCTCATAGTGAGCAGAGCGGTCAGAGTGCGTACAAACTTCATGGGAATCCTTCCTTTCTGATGTCAGTCGGTGGCGCGATGGGTGCGGATGTACTGTACGATTTGCTCGTAGGTTTCCGCGCGGGGGTGGATGCCGTCCTTTTCATACAGGAGATCGGCCCTGCCCTGTCCGTTTTCATCCTTCAGAATTTCCGCCACGTTGAGAAATTTTACATTTTGCCGGCGGCACATATCCGCCAGATAACAGTTGGCCGTATTGGCCTTGGCATTGCTGGTGCTGGTTTTGGAGCGCTCTGGATCGTCATAGCGCTTCTCCACCGGATACACCGAGGAAATGATGATCTCGGTGTTGGGGCTGGCGGCTTTCATCTTCACCACCAGCGCCTCATATTGTTCGGTGAAATATTCCGGGGTCATCCAGCTGATGGAGTTGGAACCCAGGTTGATGATCACCCGTTTGGGCTGGAATTCCGCCATGGCATCCACTGCCAGCAGTTCCCGTCCGGTACGGCCGATGCGCAGCGTCCAGGTGTGGATGTTTTCCGGCTGTACTGACTCCTTGGCCCAGATGTTTTCCTTGGGGTAGTAGCCATAGTAACCGGCATTGACGCTGATGCTGTCACCGATGAGGATGGTGTCATTGATGTAGGCATCCCCGCCGTCAGAGGTTTCGGGAAGAATCACATCCTGGTAGTAGGGCAGCATGTTGAAATCCTTCACGCTCATGGTGAGGGGGGATACGGTGGTCACCCGGACAGTCCGAGTGGCGGTGGCCTGGTTGCCGGCCTGGTCGGTCACCGTATAGGTGAGGGTGTAATCCGCCATGGTCTGGGTATCCACTGTGCCGGCCACCTGCACCTGACTGCTCAGATCACCGTCATAATTGTCGATGGCGGTCCAGCCGGGTTCGGTGTAGGTGTCCCCCTTGGTGAGGATGGTCAGCGCCTCTCCCTGCAATTGCAGGTCGGGGATGGTGATGTCCTTGACTTCTACGGTGCGTTTCACAGGGAAAGTCCAGGGAAAGCCCTTCCAGCGATAGGTGATGTGGTAGGTTCCAGGCTTGGACGGGTCCAAATCGCTGTCGATCTGGATGTCATCGCTGGCGTCCTGGCCCAGAAAAGTGGCTTCTACACCCTTTTCACGGTATTCTTCCCCCAGTGCCAGAGTGGTATTCCGGCTGCCGTTGAGCTGCAGGGAAGCCACTGTGCGGGAGAGCAGTGTGGCACCCAATACCACCAGACAGCAGACCAGCAGCAGAGGGAACAGCCGCGCAAAAGGACGTTTACCGGTCCGGGTGGGCCGATGGGTTCGGCGTACACGCCGGGGATTGGTGGACAAAATACAACACCGCCTTTACAGCAAATTGAAATGACCTGCTTATTATACCACATTTTAGGAGGGAGTGAAAAGAAAAAGAGAAAAATTTTGTTTTTTGTGGAAACAATTTCACTCATTTTCTGAAGAATCTTCCGAGGCTTCAGCGGCTTTTCCGGTAAAATGCCGTAGCTGCTGCCGGCGTTCTTCCAGCTGGCGGCGGAGCAGGGCCTGTTTTTCTTCCACCTGGCGGCGCATCAGCTGCTGACGCTCCTCCAGCTGGCGGCGGAGCAAGGCCTCTTTCTTTTCCAGCTGCTGGCGCACCAGCTCTTCCTGTTTCTCCATACGCAGTCGGATGCGGGCTTCCTGTTCGGCCAGCTTTTGCACCAGGCTCTGCCGGCGTTTTTCGTGGGCCTCGTCGCTGCGGATCATATTGGGGTAAATGGCCTTCATGCGATCATCCGGCCAGTGACGGTCCAAACTGCGGCCGATGGCTGTATGGGGTGTTTCTCCCTGGCTGCGGTCATGCCAGCGGCGCACCGCCAGGGAAGAGAGCAATAAATCCCAGGCCATGAGAAGGCTCAGTACCCAGGTGAGAGGAATGCCGATGGCATTGGGGAGCATTTCAATGAGCGCGCTGCAAAAGGGATAGGTGTGTTTGAGAAATACCACGCCCAACAGACCCCACAGGATGGAATAGCTCAGGTTGGTCCGGCCGTGGAGATTAAAAGAGGACTGGCTGTATTCCCAGGAGACGGTGCCAAAGAGTTTTTCCTGTCCCAGAGAACAGGCATATTCAAAAGCACCACCCAGCACCATACTCACCAGAAAGATGAGCAGGCTGTTGGCCTCCAAAAAAGGGTGGAGCAGCAGGGTGAAGAGGACGGCGCCCAACCCATATACCGGGCTGAAGGGGCCGTATACCACGCCCTTGCGGCTTTCCCAATAACCGTTTTTGGCATAGCACCACAGCATTTCCAGCACATAGCCGATGAAGCAGCCTATGAGAAACATCCAAGCCAGTTTGTAGCCGTTGACTCCATAGGCAAAGGAGTCGGTGTGAACACCGTGCCTCCAGATGGCAAAGTGATTGATGGCCTCAATAATCTGTTCCATGAAAAAATCCTTTCTGTGGATAGAAAAAAGGCACCCGGAAAGGGTGCCTTGTGGACAGGTGAAATTATGCCTTGCCGTTGCAGCCCAGCACGTTTACAATCTTTCTCTTTACCATGTCCTTGATGGCTGCGCGAGCCGGAGTCAGGTACTGACGGGGATCGAAATCGGCAGGGTGCAGAGCCATGTGCTCACGGATAGCAGCGGTCATGGCCAGACGCAGGTCGGAGTCGATGTTGATCTTGCAGACAGCCTTGGTGGCAGCTTCCCGCAGCATATCTTCGGGAATGCCAATGGCGTCGGGCATCTGTCCGCCGTACTGATTTACCTTGGCTACGAATTCGGGGATGACAGAGGAAGCACCATGCAGCACGATGGGGAAACCGGGCAGACGCTTGGACACTTCATCCAGAATGTCAAAGCGCAGCTGGGGCTTCTGACCGGGCTTGAACTTGTATGCGCCATGGCTGGTGCCGATGGCGATGGCCAGAGAATCTACGCCGGTACGTTCCACAAATTCCTGTACCTGATCGGGATCGGTGTAGCTGTGGTTGGCTACCTTTACGTCGTCTTCCACACCGGCCAGCTGACCCAGCTCGCCTTCTACCACTACACCATGGGCGTGGGCATATTCCACAACCTTCTTGGTCACAGCGATGTTTTCCTCAAAGGGGTGGTGAGAGCCGTCGATCATAACGGAGGTGAAACCGCCGTCGATGCAGGACTTACAGATGTCAAAATCAGCGCCGTGGTCCAGGTGCAGCGCGATGGGCAGATTGGTCTCGATGAGAGCCGCTTCCACCAGCTTTACCAGATAGGTGTGGTTGGCGTACTTACGGGCGCCGGCGGATACCTGCAGAATCAGAGGAGCATTTTCCTCTTTGGCTGCTTCGGTAATGCCCTGTACGATTTCCATGTTGTTCACATTGAAAGCGCCAACGGCATAGCCGCCTTCGTAGGCCTTCTGGAACATTTCCTTAGTAGTAACCAATGGCATAATATTTCTTCCTTTCCTTTATGGTTGTATAACCAAATCTTTACCACATCTATTATAGTGGATTTGTGGGTAAAAGAAAAGGCCAAAGTTGTGCAAAATTGGATGAGATGAGGAGTTTTTTTGTGAGAAAAGGACAGACGTCTTGCTATGTAAAACAAAAAATCATATGGCGCAACAGGCAAATGGGTCAAATCAATTTTTGATTCAACTGGCGGAACCAGGTACACATATGGAGCGTGCTCCATATACTGGGGTACACCAAGGGGGCAGGGAAGCCCAGGCACCAAATCAGGCGGCCTGCATACCATGGAGTGTAATCACAATTCAGGAGGTAACGTACTATGTGTAACAACGGTTTCTTTGGCGGGAATAACTGCTGCTGGATCATTCTGGTGATTCTGCTGCTGTGCTGCTGCTGCGGTGGTAGCGGGTATAGTGGCAATGGCTGCGGCAACGGCTGCAATGACGGCTGCGGCTGCTGCTAATTGGCAGTACATCCCACAGGGAAAAGGGCGGCAATCGCCGCCCTTTTCTTTCTTTGTGGGCAAGGGAACAGGAGAGGACAAAAGTCCCCCTTGCACATCGGGGTGGAATTGGGTAAGATAAGATAGGAAAGTTTGTACTATAAAGTAAGGATGGGAAAGATGGCCAGGAAAAAACAGGAATACAATAACGAGAGCATTGTTTCGCTCAAAGGAGCGGATCGGGTCCGGCTGCGTCCCGCGGTCATTTTCGGCAGCGATGGCATTGAAGGCTGCTGTCACAGTGTGTTTGAAATTTTGTCCAACTCCATTGATGAAGCCAGAGAAGGCTATGGCAGAGAAATCATTCTCACCCAGTATCAGGATCATTCCATTTCGGTGGAGGATTTTGGCCGGGGCATCCCGGTGGATTTCAACGCCAATGAAAACTGCTACAACTATGAGCTGCTGTTCTGTGAACTGTACGCCGGTGGTAAATATAACAACAACAGTGCGGAAAACTATGAGTTTTCCCTGGGCCTCAACGGATTGGGCCTGTGCGCCACCCAGTATGCGTCCGAATACATGGATGTGGTGGTGTATCGGGACGGCTTCCGGTATGAACTGCACTTTGCCAAAGGAGAACTCACCTCTCCTATGAAAAAGGAGGAAACCCGGCAGAAAAAAACGGGAACTTTTATCAAGTGGCGCCCCGATCTGGAGGTGTTCACGGATATAGCCATTCCGGCGGACTACTTTGAAACGGTACTGAAAAAACAGGCCATCGTCAATCGGGGCCTGCGTTTTTTGCTGCGTCAAGAAGGGACGCAGGGATTTTCCAGCCAGGAATTTTACTATGAAAACGGTATTGTGGACTATGTACAGGAGCTCAGCGGTGAAAACACCCTGTGCCCGGTGCAGTATGTGTCCTGTGAACGGACAGGCCGGGACCGGGCCGATAAAGAAGATTACCGGGTGAAGATGGAGATCGCCTTCACCTTTTCCAATCAGGTCAGCGCCTGTGAGTATTACCACAATTCCTCCTTCCTGGAGCATGGCGGCAGCCCCGACAAAGCGGTGCGCAGCGCCTTTTTGTGGGAGATGGACGCCTTTCTCAAGCAAAATAACAAGTACAATAAGAACGAGAGCAAGATTTCGGTGCAGGATGTGCTGGATAGCTTGGTCATTGTGACCAACTCTTTTTCCACCCAGACCTCCTATGAGAACCAGACCAAAAAGGCCATCAACAACAAGTTCATCCAGGACGCTATGAATGAGTTTCTGCGCAGTCAGCTGGAGATCTTTTTCATTGAGAACAACGCCGACGCCTTGCGCATTGGAGATCAGATTCTCATCAACAAGCGCAGCCGGGAAAACGCGGAAAAAGCCCGGGTGGCCATCAAAAAGAAGCTCTCCGGAAGTCTGGATATGCAGAACCGGGTGCAGAAATTTGTAGACTGCCGCAGCAAAGATGTGTTTGTGCGGGAACTGTTTATCGTGGAGGGCGATTCTGCTCTCAGCTCCTGTAAAATGGCCCGGGACGCTACTTTTCAGGCCATTATTCCGGTGCGGGGCAAAATTCTCAACTGTCTCAAGGCCGAGTATGACAAGATTTTCAAAAGCGATATCATCACCGACCTCATCAAGGTACTGGGCTGCGGCGTGGAGGTCAAAACCAAAAAGGGGAATCAGAACGCCTTTGATCTGGACGCGCTGCGCTGGAATAAAATCATCATCTGTACCGACGCGGATGTGGACGGTTTTCAGATTCGCACGTTGATTCTCACCATGCTGTACCGGCTGACCCCCACTCTCATCGAGCGGGGCAAGGTGTATATCGCCGAGTCGCCTCTCTATGAGATCAACACCAAAAAAGAGACCTATTTTGCCTACAATGAGAAGGAAAAACAGGAGATTCTCTCCCGTATCAGCGGCAAGTGTGAGGTCAACCGCAGCAAGGGGCTGGGCGAAAACGACCCTGACATGATGTGGAAGACCACCATGTGTCCCGAGACCCGGCGGCTGGTGAAAATCCTCCCGGAGGATCGGGAAGAGACGGAAAAGATGTTTGATCTGCTGCTGGGGGACAACCTGCAGGGACGGAAGGATTATATCGCGGAAAATGGCCATCTCTATCTGGATGAGTTGGATCTCTCCTGAGATTTTTGGAAACCGGGAAGGTGACATCGATTGAAGAAAAAGAAAGAACAAGCCAAACAATTTGACGCCGCCAAGGCGGTCATTCATAAGAGCGGCATCACTGAGACGCTGCGGGTGAACTACATGCCCTACGCCATGAGCGTCATCGTCAGCCGGGCATTGCCCGAGATTGACGGCTTTAAGCCCGCCCACCGCAAGCTGCTGTACACCATGTACACCATGGGACTGCTCAAGGGGGGGCGGACCAAGTCGGCCAACATTGTGGGCCAGACCATGAAACTCAATCCCCATGGCGACGCGGCCATCTATGAGACCATGGTGCGTATGACCCGGGGGTATGAGGCCCTGTTGCTGCCCTATGTGGACAGCAAGGGCTCCTTTGGCAAGCACTACAGCCGGGATATGGCCTACGCCGCCAGCCGGTATACCGAGGCCAAGCTGGATGAGAGCTGCAGCCTGCTGTTTGAAGATATTGATAAGGATACCGTGGACTTTGTGGACAACTACGACGGCAAAATGAAAGAGCCCACTCTGCTGCCCACCCGGTATCCCAATATTCTGGCCAACGGCAACCAGGGCATCGCGGTGGGGATGGCCTGCAACATCTGTTCCTTTAATCTGAGGGAACTGTGCGAGACCACCATCGCCCTGATGAAAGACCCTGGTCACGATGTGGCATCCACTCTGCTGGCGCCGGATTTCCCCACTGGTGGAGAATTGGTGTATGATGAGGCCGCGCTGCGCTCCATCTACGAAACGGGGCGGGGCAGCGTGCGGCTGCGCAGTGTGTATTCCTACGACAAAAAGAACAACTGCATTGACATCACCGAAATTCCCTATACCGCCACCGAAGAGGCCATCATCGATAAAATCGTGGATCTGGTGAAAAGCGGCAAGGTACGGGAAGTGGCGGACATTCGGGATGAGACCGATCTCACCGGCCTCAAGATCACCATAGACCTCAAGCGGGGGACCGACCCGGACAAGCTGATGCAAAAGCTATTCCGGCTCACGCCCCTCACCGATACCTTTGCCTGCAACTTTAACATTCTGGTGGGCGGCGCGCCCCGGGTGATGGGGGTGCGGGAAATCCTCACCGAATGGGTGGCATTCCGCAGCGAGTGCATCAAACGCCGTTCTTATTTTGAGTGCAGCCGCAAGCAGAAACGACTGCATCTGCTGGAGGGACTGTCCCGGATTCTGCTGGACATTGATAAGGCCATCCGCATCATCCGGGAAACCGAAAAAGAAGCGGAAGTGGTGCCCAATCTGATGATTGGCTTCGGCATCGATGAAGAGCAGGCGGAGTACATCGCGGAGATCAAGCTGCGCAACCTCAACCGGCAGTATATCCTTCGGGCACTGGAGGACATCGACCGGCTGAAGGAGGAGATCGCAGATTTGCAGGCGCTGATGGGCAGCCCCGCCCGCATCCGCTGGCTGATCGAAAAAGATTTGCGGGAAATCAGCAAAAAATACGGACAGGACCGCAAAACTCGTATTGTCTATCAGGAAGAGGAGCCTGAGCCCGACGAGGAGAGTATGGTGGAGGACTATCCGGTGCACGCCTTCCTCACCAGGGAGGGGTATTTCAAAAAGATCACCCCCCAGTCGCTGCGCATGAGCGGGGAGCACAAACTCAAGGAGGGGGACCGGATTCTCTCCACCTGGGAGTGCACCAACAAATGCCATTTGCTGGTATTCACCAACCGGTGTCAGGTGTACAAGCTGCGGCTCTATGAGCTGGAGGACACCAAAGCCAGTCTGCTGGGAGAGTATCTGCCCGCTCGGTTGGGCATGGACGAGGGTGAAATGCCGGTGGGAGCCATCATCACCGCCGATTATCAGGGCTATGTGCTGTTCTGCTATGACAACGGACGGGCTGCGAAAATTCCTCTGAGCAGCTATGAAACCAAGACCAACCGGAAAAAGCTCACCGGTGCGTACTGCGAGAAATTCCCGCTGGTGGCGCTGCTGCATCTGCCACAGGAGGAGGAAGTGGTGCTCACCGCTTCCAATGGCAAAGTGCTGTGTTTCCACAGCCAGGAGGTGCCCATCAAGGCGGCCCGGGCCAGTCAGGGAGTCATTGTTATGACGTTGCGAGCCAAGAGCCACCGGGTGGTGGAAGCAGTGAAGGGCAGCCAGAGCGGACTGACGGACCCGCTGGTGTACCGGCCCCGCAGCCTGCCTTCGGCGGGGTATGCCCTCAAGCTGGAGGATGAGCAGCGGGATCAGATGACCCTGTGAAAAGAGGAGGAAACAAGGTGCAATACATTGTGATGGACCTGGAGTGGAACCAGGCCCGCTGCCCTGAAAAGGTGGTGCAGAAGCCGGTTCGCCTGGCGGGGGAAATCATCCAGATTGGGGCCATTCGGCTGGATGAGCAGCTGTGTACGGTGGAGGAGTGGAGCCAGCTGGTGAAGCCGCTGCACTATACCAAAATGCACTCCCGGGTGAAGCGCATGACCGGCATTGATGAAAAACAGCTGGCAGGGGGATTGCCATTCCCCCAGGCCATGGAGTGTTTTCGCCAGTGGATGGGCCAGGAGCAGACGGTGCTGCTCACCTGGGGAGAGGATGACCGGGCCATGCTGCTGGACAACTTTCGCCTGCATGGGCTGGCGGAGGACTGGGTGCCCCCGGTGTACAATCTGCAGTGGATCTTCAATATGCAGGTGAGCGGGGAACAGCGGCAGTGGTCGCTGCAGGCGGCCATGGAAAAACTGGATATCCAGAGTGATCTGCAGGCCCACGACGCACTCAACGACGCCCGCAATACAGCGGAGATCTGCCGGGCACTGGATATGGGCCGGGGGATGGCGGATTACGCCGGCTGGATCGCAGCGCGATTGGAGCGCCAGCGGGAAAAGGCGCGTCAGCGCAAGCCGTGGCCCGAGGAGCTCAAGGGGTTTGTTAGCCGGTCGGCTGCCATGGGCAATGTGCGCCGGCGAGTGGTACTGTGTCCCCAGTGTGGAGAGCCCACCAGCCAGAGCAGCTGGGTTCCCCAGGACCAGGACAGATGGATGTTTTTGGCCAAGTGCGCGGATCATGGAGAATATCTGGTGCGGGCGCGGCTGCGGTGGGAACCGGACGGAACCTGCCGGGTAGAGCGGAGCCTGCAGCCGCCCACCGAAGAGGAGCGGGCGCAGTATATGGAAAAGCGTGCCCGGCGTCGGGCACAACGGCGCCGGCGGCCCAAACGGACCGGATTGCCGCAGGAGGCAGAAGGCGCACAATAAGAGAAAAAACGCTTCGGAACTAGATGTTCCGAAGCGTTTTTTGGCATAGCAAGGGTTATTCTTCAAATAACGGTGTGCTGAAATACCGCTCTGCGGTATCGGGCAGCACTGTGACCACCGTTTTCCCGGGACCCAGCTTTTTGGCCAGCTGGAGGGCAGCCGCCACATTGGTGCCGCTGGAAATGCCGCACATCAGACCTTCCAGCCGCGCCAGATCCTGTGCGGTGCGGATGGCCTCCTCGTCGCTGACAATGTAGATATGGCTGTAAATCTCCTGGTTAAGGTTTTCGGGGATCACGCCGTCCCCAATGCCCATCTGCAGGTGGGTGCCCACATTGCCTCCTGCCAAAATGGCCGCATTTTCCGGTTCCACTGCCCAGATCTCAATGTCGGGGTTCTGGCTTTGCAGCACCTCGCCGATGCCGGAGATGGTGCCGCCGGTGCCCACCCCCGAACAGAAGCCATGGATGGGCCCGCCCACCTGTTCCAGGATTTCCAGCGCGGTGTTGTACCGGTGGGCCTGGGGATTGGCCGGGTTCTGGAATTGCTGAGGCACATAGACATGGGGGTCTTTTTTGGCCATGCGCAGAGCGGTCTGCAGACATTCCTCAATGCAGTCGCCGATGTTTCCGTCATCGTGGATGAGCAGTACCTCCGCTCCGTAGTGGCGCACCAGCTTGCGGCGCTCCTCGCTCACCGAGTCGGGCATGATGATGATGGTACGGTAGCCCCGTACCGCTCCCACCAGGGCCAGACCGATGCCCTGATTGCCGCTGGTGGGCTCCACAATGATGGTGTCCGGACCGATGCGTCCGGCTTTTTCGGCTTCCAGCAGCATGTTGTAGGCGGTACGGGTCTTGATGGAGCCGCCCACATTGAGTCCCTCATATTTGACCAGCACCTGGGCGCTGTCCGGCGCTACCATGCGGTTGAGCCGGATGATGGGGGTGTGTCCCAGGGCTTCCAGTACATTGTTGCAGATCATGGATCGTTCCTCCTGAAAAATGGATTGAGCAGGCCGTCAGCCCAGCAGGGTATAGACCTGGGTGAAAACCGCTGACATCAACGGTACAGTGCCAATGCACAGCAAGGTGGAGAGGGTGACCAGTTTGGTGGTATACACATCGTCGCCGCCGTAATTTTTGGCGATGGTGGGCAGTACCGATACCGGAGCCACCGAAAAGGTGAGCAGCAGTGTCATCACTGCTTCGTGGGACATGCCAAAATCGGTCACGCCAAAGAAAAACAGACTGAGCAAGAAGGGAATGAGCAGCAGCTTGGCGGCGGCGAACAGGTACACCCGCAGGTCGCAGAACAGCTCCCGCAGGCTCAGACTGCCCACTACTACGCCCAGCAGAATCAGACACATCACCTTCATGGTGCCGCCGATGGCACTGATGCTGTCATACAGCCATTGGGGAAGTTCAATGCCCGCCAGCTTACAGCACACCGCGAATACCAGTGCGCACAAGGCGGGACTGATCAGTCCGCGCAGAGAGATGGGACCGCCGTCACCGGTGAAGCGCCGCACTGTATACACTTCAAAGGTCCACATACAGGCATCCCCAGCCACGTAGAGCAGCATGGAGTAAAAAACGGCGGTTTCGCCGTACAGTGCGGTGAGTACCGGCAGGCTGAAGGCGAAAATGTTAAAGGTACAGGCGCCGATGCACTGCAGTGGGATGATGGTGCGTTCACAGTGCAGAGCCAGCCCGGTTCCCAGAGAGAGAAGAAAAATGACGCCGATGGAAAGCAGAGCCGCCAATACAAACATTCCGGCATCGCTGTATGTATCCAGCTGCATGGAGGGGGAGAGAATGTTGCTCATGGCCACACAGGGCAGCGCCAGATTGGTGATGTAGGCGCCGCCGGCCACTTTGAAGCGGTCGTCCAGCACTCCCAGTTTGCGGGCGCCCAGACCGGCCAGCAGCACCAGTCCCAGCACCACTACCTGATTGGCCACAATGGGAAAGATGTTCAAGATTCATTCACCTCCCGGGGCAGAGGATAGGCCTCCAATCGGTGAATAGGTGCGCCCATGGAGGCGAAACGGGTTTCGTACTCGGTCATGATGTTGCCCTGGAAATCGCTGTGGTGGAGGTCAAATGTCACCTGTTCCAGCTTCCAGCCATCCTGCTCCAGCTGCCGCAGAGAAAAGTCAAACAGCGGCCGGTTGTCGGTTTTGAAGTGGATACCTCCGCCGGGCGCCAACACCGCCCGGTACCGTGCCAGAAACAGCGGATGGGTCAGCCGGCGCTTGGCGTACCGGGTTTTGGGCCAGGGATCGCTGAAATTCAGATAGATGCGCTCCACCTCGCCCGGGGCGAAAATCTCGGTGAGATCGTCCGCCGCCCCCAGGTAAAACCGAAGGTTGGGACATTCCGCCGGGTCAATTTTTTCGGCGGCCAGTACCACACATTCGGGGACTCGCTCGATGGCCAGATAGTTGATCTCCGGATGCAGCCGGGCCAGCTGGGAGATGAACGCTCCCTTGCCGCAGCCGATTTCAATGTGCAGCGGATGGTCGTTGCCGAAAAAAGCCTTCCAGTTTCCCCGGTGCTCCCGGGGATTTTCTATGAGCAGCTCCCGGCACTGGTCCAGCCGGCGGGGGGTGCTCTTTTTGCGTTTCATTCTCATTTGATCATACCTTTGTCCTTTTTTTGTCAATTTCTCTTATGATTTTATCATGGACCGGGCCGGGGCACAAGGGACAATGGGGGCAAAAGCGGGAAAGTTTTTGGAAAACCCCTGCTTTTGTGCTATAATGGAAAAACAGAGCGAGGTGACAGGATGGCCGGGTATAAGGTAGTGGATATTGAAGAGGGATGGCCGTCGGCTGCTGAAGCGCTGGCGGTGGTGGAGCAGGAAGTCCGCAACGGGCGGCAGCGGCGCTATGTGGCGGTGAAGCTGATCCACGGCTATGGTTCCAGCGGCCGGGGCGGACGCATCCGCGCTGCGGTGCGGCAGTACGTCCAGAGGCAACAGGCAGCGGGCAAAATCCAGGGCTGGATTCCGGGAGAAGACTTCTCCATTTTTCATTCTTCCACCCTGCAGCTTTTGGCGCGCTGCCCTCAGGTTCGCAAGGATTCTGACCTGGAACGTGGCAATCGCGGCGTCACTTTTATTATATTGTAAAGAGGGGCGGCGGGAGCCAGTCCACAGAGAGGAGGAACCCATGCTGAAGGAACAGGTGCTGCGTTTGCTGCGCCAGCAGGGGGTAGAGGGCATATCGGGCGGAGAGATGGGCCGTCAGCTGGGAGTATCCCGGACAGCGGTGTGGAAGATCATCGCCCAGCTGCGGCAGGAGGGCTATGTGATTGAAAGTTATCCCAACCGGGGCTATGCCCTTCTGGGGGCGGATGATGTGCTCTCCGAGGAAGAACTGCTCAGCCGTCTGCACACCCGACGGGTGGGACGCCGGCTGGTGGTATTGGAAACGGTGCGTTCCACCAATGAAACCCTCCAGGGGTGGAACGAGGAAGAATTGTGTCCCGGCTTTGTGGTGCTGGCGGGTCAGCAGACCGGAGGACGGGGCAAAAACAACACCCGTTTTCCCTCTCCGGTGAAAAAAGGCGTGTATATGAGCCTGTACACCCAGCCGGATCTGCCCTTTGAGCGGGTGCGACTGCTCACCCTGGCGGCAGCCATGGCAGTGTGTCACACCCTGGAGGAGCAGGGAGTCTCTCCTGTCATCTCTTACCCCAATGATATTTTGTTGGAGGGGAAAAAGGTGTGCGGAATCCTCAGCGAAGTGACCGCTGAGGCAGAAAATCTGCGAGTGGAAAACTGCATTTTGGGCATCGGGGTGTATGTCAACGCGCTGCCGGAGGATTTTGGAGCGGATGAGAACCGGATCTCCCTGCGAATGGCCACCGGCAGGCCGCAGGACCGCAACGCCATTGCAGCCCGGGTGCTGGAGTGGTATGAAACCTATGAAGACCAGCTGCTGGAGGGACAGACTCGTCCGCTGCTGGAAGGGTATCGCCGGCGGTTGCGGGAGATGAACCAGCGGGTGAGATTGACAGACGGTCGGGAGATGACGGTGACCAACGTGGACGTTCAGGGCCGGTTGGTGGGCCGGGATGCCAGAGGACGGGCGGTGAAAGCTGCACCTTCCCAATTGAAGAAGGAGTGAGAGCGGTGGAACACAATTATCGAGAACAATTTATTGAACTATATCAGACCCATATTCACCGGGAGGGAGCGGATAAGCTGCTTGCCTGGCTGGACCGCACTGATTTTTTCACTGCGCCGGCCAGCACCAAATTTCACTGTGCCTGTGACGGGGGATTGGTGCAGCATTCGGTGAATGTGTATCAGGTGCTGCGGGAAAAGTACTTTGACCCGGAGAAGGACAGCGAAGAGAGTTTTGCCATTTGTGGATTGCTCCACGATCTGTGCAAGACGGGCTTTTACAAGACTTCCACCCGAAATGTGAAAAACGCCGAGGGACGCTGGGAGCAGCAGCCTTACTACATGGTGGAGGACAACTTTCCCTATGGCCATGGAGAGAAATCGGTGTTTATGATCGAACGGTTCCTCAAACTGAAAACCCCTGAAGCCATGGCCATCCGCTGGCATATGGGAGGCTTTGACGACAGTGTGAAAGCTGGCAATTTCGCACTGAGCCTGGCCTTTGAAAAGTACGATCTGGCGGTGAAGCTGCATCTGTCCGACTTGGAATCCACCTATCTGGTGGAGCGGCACACTTCCGCGGTGACTCGGCGATGAAGGCCGCAAGATACATGGTGGGGGGCTTTTGCCTCTCCCTATACGGAATGGTGGCTCTGGTGGCTCTGCTGCTGGCAGGTTCCCCGCCTCAGTGGCTGGGGGCGATTCTGCCTGCCCTGATTCTGCTCTGTTTCTTGGCGGCGCTGGTGCTGGGCATTACCCAGGCGGTGTGGCTGTGGAACAGACGGCATTTTCCCGGGGAAGAGGGGGTTCCGGCCTTCCTGCTGAAACTGGGCATGACGGGCCGGCTGTGTCTGCTGCCGCTGGAAATTGGGGAACTGGTGGTGTGCGGACTGCTTCTTCGCGCGTTTTTTGCCCAGGAGAGCGCCTGGCCGCTGCTCATTGCGGTGGTGCTGCTGGGAGCGGGCTGGACCGCTCTGGCAGTGCTTTCCGGCTGGTGTATGATGGGCCTGACCCAGCTGCAAAAGTTAGGGCGCATCACCGAAGGAGGATGGCTGGCCCACGCGGTGGCGGTATTGGTGCCGGTGGCAGGGGCGTTAGATGCACTGTGGCTGTACCGGCGGTATGGAGCTGGTACCAAGGCATAAAAAAAGACGGCCGAAGCCGTCTTTGGGAGGATCAGTCCTCAAAAATTTCCACGGTGACCGTTTTCATCACCTGGGGCTGCAAGGGCTTGTCCATGTAGTCGGTATCCGCATTGACAATGCGGTCAGCTACCTCCATACCCTCGATGACTTTGCCGAAAGCGGCATAGTCGCCATCCAGATGAGGAGCGTCCTCCACCATAATGAAGAACTGGCTGCCTGCGGAATTGGGGTCCATGGCCCGTGCCATGGAGAGCACACCCCGGGTGTGCCGCAGGGGATTGTCAAAGCCGTTGCGCAGGAACTCTCCCTTGATGTGGTATCCGGGACCACCCATACCGGTGCCGTCGGGACAGCCGCCCTGGATCATAAAGCCGGGGATCACCCGGTGGAAGATCAGCCCGTCGTAAAACTGATCGGATACCAGGTCGATGAAATTTTGTACGGTGACGGGGGCTACGTCGGGATACAGCTCCGCGCGGATGATGCCGCCGTCCTCCATCTCAATGGTAACAATCGGATTCTTAGCCATGGAAGTATTCTCCTTTCAGGTGCTTGGAATATCTCTATGATACAATGTTCGGGCGGGAAAAGCAATCCCCGCCGTCACTGGAAAAAGAAAAGGAGTAACAATGGAACAATATACTTTTCTCGTGCCCTGTCTGTTCGGCCTGGAAGGTCTGGTAGCGGATGAATTGCGGCTGCTGGGCTATGAACCCGCCGCGGAAAACGGAAGGGTGCGCTTTACGGCGGGGCTGGACGCCATGGCCCGGGCCAATCTGTTTTTGCGCTGCGGGGAACGGGTGTTATTGGTGGTGGGTGAGTTCACCGCCCATACCTTTACGGAGCTGTTTGACCAGACCTTTGCCCTGCCCTGGGAGGATTTCATTCCCCAGGACGGAGCTTTCCCGGTGAAGGGATACAGCCTCAACTCCGACCTGCACAGTGTGCCGGATTGCCAGTCCATCCTCAAAAAGGCCATCGTGAAACGGCTGGGCGAGGAGTACGGCATGGAGTGGCTGCCTGAAAGTGCCGAACGCTATCAGGTGCAGTTTTCTATTCTCAAAAACCGGGTGACGCTGATGATTGACACCAGCGGAGAGGCTCTGTACAAACGGGGCTACCGCCGGGAAGCCAATGCGGCTCCTCTGCGGGAAACCCTGGCCGCCGCGCTGGTGAAACTGTCCCGCTATCGGGTGGAGCGGCCTTTCATAGATCCCATGTGCGGCAGCGGGACCATTGCCATTGAAGCGGCGCTGGCGGGACGCAATCAGGCGCCGGGGCTGGGCCGCAGTTTTGCCTGTGAGTTTTTCAGCTTTGTAGATCCCCGGTGGATGGAGCTGGCTCGCCAGGAAGCCCGGGATTTGGTGCGTGAGCAGCCCTTTGTAATCGGGGCGTTTGACATTGACCCCAAGTGCGTGGCCCTCACCCTGCAAAACGCCAAACGGGCGGGGGTGGGCCGGAATATCAAGGCCGCCCAGTCAGACGTGGCCCGGCTGAAAACCAAAGTGGAACGGGGTATTTTGGTCACCAATCCCCCCTATGGCGAGCGGCTGCTGGAAAAGCGGGAGGCGGAGGAGCTGTACCGTACCATGGGGCAGGTGTTTTCCGCTCTGCCTGACTGGCAGTACTTCATCCTCTCTTCCCACGAGGGATTTGAAACCTTCTTTGGCCGAAAGGCGGATAAAAAGCGCAAACTGTACAATGGCATGATCAAATGCGACTTGTACCAGTATTTCCGCAGACAAAAATAAGGAGGCGCGCCATGCGGATCTATGATGTGTTGCAGAAAAAACGGGACGGCGGCGAATTGACCACCGGGGAGATTCAGTTTTTCATCCAGGGTGTGTGCGACGGCAGTTGGGCGGACTATCAGATTTCCGCCATGCTGATGGCATTGTGCATTCGGGGCATGACCCGGCGGGAAACAGTGGATCTCACCCTGGCCATGGCCCGCAGCGGGGAGCAGTATGACCTCTCCTCCATTCCCGGCGTCAAGGTGGACAAGCACTCCACCGGTGGCGTGGGAGATAAGGTGACACTGGTAGCGGCGCCGGTGTGCGCCAGCCTGGGGGTGCCCATCGCCAAGATGAGCGGCCGGGGACTGGGTTTTACCGGTGGAACGGCGGACAAGCTGGAGGCCATCGAGGGATATCAGGTGGATGTGCCCCGGGAGAAGTTTTTCCGGTTGGTGCGGGAAAACGGGATCAGTCTGATCACCCAGTCGGCACAGCTGTGCCCGGCGGACCGGATTCTGTATGCGCTGCGGGATGTGACCGGTACGGTGGAGAGTTTGCCTCTGATTGTGTCTTCCATCATGAGCAAAAAATTGGCGGCAGGCGCCGACAAGATTGTGCTGGATGTGAAGGTGGGCAGCGGGGCCTTTATGAAAACGCTGGAGTCGGCGGAACAGCTGGCCACCGCCATGATTTCCATTGGGGAATCCTGCGGCCGGGAGACGGTGGCGGTCCTCAGTGATATGAGCACTCCGCTGGGCCGGAAGATCGGCAATACACTGGAGGTCCAGGAGGTGCTGGAGGTGCTGTCTGGCGGCGGGCCCGCCGATCTGGTGGAGGAGTGTGTGCTGATTTCGGGCATGATGCTGAAGCTGGCGGGCAAAGGGACATTGGACCAGTGCAAAGCCCTGGCAGCCGCTGCGCTGCGGGATGGCTCGGCCTATGAGAAATTCCTCACGCTGGTGCAGGCCCAGGGCGGCAAGGTGGAAAACGGACAGGTGTGTCTGCGGCAGGAGCCGGTGCGCAGCCGCTTAGTGACGGCCGGACAGGCCGGTTATGTGAGCCGGCTGGATGCACTGGCCTGTGGAATTGCCAGCGTGGAGCTGGGGGCCGGCCGGCGGCAGAAGGGAGATCCTCTCTGCTACAACGCGGGCATTGAACTGCAAAAGAAACCGGGCGACTTTGTGGAAAAAGAGGAGATCATCGCGGTGCTGTACGGGCCCGATGAGGATTGCCTGGACCGGGCGGAGGCAGAGCTGCGCAAAGGGCTGGCTCTGTCAGAGGAGGCACCAGCTCCGGTGCGGCATCTGCTGGGCATTTTGGACCGTCATAGCCTGCCGGATTGACATACCTCACCCCACCGGCGCATAGAGTGCAGTGGGGTGATTGCATGAAAAGACAATTGACAGTGGCGGTGGCCATGGGTGCGCTGACGGCGCTGTTCGCGGGGGCCACCGCTCTGTACTGGACAGCCGGCGGGCAAATGCCCGCCTTTTTGAGTGAGCAGGACAATGGGTATACGGTGGTATTGGACCCGGGGCACGGCGGTCTGGACGGCGGCGCCCAGTCACCGGGGGGCTTGGTGGAGGGCGATGTGACCATCGCCATTGCCCAGCGGGTACAGGAGCTGTTGGAGCTCAGTGGTGTGAAAGTGGTGGCCACCCGGCAGCCGGGCGAGGCCCTGCACGATCCCGAGGCCCCCACACTCAAGGAAAAAAAGATGAGCGATCTGAAAAAACGGGTGGAGCTGACAAGAGAGCACCCGGAGGCCCTGCTGGTGAGTATCCATCTCAATTCCTTCCCCGATCCCGAGGAAAAGGGAGCGCAGGTGTTTTACAAAGGGGGAGATCCAGCCAGCCAGCAGCTGGGGCAGCTGGCCCAGCAGACCATGGCGGAAGTGCTGGCCCCGGACAACCGGCGGAAGGCGGCGGAGATTCCCACCACCGTCTATCTCATGCGGAACATCGACAATACGGCGGCGCTGTTTGAATGTGGATTTCTCAGCAATCCGGAGGAAGAGGCACTGCTGGGCACCGAGGAATACCAGGAAAAAGTGGCTTTTGCGGTTTGGCTGTCGCTGATGCGGTATTGGCAGCAGACCGGCTGAGATTGTCACAGGATGAATTATGGGGTACAATGGAGAAAAATGCCCTGGACGAGGAGAGAGTATGAAAAGCAGACAGATGTTTTTTTGCCAGCAATGCGGATATGAGTCGGCCAAGTGGTATGGCAAGTGTCCCGGCTGCGGTGAGTGGAATTCCATGGTGGAGGCCGAAACCGTAACAGGCCGTGCCAACCAGCGTCAGAGCGCCGGCATCGGAGCGGGAATGGCCCGTCCCCAGAAGCTGGAGGAAATCGGAGAAAAGAGCATGGACCGGGTGAGCACCGGCATGGCGGAGTTGGACCGGGTGCTGGGTGGTGGTCTGGTCACTGGCTCTCTGGTGCTGGTGGGCGGCGATCCGGGCATCGGCAAAAGTACGCTGCTGCTGCAGATCTGCTCCCATCTGGCCGCGGATCATCGGGTGCTCTATGTGTCCGGCGAGGAGAGCCAGCATCAGATCAAATTGCGGGCACAGCGGCTGGAGCTGCCCTATGACCAGCTCTATCTGCTCTCTCAGACCAATCTGGACGAAGTGCTGTTGGCGGTGCGAGAACACAAACCCCAGGTGCTCATTGTGGATTCCATTCAGACCATGTACAAGAGCGATGTGGCCTCCGCTCAGGGGAGCGTCACCCAGGTGCGGGAGTGTGGTATGGCATTGCTGCAGTTGGCCAAAAGCGAGGATGTGACGGTGATTCTGGTGGGTCATGTCACCAAGGACGGCAACATCGCGGGTCCCCGGGTGCTGGAGCACATGGTGGACGCGGTGCTGTATTTTGAAGGGGAACGGCAGAGCGCCTACCGCATTTTGCGGGGGGTGAAAAACCGCTTTGGCTCCACCAATGAAATCGGTGTATTTGAAATGGGCAGTCAGGGATTGAGCGAGGTGGAAAATCCGTCCATGTTTCTGCTGGAGGGCCGGCCTCAGCAAAGCTCCGGCAGCTGTATTGCCTGTGTGCTGGAGGGTACCCGCAGCGTGATGGCAGAAGTGCAGGCGCTGGTGGCGGGGACCAGTTTTGGGACGCCCCGGCGGATGTGCACCGGGTTTGATTTCAACCGGGCGGCTATGCTGATGGCGGTGCTGGAGAAAAAATGCGGGCTGCCCCTGGGCAACAAGGATGTGTACATCAATGTGGTGGGAGGTCTGCGGCTGGATGAGCCGGGGGCGGATCTGGCGGTGGCGCTGGCGGTGGCCAGCAGTCTGCGGGAACGGCCCTTGCCCGATGACTTCATCGCGGTGGGAGAAGTGGGGCTGGCCGGCGAGCTGCGTGCGGTAGGCAACGTGAACATTCGCATCAAAGAAGCGGCGCGGCTGGGCTTTACCAAAATGGTGGTGCCCTCCATGAACCGGGTGGACAAAACGCTGGCAGAGGGCATGGAGCTCTACCGGGCCAATACCTTGCAGAAGGCCATTGCACTGCTGTTGTGACAGAAAAAAGGACGGAGATTTTCTCCGTCCTTTTTTGGTCAGCGCGCAGCGTTTTCGGCGTGGGCCGTTTCGATGGCTTGTTGATGGAGGGTAGTGCCCAAGACATTCAGCAGGTTGTACACCTTGCGGAAAGGCTGAATGAGCCGGCATTCCGGCGTGCAGTTGATCTGGTAGTAGGAGCCGTCCTGGGTAAGGGCAAACCCTTTGACCCGCTGGATATTGCCGCATTCGGGAGTGAACAGCCGCTGCAAAAAGGCTTCCAGCGCTGCCCGGTCGGCAAACTCCGCCTTGAGGGTGAGGGAGTCGTACAGTCCCGCATGATTTTGGGCGAAGCCGGGGTGGGCAAAGGAGAGATGTCCCACTCTGGAAAAGGCCAGCCATTGTTCGGGGGAAAAGTCATCCCAGGGCTGGGTAAAGAGGGGAATTTCCTGCAGAGAAAATTCAGGGGCGTAAGAGCGGGCCAGCTGTTCCAGCTTCCGGCAGGCGTTTTGGACGTACTGGGGAGTGTGGGCCTGGGTGTTGCTCAGCACGATGGCGCCGGTGGAAAAGAGCTGGGAGAGAGCAATGCCGTGGAGTTTGGGGAGCAGTTGCTCCGGCAGGTCGGGTTTGACAATGGTGATGACATTGTCCAGCCGGCATAGATTTTGCAGAGCGGGGTCAATCATGATGTCAAACAGGGTGTCCAGGTCATACACCCCCGAGGGCTCCACAATGATGCGTTCATAGCCCTCCGCTGCGGCCTGTTGCAGATATTCGTAAAAACTGTGACGCTGGGAGCAGCAAATGCAGCCGCCTGCCAGTTCTCGCACTTCCATGCCCTGAGATTTGAGGAAAAAGCCGTCGATGCCCGCCATGCCGAACTCATTTTCGATGATGAGCAGCTTTTGGCCTGCATTTCGCAGTGCGGCGGCATACCGCTGGATGAAGGTGGTTTTTCCCGCTCCCAGAAAACCGGTGATCACGTCGATGTGTGTCATGTTATGCGCCTCCTTGTGATGGTGCTTTCATTATACATCCCGGGGGCGCAAAATGCAAAAAGTCCCGCGCGGAATGATTTCCGCCGGGACTTTGGATGCGCTGGGCAATGGCTCAGACAGCACGCTGAACCTTATTAGAACGGAGGCATCTGGTACAAACATAGATAGACTTGGGGGTACCGTTTACGATTGCCTTGACTTTTCTAACGTTGGGCTTCCACGCCTTGTTGGCTCTTCTGTGGGAGTGGGAAACCTTGATGCCAAAGGTCACGCCCTTGCCGCAAACATCACACTTTGCCATGAAAAACACCTCCTTACTGATTCCGTACATAAAACAGAATTATTATAGCAGAATGTTTTTGGATTTACAAGGGGTTTTTTGCAAAAACTCCATTTGTGAGTAGGAAGGTAGTTTTTTTGCGAAAAAAATCCCTTTCCCCGCCGGTTTATGCTATAATAGAAACAGCGGCAGTGGCCGCCGGCACAGAGAGTTGTGACCGTACAGAGCATGGTATGGAGGCCGCTATGGATAAGAGAGTTGTATATCTGAAACAGATTGTAGATCAATATGAACTAAAACCGGTCTATTTGCCCGAAGACTATCCCGAGCGGAAGATTGACTGCTGTGACGTAAACCGGCCGGGATTGCAGCTGGCCGGCTATTTTGACTATTTTGACAACACCCGGCTGCAGATTGTGGGACGGGAAGAGAGCACCTTTTTGGGCACTCTCAGCAGCCAGGAGCGCCGGGAACGCCTGGACCGTCTGATGGCCCGGCACATTCCGGCCATGATTGTGACCCGTGAGCTCAATGTGTTTGAAGAGTGCCTGGACTGCGCGAAAAAATACCAGGTTCCGCTGCTGCGCACCCACAGCACCAGCTCCCGGTTTATGGCATCGCTCATTGCGTACCTCAATCACGAAATGGCCGAGCGGATTACCCGTCATGGCGTATTGGTGGATGTGTACGGCGAAGGTGTGCTCATTCTGGGCGACAGCGGTGTGGGCAAAAGCGAAACCGCCATTGAGCTGGTGAAGAGAGGTCACCGTCTGATTGCCGACGACGCGGTGGAGATCAAAAAGACCAACGATCACGACCTGTACGGCAGCGCACCCGCCATCATCCGGCATTTCATTGAGCTGCGAGGCATTGGCATTGTGGATGTGAAAAATATTTACGGCATCGGCGCCGTGAAGGACAGCACCAAAATTGACATGGTGATCCAGATGGAAACCTGGGATGAAAATAAATGTTATGACCGGTTGGGCATGGACAACAATACCACCGATATTCTGGGGGTGGAGGTGCCCATGATGCTGATTCCTGTAAAGCCCGGCCGAAATCTGGCGGTGATCATTGAGGTAGCGGCCATGAACAACCGGCAGAGAAAGCTGGGGTACAATGCCGCCCAGGAATTGAACCGCCGTCTGATGAATCAGATGGAGGAGGATTTGGCCGCCCGCAGCGAGGCGCTGTGAGGGCCCAAAAACAAAGGAGAAGATTCTATGTTGCAAGTTGTAGCGGATATGCACTGTCATACCATTGCCAGCACCCATGCCTACAATACCCTGTTTGAAATGGCGCGGTATGCGGCGGATAAGGGACTGGCGTTCATCGGCATCACCGATCATGGACCGGATATGCCGGATGCGCCTCATCGCTGGCATTTTCTCAATACCCGCATCTGGCCTAAGGAGATCGAGGGCATCACAGTGGTGCCGGGTGTAGAGGCCAATGTGTTGGATTTTGAGGGGCGGCTGGACCTGCGGGGCGTCTATCTGGAAAGCCTGCCCTGGGTGGTGGCATCCTGCCATCGGGAGGCGTTGCAGCCCGGTTCGGTGGAGCAGCACACCCAAATGTGGAAAAAAGTGGCCCAGAATCCCCATGTGGATCTGGTGGGACACTGCGGTCAGGAACTGTTTGCCTTTCACAAGGAAGAGGTCATTAAGACCTTTAAGGAATATGGCAAAATTGTGGAGATCAATAACAATTCGGCACTGGTGCGGCCCGACAGCGTGAAAAACTGTGTGGAAATTGCCCGCCTGTGCAAAAAATACGAAGTACCGGTGTGCGTCAACAGCGACGCGCACATTGCCTTCCAGGTGGGGGCGGTGGAGGAGAGTCTGCGGATGCTGGAGGAGATTGGTTTCCCTGAGAAATTGATTCTCAATGCGGACGCGGAGCGCATCACCCAATACCTGCAGGAGAAAAAAGGGGTGGAATACCGTCCGGTGTCCCGCCAGTAAGGAGAGAGTGCGTTTGGACTTCAGAGAAGAATTGACCCGTCGGCTGGCGGGTGTGGAATTGCGGTGGGAGGAGCCCATGAGCCGGCACACCACCTTCCGCATTGGAGGGCCCGCTCAGGTGATGGCGCTTCCCCGAAATGAGGAGCAGATCGCGCTGGTGTGCCGGACTGCCCGGGAGATGGAGCTGCCGCTGCTGGTGACCGGCTGCGGAAGCAATCTGTTGGTGGGCGACCGGGGAATCCGGGGTGTGGTACTCAAATTGAGCGAACTGGTGGGTACCATTGAGCCTGAGCCCCAAGGGGCCTGGTTGGGTGCCGGACTGCGGCTGAGCCGGGCGGCGGAGTGGGCTATGCGGCAGGGCCTGACCGGCATGGAATTTGCCCATGGAATTCCCGGAAGCGTTGGCGGAGCGGTGTTTATGAACGCCGGAGCCTACGGCGGCGAGATGTCCCACATTGTGCGGGAAACCCGCTATGTGGACATCGACGGCACCATGGGGACGGTACGGGGGGAAGAGCATGGTTTCGGGTACCGCACCAGCTGTTTTCAACAGAGCGGGCGGATCGTCATTGCCACCCGGATAGAATTGACACCCGGTGACCGGGAAGCCATAGAGGCCCGGATGCGGGATCTGGCCCAGCGCCGCCGGGAAAAACAGCCCCTCAACTATCCTTCGGCAGGGAGTACCTTCAAGCGGCCGGAGGGGTATTTCGCGGGACAGCTCATCCAGGAAGCGGGACTCAAGGGCCTGCGGGTGGGCGGTGCCATGGTGTCCGAAAAACATGCGGGGTTTGTGGTGAGTGACGGCACAGCCACCTGCGCGGATGTGAAAGCGCTGATTCGTGAGGTTCAGCGGCGTGTAAAGGAAAATTCCGGCGTGGAGCTCCACTGTGAAGTGCAGATGGTGGGCGACGATTGACGGCGGATGGTGTAGAAAAGAGGGACGGATATGGATTTTGTCATTGTTACAGGAATGTCCGGCGCGGGCAAAAGCCGCGCGGCGGAAGTGCTGGAGGATATGGGATTTTACTGTGTGGACAACATGCCTCCGGCCCTGATTCCCAAATTTGCGGAGATCTGTTTTTCCTCTCAGGGGAAAATCGAGAAGGTGGCCATTGTGACCGATATTCGGGGTGGACACCTGTTTGACGAGCTGCTGGGCAATCTGGACAGCTTGCGTAAAGCGGGCTGTGACTATCGCATTCTGTTTCTGGATGCCAGTGATGCCTCCATTATCAAACGGTATAAGGAAACCCGGCGGATGCATCCGCTGTCCAAGGGTACCGATCTGTCCATCACCCAGGCCATTCAAAAGGAACGGGAGCTGTTGGGAGGGATTCGCCGGCGCAGCGATGTGATCATTGACACCAGCAACTTAAAACCCGCCCAGCTGAAGGAACGATTGGTGGAAATTTTCAGCAGCGAGGGGAAAAACGACCGGGGCATGGTGATCAATGTGATGTCCTTCGGTTTCAAATACGGCATTCCCTTGGAGTGTGATCTGGTGTTTGACGTGCGTTTCCTGCCCAATCCCTTTTACATTGAGAATCTGCGGAACAAGACCGGTTTACACGACAATGTGTACGACTATGTGATGCAGTTTGAGCAGAGTCAGAAATTCCGCAAAATGCTGGCGGAGATGATTTTGTTTCTGGTGCCCAATTACATTGAAGAGGGAAAATCCACACTGGTGATCGGGGTGGGGTGCACTGGCGGCAAGCACCGCAGTGTCACACTGGCCCGTTGTCTCACTGAGGATTTGAAAAATGCGGGCTACTATGTGGTGACCAATCACCGGGATATCCAGAAAGACAGCGCCCTGCTCAAGGCGGTAAAGATCGACGACTGACGGAGGTTTGGCCATGTCCTTTGCCTATGATGTGAAAGTGGAACTGTGTTCCTCCAAACGCAGGGGCAAAAACTGCTGCCCCATGCGGGAGCTGTATGGGATTTTATTGTTTGCCGGGGTGGTGCAGCCCGACCGCATCAAAATGGCCAGTGAACACATTTATCTGGCAGCCCATGTGGTGCAGTTGGCCGAGCGGGTGCTGGATGTGGAACTGGGGATTGACAACCGGGAAGGCAGCGGGATTTATACCATCACCATTGAGGGCCAGCAGCTGCAGCACGTGCTGGATCGGATGGAGGAGACCTTTTGGCCCGACGGGATTACCCGGCGGGTGGACTTCACCGGACTGGACAGGCCCTGCTGCCGGGCGGCGTTTTTGAGAGGCGCTTTTTTGCAGTGCGGCACCATCAGTGACCCCGAGCGGGGATATCATTTGGAGCTGGTTACCACCCATCATAAACTGGGGGAAGATTTACTGACTTTGCTGCGGCAGATGGAATTGCCGGCCCGGATGGTCAAACGAAAAAACAACTATGTGGTGTACCTCAAGGAGAGCGAAGCCATTGAGGATTTGCTTAATATCATGGGCGCCACTCAAAGTGCCTTTGCGCTCATGGATGTGAAAATGGTGCGGGAGGTGCGCAACAACATCAACCGGCAGGTGAACTGCGACGCCGCCAACATGGCCAAAACCGCCACCGCTTCGGCGCGACAGGTACAGGCCATCCGTCGCATTGAGCAGCTGAGAGGGCTGGAGAGCTTGCCCGATCCTCTGCTGGAGGTGGCTCGGCTGCGGTTGGAAAATCCGGAGATGAGCCTCAAAGAGATGGGAGAAAATCTATCCGAGCCCATATCCCGCCATGGGGTGAATCATCGGATGCAAAAATTGTTGGAAATTGCCCGGGAATTGGAAGAACAAGAAAAAGCGCAGGAGGCGCTGCAAAAGCCATGAGACAATTTTGGGAAGAAAACGGAAAACGAGTCCTGTTTCTCACAGTGTTTTCCCTGGTATGTCTGGGATTGCTGGGAGGCTTGATTCTACTGCTGATGTACTGGCTGGGAGTGGAGTATACCTCCATGGACCGGCTGGTGGTTTTTGTAGCGCTGTACATGGCGGCGGACATTGTGGTGGTGACGCTGGGAGACGTGTTGGCCCAACGCATGGCGCAGCAGCTGTCTGACCGGGCGGCCAGGGTGCTGGTGGCCTGTGTGGACTGGCTCATTACCTTTCTGGTGCTGGTGGTGCTGGACAGCTGGATGGTCAGTGTGCGGATGGGGCCCATCCGGGCGGGTGTTTTTGCCTGCCTCACCTGTCTGGCCTATCTGGCGGTGGAAAAATGGACCGACGGCAAATAAGGAGGAACCATGGGAAATTTTGCACATCTGCATGTCCATACCGAGTTCAGCTTGCTGGACGGCGCGGCCCGGATTCCTGATCTGGTGGCCCGGGCCAAGGAGATGGAGCAGACGGCGCTGGCCATCACCGATCATGGGGTGATGTACGGCGTCATTGATTTTTATAAAGAGTGTAAAAAACAGGGGATCAAACCCATCATTGGCTGTGAGGTGTATGACGCGGCCCGTACCCGTTTTGACCGGGTGCAGGAGTATGACCGGGAACTGTATCATCTCATTTTGCTGGCCAAGGACAACCGGGGGTACGAAAACCTGATCTATATTGTGTCCAATGCCTTTCTGGAGGGCTTTTACGGGAAGCCCCGGGTGGATGAGCAATTGCTGCGGGAGCACAGCGAGGGACTCATCTGTCTCTCTGCCTGTCTGGCGGGGAAAATCCCCCAGCAGATTTTGCGGGGCAATTATGAAGGCGCGAAGGAACAGGCGCTGCGGTATATGGAGATCTTTGGCCGGGAGAATTTCTATCTAGAAATTCAGGACCACGGCCTGGCAGAGCAAAAGACGGTGTGTCAGGGTCTTCTTCGCCTTTCTCAGGAATTGGATGTGCCGTTGGTGGCCACCAACGACAGCCATTACGTCCGCAAAGAGGATGCCAAGCTGCAGAGTGTGGTCATGTGCATCCAGATGAACAAGACCATCCACGACGAGAACAAATTCGGCTTTGAAACGGACGAGTTTTATCTCAAGAGCGAAACCGAGATGCGGCAGGTGCTGGGCGGCTATCCGGGCGCCATTGAAAACACCATGGTGATCGCAGACCGGTGCAATGTGGAGTTTGAGTTCGGTAAGCTGCATTTGCCCGAGTTTCAGGTGCCGGAGGGGTATACCGCCCAGGAGTATCTGCGTCAGCTGTGCGAAAGGGGATACCGTCTGCGCTACGGCGATGACGACTCTCACCGGGAACGGTTGGAGTATGAACTGGGGACCATCGAACAGATGGGGTATGTGGATTACTTTCTCATTGTCCATGATTTCATCACCTACGCCAAAGACCGGGGCATTCCGGTGGGACCGGGACGGGGCAGCGCGGCGGGCAGCATTGTGGCCTATTGCCTGCGCATCACCGAGATAGACCCCATCCGGTACAATCTGCTGTTTGAACGGTTTCTCAACCCCGAGCGGGTGACCATGCCCGATATTGACATTGACTTCTGCTATGAACGGCGGGGCGAAGTGATCGACTACGTCAAACGCAAGTATGGCGAGGATCATGTGGCCCAGATTGTCACATTCGGAACCATGGCGGCCAAAGGAGCCATCCGGGACTGCGGCCGGGCGCTGGATATGAGCTATGGCGAGGTGGATGCCATTGCCAAACTGGTGCCGGGAGAGCTGCACATCACCCTGGAGCGGGCTCTGCAGACCAGCCGGGAATTGCGGGAGCGCTATGACAACGACAGCCGGGTCAAGGAGCTGATTGACACCGCACGGCGGGCAGAGGGGATGGCGCGGCACGCTTCCACCCACGCGGCGGGTGTGGTGATTTCCAAAAAGCCGGTGTACTGCCATGTGCCGCTGGCCAAAAACGACGAATCCATTGTCACCCAGTTCACCATGACCACGCTGGAGGAGCTGGGCCTGCTGAAGATGGACTTTTTGGGTCTGCGGACGCTGACGGTCATCGAAAATGCGGCAGCCATGGTGCGCAAAAAGGGGATTGACCTGCATATGGATCAGCTGGAGTACGATGATCCCGACACCTATGAGATGATCAGCCGGGGCCTCACCGACGGAGTGTTCCAGCTGGAAAGTCCGGGGATGAAGCAGACCCTCATGGGGCTCAAGCCCCGTACGCTGGAGGACATCATCGCGGTGATTTCCCTGTACCGGCCGGGGCCTATGGAATCCATCCCCCGGTATATTGCCAGCAAAAACGACCCTTCCAGCATCACCTATAAGCACCCCATGCTGGAGCCCATTCTCAATATGACCTATGGCTGCATCGTCTACCAGGAACAGGTAATGGAGATTGTGCGTAAGATGGGCGGCTACTCTCTGGGGCGTGCCGATCTGGTGCGCCGGGCCATGAGCAAGAAGAAGCACGATGTCATGGAGCAGGAGCGGCACAATTTCGTCTATGGTCTCACCAATGAAAAGGGAGAAATTGAGGTGCCGGGCGCCATCCGCAATGGCGTGCCGGAACAGACCGCCATCGAAATCTTCAATGAGATGATGGACTTTGCCAGCTATGCCTTCAACAAGAGCCACGCTGCCTGCTATGCAGTGGTGGCCTATCAGACGGCCTATCTCAAATGCCATTACAAACAGGAATTCATGGCGGCACTGATGACCTCGGTGATCGACAGCACCGATAAGATCATCGACTATATGAATGAATGCGCCAAACTGTCCATCACCGTTTTGCCCCCCGATATCAATGAGAGCGAGGATGTTTTTACGGTGGTGGGCGACACCATTCGGTTTGGCTTGGTGGCGGTGAAAAATGTGGGACGTTCCTTCATCCGGGCGGTGATGGAAGAACGGCAGCGCCATGGATGGTTCACCGATTTTTATGATTTCTGTGAGCGGATGGCGGAAAAGGATTTGAACAAGCGGGTGATGGAAAGTCTCATCAAATGCGGTGCTTTTGACCGGTTCCCCGGCACTCGCAATCAGCTGCTATTGGTGTACCAGCGGCTGTTGGACGACATTTTGGAAGAACGCCACAGCAATGTGGAGGGACAGCTGGATCTGTTTGGGATGGAGGCGGAAACCCAGGGAGGCCGGTCACCCCACCGCCGGATGGAACTGCCTCAGGCGGCGCCCATGACCATCGCCGATCAGCTCAACATGGAAAAAGAAGTGACAGGGATCTACCTGTCGGGGCACCCCATGAAATTTTACCAGGGGCTGGTGGACGGTGTGAATATCCGCGCCACCCGGTCGCTGCGGGAGCTGGAAGACGGAGCGTTCGTGCGGCTGTGCGGCATCGTGGCGGGCAACAAGACCAAGTCTACCCGCAACAACCAGATCATGAGCTTTGTCACGTTGGAGGACATGGAGGGCTCTTGCGAGGTGATTGTGTTCCCCAAGGTGCTGGAGCGGGAGAGCAGCCGGATTGTGAAAGACCGGGTGGTACTGGTCAGCGGACGGCTTTCCCAGCGGGAAGAGGAGGACCCTAAGGTGTTGTGCGACTCCATCCAGCTGGTGGAAGAGGAGGACATCAAAACCAATACCGGGCATAAGCTCTATGTGAGACTGCCCTTTGGCCAGAAGGACCGGCTGGCACAGCTCAAGAGTGTATTGCGCAAAAACCGGGGAGGCACTCCGGTGATTTTGTACGATCCCCAGACAGGACAGCGGCTGGCTGCCAATCGGGAACTGTGGGTCTTTGTTACAGATGCCATGTTGGAGCAGGTTAAACATATCGCAAATGACGAAAATGGTCAGGAAAACGTAATTCTTCGGTAAACTTCTTGATTTTTTTGTGCAAATGCGATACCATTAGGAAAGGTTAATTTATTAAATAAATTATTTTGTATGGCGGCTTGTCCGTCTGATGTTAGGAGTGTGTGCATCATGAATCAGGTAAAAACCATTGGCGTACTCACCAGCGGTGGTGACGCTCCCGGCATGAATGCAGCGGTTCGTGCGGTGGTCCGTACCGCCGTGGAATTTGATATCCGCGTGCTGGGCATCCGCAGAGGATATAATGGCCTCATGACCGGCGACATTGTGGAGCTGGACAAGAGAAGTGTGTCTGATATCATTCAGAAAGGCGGTACCATTCTGTATACCGCTCGCTGTCTGGAATTCAAGGAAGAGGCCGGCGTGCGGCAGGCTGCGGCGGTAGCCAGAGATTTTGGCATTGACGGTCTGGTGGTCATTGGCGGCGACGGTTCTTTCCGCGGTGCCAGAGACCTCAGCGGTATGGGCATTCCCACTGTGGGTATCCCCGGAACCATTGACAACGACATTGTATGTACCGATTACACCATCGGTTTTGATACCGCCAGCAACATCGCTATGGAAGCGGTGGACCGTCTGCGAGATACCGCACAGAGCCACGAACGCTGCACCGTAGTGGAAGTGATGGGCGCCCGTGCTGGCCATCTGGCACTGGATGTAGGCGTGGCCACCGGTGCCATTGCCGTGGTGGTCCCCGAGAAGGAATACGATCTGGAGGGTGACATCTGCGGTAAGATTCTGGAGGGCCAGAAGACCGGCAAGCATCACCACATTGTCATTGTGGCTGAAGGGTATCCCGGCGGCGGCAAGATCGTGGCCGATACCATTGGCCGGGTTACCGGCATTGAAACCCGTCTGACCGTGTTGGGTCATATTCAGAGAGGCGGCAGCCCCACCGTTATGGACCGGGTGAATGCCACTCGTATGGGTTATCGCGCAGTGGATTTGCTGCGTAAGGGCATTGGCAACCGTGTAGTGGCCATCAAGAGCAACGACGTGGTGGATTTCGACATCACCGAAGCATTGGCCATGAAGAAGGACATCAACCACGGCCTGTGCGATATTTGCCGGATTGTGTCCAAGTAATCAAAAATCGCATAAAAAATAAAAAAACGGGTGTTACACCCGTTTTTTTGTTGGCCATACTGTAGGAAAGGAGAGATGTGCCATGGAGGAAAGACCGCTCAAACGTGTGTCCGATTCACACACCGAACAGGTACAGATCATCATGAATTCTCATCTCAATGGAGATGGCCGGGTATTTGGCGGACAACTGGTGGAATGGATTGATACGGTGGCAGTGGTGACGGCCCGGCGGCATGCCGGCTGTGGAGTGACCACTGCCTCCATTGACCAGCTTCAGTTCCGGCAGCCGGGTTATGTGGGAGATACGGTGGTGTTGGTGGGAGAGGTCACCTATGTGGGCCGGACCTCCATGGAAGTGCGGGTGCGCACCTTTGTGGAAAAGCTCAGCGGCCGGCGTAAGCTCATCAACGAAGCCTATCTGCTGATGGTGGCGGTACGGGAAGGACATCCGGTGCCGGTGCCTGGATTGATTTTGGAAACAGAAGAGCAGCAGCGAGCCTGGCAGGAGGGACAGCGCCGCAGTCAGCTGCGTCGGCAGCTGCGTCAGCCCTCTTCCGATTGAGGGTGCAGCCGCAGATTACGCAGCAAAGGGGCCTTGCCGCGCCAGGCAAAAGCACACTGGCCAAACCGCAGGGCAAATTCCCGGTTGCTCAGTCCTTCCAGCTCCTCCAGTGAGAGGGAAGCGTGAAGAGGAGATTGGAACTCTGGCAAAGGCGTGGGCTTGGCCTGCCGGTTCACCGGACAGACTAGCTGGCACTGATCGCAGCCCCAGATGAGAGGGCTGTCTGCCAGCCACTGCAATTGCTGGGGGGAGAGATCTCCCTTGGATTGGCTCAAGTGGGAAAGACACCGGTCCAGATGGAACAAGTGAGCGCCGCACTCTTCCATGGCCAGCGCCCGGGAAGGGCAGGCGGCCACACAGGCACCGCAGTGGGTACACACTGGCTGGGGGCAGGGAGAGGAAATGGGCAGTTCGTCTACGTCGCACAGGATGGCGCCGATGAAGCACCAACTGCCATAGCCGGGATTGAGCAGCAGCCCGTTCATGCCTCGTTTGCCCAGTCCACAGCGGATGGCGGTATAGACCTCATCCAGCGGGCTGTTGTCGGTGAAACAGGCAAAATGATGGGAAGGAAATAATTCCTGCAGCTTTTCCGCTATCCGCACAAGGCGTTTTTGGACGGTGATGTGGTAATCAGTGCTTCTGGCATACAGGGAGAGGTTTCCTTTGATTTGGGCCGCATGGGGGCTGAAATAGGGAAAAAGAGCGCACAGAGCCCGGGTGGGAGTGAAAGTCAGCTGCGCGGCTCCTTTGGTGGGGCGCAGCGGGAAGCCTTCCAGTGAGGCACAGCCCCATTGATCCAGTCCTTCCTGTAAAAATAATGCGGCAATGCTTTGCGAGTGCATAACAGCAACCTCCTTTGGAAAGTAACAGATGCTTTGGTGCTAGTATAACACAAAATGGGAAAGCTGTAACCTTGAGATGGTGTTTCATTATATGAAATTGTGTTTTGAAAAATTGATTTTTTGAACAACTACTGAATGATTGATCACTTATTTTGTGGCTGAGGGAGGAGAAAAGTCAATCTCCATGGCACAACAAAAGGGAAAAAGTGAGAGAATATACAAAAAATGCAGGAAAAATAACATCGGCTTGCAAAACAGAAAATCGAGAAATTGCAGGACGTTGGTATGTATACCAAAAAATCTGCGAAAATTTGAGCTGAAGCGGGGAGAAATTTGGGGTTTCAAATGACAAAACAAGCCTGTGAAAGTGGGTTTATATAATTGATATAAAATGTAAACATTTTTTTGTGCATATTCACAGTTGCTTTTTGGGTTATTCACGATTATACTTCTTCTGCATTGTACAAGGTGCAATGCAGGGAGTTTTTGACTCTCATGCAAGTCAGTTGATCCACAGAATGAACATAAAGAATTAAAAGTTTGGAGGAATGTAGCAAATGGCACACAAGTACGTATACCTTTTTAAGGAAGGCAACGGCAAAATGCGCGAGCTGCTGGGCGGCAAGGGCGCCAATCTGGCTGAAATGACCAATCTGGGCATGCCTGTGCCCCAGGGCTTCACCATCACCACCGAAGCCTGCACCCAGTATTACAACGACGGCGAGAAGATCAACGATGAAATCCAGGCGCAGATCATGGAATACATCGGCAAGATGGAAGAGATCACCGGCAAGAAGTTTGGCGATCTGGAAAATCCCCTGCTGGTGTCTGTTCGTAGCGGTGCCCGTGCTTCCATGCCCGGCATGATGGATACCATCCTCAACCTGGGCCTCAACGAACAGGTAGTGGAAGTTATGGCCAAGAAATCCGGTAATCCCCGGTGGGCTTATGACTGCTACAGAAGATTCATTCAGATGTACTCCGATGTGGTTATGGAAGTGGGCAAGGCCTACTTTGAAAAGCTCATCGACGAGATGAAGGAAAAGAAGGGTGTCAAGCAGGATACCGAACTGACCGCTGAGGATCTGAAGGAACTGGCCGAGCAGTTCAAGGCCGAATACAAGTCCAAGGTGGGCGCCGACTTCCCCAGCGATCCGGTGGATCAGCTGATGGGCGCTGTGAAGGCTGTATTCCGCAGCTGGGACAACCCCCGTGCCATTTACTACAGAAGAATGAACGACATCCCCGGTTCCTGGGGCACTGCCGTAAACGTACAGATGATGGCCTTTGGCAACATGGGCGATACTTCCGGTACCGGTGTTGCGTTCTCCCGTAACCCCTCCACCGGCGAGAAGAAGCTGTACGGCGAATATCTGATGAACGCCCAGGGCGAAGACGTGGTGGCTGGTGTTCGTACTCCTCTCACCATCGATCATCTGAAGGAACAGAATCCCGCTGTGTACGAGCAGTTTGTAAACATCGTAAGCACCCTGGAAAATCACTACCGGGATATGCAGGACATGGAGTTCACCATTGAGGATGGCAAGCTGTACATGCTGCAGACCCGTAACGGCAAGAGAACCGCTGCTGCCGCTCTGCAGATTGCCTGCGATCTGGTGGACGAGGGCAAGATCACTGAGCAGGAAGCTGTTCTGATGATCGATCCCAAGCAGCTGGATGCTCTGCTGCACCCCCAGTTTGATGCCAAGGCTCTGAAGGCTGCTTCTCCCATTGGCTCCGCTCTGCCCGCTTCTCCCGGCGCTGCCTGCGGCAAGGTGGTATTCACCGCTGAGGACGCCACCAAGTGGGCTACCGAAAAGGGCGAGAAGGTCATTCTGGTTCGTCTGGAAACCTCTCCCGAAGACATTGAAGGCATGCACTATGCACAGGGCATTCTCACTGTGCGCGGCGGTATGACTTCTCACGCTGCTGTAGTGGCTCGTGGCATGGGTACCTGCTGTGTATCCGGCTGCGGCGATATCAAGATCGACGAAGAAGCCAAGGTGTTCACCCTGGGCGGCAAGACCTTCCACGAGGGCGATTACATCTCTCTGGACGGCTCTACCGGTAAGATCTATGGAGAAGCCATCCCCACTGTGGACGCTTCTATCTCCGGCAATTTTGACCGCCTGATGAAGTGGGCAGATGCGGCCCGTCAGCTGAAGGTTCGCACCAACGCCGACACTCCCAAGGATGCCAAGCAAGCCCGCAGCTTTGGCGCGGAAGGCATTGGCCTGTGCCGTACCGAGCACATGTTCTTTGACGCCGACCGTATTGCTGCTATGAGAGAAATGATCGTTTCCTCCACTGTAGAGCAGAGAAAGGCCGCTCTGGCCAAGCTGCTGCCCATGCAGAGAGGCGACTTTGAAGCCATCTATGAAGCTATGGAAGGCTGCCCTGTTACCATTCGTTTCCTGGATCCGCCCCTGCACGAGTTCCTGCCCACCGCAGAGGAGGACATCGTGGCACTGGCCAAGGAAATGAACATGGAAGTGTCTGCTCTGAAGGCTGTGATCAGCTCCTTGCATGAGTTCAACCCCATGATGGGCCACAGAGGCTGCCGTCTGGCGGTTTCCTATCCTGAAATCGCTGAGATGCAGACCACCGCTGTGATTGAAGCGGCCATCAATGTGAATAAGAAGCACCCCGACTGGAACATCGTTCCTGAAATCATGATCCCCCTGGTGGGCGAAGTGAAGGAATTGGCCTATGTCAAGGGCGTTGTGGTAGCCACCGCTGACAAGGTGATCGCCGATGCCGGCGTGAAGCTGACCTACAAGGTGGGCACCATGATCGAGATCCCCAGAGCGGCTCTCACCGCTGATCAGATCGCCAAGGAAGCAGAATTCTTCAGCTTCGGTACCAACGACCTGACTCAGATGACCTTCGGCTTCAGCCGTGATGATGCCGGTGCTTTTCTGGGCGCTTACTACGATAAGAAGATTTACGAAAGCGATCCCTTCGCCAAGCTGGACCAGGTTGGCGTTGGCAAGCTGGTGAAGATGGCGGCTGAGATGGGCAGAGCTACCCGTCCGGACATCCACCTGGGCATCTGTGGCGAGCATGGCGGCGATCCCTCCACTGTGGAATTCTGCCATGGTGTGGGTCTGGACTATGTGTCCTGCTCTCCCTTCCGTGTGCCGATCGCCCGTCTGGCTGCCGCACAGGCTGCTATCAAGAATCCCCGCAAGTAAGATCATAAATCCAATGGATACGGTACAAAACCGTGAAAATGGCTTGATTTGATCGTGAAAAACCCCCTGCGCATTTGAAAATGTGCAGGGGGTTTTCTTTAACTAACTACAGGGATTAAGTGGAAAAGATTGCAAGAATGTGATATCTTTGAAGTACAAGGGATTGAAGATCTGGAGGAATTTTATAATGTATCTTTATAAATCTTTGAAGGATATCTCAAATGCTCAAATCGCAGATTGTTTAAATCTGGCATTTTCCGATTACGCACTGCCGTTTCAGTTGACGGAAGAACAACTTGGAACTCATTTGGCGACCAGTGGCGCAGATAAGGCCTTATCATATGGTGCGTTTTGGGAAGATAAAATGGTTGGATTTATTCTGAATTCCTGCAACATGTACAATGATGAAAAAGCAGTTTTTGATGTTGGTACAGGAGTAATTCCCCAGCATAGGGGGAATAAAGTTTTTACTGAGCTTTTTGGCTTTGCTCAACAAGAATTGCTGAAATATGGAGCAAAGAAATATTATTTGGAAGTTTTGCAACAAAATGATAAAGCAATACAGGCGTATCAAAAACAGGGGTTTACCATTTGCCGGGAATTTTATGTGTTAAAGGCATCTATAGAAAATCAAAAAGCAATGGATTGTACAGTAGAATATATCGGTTTGGAGGAATTTGATTTTCGCAAAATAAATCATTGCCATTGTGCACGTCCATCTTTTGAACATTCCACAAATATATTAAAAATGAATCTCCATTATTATGCTGTGGCATACAGACAAAGAAATCAGAAGATAACGGCTTTTTGTATTTTTTCAAAAGAAACCGGACATGTGATACAGCTGGGATATACGGATATTTGTGAGTTAAAAATAATTGTACAATGGTTGGCATCAAAATTTGAAAATATCATCATCAAAAATATTGATAAGAAAGATGGGGAGATTTTGCAAATGCTGTATTCTATGGGGGCCATTGATATAGCCAGGCAGTTTGAAATGGTGAAAGATTTGCGTTCCGATTTGTAAAAATGGAGAGGCCTAGGAGGGTAAAATGATTAAAAGGTAGTGACACTCAACTTTGGCAGGGCCTTGGATGCAATTGATTATTTTCTAAACGTAAGGGATTGGCAGTATATAATCAATTCAACTGCAGTAGAGTGCATTTATTTCCTCAGATTTGATAAGTAAGAGGTGTAATAAAAACCCCCGTACCCAATTGGGTGCGGGGGTTTTGTTATGGGAAGGTTAGTCCAATAGATTGACCATCACTTCGCTGGCGTCGATGGACTGGGTGAGTACGCCCTGTTCCACCAGCCAGTCAATGCTGGCCTGCCACTGGGATTCATCCTGACTCATGAAGGGCTTGTCCGCTTCTTCCATGATGGGCAGCAGCATCTCCATGCTGCGCTGCTCCACTGTGGGAGAAAGGGGGAAATTCTCCTCGTTCTGGTTGGCCAGCAGCAGTTCCAAGGAGCCTTCGGGGTCATTTTTCATATCCTCAAAGCCCTTTTTGCTGGCCCGCAGAAAGCCTTCCAGCTGTTCACGTTCTTCTTCCAGCTGTTTGTCGCCGGTGACAAATACCATTTCAGGCCCTTCCGGCACGCCGTAATCCTGGGGGAAGAAATAGTTGACCTCAAAGCCTTCCTCTTCCATCTGGGGCACTTCGTGGTTGACCATGCAGCCGATGGTGGCATCTACGTTGCCAGTGGTCATGGCGTTCATCAGGTCAAACCCCACATCCACAATTTCCAGATCTTCTGCAGTGGCGCCGTCGTATTCCATCATGGTGCGGATGGTCACTTCCTGCAGCACGCTGCTGCCTCCGCCCAGCTTTTTGCCCACCAGATCTTTGGGAGAGGTGATGTTTTTCTCCTTGAGAGAGAGGATGATGTTGAGCCCTTTGTGGGTGATGGTGCCGATGGATTTGATGGGTACATCTTCGTTGGCCCGGGCTACGATTACATCATGGGGGTAGTAGATGCCCACGTCAGCTTTGCCGGCAGCGGTGAGGCTGATGGCGTCGTTGGTGTTGGCGGGGAACTGAATGTTCACCTTCAGCCCTTCTTCTTCATAATAGCCTTTTTCGATGGCGTTGTAGATAAAGCAGTGAATGGCGTTGGGATACCAGTCCAGCACTACATTGAATTCTTGCAGGTCATCGCCGGTAGAACCAGAGGAGGTGTTTGCGGCATCGCCGCCGCAGCCGACCAGCGACAGGGTGAGAGCGCCGGCCAGTGCCAGCGCACACAATTTTTGTTTCATGAGAATACTCCTTTCCATAGGAATGGGGGTTACAGATCACCTCTCCAGGTGATGAGTTTCTTTTCCAGCCAGCTGACCAGCGCCACCAGCAGCATGGCCACCAGGGAGAGCAACACCACTGGAGCAAAGACTCCGGCGCCGTCCAGCTGGGTCATCATGCGTTTGCTGAAATAGCCCAGGCCACTCTGCGCACCCAGCCATTCTGCGATGGCCGCTCCGATGATGCTCATGGGGATGGCCATTTTGATGGCGGAGAAAAAGTAGGGCAGGGCGGTGGGGAGCTTGAGCAGACGGAAAATCTCCCATCGGCTGGCACCGTAGGTGGTGAGCAATTCGCTCATCTCCCGCCGGGTGGAGCGCAGGCCGTCATGTACGGTGATGGTGATGGGGAAAAAGGTGATGAGCAGGGTGACCAGCACTTTGCTCCAGATGGAGTAGCCAAACCACAGCACGAAGAGGGGGGCGATTGCGGTGGTGGGGATGGTCTGGGAGGCAATGATGATGGGGTATAAAGCGTTTTCTACCTTGTCGTTGGCGTCCATCACAATGGCCAGGATAAGGCCCAGCACCACCGAAATCAAAAGGCCCACGAAGGTCACGCCCATGGTGGCGGGCAGATGTACCAGCAGCAGCGGCTCGCGCAGCTCCCACAGTTTGGCCGCGATTTGCACCGGACTGGGGAGAATGTAGTGGGCATTGATTAGCATGGCGACACCCTGCCACAGCAGCAGCAAACAGGCTGTGAGCAGCAGTGCAGGCAGATTTTTTTTCACAGTGCGTCACCTCCCTGCCGCAGCTGACGGATCAGCTGTTCCTTGAGTGCAGTGATTTCCTCCCGGCGAAGCATCTCCCGGGTGCGGGGGTAGGGCAGCGGCACCGGGATGCTGGTGAGCCGGGTGATGGGCCGGTCGGTGATGAGCAGGATCCGGCTGGAGAGGAAGAGCGCTTCCTCTACATCGTGGGTGATGAACAGGACCGTCTTGCGGTCCTGCTGCCACTGCTGCAGCAGCCACTCCTGCAGTCCGATGCGGGTGAGGCTGTCCAGGGCAGAAAAGGGCTCGTCCAACATCAAAAGAGAACTGCCGGTGAGCAGGGTGCGGGCAAAGGCCGCCCGCTGCCGCATACCGCCGGACAGTTCCCGGGGGTATTTGTCCTTCCAGCCGGTGAGCCCCACCTGTGCCAGCATGGCATCCACCTGTTTTGTCTGTTCCTGCCGGGGGACTTTGCGGATTTCCAGCGGCAGAGAGAGATTGGCTCCGATGGTCCGCCAGGGAAAGAGCAAATCTTTCTGGGGCATGTAGGCGCAATCGCCCGGTCCATTGGCCACATCCTGGCCATCCAGCAGAATTTTGCCCTCTTGTGGGGTTTCCAGCCGGCCCATCAGACGAAACAGAGTGCTTTTGCCGCAGCCGCTTTCGCCAATGATGGATACAAATTCTCCCGGTTCCACTGTGAAAGACAACTTGCGCAGCATTTCCTCCCACTGGGTGGGACCCGCCTCCGGGCCCTGGTAGGCAAAAGACACCTCCTGAAATTCCAAAATGGGTTTCATGATAGGCCTCCTGTCATTGCATGGCGTAGGCCATATCCCAGAACATGGCTTCATACCGGCTGCAATTGCGGAAAATCTCCAGCAGCCGGGCCTGTTTCTCGGGGGTGCAGCCCTCTCCCAGCCGGTCGATCAGGTCAATCATGTCCTGGGTACCGGTTTCGTAGTCGGGATCGCTGTAGCTGCGCACCCATTCGCCGTAAAAGGGGTGGTCCTTGCTGCCGGGGACTTTGGCCACCTCCTGCCCAATGCACTGGTAGCTCCAGGCGCAGGCCAGAATGGACACCAGTGCATCTAGGGGGTCCCCCTGATGGGCAATGGTCAGCATGTAGTGGGTGTAGGAGAGATTGTTCAGCGCGGAGACTGACTGTTCAATTTCCTCCTGGGTGATGCCCAGTCGGGCCATGTAGCTCTTGTGCACCCGCATTTCGCCATCCAGGGTGCCGTAGACAAATTTGGCAAAGTAGCGCATCAGTTCCTCGGTGTCGCTCTTCACCACGCCCAGAGCAAACACCTTGACGTAATCCAGCAGATAGCGGTAATCCTGGATCATATAATAGCGGAATTTTTCCACTGGCAGCGTGCCATGGGCAATGCCCTGTACAAAGGGATGGGTGTAATAGCCCTGCCAGATGTCCTGTACGCCTTCGTACAGTTGGTCGGTGAGTTTCATCCTTTCACATCCTCTCAAAAATTTCCATAAAAAAACAGCACTCCAAAGGAATGCTGTACGCTGCGTGATGCGCGGTATTCGGCTTCCCTTCGGCGGTATTAACTACATCAGGTTCAAAGGGTGCTGGCCATGGCCATCTCAGCTTCCTGCGAAGCGCCCCTAGCTGTTTTTTTATTTTCGTTTTTTAGTATAGCAGATGGGGAAGAATTTGTAAATGGCAGAAAATTACCTATTTTCCCTTGCGCAGACGGCGGATTTTGGGAATGAGCAACAGCAGAGAAATCAGGAGAAAAACCACACCCAGTCCCGCCAGCATGAGATTTCCAGAGTCGATTCCCACCCAGAGCAGCAGGCCGGTGATGCCAAAGAAAAGCAGCGCCAGTAAGGCTCCCAGCAAAATACGCACCGGCAGTGGGACCTGTTTGGAGTCGGCCGCCTCCAATGCGCCATCCAGGATGATTTCCAGCAGGAGAGTGAGCAAATGATCCATGGGGTACCTCCTTCTTGGATGATGGTGCTTTCATGATAACACAGAGAGAAGTGGGCCACAAGACAGAAAGTGAGAAGGCTTCTTTTCTTTTGCCGGCGGGGATGCTATACTGGAACCAGCGAGAACAGGAGGAACGGGTATGAATCGAAATCAGATTAAGAAATTGAGATTTTTGCTGGGGGGCATCGTCTCCCGTTGGCAGGAAAATGTGGATTTTTTCAAAGGAGTGGAGTTTCACTTCAAGTCGGGGAAAAAACTGTACAGTGGTAGTATAGAACGGACAGAAGAGGGTTTTTCACTTCGGTTCAACGGCGAAATTCAGCCAGTGACACCTGAGCAGGCGGCAGATTTCCTGGCCCGGCAGGCGGAGGGCTATGACAGCCTGCGGGTGCTGTACCGGGAACGGGGCTATACCATGGAGCTGGCGGCAGATGAAAAAAACATCAAAACCACCAAGCGGGAGGAGGAGACCCAGCCCGAAGCGGCAGAGGCCAATCCTCTACTCAACCGGCAGTACATCATCAAACCCAGTGCGGCGCCCCAGTTGCTCAAAGCCATTGGCATCATGACGGAGCAGGGAAAAATCAAAAATGACATGATTCGTAAATACAATCAGATCGACCGGTTCATTGAGCTGATTGCGGATCAGTTTGACTATGACGCGGAAGAGATCACTGTACTGGATTGCTGCTGTGGGAAGAGCTACCTCTCCTTTGTCATCAATCACTACCTGCGGGAAGTGAAAAAGAAAAAGTGCCGTATCATCGGGGTGGACATCAAGGAAAACGTGATTGAGGAGAGCCGCCGCATCGCCCGGGAGCTGGGGTATCACAATATGGAATTCCTCTGTGAGGATGTGAGCTGTTACCAGCCCCAAGGACGGATTGATATGGTGATTTCTCTTCACGCCTGTGACATTGCCACCGATTTGGCGCTGGCTTTGGGGATTCGATGCGGAGCCAAAAGCATTGTGTGTGTTCCCTGCTGTCACAAGGAGCTGCGGGATGTGATTTCCAGCCCGGATCTGGCGCCTGCGCTGGGGTATGGAGTATTCCAGACTCGCTTCAACGACCTGATGACCGATGCCATGCGGGCGATGAAACTGGAAGAATACGGCTACGATGTGGATGTGATTGAATACATTTCTCCGTTGGACAGCCCCAAAAATCTGATGATCAAGGGACGCAAGGTGCAGGAGAAAAATCCACGCAAGGCCCAGGAATATGCACAGTTGGCTCGATATCTGGGGGGAGAGCCCTCGGTATTGCGGCGGTGCATCTGGTAAAATGGAAAGGATACTTGACATTTCTTCTGTGAAAAGATATAATCAGGATGGAAAGTAAACTTTCCATCAGGAGGTGGACCGTGAAAAATCGATTGGAGGAGCTGCGCAAGGAGCGGGGGATTCGGCAGGAAGAGTTGGCCCGGGCGCTGTCGGTTTCCCGGCAAACCATTGGTTCGCTGGAAAACGGCCGGTATAACCCATCCATTCTGCTGGCTTTTCGCATTGCCCGGTATTTTGGTCTGACCGTGGAGGATATCTTTTTGTACGAGGAGGAGTCGCCATGAAACAGCAGGCAAAAAATGTGTTTTGTGCGGTAATGGGAGCAGTTCTCATGCTGACGGGAGCTTGGCTGCTGTACCGGAACGGAACCGGTACCGTACTGCCCTATGTGTGTATTGGACTGGGCAGCGGAGCATTGGGCTATGGCGTGGGAGAATGGCTGCGTTTGTTGGTGCTGCATCGCTGCCCGGAGCAGTATCGGGAATTGGAAATTGAACAGCAGGATGAACGGAACATTGCCCTGGCCAATCGGGCCAAAGCTCGAGCCTATGATGGGATGCTGTATTTATTTAGCGCCCTGATGCTGATTTTTGTACTGATGGATGTGGAATTGACGGCGGTATTGCTGTTGGTGGGAGCCTATCTGTGTGTGGTGGGTCTGCAGGTGTATTATTTGTACCGCTATTCCAAGGAAATGTAAAAAAAGAAAAGCCGTCCAGCTCAGCCGGACGGCTTTTTTTCTTCTTCAGGGTCTTCCACATATTCGATCACATCGGAAACCGGACAGTGCAGAATAAAACAGAGGGTATCCAGGGTTTTGAGCGTGATGGTTTTGCCGTGCTTCATACGGTGCAGAATATGAGCGGATACACCATGCTTGAAAATCAGCTGGTATTCAGTCATATTTTGCCGCAACAACGTTCGATAAAACGGGTCATACCGAATCATTTTATCACCTCAATGTTACCATATCACACTCAATCTATTGACTATACTCAATATATTGAGTATATTGTTTGTAGAAAGACCTGCATGATACAGCACAGGACACAGAGAGGATGATAAAAATGTGGCACAAAAAAAGAACCCGGCAGGCGATTTCGTGGGCGATGTTGGCAGCGGCGGTGCTGCTGTTTGGAAAACTGGGGACCGGGGAGTGTCCGGAGAGGGGACATCCGGTGTGGATGGAACAGTCAGGGGAATGGCTGGTGCTGGCCAGCCGCTGGGAAAAACCGGTCAGACGTGTGATTCTGTCGGGCCGGGATGCGTGGCTGCAGTTGGAGGGGGCAGGCTGTTGGAAAAGCATCCCCTCGGGGATGGACTGGGAGGTGCGGGAAGTGTGGTTTGCAGACGGCAGCCAGTGGAAGAGAACATAAAAAAAGAGCCTCGTGGGAGGCTCTTTTGCTTTACTGCTGATTGGGAGGATCAGAGGGCGGAAGCTTGGGGTGTTTGCGGGCAAACCGGCGGATCAACCACCAAACGACGGTGATGAGTACTGCCAGTATCAGCAGGACGGGCAAATTGCCCACCAACAGGACCAGCAGACTTTCTCCCAGCGATACCAGCGCGGTGAAGCTTGCCTGCATCTGATTGGAAATGCGCTGTCCCAGAGAGGTGGGAAGCTGGTATTGAGGAGAGAGATCGGACACTTCGGTCAGCGACAGCTGAATGGTGGACATTTCCACCTGGGAGTCATAGAGCCGCAATTCACTGCTGATGCGCTCGATTTCGTACCGTACATCCGAGAGGGCCTGTTCCAGTTCGATGACGTCGGTGAGCACTTCGGCTTTTTCCAAAATGGCCAGCAGACGTTCTTCCTGCACCTGCAAAGAGGTCAGCCGCGCCTGAGAATCGTAATATACTTGGGTGATTTCCACGCCCCGTTCGGTTTTGGAGGTCACATGACCGATGATCTCCCCGGCGCTGTCCAGAAATTCCCGGAATTGTGCGGAGGGAATGCGCAGGGTATAGTCTGCGTGGCGCCGGTTGCGGCTGTCGCTGTAGGTGTTGGACTCTTCCACCCAGCCGCTGTAAAACTCTACGGTGCGCTCCAGATTCTGGATGGCGGTGTCGTATTGAGTGGTTTCCATTGTCAAGCTGGCGGAGAAGATGATTTTACGGGCCGTGTCGGGTTGGGCGGCAGACGGTCCACCTCCGCCATTGTCAGGAGCATTCTGCACAGTAGCTTCTCCGGTGCTTACGGAGTCGGTAGATGATTCCATGTAGGCGTCGTTGGCGGCAGCGGTGGAGGAAGAGCTGTTGCCTCCTGCCCCGCAGCCCGGGGTGAGTAGTAATAGCAGGGCCAGCAGCAGGGCCCAGAGGGAAGTCCTTCGTTTCATAGTCGTCACTCCTTTCTACACTGCAAGACGGAAAAAAAGGAAAAGAGTGACAGAAAATAGTGATAAAAAAGGAGTTGCTTTGTCAGCAAAAATGCCGAAGATTCCAACGAATCTTCGGCATTTTGAGTGAAAACTCAGTGGGGGAAGCTGCCAGAGAGCGCCAATATGCGCTGGACCGCTTCCCGAGTGCGCTGGGCATCGCCAAAACCGGTGAGACGGAAAAAGCCCTGGCCGTTGCGGCCAAAGCCGGAACCGGGGGTGCCCACCACCTGCGCTTGTTCCAGCAGCAGGTCGAAAAAGTCCCAGGAATCCATACCGCCGGGGCATTGGAGCCACACATAGGGGGAGTGATCTCCGCCCACATGCCACAGGCCGGCCTGGGTGAGCCCCTCCCGGATGCAGCGGGTGTTTTCCAGATAGTACCGGATGGCCTGACCGGTTTGCTGCTGCCCTTCGGGGGTAAAGACCGCTGCGGCAGCCCGCTGGACCACATAGGGGACCCCGTTGAACTTGGTGGTCTGGCGGCGCAGCCACATGCGGTTGAGGGACATGTCCTCCCGGACAAGACGGTGAGGCACCACCGTATAGCCGCAGCGGGTGCCGGTAAAGCCGGCGGTTTTGGAGAAGGAGCAGAATTCAATGGCGCACTCCTCCGCACCGGGGATCTGGTAGATGCTCCGGGGCAGCTGGGGATCGCCTACAAAGGCCTCGTAGGCCGAATCAAACAGCAGGATGGCGTCGTGTTCCCGGGCGTAGTCCACCCAGAGCTGCAATTGCTGCCGGGTGTACACAGCGCCGGTGGGGTTGTTGGGAGAGCACAGGTAGATGATATCCCCATGGAGGTCGGAGGGAGGCAGCGGCAAAAAGCCGTTGTCCCGGTTGGCGTCCAGATAGTAAATGGTACGCCCCGCCATGGTATTGGTATCGGCGTACACCGGATAAACCGGATCGGGAATGAGAACGGTGTTTTGGGTGTCAAACAGGTCCAGAATGTTGCCAATGTCGCTCTTGGCACCGTCGCTGACAAAAATCTCATCCGCCTCCAGCTGCACCCCCAGATGGGCATAGTGGTCCCGGATGGCATTGCGGAGAAAATCGTAGCCCTGTTCCGGGCCATAGCCCCGGAAGGTGGCGGCATCCCCCATTTCGGCCACAGCGGCCTGCATGGCGGTCAGTACGGCGGGGCACAGCGGCTGGGTCACATCTCCGATGCCCAGACGGATGAGATCGGCCTGGGGGTGACTCTGCTGATAGGTGCCGACCCGGTTGGCGATGGTGGAAAAGAGATAGCTTTCTTCCAGTGCCCGGTAGTGTTGATTGATCCTCATGGGTTTTCTCCTTCCTGTTTGCAATGCTGTTGAACTGCGGCGGCCACAAAGGCTGCGAACAGCGGATGGGGCCGGTTGGGCCGGCTTTTGAATTCAGGGTGGTATTGTACGCCTACATAAAAAGCCTCATCGGGCAGCTCCACAGCTTCCACCAGCCGGTTGTCAGGGGAAACTCCCGAGATTTGCAGCCCCTGACGCTGCAGCACATCCCGGAAGGCATTGTTGAACTCGTACCGGTGCCGGTGGCGTTCTTCCACCTGTTCGGCACCATAGGCAGCAGCCAGCCGGCTGCCCGCCACCATACAGCAGGGGTAAGCACCCAGCCGCATGGTGCCGCCCTTGGGGAGGTTTCCATGCTGATCGGGCATCAGGTGGATCACCGACTGGGGCTGTTCCCCGGTGAACTCGGAGGAGTTGGCCTGGGTCAGCCCGGCGGCGTACCGGGCGAATTCGATGACCGCCACCTGCATCCCCAGACAGATGCCCAGGTAGGGGATGTGATGGGTGCGGGCGTAGTGGGCGGCGGCGATTTTGCCTTCAATGCCCCGGTCACCGAATCCGCCGGGGACCAGAACGGCATCACAGCCGTCCAACAGTTCTTTGGGATCCTTCTGCTCCAGCAGTTCCGCTTCCACCCAGCGGATGTTCACCACCGCGCCGTTTTCATAGCCGGCATGGTGCAGAGCCTCCACCACCGAGAGATAGGCGTCGTGGAGTTTGACATATTTGCCCACCAACGCCACTTCCACCTGGCGGGGGCGGTTTTTGATCTTTTGCAGCAGGGTGTTCCACTCAGTGAGATCACAGGGAGGAACGGACAGAGAGAGTTCTCGGCATACAATGTCGGAGAGATGGCTTTCCTCCAGCATCAACGGGGCTTCATACAACACTGGGACGGTGCGGTTTTCAATGACGCAGTCGGGCTTTACATTGCAGAAAAGCGCCAGTTTGGCGCGGATGCTCTCATCCAGTGGCTGATCGCACCGGGCCACGATGAGATCGGGGATGATGCCCATGGAGCGCAGCTCCTTTACGGAGTGCTGGGTGGGTTTGGACTTTTGTTCCCCCGAACTCTGGATATAGGGCACCAGGGTGACATGGAGAAACAGGCAGTTGCGCTTGCCCACTTCCAGCGAAACCTGCCGGATGGCCTCCAGAAAAGGCTGGCTTTCGATGTCGCCGGTGGTACCGCCGATTTCGGTGATCACCACATCGGCGTCGGTTTTGTGGGCCACTGCGTAGATGAATTTTTTGATTTCATTGGTAATGTGAGGGATCACCTGTACTGTTTCCCCCAGATATTCTCCGCGCCGTTCCTTTTGGAGAACATTCCAGTAGACTTTGCCGGTGGTGAGGTTGGAGTACTGGTTCAGATCCTCGTCAATGAAGCGCTCGTAATGTCCCAGATCCAGATCGGTCTCGGCGCCGTCTTGGGTGACAAACACCTCTCCATGCTGATAGGGGCTCATGGTTCCAGGGTCCACATTGATGTAGGGGTCCAGTTTTTGGGCAGCTACCTTGAGTCCCCGGGTTTTGAGCAGACGTCCCAGAGAAGCGGCGGTGATGCCTTTGCCCAGGCCGGACACCACTCCGCCGGTGACAAAAATAAATTTGGTTTCTCTCTCCATGGTTTCATCTCCTTTATTGCTCCGGCCATTCTCCCTCAAAAACAAAGGTGGCGGGACCGGTCATCCACACCTGTTTTCCTTCCCAGCGGATGGTCAAATCTCCTCCCCGCAGGCTCAGCCGGATGTCCTGTCCCTGGGGAGAGTGCCCGTTCAAAATGGCGGCCACCGCCGTGGCGCAGGCTCCAGTGCCACAGGCCCAGGTTTCGCCGCTGCCCCGTTCCCATACCCGCATTTGAAGGTGGGTGGGAGAGAGGACTCGGACAAATTCTGTATTGACGCCCTGGGGAAAGAGGGGATGCTTTTCAAAACAGGGCCCCAGACGGGGAAGATTCAGGGAGAAGGGGTCCTGCTGCACAAAGATCACACAGTGGGGATTCCCCATAGACACACAGGTGATGCGAAAATCCTGGTCTGCCACCCGCAGGGGATGATCCACGACTTGGGAACCGGGCAGCTCCACCGGAATGGAGGGTGGATCCAGAATGGGCAGTCCCATGTCCACCGTCACACCAGTGACCTGCCCCTGCTGGGTGTGCATGTGCAGCGTTTTGACGCCGCTGAGGGTCTCTACCGTAAGGGTGTCCCGCTGGAGTCCCTTTTTTTCATAGAGAAACCGCCCCACACATCGGATGGCATTACCGCACATCCTGCCCTCGCTGCCGTCGGTATTGAACATTCTCATCTGTGCGTCGGCGATGTGGGAAGGACCGATCAGTACAATCCCGTCTCCCCCCACTCCAAAGTGCCGGTGGGAAATCTGCCTGCTCAGCACCCCGGGCTGGGGGATGGGCTGCTGCCAGGTATCAAAATAGATATAGTCGTTGCCGCAGCCGTGCATTTTGTAAAAATGGTAGGACATAGTGCACCTCCTCAGGTCATTCTTCGTATAATTTCAGGATGCTTTCGGCCACCTGACGCCGGGTTTGTCGCAGATCCATGGCGTGTTTTTCGATGTAACGATGGGCCTGGGCCTCGTCGAATTTACAGTATTGAATGAGCGCGCATTTGGCCCGGTCCACCAGCCGGATTTCCTCAATTTTATCCTGGAGCCGGAGGTTTTCCCTTTCCAGACCGGCCATGCGGTGATGAGATGCCAGCGCCAGTCGGATGGATTGAAGGGCCAGCTGTTTGGGGAAGGGCTTGGCGATCACAAAGGCTCCGTCCGGTTCCACCCGGGCGCCAATGTCCTGGGCCAGATCGGCTTTGACCAGCAACAGGACACCGGCGGTGGTGCTCTGGGCGGCAAAACTGCCCAAATCGTGGCCAAATTCATCGGTCAGAGGGGTGTTGATGACAATGAGGGAAAAGGTCTGACGCGCCATGATTCGCCGGGCTTCTCCGCCACTGCGGGCCTGGATGATGGGGTCAAAAGAGCCGTTGGACAAAAGGGCTTCCAAAGCCTCCGCGCCTTTTGCGGAGCCCGAAACCAGCAGTACGCTTTCCATTCATCCACCTCCATTTCCTCTGTAATCAGTTACCGGTCCAGGGTTTGCCGGCTGTTGAGATAGGTATTGAGCGCCAGCTGAGGCAGGCAGCGGCGCAGAAATTCACTGTGTTTTGCCAGTTCCACCGCCTGCGACAGGCTGGTTGGCAGGGATTCCAGCCCCTGCGCTGCGTCGGCATCGTGCAGCAGATCCCGATTGACCGGCGGACAGAGAGGAAGTTCATCCCGAATGCCTTCCATGCCGGCTCGCAGGAGCAGCGCCATGGCAAAGTAGGGGTTGCAGGAGGGATCGGGACTCCGCAGTTCCATGCGGGCCCGTTCCTCCCGGCCAAAGGGAATACGAATCAGCTGGGAACGGTTTTGGTGAGACCAGCTGATGTAGCGGGGGGCTTCAAATTCCCCAAGACGCAGATAGGATTGGGGCAGAGGGTTGAGAAACACCGTAATTTCCGCAACTCGGCGCAGAATCCCTGCAATGAAGCTCTCCGCCTGCCTGCAGTGCTGGTCCTGTTCCACTCGAAAGATGTTCCGGCCGTCCTGGAACAGGGAGAGATTGAAATGCAGTCCGCTGCCACTGCGGCCAGGCAGTGGTTTGGGACCAAAATCCGCCCACAGACCGTTTTGCTCTGCCATAGCGCAAATGACCGATTTCAGAGTCATCAAGTCATCCGCAGCGGTGACCGCATCCTGGAAGCGTATCACCACTTCATTTTGGCCGGGGCCCTGTTCGTGGTGGGAACTCTCGGGCTGGATGCCCATGTGCTTGAGGGTCAGGCAGATCTCCCGCCGTACATTTTCTCCCCGGTCCAACGGCGCCACCGAAAAATATCCGCCCCGGTCCAGGGGCTTGCGGGTGGGTTCTCCATCCTCATCGGTGTGAAACAGATAAAATTCACACTCCGCTCCCAATTTGCACTGATAGCCCATTTCCTGCGCCTCCTGCGCGGCCTGCCGGAGAATGGTCCGGCCATCCCCCTCGAAAGGAGTTCCGTCGGGCCGGCGGATGTCGCAGAAAAAGCGGGCCACCCGGCTCTGCTGGGGCCGCCAGGGGAGAATGGCAATGGTGGAAGGGTCCGGGAAGAGCAGCAAATCCGATTCCCCCACATTCAAAAAACCGTCGATGGCGGAAGCGTCAAAGGAAATGCCATGGTGAAACGCTCTCTCCAGCTCAGTGGCCATAATGGCAATGTTTTTCTGCTCTCCATAGAGATCGCAGAAGGCCAGCCGGACAAACTCCACATCGTTTTCCTGTACAAACTGTAAAATATCCTGAATGGTATGATTCATCATAGGGCCCTCCCAAACAAAAGATACGGTGGTGGAAATCATCCACGACAATCGAGTATTCCCAATTGAATTTTGGAGATACTGGTCCATGAAAAGTCAAAAGGCGTCCATGAAAAAAAGGAGTGGCTCAAAGAGCCCTTCTCGCATCTTTTCATGAACGCCTTTGTCCACTACGCAGCTATTATACACTGAGGAAAACCATACTGTCAACCATAATATGATGTTTTTCCTTCATATATTAAGAGAGAAATGGGAAAAATTATGGGTTTATGTGTTTTGCACAGATGTATTTGCAGGAATTAACAAATGATATTGCAAATTCACCATTGACAGTTCTCCACAGAAAGAGGTATACTAGGCCCATGAACAGCAAGGGCGCTGTGGAGGAAAACTCCGCAGCGCTCTTTTTGTTTGGCCGGAAACACTGTGTGCATACCGGTAAAAAAAGAATCACACGCCACCATTGGCAGAGAGGAGCAATACAATGAATCGAGTACCAGAATTGTTTGGAAGCATGGTGTTCAACGACCATGTGATGCGGGAACGCCTGCCCAAGGAAACCTATCAGGCGTTGAAGCGGACCATGGAGAATGGAAAAAGTCTGGATCGGTCCATTGCCAACGTGGTGGCCAACGCCATGAAGGACTGGGCCATTGAGAAGGGAGCCACCCATTATACCCACTGGTTCCAGCCCATGACCGGTATCACTGCCGAAAAGCATGAGAGCTTCATTACCCCCGATCAAGATGGCGGAGTTATCATGGAGTTTTCGGGAAAAGAGCTGGTCAAAGGGGAGCCGGACGCGTCTTCCTTCCCGTCGGGCGGTCTGCGGGCCACCTTTGAGGCCAGAGGGTACACCGCCTGGGATCCCACCTCTTATGCGTTTATCAAGGAAGGGGTGCTGTGCATTCCCACCGCCTTCTGTTCCTATGGCGGCGAGGCGCTGGATAAAAAGACACCGCTGCTTCGTTCCATGGAAGAGCTGAACCGGCAGGCCCTGCGGATTCTCCGTCTGTTTGGCCACGATGAGGTAAAGCGGGTGGTCACCACTGTGGGTCCGGAACAGGAATATTTCCTTATTGATAAGGAACTCTACCGGCAGCGGAAGGACCTCATCTATACCGGCCGCACCTTGTTTGGCGCCCGGCCACCCAAGGGACAGGAGCTGGAGGACCACTATTTCGGGGTCATTCGCCCCCGGGTGGCAGCTTTTATGAAGGAGCTGGATGAAGAGCTGTGGAAGCTGGGCATTTACGCAAAGACCCGGCACAACGAAGTGGCGCCTGCACAGCATGAGCTGGCACCTATCTTTACCACCACCAACATTGCGTCGGACCACAACCAGCTGACCATGGAGCTGATGAAGCGCATTGCGGATAAGCACAACCTGGCCTGCTTGCTGCATGAAAAGCCCTTTGCGGGCATCAACGGCAGCGGCAAGCACAACAACTGGTCCATTTCCACCGATACCGGTATCAACCTGTTGGAGCCGGGAGAATCGCCTCATGAAAACGCACAGTTTTTACTGTTTTTGTGTGCGGTGATCAAGGCGGTGGACGAGTACCAGGATCTGTTGCGGATCTCGGTGGCCAGTGCGGGCAACGATCACCGGCTGGGGGCCAACGAGGCGCCGCCTGCCATTGTATCCATGTTCCTGGGGGATGAGCTGACGGAAATTCTGCAGTCCATTGAAGAGGGCACCACCTATGCCCAGAGGGAAAAGACTGAAATGCGCATTGGTGTGCATACGTTGCCCCGGTTCTTTAAGGACTCCACCGACAGAAACCGTACCTCGCCCTTTGCCTTTACCGGCAACAAGTTTGAGTTCCGTATGCTGGGTTCCACCTTCTCGGTGGCGGGTCCCAACGTGGTGCTCAATACCATTGTGGCGGAGGAGCTGTCTCAGTTTGCCGATGAACTGGAGGGCAAGGAGGACTTCAATGAAGCGTTGAACAACCTGGTAATCCGGGTGTTGAAGCAACACCATCGCATCATCTTCAATGGCAACAACTACTCTCAGGAGTGGGTGGAAGAGGCTGGTCGTCGTGGATTGCTCAACTTGAAAAACACGGCGGAAGCATTGCCTTATTTCATTGCGCCCAAGAACATTCAGTTGTTTACCCGGCATGGCATTTTCACCGAGGCAGAAATGCACTCCCGGTATGAAATCCTGATGGAGAACTACTGCAAGGTGATTGACATTGAGGCAAAAACCATGCTGAGCATGGTGCGTAAGGTGATTTTGCCGGCCACCTGTCATTATATTCGGGATTTGAGCGAAACCGCAGCGGCGAAAAAGAGTCTGTGCGGAAGTAAGATTGCCTGCGGTATGGAAGAACAGCTGGTGAACAAGCTGTCCGGTCTGTGTCAGTGTGGATATCAGGAGGTGGAAACACTGGCTGCATCTCTGGTGAAAGCCCATGACTGTGAGGAAATCCAGCGAATGGGGCAGTATTATGCCAATACAGTATTCCCGGCCATGCAGCAGCTGCGCAGTACAGTGGATGAGCTAGAGGCCACTGTGGCCAAGGAATACTGGCCCTATCCCACCTATGGAGAGATGCTGTTTAGTGTTTGACAGCGGTGTGCAGACCCCCTTTTTTCTCAATGGCCCTGAGGGAACTGTTCCCTCGGGGCTTTTTATCTTGCAAATCATAGAGCGGGGCAGTATAATGAAAGCGAAATGCAGTGGAAACGAAGATTTCGGCTGCCATTGAGATCTAAAGGAGGTTGTATTGATGCAGAAATGGAAAAAGTGGGCGGCAGCTGTAGTAGCGGCTGGGATGTTGAGTTCTCTGGGCGTTGCAACAGCGCTGGAGGAAGCCCCCATTCAGGTGGATATGAAGCCCGATTTTTCGGTGATGGTGGATATGAATGAAGCGGGTTTTCAGGACGCCAATGGAGCGTATGTATATCCCATTGTATATCAGGGCAGTACCTATTTGCCGCTGCGGGCTGTGGGCAAGCTGATGGGCATGGAAGCCGGCTGGGATGCCGCCACCAAGACGGTGACACTGGACGATGACCCGGCCAATCCCGACGGCACCTATGTGGAGCCGCAGCCAGAGACAAGCCGGCCGGAACCATCGGTGGTACAGGCCATGAGCAAGCCGGATGTGACGGTGATCATCAACGGGGAGAGCACTGTGTTTACCGACGCCAACGGCAAGGTGATTTATCCCATCATTTACAATGGCACCACCTATCTGCCCCTGAGAGCCATCGGCAACATCATGGAGATGGAAGTGGGTTGGAACGCTGCGGGCAAGATTGTGTTCCTGGGTCAGCAGCCCACCGAGGAGGAGACCCAGAAGATCAATTTCATGGCCCAGTTGATTGCCCAGGTAGATGCCGCACAGGAGCATGCTGAGAAGGCAGATGCTCTGATGGATGTGGTCACCGATTCCTATGACGATGTACGGGTGGAAATGGAAGGAGTGGCAAAGTGTATGGACGCCATTGCCGCTTTGGAAACCCCTGACTATCAGCAGAAGGATTATGAGGCGGTAAAGACAAGTGCAGCATTGGTGGCGGAAAAAGTGCGTGCTTTGAATGCCATTCTGGCGGAAGTGGACCCCCAGGAAATACTCACTCCGCAACAGGCAGAAGAACTGAGCACCCGGACCGAGAAGGCGCTGGAAGAATATCAGGTGGCAAACATGGATTTTATAGTAGCATGTGCCTTTTTGCAGAAGGGATAATTCCCAGACAGGCGTATCTGTGATACGCCTGTTTTTTGTTGGGAAGGGCGATGGACAGGCGAATTCTTTTGACATCCCGTGTGGGAGCATGTATAATAATAAAATATAGAAATAAGGAAACGCAGGGAGGAGGCAGGGCGATGGAACGGCCATTGACGCAGCAGCTGCGGAACCTGGCGCAACAGGCGCCGGTTCGGTTTTTCATGCCCGGCCATAAGGGCAGAGGTGGTTCGGAGAATTTGTTGGATGGGGTATTGCCCTATGACGTCACTGAGCTGCCCGATACGGATGATCTGTATCAGCCCGAAGGTGTGTTGGCCCTTTCTCAGCGCATGGCGGCCCGGGCCATGAAAGCGCCGCAGGTGTTTTACTGCACCAACGGTTGCACCGGGGCGCTGCATACGGCTCTGCAGTTGGCTGCCCGCAGAGGGCGGCGTATGCTGGTGGACCGAAACTGTCACAAATCAGTAATCCACGGGGGAATCCTCCTGGATTTGGAAATGGAGTTTTTACAGCCGGACGTTTTGCCGGGGTTTGGCATTACAGCAGGCTATACGGCACAACAGGTGGAAAAACAGCTGGCGGAAAAGGAGTTTTCCGCAGTGGTACTCACCAGTCCCACCTACTATGGAGTGGTGAGCCGTTTGGAGGAAATTGCCCAGGCGTGTCATGCCCACGGGGCTTTGCTGGTGGTGGATGCCGCCCATGGCAGTCATTTCCCTTTTCATCCGGCATTGCCTGCACCGCCCTGGCTGTGCGGTGCCGACTTGACCGCAGTATCCAATCACAAAACCCAGCCGGTGCTGACCCAGGCGGCCTGTCTGGTGACCAGCGAGGCCTTTGACCCTGAGGAAGTGCGGCGGGCCATGAGCCTGACCTGCAGCTCCAGTCCTTCTTATCTGCTGATGGCCTCTCTGGAACAGGGCGTGGCCCAAATGGCGGAGGAAGGACAACAGAGGCTGGAAATCCTAATGGAGGAATGTGCCCGGGTGCGAAAAGCTGTCCGGCAGCAGGGAAGGCTGATTCCACTGGAAAGTGGACCCGATGTGTGTATAGATCCCACCCGGCTGGTGATACAGGGAGGCAGTTTTGGGGGATATGGCCTGTATCAGCGGTTGATGGAGCAGGAGATCTGGTGTGAGATGGCGGATACCCGAAATGTGGTGATTTTGCCCTCCATTCACAATACGGGAGAGGATTTCTACAAGCTGGAAAAGGCGCTGCTGACAGCGGGAGCTGAGGCGGAGCCATCGCCGGATGAACCGGTGGAGTGGATGCCCATGGCCCGGCGGGTAATGCCGTTGCGGCAGGCATGGCAGGCCCCCTTTGAAAGTGTTCCGCTGGAGCAGGCGGAGGGGCGTATTTGTGGAGAAACCAAAGGAGTCTATCCTCCTGGAGTCTGTGTGCTGACTCCCGGGGAGCGCATTGACTCTTCTGTGTATCGCTATATCAATGACCGGTTTACCGGTACAATTCGCGTGATAAAGGAATAGGGAGGTATGGCTATGAAACTGGTAATTGCAATTGTGAACAACGACGACAGCTCCAATCTGTCCAAGGAATTGATTGAAAAGGGGTTCAGTGCCACCAAGTTGGCCACCACCGGCGGATTTTTGAAGTCAGGCAATACCACTCTGCTCATCGGCGTGGAAAGCGAACGACTGGATGAGCTTATGGGGATTATCTCGGACAACTGCAAAAAGCGTAAGGAAATGGTACCCTCTGCGGCAGTGGCACCTTTCACATCCGGTATGTACAGTGGGATGCCCATTGAAATCACCATTGGGGGAGCCACTGTGTTTGTGGTGGATGTGGAACGGTTTGAAAAGCTGTGATGCAGAGTATCGCAGGCAATGAGGATTTGCTGGAACAGCTGCGGCAGCAGAGCCGGGAGGGCCGGCTGAGCCATGGCTATGTCATAGAAGGACCAGAGGGCAGCGGAAAACGCACATTGGCCCGGTGGCTGGCCGCTATGCGGCTGTGCCAGGGGGAAACCCGGCCCTGTGGGCAGTGCCGGCACTGCCGGAAGGTGGAAGCGGGGATACACCCTGACATTCAGCGCATCGCTCCGCTGGAAGGCAAAGCCTCCATCTCCATTGAACAGATCAAAGCGCTGCGAACTGACATTTATATTGCACCCAATGAGGCGGACGCCAAGGTGTATATCATTGAAGATGCCCATAAAATGACGCTGGCGGCGCAGAACAGTCTACTCAAATCGCTGGAAGAGCCGCCGCCCTTTGTGATGCTGGTGCTGTGTGTACCGGCTCGGGATCTGTTGCTGCCGGTGATTCTCTCCCGGACAGTGCAGCTTTCACTGGCACCGGTGGGAGAGGAAACTGTCCGCCGTCAGCTGGAGCAGCTGCGGCCCCAGGCTCAGGAGAAAGAGCGAAATTTGGCGGCGCAGCTCAGTGGCGGACTGGTGGGGCGTGGGCTGGAACTGTTGGACCACCCTCAGCAGCTGGAGTATATGGATCACTGTGTGGGATTTCTGGAGGCGTTGGCCGCCGATGACCGGCAAAAGCTGGCTCAGACGGTTCAGTGGCTGGAAAAAAGCCGGGATTCAGTGGGAAAGATACTGGAAATTTTGCGGCTGACGGTACACGATGCCATGCTGGTCAAAGCAGGTATGCCCGGCGAGTTGGTCCATCTGCGCAGCAGATTGGAAGCGGTTTGCGGTCAGATGACACTGCCGGTCCTGTCGGCGTTGTATGATCAGGCGGCGCTCTGTGAGAGCCGATTGCAGGCCAATGGCAACTATAACCTCACCGTCAATGGGATGGTGCGAAACTGTTTGGAGGAAATGCATTGAAAGAGATTATCGGCGTACGATTCAAAAAAGTGGGTAAGACCTACTATTTCGATCCCGGTGAGCTGAGCATCCGCAAGGGAGACCATGTGATTGTGGAAACAGCCCGGGGCGTGGAATTTGGTGAAGTGGTCATTGGGAACCAGCAGGTGGAAGAAAAAAAGGTAGTTTCGCCTCTGAAAAAGGTCATTCGCATGGCCAATGCCAACGACCATCGGCGTCTGGAGGAAAATAAGCGGAAGCAGCAGGAAGCGTTTCGTCTGTGTGAGGAAAAGATCGCCAAACACAAACTGAAAATGAAGCTGGTGGACGTGGAATATACTTTTGATAATAACAAAATCCTGTTTTATTTCACTGCTGATGGGCGTGTGGATTTTCGTGAACTGGTAAAAGATCTGGCCAGTGTATTTCGTACCCGAATTGAGCTGCGGCAGATCGGCGTGCGGGATGAGAGCAAAATGCTGGGCGGACTGGGCATTTGCGGGCGGCCTCTGTGCTGTTGCAGTTTTCTGGGAGATTTTCAGCCGGTGTCCATCAAGATGGCCAAGGAGCAAAATCTCTCCCTCAATCCTGCGAAAATCTCCGGCACCTGCGGGCGGCTCATGTGCTGCCTGAAGTATGAACAGGAAGCCTATGAATCCCTGCTGAAAATTACGCCCAGAAACGGCGCGCTGGTGAATACTCCTGATGGGCGGGGTGTAGTGACCGAGGTGAATCTGCTCAAGGGTGAAGTGAAGGTGCGGCTGGACGACGCGCCCGACAATCCTCCCAAAACCTATGGACGGCGGGATGTGAAAACCCTTCGGGATGGTCGGGGCAATCATAAAAAAGAAGATATCGCTGCCTTGAAAGCCTTGGAAGATTAGCTAAAAATTTAACAAAAATTTTTGCAAATTTGTAGTGATTTTTCGTGTAAACCATGTTAGAATAAGTGTAACAAAATAAGGAGGTGTTTTCTCAGATGGCACACGTAATTTCTGATGCCTGCATTAGCTGCGGCACTTGTGAGGGTGAATGTCCTGTAGGTGCGATCAAGGCCGGCGACAGCCAGTACATGATCGACGCCGATGCTTGCGTGGATTGCGGCGCCTGCGCAGGTGCTTGCCCCGTAGGTGCGATCAGCCAGGGCTGATTTTCACACATAGGATCAAGAAAAAAGACCTGCGGATTTTTCCCGCAGGTCTTTTCTCTGTTTGGAGGAGTGTGCCATGGAAAACACAGAACGATTGGATGATTTACAGCTCAAGGGATATCGCATCTGGCAGGATAGCCGGCTGTTTTGTTTCTCAGTGGATGCGGTATTGCTGGCGGACTTTGCTACAGTGCGCAAGGGGGACCGGGTATGCGATCTGTGCAGCGGCAACGGGATCATTCCCATTTTGCTGGCGGCCAATACCCGGGCGGCCCATATCACTGGAGTGGAAATTCAGGAGCCTTCCTGGAAACTGGCTCTGCGCAGTATGGAGCTCAACGGGCTGCAGGAACGGGTGGATATGCGGTGTATGGATGCCATGAACGCCCCGGAAGAGCTGGGAAGAGGCCGGTTTCAGGCGGTGTTGTGCAATCCCCCCTTCAAGCCGGCGGGGGACGGCATTCCCAGCCAGCGGCCAGAAATGTACATTGCCCGGCATGAAGCATTGATCCAGCTGGATGGAATTTTACAAACGGCGTCGGCGCTGCTCTGTCCACTGGGACGGTTTGCCATCATCCACCGGCCGGAGCGGCTCAGTGATTTGTTGTGCGGCATGCGGCGGGAGCGTATGGAGCCCAAGCGGCTGCGTATGGTGCAGCCCACAGCGCAAAAAGCCCCCACCATGGTGTTGGTGGAGGGAGTCAAAGATGCCCGTCCTGGCGGATTGCAGGTGGAGCCGCCGTTGGTGGTTCATGACGGGCAAGGGGGGTACACCCAGGAGATTCGCAGAATTTACCGGCGGGATGAGTGGGAAAAGAAAGGAGAGTAAGGGTATGGAGATGACAGCGGGGACCCTGTATCTGGTGGGGACGCCCATCGGCAACCTGGATGATATGACCTATCGGGCGGTGGAGGTGTTGTCCCGTGTGGATGTGATTGCCGCGGAAGATACCCGCAATACCCTCCGGCTGCTCAACCATTTTGAAATCAAAAACACATTGGTGAGCTATCATGAGCACAACCAGAAACAGCGGGGGCCGGAGCTGCTGGCCCAGCTGCAGCAGGGACGTATGGTGGCGTTGGTGACCGATGCGGGGATGCCCGCGGTATCGGATCCCGGAGAGGGACTGGTGCGGCTGTGCCATGAGGCGGGCGTACCGGTGAGCCCGGTGCCGGGTGCCTGTGCCGCCATTTGTGCAGTGGCCGCCTCCGGACAGGACACTTCTCATTTTTATTTTGAAGGTTTCTTGCCACCCACAGGACGGGAACGGCGGGAGCGGCTGGCTGCGGTGGCAGAGATGCCCTGTACGGTGATTTTGTACGAAGCGCCCCACAAACTGCAGGGCACACTGGCCGATCTGCTGGATACAGTGGGAGATCGCAGTGTGACATTGGCCCGTGAGATCACCAAACGATATGAAGAGGTTGAGCGTACCACTTTACGTCAGGCAGTGGAGCGATATAGTGCAGCTGAGCCCCGAGGGGAATTTGTATTGGTATTGGAAGGTGGCGCCCAGCAAAAGCAGGGCTGGAGTGATGAGGCATTGTCCCAACTGTTGCAGGAGCTGCAGCGGAAGGGGATGCGCCCCAAAGAGGCGGTACGGGAAGTGGTGGCCCGTACCGGAGAAAAGAAAAATCGGGTGTATGAGCTGTCCCTGCGAAAGATCACGTCAGCAGAAGACGGACCAGCCACACGCTGACCAGAAATCCGCACAGATCGGCACTGAGAGCAGCCAATGCGGTGTGGCGGATACGTTTGACGCCTACGCTGCCATAGTAGATGGCAATGGTGTAAAAGGTGGTTTCGGTGCTGCCCATCATCACCGATGCGCACAGGCCGGCAAAAGAGTCAGGGCCGCTGCGGTGGAGCAGATCGGACACCAGCGCCAGGCTGCCGCTGCCCGAGATGGGGCGCAACAAAGTGAGGGGGAGCACTTCCACAGGGAAACCAAAGCGCTCTGCCAAAGGCTGTAGTCCCGAGGTGAGTACATCCAGCGCACCTGACAGCTGGAACATATCAATGGTGACCAGCAGAGCCACCAAAGAGGGGAAAATGCGGGCTGCCAATGTGAGTCCTTCGGCGGCGCCCTCTACAAACACATCGAAAATGGGCAGGCCTTTCCACCATCCATGGAGGAGAATTCCCACCATGGAAACGGGCAGAATGGCGGCTGATACCCAGGAAATCCAATCCATTTACATCACCTTTTCCAGTAGTTTTGCTACACTCAGGCCCACAATGGCAGCCAATAGGGAGGTTCCCCAGATGGGCAGCATGATGCAGAAGGGGTCTTGGCTGCCTTCCTGCATCCGCAGCGCCAGCAGCGTGGAGGGGACCAGCTGGATGGAAGCGGTGTTGAGGACCACCATGGTGCACATGGCATTGGTGGCCCGATGGGGCTGGGGATTGTGTTTTTGCAGTTCTTCCATAGCTTTGAGCCCCAAAGGGGTAGCGCCGCTGCTCACACCCAGCAGATTGACGGCGATGTTCATGGCCAGATAGGAAAAGGCGGGAGAGGAGGCAGGCACACCCGGCAGTAATCGACGAGCCAGCGGCAGCATTCCCTGTGCCAGATGGTGAGCCAGTCCGCTGCGCTGAGCCACCTTCATCAGGCCGCACCAAAGACACATGATTCCCACAATCTGCAAAATCAGCTGTACTGCATTGCCGGCTCCTTCCAGTACGGCGGAGGATAGTGCCTCCATTCGACCAGTACACAGGGCGCACAGCAGAGAAAGCGCTGCCAGCCCTCCGAAAATTCCATTCATCATGTTGCCATACCTCCTGTCTGGTGACATTGTATGCGTCAGATGGTACTAGCATGACCATAGGAGAATTTATAAGCATTTTCACAGAAAAATGTTGATAAATGGACGCAATTTTGTCGAAGCAATGAAAGTGGTTGACATTTCTGTAAAAATATGGTAAGTTAGAAATGATCTTTGAGTGGGAAAAGGAGGTATGTGCTGTATGAAAACAATCGGTATCGTTCGTAAAATTGACGAACTGGGACGGGTCGTCCTGCCCAAGGAGCTTCGCAGAACACTGGATATCCAGGATCGGGATGAACTGGAAATCTTTGTGGAAGGGAAATCCATCATATTGAGAAAATATGAACCTTCGTGTATTTTCTGTGGCAGTATGGAAAATACCATGGAGTACAAGGATAAAATCGTTTGTGCCAATTGCCTGGCGCAGCTGAAACAGCTCAATAAAATCTAAATGGGTAAAAAAACCCGGACAGGATTTTCCTGTCCGGGTTTTTGTTGTTTCATCAGAATACGCAGTAGGTGGCCATGTATGTTTCCATGGCGGCCAGCACGTCATCGTAGCCGCCCTGTTCTTTCAGGAAGTCCCGAATGTCCTGTACGTCTACAATGGAGTGCACCTGAATGCCAAATTCATCGGCCACTTCCATGATAGCGGTCTTGCCGGGAGTTTGGCCCACTTCACAGCGATTGACCGAGATGAACATATGGGGCACCGAAACCTGGGCACAGCCTTGCAGCACCGGCATGGTTTCCCGAATGGCGGTACCGGCGGTGATCACATCTTCAATGATGATAATCCGGTCGCCGTCTTTGGGCTGGTAGCCCACGATGGAACCGCCTTCACCGTGGTCTTTCACTTCTTTGCGATTGAAGAAAAAGGGCTTGTCAATTTCGTAATTGCGGGCCAGGGCGCCTGCCACTGAAGTGGCCAGCGGGATGCCTTTGTAGGCGGGACCAAACATGGCGTCAAAGGAATCACCAATGGTTTCTTTGACCAGAGTGGCGTAAAAATCTCCTAGACGGGAGCTTTGCAGGCCAGTGCGGTAATTGCCGGTGTTGATGAAATAGGGGGTGTGACGGCCGCTTTTGGTCACAAAGCTGCCGAACCGCAGAACATCAGAGTCCATCATAAAACGGATGAATTGTCTTTTTGCCGGAGTCAACATGAGGATCGTCCTTTCTCAAAACAAAATGGGTTGGAAGATGGGTCGGCCCCGCAGAGGGGCTCCGGTTTCTTCATTGTCAGTATTATACCACAAAAGAGCAAGGCTGGGAATGGGCGGGGAGCATGAAAAAGAGGAGGGTTTCCCCTCCTCTTTTGGGAAAAGCCTTACCGGCCACAGCAATTTTTGTATTTTTTGCCGCTGCCGCAGGGACAGGGATCGTTGCGGCCCACCTTGTTGCTCTTGGCTTGGACGGGAGCAGAATCTCCCTGCAGATTGCGCTGGGTGTGTTCGATGTCCGCCACCTGTTCCCGCTGGGGAGCTTCCTTTTGCTCCAGCCGCAGACGGTAGAGCATTTTGACGGTGTCAGCTTTGATGGACTGAATCATGTGGTCAAACATGTCAAAGCCCTCAAATTTGAACTCAATGGCGGGATCGCGCTGGCCGTAAGAGCGCAGGGTGATACCCTTTTTCAGCTGGTCCATATCGTCGATGTGCGCCATCCATTTTTTGTCCACATTTTGCAGCAGGATGACCCGTTCTGCTTCTCGCATCAGCTCTTCGCCGAACTCCTGCTCCCGCTGCTGATACAGGGCCACGGCCTTCTCTTCAATGTCCTGCACCAGTTGCTGATCAGTCAGATCGTTGAGCTGGTCGGGAGTGTACTGCAAATCGTCCTCGGTGAGGAAATAGCCCAAAAATTCTTTGCGCAATCCGTTGAAGTCGTAGTTGTCCATGATTCCATCGGCGGGATTGTGGCGGGCCACTGCGTCTACAATGACATCGTGGAGCATGGCCATGATATTGCTGCGTACATTTTCGCCGTCCAGCACTTTTTGACGCTGGGCGTAGATGATTTTACGCTGTTCGTTCATCACGTCATCGTATTGCAGCACGTGTTTCCGGATGCCGAAGTTGCGGCCTTCCACCTTGGACTGAGCGGTTTCAATAGAGCCGGTGAGCATGCGGTGTTCGATGGGTTGATCGTCTTCCAGACCAATCATGTTGACCAAGCCCTGAATCTTTTCGCTGCCGAACAGACGCATCAAATCGTCTTCCAGCGAGAGGAAGAAACGGCTGCGGCCCGGGTCGCCCTGACGGCCTGCACGTCCGCGGAGCTGGTTGTCGATCCGTCGGCTCTCATGACGTTCAGTACCTATGATATACAGACCGCCTGCCTCAATCACCTTCTGCCGGTCGGGCTCGATCTGTTTTTTGAATTTGCTCTCCAGTTCCTTGAAGGTCTGGCGGGCCTGCAGAATTTCCTCGTCTTCGGTTTCAAAGAAGCTGGTGGCATAGGCGATCTGGTTGTCGTCAAATCCCTGCTTTTTCATCTCTGCCTTGGCCATGAATTCAGCGTTGCCGCCCAGCAGGATGTCGGTACCACGGCCTGCCATGTTGGTGGCGATGGTCACAGCGCCGAATTTACCGGCTTGGGCTACGATTTCCGCTTCTTTTTCGTGGTATTTGGCGTTGAGCACTTCGTGTTTGATGCCGTTGCGCTTGAGCAGGGAAGAGAGCAGCTCGGATTTTTCAATGGAAACGGTGCCCACCAGCACAGGCTGACCCTTGGCATGGCACTCCTTGATCTCTTCCACAATGGCGTTGAATTTGGCCTTTTCGGTCTTATAGACCACGTCGGACATATCCTCACGAATCATGGGCTTGTTGGTGGGGATGGGGATTACGTCCAGCTTGTAGATTTCTTTGAATTCTGCTTCCTCGGTGAGAGCGGTACCGGTCATACCGGACAGCTTCTTGTACATACGGAAGTAATTCTGGAAGGTGATGGTGGCCAGGGTTTTGCTCTCCTGCCGTACGGTGACCCCTTCCTTGGCCTCGATGGCCTGATGCAGGCCCTCGCTGTAGCGGCGGCCCTCCATAATACGGCCGGTGAATTCGTCCACGATGAGCACTTCGCCGTCCCGGACGATGTAGTCCACCTCGTTGTGCATGGTGCCGTGGGCTTTCAGTGCCTGGTTGATGTGATGCAGCAGGGTGGTGTGTTCCGGATCGGTGATGTTTTCCACATTGAAGCCCCGTTCTGCTTTGCGGATGCCCCGGGCGGTGAGGGATACGGTTTTGGCCTTTTCATCCACGATATAATCGCAGTCGTAGTCGTCGTACAGTTCCTTGGTGTCCTCTTCCTTGATACGGATGCCCTCCAGTGTGCGTACAAACATGTCCGCATACCGGTACAGCTCGGTGGACTTGTCCCCCTGGCCGGAAATAATCAGCGGAGTACGGGCTTCATCGATGAGGATGGAGTCCACTTCGTCCACGATACAGAAATTGTGCCCCCGCTGTACCATCTGGTCTTTGTAGATGACCATGTTGTCTCGCAGGTAGTCAAAACCGAATTCGTTGTTGGTGCCGTAGGTGATGTCGGCGGCGTAAGCGGATTTTTTATCCGTGCTGTTGGCCTGGATCACCAGTCCCACTGTCAGCCCCAGGAAGGAGTAGACCTTACCCATCTGTTCGCTGTCACGCTTGGCCAGATAATCGTTGACGGTGACCACATGCACACCCTTGCCGGAGAGAGCGTTCAGATAGGCGGGCAGGGTGGCTACCAGAGTTTTACCTTCACCGGTGCGCATCTCGGCGATACGGCCCTGATGCAGTACAATGCCGCCCAGAATCTGTACAGGGTAATGCTTCATTCCCAGTACACGCCAGGCTGCTTCCCGGCAGGTGGCAAATGCCTCGGGCAGAATATCATCCAGCGTGGCGCCCTGGGCCAGCCGGTCTTTGAATTCCTGGGTTTTGGCAATGAGCTCCTTGTCGCTCAGTTTGCTGTAGGCCTCATCGTAGGAAAGTACCTGATCCACAATGGGGCGCAGTTTTTTCAGTTCCTTGTCTGCGTAGGAACCGAAGATCTTTTCCAATAATTTCACAGATCGTTCACCTCAAATATTTGTTTCGCCCAAGTGGGGCGGCGTGCCAGAAAATGGGTATATGCACGCAATTATCTTTATTATATACCATAGAAGGGGAAAAAACCATAGATATTTTATGAAAATTTGGCCTTCCTGTGCTATAATAGAGCCAGCAGACAGAAAGGAAGGAACAGTGATGATCAATATTGTGCTACTGGAGCCGGAAATCCCTCAAAACACCGGAAACATTGCCCGTACCTGCGCGGTGACAGGCAGCCGACTGCATATTGTGGGACCCATTCCCTTTGACATATCGGACCGGGCGGCCCGTCGGGCGGGGTTGGATTACTGGAAGGATGTGGAGGTGCTGTACTATCCCTCCCGAGAGGCGTTTTTCCGGCAGCATCCCCAGGAGGATGGATATTTTTTCACCACCAAGGCGGAACGGAATCACTGCCAGATGGAGTATGGTCCCGAGCCCTGGCTCTTTTTTGGCCGGGAATCGTCGGGGATTCCGGAGGAAATTCTGGTGGAACACCGGGAGCGGTGCGTGCGGATTCCCATGCGGCCTCAGGAGCGGAGCCTGAATCTGTCCAACAGTGTGGCCATTGCGGTCTATGAGGTGTTGCGGCAAAAGGACTTTGCGGGATTGGAGCAACAGGGAAAGCTGCATCATCTGGAGTGGAAGGAATGAGAAAGCGGGAGTGAAAGCTCCCGCTTTTTTTCATGGGCGCACCATTTGGCCGGGAGGGCATAGGATGGAGTGAACCTATGGAAATGGAGTTGATGACCGGATGAAAGAGCGTTTTGCCGTGGTGGGAGGGGACGCCCGTCAGCTGCGCCTGGGAAAGGCGTTGGAACAGGATGGAGCCACCGTCTTCTACCACGGTTTTTCCCGTAGAGGGGAAGAAGAGCCGGATGTGGAGGAAAGCTCGCTGGAGCAATGTGCCGCCTGTGATGTGGTGATTTTGCCGCTGCCTGCCTCCATGGATGGAGAACATATTCACATGCCGTTGGGGGAGGGGCAAATTCCGCTGCGGCAGGTGGTGGAACTGGCCCGGCCCGGCACATTGGTGGTGGGAGGAAAATTGCCGCCTCTGTTGTGGGAAGCGGCCGCGCACCGAGAAGTGGCGGTGGAGGATTACTTTGCCCGGGAGGAATTGCAGGTGCTCAATGCCATTCCCACTGCGGAAGGGGCGGTGCAGATCGCCATGGAAGAGTTGGGTGTAACACTCCATGGTACGCCTGTTTTGATTCTGGGTTATGGACGAATTGGCAAGCTGTTGGCCCACCGGCTGCAGGGCCTGGGCTGCCGGGTGACGGTAGCGGCTCGCAAATGCAGTGATCGGGCGTGGATTGGGGCGTTTGGACTCCAGCCGGTGGATTTTTCCCAGCTGGAAAAGCACCTGTCCTCTCAGTTGCTGGTGTGCAATACCGTACCGCAGCAGGTGCTGGGGGAACGGGAGATCAGTGCCATTCCCAAGGATGGACTGATTTTGGATCTTGCCTCCAAACCCGGCGGGGAGGAAGAAGGCAGGAGGCAAAAATTCCAGGTGGACAGACATGGAGAGGCGGGGCGCTGCCATATGCATAGAGCAGGAGGCGATGCAACGTGAAACAGTGGCAGTATCGGTTTGTGTTTCAGAGAGAAGGACCGGGGTTGGAGCAGCGTCTGCTGGAGTGGCTGCGGCAAAAGGTGAAAGTATGAGAGCAGTGCTGTATCTGCGTCTTTCCCGGGAGGACGGACAGGAAGGGCCTTCTCAGAGCATTGAAAATCAGCGGATGGTGCTGCGGCAGTGGGCGGCACAGCGTGGCTGGACGGTGACGGAGGAATTTGTGGATGACGGCTGGAGCGGACTGAATTTTCAGCGCCCCGGATTTCAGCAGCTGTTGGAGGCGGTGGAAGCGGGGCGGGTGAAAACGGTGCTGGTCAAAGACCTCTCCCGGCTGGGACGGGATTATATCCAGACCGGCTACTATCTGGAACGTTTTTTCCCCGAGCGGGGTGTACGGCTGATTGCGGTGGGGGATGGAATTGATACGGGAGAGGGACAGGGACTGGAGCTGGCCCCCTTTCGGTCGGTCCTCAATGATTTATATGCCCGGGACATCTCGGGGAAGGTGCGGGCGGTATTGGCGGCCAAGCGGCAGCGGGGAGAGTTTGTGGGAGCGCAGCCACCCTACGGATACCGACGTGGAGAAAATGGGAAACTGGTACCCCAACCCCGGACAGCGGCAGTGGTACGAGCTATCTACGCCCGTTGGCTGGCGGGAGAAAGTCTATCCGCCATTGCGGTGGCTTTGGGTGAGGCGGGGGTGTTGTCGCCGGGTGAGGAAAAGGGGCGGCCGGGAGGGTGGAGTTCCCAGATGGTTCGGCGGATTTTGACCCATCCGGTGTATCGAGGAGATCTGGTCCAGGGCCGCAGCTGCCGGGTGAGCTATAAAGTGCCCAAGCGCAAAAAGGTGCCGCCACAGCAGTGGCAGGTGGTACAGGGCACCCATGAGCCCCTGGTGACGGAGGAGCAGTTTACTCGGGCGGCACAGCTGCTGGCACAGGGCAGTGGCTCTGGAATCAGCAAGAAGGAACATGCGCTCAGCGGGTTGGTGGTGTGCGGCAGCTGCGGCGGGCGTATGACCTTCAAGCACAGTGGAGGGCACTGTTATCTGGTGTGCAGCCGGTGGAATCATCATCCCAAGGACTGCAAGGCGCATAGCATTCGGGAAGATCAGCTGGAGGAAGCGGTTTTGCGGGAATTACGAGAACTGCTGAGGGCGGTGGATGTTCAGGGACTGGCAGAGAGCTTGGGTAAGACGAGGCCGCGGTCTGAGAAAGAGCTGGAACAGCGGGAGCGGTACCGACGGCTGCGGATGCAGCTGTGCCGGGACCGGGCAGAAGGACTGTTGGGAGAGGAGGAGTATCGTGTTTTGGTACAGCGGTTGCAGAGAAGCCGGCAGGAGCCGGCAGAGCGCACAGAGACAGAGAGAGAATGGAACCTCTGGGTGGCAGAAGCCTTGCGGCTGGAACGGCTGGAACGAGCTTTGGCAGTGACAGTGGTGAGGAAGATTGTGGTGGGGGAGGAGGTGACGGTGGAGTGGAATTTTGTGCAGCCGGACAAATAAAAAGGGCCTTCTGCTTTTACAGAAGGCCCTTTTTATTTATATAGGAGGAAAAGATCAAAAAGAAAGAGGATATTTGCCGTATTTGCGGGTGGCTTCGATCATGGCGAACACATTTTCGTTGGGGGTGTCGTCGTGGATGCTGTGGTCCGAAGTGACGATAAAGCCGCCGCCCGGAGCTGCTACCCGAATGGTTTCACGAACTTCTTCCGCCACGTCCTCGGGAGTGCCGGTGACCAGAGTGGTCTTGTTGTTGATGTTGCCCGCCAGGGTGATACGGTCGCCATAGGTGCGCTTGATTTCAGCAATGTCCATATTGGCAGCCCGCTCAATGGGATGATAGCCGTCAATGCCTGCCTCAAAGATGGGGTCCAGCAGAGTGCGAATGTTGCCGTCGCTGTGCATGATCAGCTTTTTGCCGTAGCTGTGTACTACATCGGCCAGCCGCTTGAGCTGGGGAACGATAAACTCCTTGTGCAGAGCGGGAGAAAGCAGCGGTGCGCTGCAGCTTCCATAATCGTCCGCAAACATGATGGCATCTACGCCCGCTTCCAGCGCACGCTTGGCGCCGGTGATGGAGAAATCGGTGCATTTCTGCAGGATTTCATGGACCAGATCGGGGTCATCATAGAACAGGTAGCTGAAGTTTTCAATGCCGAACAACATCCAGGCGCCGGTGTAGGGCCCGCGGACATTGCACATGACACCCATGCCGTTTTCCTTGGCCAGACGCAGTGCTGTATTGACTTCATCTACGCGTCCGGGGGCGGAAGCGTCCGGGAAATCATAGTTGTTCCAGTCATTGCGGTCTTCCAAGGGGAATTCCACCGGTGCATCGGTGGGCCAGGCGGCAGGGTCTTTCTGGTAGGTGACACCCCATTCATCCTGGTACCGGTTGGTGGTGGCGGTCAGACGGTCTTTGCCAAAGCCATTGAGTCCGCCAAAGGGAACGATGATAAAGTCATAGCCCACTTTTTCCGAGCATTTCATCAGATCATAGGCATTGTAGCTGTCCACATCATATCCCAGTACCTCTTTGAAGAAAGGACGGGAATAAATGCTCTCAAAGATGGGAACAGTGTCGGGAATTTCGTGGTTTAAGGCGCATAGCAGGCGCTCACGTCCAGTCATAGCTGATGCCTCCTTTTATCAGTAAATATTGCGGTATTTGTGGACCGCTTCCGCAGCCCACTGTACATTTCGTGTGGTGCAGTAATCAGGCACACTGTTGGAGTCGGAAATGATGTAGCCTCCGCCGGCTCCCATCAGCGCGATGCGGCTCTGTACAGCCTCTTCCACCTCTTCCCGAGTGGCGTCGGTAAGGGTGTGGTTGATGTCCAGATTGCCCACCAGGCACAGCTTGTCACCGTATTCCGCTTTGAGTTTGGCTTCATCCATGGCGCCGGGCTCCAGCGGGTGCAGACCGCTCATACCCAGTTCCAGCAGAGAATCCAATACGGGGAACAGATTGCCGTCGCTGTGGAAAATCCAGGGAGTGGAGAAGTTGGATGCCGCTTTCTTCAGATGGGGCAGGAAATACTCCCGGAAGGTGTCGTTGGAGAACATGGTGGTTTCTTTGTACGCCATGTCATCAAAAGACCAGAAGAAATCGAAACCCAATTCGCTCAGGTTCTTAATCAGCCGACCGGTCCAGTCGGTGTAAGTGCGGATGGCATCGGTGAGGAATTCGGGATCATCCACCATGGCATAGGAGAAATCCTCCACACCCATGCTGTTCATAATGAAGGAGATACCCAGCCGAACCCGGCAGAACAGGGCAAATTCGCCTTTGTAGCGGGAGATGAAATCCCGGGCGTGATCGTATAGACGGTCATCGTCCACGTCGGGCAGAATCATCTGCTGGAGAGCTTCACGACTGGTAAGGTTGCCGCGAATGATCTGCAGTTTCCCGTTGGCGCCTTTGTGGCAATCGGCGTACATGGGGGGGAAGTATTGAATACCGATGGCATCCAGACCTAACTTACGGGCAACCCGGGCATCAATGGCTTCATAGCTGTCGATGTGGGAGGGCTGGCCCAGTACGCCCAGGCTGCCAAAGTCAGCCACAGGATCGGGATAGTCGTAGGTGATGGTCTCACCGAGGATCTCTTCGCGGATGCTTTTGTCGATGATGGAAAACATGAAGGGGATCTTGTCGGGGACCTGGTGGTTGAGGGCCGCCAGGACGCGTTCTCTGGAATCCATAATGAGGGAACCTCCTTGTATAACGGATGTATATGACGAAAAATGGGCGCAAAATTGGCCTTCCTCCCCACCCCTGCACCAATGCGGGAGCGGGGGAGAGGGCCGAATAGAGGGGGTGGATTATCCCATGAGTAGGTTGGGTACGAAAGTAACCAGCGGTGGGATGTAAGTGCAGAGCAACAATGCTGCAATCAGAGCTCCAATGAAGGGCAAAGATTCCTTGACGTAGGCCATAACTGGAATCTTTAACAACGAGCAGCACAGGAACATCATGGTACCAAAGGGAGGTGTACAACCGCCGATGGTCAGGTTGACGCACATGATGATACCGAAGTGAATCAGATCGATGCCCAGAGCTTCCACCACAGGCACCAGCAGCGGTACCAGAATGATCATGGAGGCAGTGCCTTCCAGGAACATGCCGATGAACAGCAGGAACACATTGATCATCAGGAGCATCAAATAGGGATTGTCGGTGATGCCCACCAATACTTCAGTCAACCGCTGAGGCAGTCTTTCCCAGCTCATGTAGAAACCAAAAGCACCTGCAGCCACGATGATGAGCATAACGGTAGCAGTGCTGCGTACCGAGTCCAGAATGATGGACTTGAAATGGCAGGGTTTCAGTTCTTTGTAGATAAACAAACCTACCAATGTGGTATAGGCACAGGCAATGGCACCGCCTTCAGTGGGGGTAAACACACCGAAACGCAAGCCAAGCAGGATGCCGAAGGGCATAGCCAGAGCCCAAGAGGATTCCAGCAGCTGTTTGCCTAACTCAGCAGCAGAGGGGCCTCTTTCCCGAGAAGGGAGATATCCTCTTTTCTTGGAGATGACATGTGCGGCTACCATCAGGCAAATCATCATCATCAAACCGGGGATATAGCCTGCCATGAACATCTTGCCGATGGATACGTTGGCCATGAAAGCGTAGAGGATCAAGCAGATTCCGGGGGGGATGATGGGGCTGATAACTGACGAAGTAGCGGTAACCACTGCACAGAATGCAGTATCATAGCCGCGCTTCTGCATTTCAGGCACCAGAATTTTACACTGCATAGCAGCGTCGGCATTGGAAGAACCGGAAATACCGGCCATCAGTACGCTCAGTACGATGTTAACCTGAGCCAGACCACCCACCAGATGACCGGTGAGCAGTTCAGCCAGCTTCATCAGCCGGGAGGTGATGCCAGAAAAGTTCATGATATTGCCCACTGTGATAAAGAAGGGCACTGCCAGCAGAGGGAAAGATTCCGCACTGGCAACCATGCGCTGGAATACCATGTCCAGCGGGATGGTAGTGTTAATAAATGCAAAGTAGGTGATGGTGGCCAGCATCAGACAGTAGGCCACCGGGATGTTCAAAACGAACAGGGTTCCCAGTACTGCAATGGGTATAAATCCCATGATGGTGTCACTCCTTTCTGTCAGCTCTGGCTAGCGGAAGCCGGATCAGCCGGCTCCTCGTCGGGTTGGTTAAACTTGCGCAGATCCCGCCAGAAGAAGACCAGAGAATAGATCAGCATCAGACCGAATCCCACTGTAGCAGAAATATTTACATAAGTATAGGGGATACGCAGCACGCCGGTGGGCTTCACAGAGCCGTAGATGGCAAACTGTGCGCTGAGAACGGTCAGCAGTACATTGGACAGAATCAGAACCAGATCCACAAACAAAGTCAGGCCTTTGCGGACTTTGCCATGGAAGAGGTTGACCAGTACGTCGATGCCTACATGCAGATTGTGCTTGTAAGCAGAAGCAGCCCCTACAAACACCACCCACACAAAGCAGATGGTGGCCAGTTCTTCTGCCCACTGGAAGGTGATGTTGAGCAGATACCGGCAGGTGACATTGACAACGACGATGAGGATGGTGATGATCAGACAGATGCTGGCGATCACATCATCCAGATGATATAGAAACTTTTTCACGTACACTCTCTCCTTTTGCGTGGTGAATGGTGGGAAAAGAGGACTTACTTGTATCCCAGGGCTTCCTGTACGGTGTCGTACAGACCTTCACTCCATTCGGGGAAAGCATCATAAGTGGCCTTGCAGGCTTCACGGAAGGCTTCGGTATCAACTTCGTTGAAGGTAACGCCTTCTTCTTCCAGTTTCTTTCTCCATTCTTCTTCGTCGTTGGCAGTGATCTGGCTGTAGTTCTTACCTTCTTCTTCAGCGGCGGTTACCATGATTTCCTGCTGTTCAGCAGAGAGGGTATCAAACACAGCCTGAGAGGTGGCAATGGTGGTCACAGCGGTGAAGTGGCCGGTGAGAGCGATATTCTTTGCAGCCTCGTGCAGTTTGGAGGTGTAGAGGGTGTTCAGAGGAGCTTCAGCAGCGTCTACCACGCCCTGGCTCAAACCACTGTACACTTCAGACCACTGCAGGGTGGTGGGGTTAGCGCCCATAGCCTTCATGGTTTCAATCCACATGGTGTTGGAAGGAACACGAATCTTCAGGCCCTTGGTATCGTCGGGAGTTTCGATTACCTTATTGGAGATGATGTGACGATTGCCGAAGAACCAGTTGGAGGCCAGCACCTTGATGCCCTGCTCAGAAGCCTGTTCCATTACACTCTTGTGCCAGTCAGAATCAGCCAGTACCTGAATGTCTTCCCAGCTCTTGAAGAGGAAGGGCCCATTCATGATGCCGTAATCGGGAACATAGTCAGCCATGTAACCGGGGTCAACTACGGTCATGATGCTGGCGCCACGAGCGGCCTGTTCCAGGTTGTCCTTGTTGCTGCCGATTTCGGAGTTGGGATACACTTCTACAGTGATGGCACCACCAGTCTGTTCGCCAATGGCATCAGCCAGCCGCAGACAGGCATCGTTGATGGGGTCGGTGTTGGTCTGTACGTGACCAAACTTGAATACCACATTGGCACCCTCATTGCTGGTGGAAGTGCTGCCAGAAGTATCGGTGGAAGTGCTGGTGGATGTCTGGGAGTCGCCGCCGCAGCCGACCAGCATAGAGCCGGCCAGAGCCGCTACGCACAGCAGGCACAGAGTCTTCTTGGCAGTTGCAGAGTTTTTCATGGTGTTTTCCTCCTTTACATATATGGGTTGCGTTTTGTTTTCTACATCAAAAAGGGCAAGCCCTTTTGTGAGATCTTTGGAAAATATTTTGGTGACACGCATTGAAATCATAAAATAAACACGTGTTAACCTAAAAATAACACGTGTTCACAGCCTTGTCAATTCCTCATTTTGAAGTTTGTTACAATAGTGGTAAAAAATTTGGATTTTTTAGAGAAATTGCATAGTCCCATTGGGAAAAAAGTAAAATTTTTGGGAAAACCCCTTGCCAAGTGGGAGAAAAAATAGTATGAATATGAAAAGAGAGTCTGACAGCAGTGGCTGAAAAAATATACTGTGAGGTGGTAATATATGAATAGCAATGATATCGCCAAAATCGCAGGAGTATCTCGCAGCACAGTGTCCAGAGTGGTCAATAACTATCCCAATGTCCCGGAAGCGACCCGAAAAAAAGTGGAAGCAGTGATTGAGCAATATGGGTATGTGCCCAATACTATGGGCCGGGGATTGGTGGGGATGGCACCTCCCATCATCGGATTGTTTATACTGGATTTTTTCAAAGAAAAGGACGAGGAAGATACCATTTTGTGCGATTCGCCCATTTTGATGGAATTTGCCGCATTGACTTCTGACATGGTGAAAAAGTGGGGCTATTATGTGCTGGTTTCGGTGTTGCAGCGGGAGGAGGAGCTGGAGGAAATCCGCAAATTGTACCGCAGCAATACCATTCGAGGCGCGATTATCATGGGGGATGGCATAGGAGAGGAGCGGATGCTCTCTCTGGCCAAAGAAGGATGCAAGCTGGTGGTGCACAATTTGATGGCCCACAGCACCCATCCCAATATCATTGTGGTGAACAATAAAAATTATGAGATGGCTTATCAGGTAACGGAACAGATCATTCAGGATGGTCATACTCGGATTGCCCATATCACTGGCGACTATAAAAAGTTGACGGTGCAGGAACGTATGCGGGGTATGGATGAATGCATGCAGCAGCATGGGTTGCTGTTTGATCCTCGTTATTTGGGAAAAGGGGCCTATCATCGGCAGCATGGCGGCTACCAGGCTATGAGACAGGTATTGGAGCAGTGTGAAGAAGTGGCCTTGCCTACCGCACTGATGGCCAATTCGGTTATGGCAGTGGGAGCACTGCGTGCCATTAAAGAGGTGGGACTGAAAGTGCCGGAGGATATTTCCATCTATGCCATCGATGGAATTGAGGAGAGCAAGTTCACATCTCCGCCACTTTATGAGATGTGCGTTTCTCACCGGCTGATTATCGAAACAGCGGTAAAAGCAGTGATTGAAGCGGTGGAAGGAAAGGAACATCAAAGAGAATACTGGTTGTCACCGGTGGGAACCAACCCCGGAGCCAGTGTGCGAGTTCTCTCAAAAAATGCATAAACATACAAAAAAAGGACAGCCAATTGGCTGTCCTTTTTTTGTTGTCAAGTTGTCAGAAGTCCACTTTTTGACCGTTGTAGATATAGGTGAACAATTTTTCCATGGTAGCCGGATCGATGGGACGGGGATTGGAGCCGGTGCAGGCGTCGCCTACCGCGTTGGTGGCAATGTCCTTTAGCTTGGCCTTGAATTCGTCCTCCTTGATGCCAAAGTCCTTCAGCGTGTTGGGAATCTTCATGGCATTGTTCATAGAAACGATCTTGTCGCACAGAGCTTCCACACACTCCTCTGTGGTGCCGTTGAGGCCGATGGAACGGGCGATTTCCGCATAGCGCAGAGCCGCTTCCTCCACCTTGGCGTTGTAGCGGATGACGTAGGGCAGATACATGGCATTGGCCAGTCCATGGGTGATGTGGCCAGTGCTGAAAACAGCGCCTGTCTTGTGAGCCATGGAGTGTACGATGCCCAGCAGAGCGTTGGAGAATGCCATGCCGGCCAGGCACTGACCATAGTGCATCTGTTCCCGGCTGGCCATGTCGCCGGCGTAGGATTTGAGCAGATCGTCGTTGACGATTTGAATGGCTTTGAGAGCCAGAGGATCGGTGAAGGGAGAGTGCAGGGTGGATACATAGGCCTCGATGGCGTGGGTCAAAGCATCCATACCGGTATAAGCGGTGAGATGAGGCGGCATGGTTTCAGCCAAAGCCGGGTCCACAATGGCCACATCAGGAGTGATGTTGAAGTCGGCCAGGGGATATTTGATGCCCTTTTCATAATCGGTGATCACCGAGAAAGCGGTGACTTCAGTAGCGGTACCCGATGTGGAGGGAATGGCCGCAAAACGGGCCTTGGTGCGCAGGGTGGGGAAGCTGAATGGTGTGATGAGCTGTTCAAAGGTGGTTTCCGGATACTCATAGAAAGCCCACATGGCTTTGGCAGCATCAATGGGAGATCCTCCGCCCATGGAAACGATCCAGTCGGGCTGGAATGCGGTCATGGCGGCAGCACCCTTCATTACGGTTTCCACAGAAGGATCAGGTTCTACGCCTTCAAAAAGCTGTACTTCCATGCCTGCTTCTTTCAGGTAGGCTACAGCCTTGTCCACAAAACCAAAACGTTTCATCGAGCCTCCGCCCAATACCAGAATGGCACGTTTGCCTTGCAGGGTTTTGAGAGCTTCCAGTGCGTTGGGGCCATAGTAAATATCTCTCGGCAATACAAATCGGTTCATTGTCCAAATCCTCCTTTAATTTTGTTTGATGAGAGGGGTGTTCCTCTTGTTTATAGTATAGCAGGCTGGCAGGAGATGTGCAACAAATCCTCCAAAAATTTACAAATATTTCATTACTTTTCCACAGGCAGACCAAAGGCACGTACCACCGCGGCTGTGATGAGATCATCTGCCAGTACCACCAGATCACTTTGGGGTAGAGCCATATGGGTTTGAAACCACTGCTGCAGCAGTCCCACCAGTCCATAACTGATAAAACTGAACAGATAGGGGTCATCCACATGCTCTACACTGGGGTACCGTTCCTGTAAAAAGGCCACTCCATTGCGCAGGATGAGAGATTGAAATTTTTCCAGGAAGGAGCGGGAGGCGGTGTTGCAGAACAGGCAGCGGCAGATGGTGGAATTTTCCTGAATGTAGGCAATGGTAGGCTGCAGCACAGGCAACAATGTGCCTCCTCGTACCTGGGTACGGTGGGCGTCAATCATGGCCTGGAAATCTTCCAGGGTATCGTTTTCCAGTTTTTCCAGCAGATCATACGGGTCGGTGTAATGAAGATAAAAGGTTCCGCGGTTCAGATCTGCCCGGTCTGCGATATCCTTGACGGTGATGTTTTGAAAATCTTTTTCCTGCATCCATTCCGCCAGGCTTTGTTTGAGCAGTTTGCGAGTACGCCGGATGCGGCGGTCTTTGGGTTGAGAATCCACTTTTTTCACCTCTTCTTGATGGATAACAAACATAAAATAGATATTATGTTGAATAAAAGACTTATGATTGAAAATTGACGATTGAAGAATATCTCTAGGTGCATTATAATACAATCATCAAAAGAAATCAACACTGTGTTTGTTTGTGGAGGAACTGATGAAAAATCATGGGCTTGCAACCATCATCCACTGGATTGTGTATAAGGGAAAACATGTGGAGAGGATTTTTGGGATTGCTACGGTGATTTGTCTGCTCTTGTACCCTTTTGTGGGGGTCAATTATGATTTGAGCGAATATCTGCCCGATTTTGCGCCCACCCGTCAGGCACTGGATGTGATGGAACGGGAATTCGGCTATCCGGGTATGGCGCGAATCATGCTGCAGGATACCACCTTGTATCAAACTCGAGTGATTCAGAATGCCATTGAAGAGGTGGATGGCGTGGATCTGGTCATCGGACCCGATACTTTGCAGGACAGCTATCTGCCTCAGGAATTCCACCTGGAAGAAGTGGAGGAGCAATTCTATAAAGATGGCTGTGCCCAACTGGAGATAATTTTTACCGAGGGTGATTCGGATAAAAAAACCCATCGGGCACTGGATGAGATTTATGAAATTGTAGGAGATCGTGGGTGCTTTTCCGGTACTGCCGTCAGCAACAAATCCCGTCAGGAAACGGTACAGCGGGAAGTAGCCGGCGCGCTGGTGCTCTCAGTGGTGATCATCGCCGGGATTCTCACCCTCACCACCACTTCCTGGTTTGAGCCGCTGCTCTTTTTGCTGGTGATGGGAGTGGCCATCATCCTCAACATGGGCAGCAACATTGTCTTTGGAACCATTTCCTTCTTTACCTTTTCCACTGCGGCCATTTTGCAGCTGGCGGTGTCCATGGATTATTCCATTTTTCTGTTACATACCTTTACCGCCAAAAAGCAGCAGGGCATGGAAATCCACCAGGCCATGGAGGAGGCCATCCGGGAGGCGTGCAGTTCGATCCTGGCCAGTGGAGCCACCACCATTGTGGGGTTTCTCGCCATTGCGCTGATGCAGTTTACAGTGGGCAAAGACGTGGGTTTTGTGCTTACCAAGGGCATTCTGCTTTCGCTGGCCACCGTTCTCATTTTGATGCCAGCGCTGATCCTGCGGTTTGATGAACGAATTGAACGAATGCGGCACCGGTCTTTCATGCCCTCCTTTCAAAAGACCGCCGAAAAACTCTACCACATCCGCTGGGGTGTGTTGGTGGTGTGTATTTTGCTCACTGTCCCCGCTTATGTGGGGCAGGGGATGAATCGCTTTCTTTATGGCGACGACGCATTGGGAGCTGGACCAGGAACTCCTGTGTACGAGGATACCCAGAAGATTGACGCGGTTTTTGGCCGCAGCAATGTACTGCTTGCCATTTTGCCCAATGGCTCCCCGGTACGGGAGCGGGAGCTGACCCGGGAGCTGGAAGACCTTCCCTTTATGAATTACGCTCTGTCACTGGCGGGGACTCTGCCCCAGGGCATCCCCGAGGATTTTCTGCCTCAGGAGCTGGTGGAGCAGATGCGGACCGAGGAATATACCCGGGTGCTGATGTCCATTGATACCGTACAGGAGAGTGACTACGCGTTTCAGTGCAGTGATCAGGTGCTGGAAACGGTGGAAAAGTGGTATCCGGAGGGGGCGTATCTATTGGGAATGACCCCCACCACCCAGGATGTAAAAAATATCCTGACGGTGGACTACAGCCGGGTGAGCATTCTCTCCATGATCGGAGTAGCGCTGGTGGTTTTGTGTACCTTCCAGGCGCCGCTGGTGCCCATTTTGGTGATGATTCCCATAGAAGTGGCTATCTATTTGAATATGACCATCCCCTATGTGCTGGGCGAAACCTTGTTGTACATTGGATACATCATTGTAAGCTGTCTGCAGCTGGGGGCAACCATTGATTATTCCATTCTGCTGACCAATCATTACATGGCCCTGCGCCAGACGTTGGAGCGGCAGGAGGCAGCCATTGAGGCCATTCGACGCAGTGCCTTGTCCATTTTGACCTCAGGATCCATTCTGATGGTGGTGGGCTATGGACTGTATTTCACCTCCACCATCCAGGGGATTTCCCAGATGGGCCGGCTGGTGGGTCGGGGAGCCATGTTGTCGGTGCTGCTGGTGCTTTCGCTGCTGCCCGCCCTGCTGGCGGTGTTTGATAACATCATCCAGCGGCAGCAGCGAAAGGCACAGAAACGCGCCATTCGAGTGAGAAAATGGTGGAGAAACAGAAGAAGAAAACGGCTTGCGGGAGGAGAGAAAGCATGACAAGAAAACGTTTGACCGCTCTGCTGCTGACGGTGGCTCTGATGTGCGGTATGACCCAGTGGAGCTGGGCGCAGCCTCCCCAGCCACAGTGTGATGAATCCCTTTATACCACCCTGGGGTGGTATGGCGGTGTGGAACAGGCCAGTGTGGTCAAAAGCTATCGGCTCAACGGAGCCCAGCAGATCACCGATTATGGCCAGTATGAGCAGGTACAGAATATGAGCACGCTGGCAGAGCCGCAGCAGGAAGACGGCCAGGTGCAGTTTGCCATGGAAGAAGGGGCACAGCAGTTTTATTTTGAAGGACGGCTGGAGCCAGAGCAGGTGGTACTGCCCTGGACCTTTGACCTGGTGTACCGGCTCAACGGGGTGGAGGTATTGCCGGAAGATCTGCCGGGCGCCCAGGGAATGGTGGAAATTACCCTGCACGCCATCCCCAATGAGCAGGCCACTGCCTATCAGAAAAACAACATGATGTTGGAAGCGGCCGCGCTGGTGGACACCGAGGAAATCCAGTCGGTAGAGGCCCCCGGAGCACAGGTGCAGACAGTGGGTGGCCGCAAAGCGGTGGTATTTATGGCTTTGCCGGGAGAGGAACAGACCTTTACCCTGCGCATGGGTACCAATGATTTTTCCTTCGCCGGGTTCTGGATGGTGATGGCTCCGGTGACGCTTTCCCAGATGGAAGATGTGAAGGAATTGCGGGAAGCCAAGGAAAAAACCGAAGAATCGGGGGAGGCAATCAGCGACAGCCTGGATGTGGTGCTGGATACCATGGACCGGCTGCAGAATGGTCTCTCTTCCACTTCCCAGGGATTGCAGGGACTGGATGATGCCCGGCAGACCATCAGCAGCGGCAAGGGACAGGTCTATGCCCAGGGGGATGAGGCTCTGGCTTCATTGGATGCTCTGGCAGCAGCTATGACGCCCATGGAAGGACATCTGCAAAATGCTCAGACGGTCCTGGACGATGTGCAGCAGCAGATGAGCTCCATGGTAGAAGAGGTGAAGGGGTTCCAGCCCCAGCTGAAACAGCTGCGGGAAATTCTCACCCAGACCCGGGAGGACTTGGATGGAGTCCATAAAATGCTCCGGGATTGGAAGGACAACAAAAACTGGCGACAGGATGTACTGGATGATCTGGAAGAGGATTTGGCCCAGTTGGAAGACCTGATGGAAGAGGTGGAGAGCCGAGGTAAAGGATTGAAACAGGTATCACAGCAGCTTCAGCAGGCTCTGCCCACACTGCCCTCTCTGGTACCGCCTGGAGGAGAGGCTGACCCTATCCTGGATCCAATTATTTCCAATATTAACACCAACATAACCATTATCAACAAAACCATGGAGAGCTTGAAGCCATTGATGACCGCTATGGCTGGGCAGGGAGTCAATTTTTCCGATACATTGGCGGATTTGGGAGAACAGGGAGCTCCACTGGCGGACGATTTACAGCGGGCGGTACGGCTGCTGGACAGCTACGCGGAAATCGCGGAAAAGCATGCTTCCGATGCAATGTCACTGATTGATGATCTGGATGATACCTGCGCCCTGCTGGAAGAGAGCAGCCGAAAGGTGGATACACTCATCGACCAACTGGATCAGCTGGATCAGATTATACAGGAAAACCAGCCCAAACTGGATGCGGCGCTGCAGGACGCGGCAGCGTTGTCTGCATCGGCAGCCGGCGGTGTACAGGAAACCCGGAATTTTTTGAAGAGTTTTCGGGATTTGGCGCAGCAGGCGGGCAATAAGCTGGACAGTGGGACCAAAGCCACGCTCAACGGCCTCATTTCCTCTCTCAATGAGGCGGTACGGGGGCTGGCCCAAACCGGCACCATCCAAAATGCCAAGGATACAGTGGAGGATCTGGTGGAGGATGAATGGGATAAATTCAGCGGGGACGCCAACAATCTGCTGAACATCGATCCCGATGCCCAGCCGGAGTCGTTCACCTCTTCGCAGAATCCGGCGCCCACCAGTGTGCAAATTGTGGTTCGTACCCGGGAAATCACTCAGGACAGTGTGGAGCCGGAGGATACGGTGGATCCGGAAGCCCAACAGGACAACGGTACGGTGTGGACTCGGGTGTGTGATATTTTCCGCAAAATCTGGCAGTGTCTGTGCTCCATTGTGGAGGGAGAATAAAAAAGAGCCTTCGGGCTCTTTTTTTGTCCCCTTTGATCATCCGGGGGGGTGGATGTGGAGGCAGCGGCCCGATTGGGGCGCCGGTGTGTATGGGCACTGTCCCTGCCCGGACGGGTGGCACCGGTTACATCGGGACTTTTTATCAAGGAAACCATTTGTAATCTGTTGGAGGAGAGGGGGAGAGCGTAATGGTCAAAACCAGATTGGGCGTGGCCATGTGCGGTAGTTTTTGTACATTTTCCCGGGTGATGCAGGAGATTGAACATCTTGTGCAATTGGGGTATGAGGTGACACCCATTATGTCGGAAACCTCTTATTCCACCGATACCCGTTTTGGGAAAGCGGCGGATTTTGTGGCCAGACTGGAAGAGATGACCGACCGTCCGGTGATTCACACCATTGCCCAGGCGGAGCCCATCGGGCCTAAAAAACTGTTGGATATCTTGCTCATCATGCCCTGCACCGGCAATACCCTGGGGAAACTGGCCTGCGGGATCACCGATACAGCAGTGACCATGGCCTGCAAGAGCCATCGGCGCAACAACCGCCCAGTGGTGATTGGTGTGTCCAGCAACGACAGTTTGGGGGCCAGCGGGGCCAACATCGGAGCGCTGCTCAATCAGAAAAACCTGTATTTTCTGCCCATGGGGCAGGATGATCCGGTCAACAAGGAAAATTCGCTGGTAGCGGATTTCAGCCGGGCGGCAGAATGTGTGGAAGCCGCTTTGCAGGGCCGGCAGGTACAGCCCATGCTGTTTTGAATGAGTAAAACATAGCAGTTTGTAGTAAAAGACTACAGAAAAATTGTGCAACAATTTGAGGGAAATGGGTTGCTGTATGGGGAAGGAGCCGGTATACTGAAGAAGTAGGATGGTCAGACCACTGGAGGTGATGGAATGTCGGGACTGTTTGAGGCCATTGAAAAAACCAGCGCTGCACAGCAGGCAGCCAATCAGTTGAAGCAGGCCATTGTCACAGGCCAGCTCCCCCAGGGAAGCCGTCTGCCCAGTGAACGGGAATTGGCGGCTCAGATGGGCATTTCCCGACCCGCTCTTCGGGAGGCCATTGTGATGCTTTCCTCCTATGGGTTGGTTGTCACCAAACAGGGAGAAGGCAACTTTGTAGCGGATGAATTCCCCAGCAGCATCCTGTCTTTTATGGGATTTGGCAGCAACCTGAGTCCCTCTAATTATCAGTATTTTTTCCAGTGCCGGGAACTGTTTGAAACAGGAGTGGCCCAGTTGGTGGTACAAAATGTCACCCGGGAGACGCTGCAGCAGCTTCGGGACATCAACCAGGCGCTGGGAGAGCCCATGGAGAGCATCCAGCAGCAAGTGGACGCGGAGATCGCCTTCCATAAAACCCTGATGTCCATTGTACCCAATCCGCTGATTGTGGAGCTGTATGCTATGGTGTTGAAGTTTATGCAGACATCAGCCAGTTGTCTGTTTGCTCAGGAGGCCATCCGACAGGAGGCGTTTCTGGCCCATCGAGAGATCATTGGCGCCCTTGCGGACCGGGATGTGGAAGGGTACCGCCGGGCCATGCAAAACCATTTGCATGTGGCCCAAAACAATATGAAAGTGTACTATGAAGGACTGTAAAAAGTCCTTTGTGGTTCACATAGAGAAGAATTGAAATTTAATGGTATGACCATCATACCAAAAAAGGAGAGAAAAGTCATGAAAATGCTGCAAAACGTTCCTCAGGATCTGGAAGTCATTCGCAAGGTCTGCTCTTCGCTGGACTACTCTCGGGCATTGGTGTTCAATGCCACCGAAGCCATGGTGCGGCAGGCCTGTGACGATGCCCGTCGCATGAAGTACGCCGCTGTACCGGTTTTCCCCAGTTATATTCCCATTGTGGCGGAAGAGCTGAAGGGCACCGGTATCGCACCTCAGGTAGTGGTGGGCTTCCCCTCCGGCGGCGCGTCCATTGTGGTGAAGCAGAAGGAAGCGGAGCAGGGGCTGCTGGACGGCGCCGGAGAAGTGGACATGGTGCTCAATGTGGGCCGGCTGCTGAATGGGGAATATGGATACATTGAGAAGGAAATCCGGGCGGTGACCGAGGTGGCTCATGGTGGCGGCGTGACGGTTAAGGTAATCATTGAAACAGGATTCCTGCAGGACAAGGACAAGAGAGAAGCGGTGGAGTGCATTTGCGCAGCGGGAGCGGATTTTGTGAAGACCTGCACCGGTTTTGCGGAAGGAAAGGCCACCCTGCATGACATCGCACTGCTGAAAGCCTGCGCCAAGGGACGGATCAAAGTCAAGGCCAGCGGTGGCGTATGGACGCTGGAAGACGGTGCTGCTTTTATGGAAGCGGGCGCCGATCGGGTGGCGGGCCGGTATACCATCACCCAGCAGCTGGAAGAGATGGGGATTCAGGAACTGTAAAGGACATAGAAAAAGAGGAGCGGCATGGAAATTGCCGCTCCTCTTTTGTTGTATGCCAGCGTGGGGTTAGACGTCCTGCTGGATTTCCCGAATGAGATTGACCATTTCGATGGCGCTCAGAGCGCAGTCGTAGCCCTTGTTGCCGGCCTTGGTACCAGCGCGCTCGATGGCCTGCTCAATATTTTCGGTGGTCAATACGCCAAACAGAACGGGAATTTCGCTGTTCAACGCCACCGTGGCGATGCCTTTGGACACTTCGTTGCAGACTGCGTCATAGTGGGTGGTAGCTCCGCGGATGACGGCACCCAGACAGAGGATGGCGTCGTATTTTCCGCTTTTGGCCATTTTGGAGGCAATCAGCGGGATTTCAAAAGCGCCGGGTACCCAGGCCACATGGATGTCTTCCTCCCGCACATCGTGGCGGAGCAGTCCATCCAATGCGCCGCTGAGCAGTTTGGAGGTGATAAATTCATTGAACCGGGAGGCCACAATCCCGATTTTCATTTGGTTGGATACCAGTTTGCCTTCAAATGTTTTCATGATACATCGTCCTTTCTGTCTTTCAATATTTCAAAATATGTCCCATACGCTGCTGCTTGGTTTTCAGGTAGAACAGATCATAGGCGGTGGCATCCATCTGGATGGGCACACGTTCATTGATTTGCAGACCGAATTCCTCCAGCTGATAAATTTTATCCGGATTGTTGGTCAGAAGCCGCATGGTTTTGACTCCCAGTTCCCGCAGGATTTGCGCACCGATGTAATATTCCCGCTGGTCCCCCTCAAAGCCCAGAGCCAGATTGGCTTCCAGCGTGTCCATGCCCTGTTCCTGCAGCTCGTAGGCGCGCAGTTTGTTGATGAGGCCAATCCCCCGACCTTCCTGACGCATATAGAGCAGAATTCCCCGGCCTTCTTTTTCAATCTGCGTCATAGCGGAGGCAAACTGCTGCCCACAGTCACAGCGTAGAGAACCAAAAGTATCCCCAGTCAGGCATTCGGAATGTACCCGGCACAGGACGTCCTTTCCATCTCCAATCTCACCCTTCACCAGTGCGATGTGATGTTCGCCGTTCAGCCGGTTGACAAAGCCATGGGCCACAAAATCACCGTATTTGGTGGGCATCTGGACCACCGCTACCTGATCCACCAGTTTTTCGTGGCATTTACGGTAGTTTTGCAGGTCCCGAATGGTGATGAATTTCAGATTCCACTGTTTGGCCAGCCGGGTCAGTTCTCCGGTGCGCATCATGGTTCCATCTTCCCGCATGATTTCGCAGCAGAGGCCGCACTCATGAAGTCCTGCCAGCCGGCACAGATCCACAGTGGCCTCGGTGTGCCCGCTTCGCTCCAAAACACCATTGGGTTTGGATAGCAGGGGAAACATGTGTCCCGGCCGCCGGAAATCTTCCGGTTTGGCATCTTCGGCTACGCACGCCATGGCGGTGATGGAGCGTTCTGCAGCGGAAATGCCGGTGGAAGTGGACACATGGTCGATGGAAACGGTAAAAGCGGTTTCGTGGTTGTCGGTGTTTTGCTGTACCATCTGGGGAATCCGCAGCTTTTGCACATATTTTTGAGACATGGGCATGCAGATGAGTCCCTTGCCATAGGTAGCCATAAAGTTGATGTTTTCGGTGGTGGCAAATTGGGCCGCGCAGATAAAATCCCCTTCGTTTTCCCGATCTGGATCATCTGTCACCAGTATGATTTTGCCGTTTCGCAAATCGTGGAGCGCTTCCTCCACAGTGTTGAATTGTCCCATGTTCTGACCTCCTTAAAATCCGTAACGGGATAGAAATTCCCGGGTGATGTGACTGGTGGGCGGCGCCGGAGTGATAGGCTCCAGCAGGCGTTCCACATATTTGCCGATCACGTCGGTTTCCAGATTGACCGAATCGCCTGGCTTTCGATGCTGCAAAATGGTTTGCCGGACAGTGTGGGGGATGGCGGAGATGGCAAAGTCCTGAGCGGTGACCTGGGCCACTGTCAAACTGATGCCGTCCACCGCAATGGAGCCCTTTTCCACAATGTGGCGCAGCAGGGCAGGCGGAGTCTCTATGGTGTACCAAATGGCGTTGTCATCCCGTTGAAGCTGGGTGATTTTCCCCACACCGTCCACATGGCCCGAGACGATATGCCCGCCAAATCTGCCATTGGCCGGCATAGCCCGCTCCAGGTTGACGAAATCACCTGCACGAAGAGAGCCCAGGGTGGAGCGGTTTAGGGTTTCATGCATGACGTCGGCGGAAAAACCATGGGCGGACAGGGCGGTTACGGTGAGACAGATGCCGTTGATCGCGATGCTGTCTCCGAGGCGGGTATCCTCCAGTACCGTTTGGGCCCGGATTTGGAGAACGGCGGAAGCCTGCCCGGATTGGATGGCCTGTACAGTGCCCATCTCTTCAATAATTCCGGTAAACATGGGGGATCACCTCGCTTTCCAGTAAAAAATCCTCTCCCAGACGGGTGACGGTGCAGTTTTGCAAAAGCACCGCGTCGGAGGGAAGGGGAATGCCAGCTCCCTCGATGGGGGTTTTGGCGGTCTCGCCGCCCAGCAGCTTGGGAGCCAGATAGGCCAGCACCTTCTGCACAATGCCGCTCTCCAACGCGGCCCAGTTCAAAAGTCCGCCGCCCTCCAGCAGAATGCTGTCAATACCCTCCTGTCCCAGCTTTTGCATCAGTGCCGAAAGATCCAGATGTCCCTGTTTATCCGGGACGGGGATGATCCGGCAGCCAGCTTTCTCATAGGGCGCCCAGGCAGAGGGGTCGGCGCAGCAGGTGGCAATCCAGGTGGGCGTTGTGCCGGCGGTGGCAACCACTTGCGCCGAGATCGGGGTGCGCAGACGGCTGTCGCACACGATCCGGATGGGATTTCTCCCGCCCGGAATGCGGCAGGTGAGCTGGGGATCATCCGCCAAAATCGTTCCGGAGCCCGTCATGATGGCGGTATAACGATGCCGCTGCCAGTGCACATTTTCCCGGGCGGCTTCCCCGGTGATCCACTTGGAAGCACCGGTGCAGGTGGCAATTTTCCCGTCCAGGGTCATGGCGTATTTCATGACCACAAAGGGCCGCCGGGTTTGTATGTAGTGGAAAAACACCTCGTTGAGAGCGGTGCATTCCTCCTCCAGCACATGTTGGGTGACTTCCACACCATGGCTGCGCAAAATCTCGATGCTTTTGCCGCCCACCAAGGGGTTGGGGTCGCCTGAGCCCACCACCACCCGGCGGATACCCGCCTGCAGGATGGCATCGGTGCAGGGAGGTTGTTTGCCGGTGTGACAGCAGGGCTCCAGTGTGACATGCAGCGTCCCGCCCTGAGGGGATTCTGTGCAGTTGGCCAGCGCATTTCGTTCCGCGTGGGGCTGACCATATTTTTCATGCCATCCCTGCCCGATGATTCGATCATTTTGTACCACGACGGCTCCCACCATGGGGTTGGGGGCCACCCAGCCACAGCCTTTGCGCGCCAGATCCAGCGCCAGACGCATATATTCACTGTCCGTCATTCCATCGCCTCCGTAAAATGAAAAAGCCCTGAACCAATGGTTCAGGGCAAATTGGCAGGCACAGCAAAATACCATGGCCAAAAACAAAGCTCTGGAATGTAAAAACACACCAGAGCTTTGAATATCACCATAGAATTGCACGCACCCGCAAAGGGATTCTGCATTTGGAATCTTCTTTCATCCAGACTGTACTGTCGGCTTCGGAGTTGCACCGAATCATGCCTTACGGCTCGTGGGCTATACCACCGGTAGGGAATTTCACCCTGCCCTGAAGATCAAATTCAATTTTCAAGAATACAGTATACACAGACTCATTGCCATTGTCAAGTGAAATTTTGGCAATCATAGAGAGATCAGTAGATGTTTCTGTATTTTTGAACTGCCTCAGCGGCAGCCATCACATTCTCCGGTTTGCAGTAATAAGGCACGCTGTTGGAGTCGGAGATGATGTACCGTCCGCCGGGGCCCAGCAGATCGATGCGGTCTTTGACCACCTGTTCCACCTCTTCCACAGGAGAGTCGTACAGAGTGTGGTCGATGTCGATGTTGCCGATGAGTGTCAGCTTGTCGCCGTACTGAGCCTTGAGTTTGGCCAGATCCATGGAACCAGGCTCCAGGGGGTGGATTCCGTTCATCCCCAGGGTCATCAGATCATCCAGCACCGGGAACAGGTTGCCGTCGCTGTGGAAAATCCAGGGAACGGTGATGGCGTCCGCCGCTTGTTTTACATAGGGCAGGAAGAATTCGCGCAGTACATCGGGGGTGAACATGGGCATGCTCTTGAAGGCCAGATCATCAAAGGACCACAGAAAATCAGCACCGGCCGAGATGAGGTTGCGGTACAGTTTGGCAGCCCATTGGGCGTATTGATCCACTAATTCCTTGACCATGTTGGGCTCGTCGTAGATGGCATAGGAAAAGTTCACAAGACCCATGCTGTTGAGGGTAAAGGAAATGCCCATCCGCACGCCGGCGTAGATGGCAAACTCACCGCCATAGGCTTCCTTCAGACGGCGCAGCGGCTCATAGAGCCGGTCGTCATCGATGTCTGGCCATTGAATGCTGTTAATGGCTTCCGGAGTGATGAGCAGACCGTCGGTGAGGTGTTGGTGCCCGTCGGCACCTTCATGGACTTCGGCGAAAATGGGGGGCATATAGCGGATGCCGATGGCGTCCAGCCCCAGCTTGCGGGCTACTTCCGGATGATGGGTGTCATAGGGCTCCAGTACCGTGGGTTGTCCGGGGACTCCATGGGGAAACCGCCCATAGGGGATATCAAAGATTTCCTCAACGGGACGGCCTGCAATGGCGTCCTGTACAGGTTTGTCAATGAAGGCAAACATGAAGGGTACTTTGTCCGGAATGCGGCCTTCCAGTGCGTCAATGACACGTTTTTTGGATAGATTCATAGTGTACAACTCCTACCTTGATGTGATATAAAGTGAAGGAAATTCAGGCGATCAGTCCGGGAAGGAACAGCGAGAGGGGAGGAACAAAGGTAATAACCATTTGAGCAACAAATAGAGCTACCATAAAAGGCCAAGATTCCGCCACAAACTCTCGAACGCCGATGCGAGTGATGGAACAGGTGAGGAACATCAGAGTTCCGAAAGGCGGAGTGACACCGCCGATGATCAGGTTGATACCAATGATGATGCCGAAATGAACCGGGTCCACGCCCAGTGCAGTGACAGTGGGCACCAGCAGAGGCGTCAGAATGATCAGAGCCGCAGTACCCTCAATGAACATACCCACAAACAGCAGGAAGATGTTGATGATGAGAAGCATGAGGTAGCGGTTGTCGGTAATGCCGATCATCATTTCGGAGATCATCTGGGGGATTCTCTCCCAGCTCATGTAATGGCCGAAACTGGATGCCGCCGCGATGATGAACATGACGCTGGCGGTGCTCAGCACCGACTCTTTCAAGATAGCGGGCAGCATGGAGGGCTTGAGTTCCCGATAGACAAAGATGCCCACAAAGATGCAGTAGAAAACAGACATGGCACCGGCTTCGGTGGGGGTGAACATACCTACGCGGAGGCCCATGATGATGCCCAGCGGCAAAAACAGCGCCCAAGCGGAGTCCAAAACCTGATGGAAAAATTCTGAAGCGGTGGCGCGGCGCTCCCGGGATGGTTTGTACTTCCGGCGTTTGGAGATGATATGTACAGTAATCATCAGCGCCACTGTAATGGTGAGACCGGGCAGATAGCCGGCCATGAACATTTTGGCCACCGAAACGTTGGCCAGAAATGCGTAGAGGATCAGGCCGATTCCGGGAGGAATCACCGGGCTGATGCAGGCGGAAGCTGCTGTAATACCGGCGGAGAAGCCTTTGCTGTAGCCGCGCTTGACCATTTCAGGAACCAGCAGTTTGGACTGCATGGCGGCATCTGCGTTGGCGGAGCCGGATACGCCGCCCATGAGGGCACTGAGGACCACGTTGACCTGGCCCATGCCACCCACCATGTGACCTGCGATCACATCAGCCATAGCCATCAGCCGGGAGGCAATACCGGAATAGTTCATCACAGTGCCTACCGCCACAAAAAAGGGCACTGCCAACAGGGTGAAAGATTCACCGCTGGCCACCATTTTCTGCAGCACCATATCCATGGGCATGCTGGTGTTTACCACCGCAAAGTAGTAAACCGCAGACATGAGAAGGGCATAGGCCACTGGGATGTTGAGGGCAAATAGTACAAAAAGTACCAAAATTGGGGTATATCCCATTTCACTCATCCTTTCTCTAGTGTGGGGTCAGTATGATTTTGCCTGTCTTTCGATTTCATCTTCCTCGCTTTCAGGTTCTTCCCCGCGTATACAGGCAATGACATTTTTAAGAGAATAGTAGGACATAAAACTGAAGCCTACTGTAGAGGCAATGTCAAAAAAAGTGTAGGGAATTTGCAGAGAAAGGGAAATTTTGCTCCAGGCCCCCAGAGAAAATACCAGGGAGAGATAGGTGAGCCACAGGTTGAAAAACAGCATGATAAAGGTCACCAGAATGCGCACACCCCGTTTGGCCTTTTCTGGAAGAATGGATACCAGTACGTCAATACCGATGAGCTGACCTCGTTTGTAGCAGGCAGCCGCTCCCACAAAGATGACCCAGATGAAGGAAATGGCAGCCACTTCTTCATTCCAAACCAGTGATTTGTGGAAGAGATACCGCAGCAACACATTGACAAACACCACGCACAGCATCACTGCAAAGGCACAGCAGGAGATCAGTTCCGGGATGTTGCCAAGGATGTATTTGATTCGTTTCATTTCATTTGCTCACTCCTTTTGCACGGTGAAAATGGCAGGGAAAAGGGACAGAAAAGTTTCTGCCCTTTTCTGTCCCATCAGGCTTCTCCCAGAGCTGCCTTGACGGTTTCATACAGATTGTCAGACCAGCCGTCAATCTTGGTGTATACCACTTCGCAGGCGGATTTGAAGGCTTCCTGATCCACTTCGGTGAAGACTACGCCTTCTGCCTCCAGCGTTTTCTGCCATTCCAGTTCTTCCGCGTTGACTCGCTCGGTGGCAATGTCACCGTATTTCTTCAGAGCATCGGTCAGCAGGGTCTGGTAGTCAGCCGATACGGAGTTGTACCATTCGGTGGATACATTGGCCGACCAGATGGCCCGGATATGACCGGTGAGAGAGATGTTTTTGCAGACTTCATAAATTTTGGAGCTGTACAGAGTGGACAGAGGTGCCTCACAGCCATCCATCACACCCTGATTGAGAGCGCTGTACACTTCGTTCCAGTTCATCTGGGTAACAGTGGCACCCATGGCTTCGATCATGGCTACACGAGTGGGAGAGCTGGCACTGCGGATACGCATGCCGGAAAGCTGATCGGGAGTGGAAACTTCCTTGCCGGTGTTGTGGGTGAGGTGGCGTGCGCCAAAATACCAGCGCATGGAGAGGTTTTTGATGCCTTTTTCTTCCAACTGCTGGCGCATGGTCTGGAACCAGTCGGACTCTTCCAGAATGGCGAATTGGTCAGAGCTTTCAAAGAGGAAGGGGCCATCCAAAATGCCCAAATCAGGTACATAGGTAGCCAGGAAGTCGGGCGTGCCGAAGGTCAGAAGGTTGGCGCCCCGAGAGATCTGTTCCAAAGCATCCACATCCCCAGCCAGCTCACCGTTGGGGTAATTTTGAATCACAAATTTGCCATCGGTTTGATCGGAAATTTCCTGTGCCATTTCCTGAGCGGTTTGGGCTACCGTTTCGGTACCGGCAATGGTGTAGGACATTTTCAGTTCAGCCGATTCACCGCCACCCGAGCTGGTACTGGTACCAGTGCTGCTGTCAGTGCTGGTACTGGTGTTGGCGCTGTTGTTGCAGGCGGTCAGCCCCCCCAGACAGACACACAGACACAGAAGTGATGCGAAAACCTTTTTCATAAATGATCCCTCCAGACACAATTTGGTTTGAGTAAAATGTAAGGAAAAAAACACTCAGTTAACTAACACGCGTTAGTTAATTTATGCCTCAATTATAAGTTTGCAAATTTATTTTGTCAAACAAGTAAATTTGAAATAAAAGTTAAAAATTGGATAAAAAAGACAATTATAATATTAAAAATGAACAAAAAAATAATATAAAAATAGACAAAATAGCAAAATAGTGGAATGGAATTTGTAGAATTGAAAAGAATTTAACTAACACGCGTTAGTTAAATTTTACAAAAATTTTTCTTTGCTTGACTAGCTCATATTTTTCTTATATCATGAGGATGGAAATCATTTTCCAAACAGAGGAAAAGAGGTGATGCACGTGAACAGTTCAGACATTGCGCGACTGGCAGGAGTGTCTCGCAGTACGGTGTCCCGCGTGCTCAACAATTACGATGACATCCCCGAAAAAACCCGAAAAAAGGTGGAGCGGGTCATTCAAAAATATGGCTATGTTCCCAATGCATCGGGGCAGATGCTGGCTGGTCAATCCAATCATATTCTGGGATTTTTCGTGGCAGATTTAGTGGAAAATGATGACAATTTCACCCTGTGCCGCAGTGACGTATTTACCGATTTGCTGGGGTATGCGGCGGATATTGCACGCAACCTCCACTATAACATTCTCATTTCCATCCTCACCAATCACAATACCGATGAATTGGATCGGCTTTTGATGGGAAAAAGTGTGTCCGGAGCCATTATCATTGGCGACACCATGGATCAAGCGAAACTGGATCTGCTGGCCGACCGGGGCTGTAAATTGTGTCTGCACAATCAACGGCCCAAATCCAACCATCCCAATATCATCAATGTGAACGTGGGGAACTATCATTTTGGCTATGAGGCGGCCAAGGAATTGCTGGAAAATGGCCACCGGCGAATTGCCATGGTAACGGGTACCTTTCAAAAATATACGGTGATGGAGCGGTACCGCGGATTTTTGGCCGCGTTGGATGAGTACGGCATTGAGTTTGACGATGCGCATTTGCTGGCCATTGGAGAGTTTCACCGTACTTTTGGGGCGTATGACGCCACCCGGGAACTGTTGGAGAGAAATGCAGACAACCCGCCTACTGCGATCATTGTGGCCAATTCCCCCATGCTGCCTGGGGTGGTGCAGGCTTTGACCGAATGCGGTATGCGCATTCCCCAGGATATTTCGGTGATTGGGGTAGGCGGGAGCATATATCCGGCCATTACCAGTCCGCCTGTGACCAATTTGTATCATGATATTTCCAGAATTGCGTCGGTGATGGTTTCCAAACTCATTGAGCTGGTGGAGATGGGCCAGCTGGACCAGAATAATTTCCTGCTTCCGGAGTGTAATCTGGTGCGGCGGGACAGCATTCGCAATTTGAACTGCCAGTAGAAAGAAAAAGGCAGACAAGCAGGTCCAAATGTGATACACTGACAATAGGAAGGAGGATGTGTTATGCAGTTTCGTTTTTACCACAACAATTTCAACGTGACCAATTTGGAAAAGAGTCTGGCTTTTTACAAGGAGGCGCTGGGACTACAGGAAATTCGCCGCAAGGAAGCGGAAGACGGCAGTTTTATACTGGTGTTTCTGGGAGACGGCGTCACCCAGCACAGCCTGGAGCTGACCTGGCTGCGGGATTGGGACCGGCCGTACAATCTGGGAGATAATGAGTTCCATCTGGCGTTTCGGGTGGATGATTTTGAAGCGGCCCACCAGAAGCACAAGGAGATGGGATGCATCTGCTTTGAAAATGAAAAGATGGGCATTTACTTCATCAGCGATCCTGATAATTACTGGATTGAGATTGTGCCGGAAAACCATTGAGCATCAAAAAAACACCCCGAAATCTCGGGGTGTTTTTGTTTTAATTGTCAGGAGCCAGTTCATGCATCAGCTGAGAAACCGGAATGATTTCATGCAGGCCGGGTGAGTGGGCACCGGTGAACACCAATCCTTTTTGGCCCCGGGCGCTGTCGATGAGCGCCTGGGAAATACAGTATTGGGTGGTGGCGGGATCACAGGTGGTCAGACATCCGTAGCAGTGTTTGGGGCGGATGCCACCTTCCTGATAGGCTTCTTCCAGAAAATCGTTTTGAATGGCTCGAGCTGCCAGCCCCACAGGACTTTTGATGATACGGATATCTTCTTCCCGGGCGGAGAGGTAGGTCTGCTTGAAGTAATCGCTGGCGTCGCATTCTTCGGTGGCCACAAAGCGGGTTCCCATCTGCACGCCTGCTGCACCCATTTCCATGAAACGGCAGATGTCCTGGTGGGTGGAAATACCTCCGGCGGCAATCACCGGGATGGTGACATGGTGTTCCTCCTCCACGCCCCGGAGGAAGTCGCGCACTTCCTGGAAACAGCTTTCCAGCGAAGCGAAGGTGTTGTTGATCATGTCTTGGTATTTGAACCCCAGATGTCCGCCGGCCAAAGGACCTTCCACCACCACACCGTCGGGCAGACGGCCTTCTCGCAGCCAGCTGCGGAGGATCAGCTTGCAGGCTCTGGCGGAGGATACAATGGGCATGATTTTGACAGAGGAATCCTTGACCAGCCGGGCCAGCTGCAGCGGAAGACCAGCTCCGGAAATAATGAGGTCAATGCCGTTTTTGACCGCTTCCCGGACATACTCTTCATAGTGATTCATCACTGTCATAAAATTGATGCCAATGATGCCTTTGGGGGCGATTTCCCGGGCTTTTCGGATCTCCTGACCGATGGCGCGCAGATTGGCAGCTACTGGATTGCGGGCAAAATCCGCTTCCCGGTAGCCGATCTGGACGCCCGAGAGAATGCCGATACCGCCTTCCCGGGCCACAGCGCCCGCAAGTCCGGACAGCGAGATGCCAACGCCCATTCCGCCCTGAATGATGGGCAGCGGAGCAGTCAGATCTCCAATGTGCAATGCAGGAAGTTTCAAGATATTTCACTCCTATATGTTGATTGTTTTGATACTCAAAGCAACTGTATTATATCATAAATTTCCTCATTTGTGGTAAAAGTGGGAAATTATTTCTGAGAAAGACTTTGCAGGTCGGCTTCCAGAATTTCCGCCGCGGAACGAACCAGGTCGGCGCAAGGTCGTTTTTGATAGTATTCTGCGGTGCGTTGGGAGGGAACGGGGCTTTCGGGGGTGTTGTCCAGTCCCAGCAGCTCCCGGCAGATGAGAGTTCCATGCTGCTGCCGAAAGGCAGCTGCCAACCGCTGCACTTGGGCGTAATTCACTGCCCGTTCCTCGCTGTCACCGGGATAAGAGGTGCCGGTAACCAGACCCGCCATGAGAAACATGCCGCTGCAGGCACCGCACACTTCCCGCAGCCGGCCCATCCCGCCGCCCAGTGAAGAGGCCAGGCGCATGGCGGTGTCAAACTCTAACCCAAGATCTTCACAAAAAGCACCCACCACCGATTGACAGCAATTATATCCCTGGTGGAATAGCTGGTAGGCGCGCTCTCCTTTTTGACTCATGGTGATCCCGTCCTTTCTGGTTTCATTATAGCGCTCATAGGAGGGTTTGTCCATCTGCGGCAGCGGGAAAAGCCGGGGAGAGGATCTCCCCGGCCGGAGCTTAGCGGCTGTCCCGCAGCAGTTTTTGCAGCAGGGCATTCTGCCAGACATTGAGAGCGTCAAAGTCCACATGGGTGGTGTACAGAACCTCCAGCACATCGTGTTCCGCTTTGGCTTCCCGAAGGGAATCCAAAGCGCCTTCCAGCAAGGCATCAAAGGTTTTGCGCAGAAAACGACGGCGTCCGCGGGTGAGAGCCAATCCATGAGGATCCACATAGCGGTCCAGATTCAGCACCCGCTGAGGAGCGCAGGGAGGCTCATCACAGAGGAATGCCAGACGGCACTGAGGTACAATCAGCTGCCGCAGTTTCTGGGGCTCCAGAGGATCATAACAGGCCAGCACATTCCAGCCGCGTTCCAGTGCGGCATCCTGCAGCGGTTTGAGCAGCTGATGCACCAGTCCATGAGAGTCCTTCAGCCAGTAGCAGCGGTATTCGCGCAGCCATTGCTGGGTGGTTACCACTCCTTCCGGTGTGATGGCGGTGAGAAAGCCCCGGGAAAGCCGGCCGGTGATTCCCCGGCGTTGGGGAAATTCCTTCTTGATCAGACGAGAGGCCAGCCGTTGGAGCCGGGCACTTTGCATGTAGGGGGTCAGCAGCGAGTCGCGTTCCCGCAGCAGACACTGGCAGGCCAGCAAATACCGCCAGCTGCGCTGGAACCACTGGGAGAGACGGTGCTGGCTTTCCCGCACCTGATCTTCCACCGAACGCATACCCTCTTCATCGATAAACTGCCCCAAATTCCAGATGGTCTGGTCCAGTCCCGGATTGAGAGGTTCCAGTACATGGGGAGCGGTACCGTCTACCACAGCGATGCCCAGATCGGGAACCACAATCACATCCAGTGAATGGGGATCACTGCTGCAGGGAATGTGAACGATGGGGTGTCCTGCCTGGGCGAAGCTCTCACCCACATGGCGCATGAGGGTGGATTTGCCGCAGCCGGGGCCTCCTTTGAGAATGTACAGTTTGCGCAGGGACTGGGGATTCAGCAGTTGCTCAAAATGAGAGACAAAGGTTCCAGGGGCATTGGTACCCAGAAATAAAGTGGGAATGGCGGCAGATGTCATGGCACAATTCGCTCCTTTGTGAGATATTGATTGTGCTATAGCCTATTACAGAGGAGAAATTTTTGACACAGGGCGGGAAAGAGGGGAAAAGAACTTGCAAGAAGGAACGCTTTTGCGTACAATAGGAATGCGGAACCAAAAGGGGAAAGGAAGGGACGTATGGAGAAAAAAATTTCGGCAAATGGTCAATTTGCCTCACGAATCGGCTTTGTGCTGGCGTCGGTGGGTTCGGCTGTGGAAATGGGCAACATCTGGATGTTTCCCTATCGGCTGGGACAGTATGGCGGCGCGGCCTTTTTGCTGATCTATTTTGGATTTGTTGCGCTGTTTGGACTGGTAGGCCTTTCGGGTGAGTTCGCTCTGGGACGTCTGACCCGTACTGGCCCCATCGGCTCTTACGACTACGCTCTGCGCAGCCGGGGGAAAAAGGGCGGCGCCTGGCTGGGGGCCATTCCGTTGGTGGGCTCCCTGGGGATTGCCATCGGGTATGCGGTCATTGTGGGATGGGTGTTGCGCTGCGCCGCCGGCGCTGCCACAAACGCTATGTTTCAGGTGGAGCCGCAAGAGTATTTTGATCAGATGAGAGGCTCTTTCGGCAGTGTGCCCTGGCATTTGTTGGTGATTGTGCTGGCGGTGGGTGTTCTGGCATTTGGTGTACTCAAGGGCATTGAACGGGTCAATAAATTTATGATGCCGGCCTTTTTTGTGCTGTTTCTGATCATCGCGGTACGGGTGGCGTTTTTACCTGGTGCCATGGAGGGCTATGCCTATCTGCTCATCCCCCGGTGGGAGGCGCTGCTCAACCCGGATACCTGGGTGATGGCCATGGGACAGGCTTTCTTTTCCCTGTCCATCACCGGCAGCGGTATGATCATCTACGGCAGCTATCTCAGTCGGGAAGAGGACATTGTTCACTCCTCTGCCATGACGGCCCTGCTGGATACCTGCGCGGCGCTGATTGCGGGATTTGCCATCATTCCGGCAGTGTTTGCCTTTGGCATGGACCCCAACAGCGGCCCTCCTCTGATTTTCCTCACACTTCCCCGGGTCTTTGCGGAAATGCCTATGGGACAGCTGATCGCTGTGCTGTTTTTCATCTCGGTGCTGTTTGCGGGCATTACGTCGTTGGTCAATATGTTTGAAGTGTGCTCCGAAGCGGCCCAAACACATTTGCATCTGCCCCGGAAATGGGCATTGGTGCTGGTGGGAGCACTGGCCTTTGGTGTGGGACTGTTCATTGAAAACGACCTTTATCTGGGCACCTGGATGGATGTGATCACCATTTATGTGGTACCCTTTGGGGCACTGCTGGGCGCCATTATGATCTACTGGGTGTTGGGTCGGCGCCATATGGAGCCGGAGCTGAACCAGGGACGGGTGAAACCACTGGGAAGCGCCTTTTTCTTCACTGGAAAATACCTCTATGTGGGATTGGCAGCACTGGTCTTTTTGCTCAGCATGTGGTATAAGGGAATTGGATAAAAAAGAGCCTCCGATGATTCGGAGGCTCTTTTGTTTTACAGATGGTTGGACAGTGCTGCCAGAAAGGAGTCTCCCAGCCGACAGGCGGGAGGATGCCCCAGATCCCGCAAGGTACGGTCCAGAGCGTCCAATGCCGCTGTCATGTGAGCGGGATTGGCGTTTTCTCCCATGTGGCCGATGCGCAGCAGAGAACCGGCTAGAGGGCCCAGAGAACCGGCCAGCCCCACCTGATACCGACGGGCCAGATGGTCCAGTACTGGCTGGTCGCTGAGGCCGTCGGGGAGGTGAAAGACAGTCACATTGTTGGAAAATCCATTGGTGAGATAAAGGGACAGTCCCCCCTGGGTCAGCGCATGGCGGGTGGCGCCGGCGATGGCACTGTGCCGGCGGATGAGGGCCTGGGGGTCCTCCGCCACATTGAGCAGAGCCTGCCGCACGCCCAGAATGTCACTGTAGGGCATGGTGTAGGGGAACCACTGGTTTTCCCAGTAGTCTTTGAACTGCAGAATGTTGGCGTAAAAAGCGGCAATGGGAACGGTGCGCTGCTGCATGGCTTCCAGTGCCCGGGGGCTGACGGTGAGCAGAGTCATGCCCACAGGAGCGGAGAGGGCTTTTTGAGTGCCGCCACACAGGATGTCAATGCCCGCCTGGTCCACGTCCACCCGTTCCCCAAACATGCCCGCTACCGAATCCACCACGGTGAGCAGACCGTACCGGGCCAGCAGAGGACATAGGGTATGGATGTCGTTGGTGAGACCAGTGGGGGTGTCGCAGTGGACCAGTGTGGCGTAGGTGAAATCGTGATCCTGTCGGAGAAAGGCCTCCAGCTCATCCGGGTCAAAGGGACGGGTATAATCCCGGGTATACAGTACAGGCGCTCCGCCGTAAAGCCGGACAAAATCCGCAAAGCCCCGCCCGAAAATCCCATTGTCCAGCACCAACACCCGGTCTCCGGGCTGGGTGAGGGAGGCGCAGGCTGCCTCCAGGCCCAGGATGCCTTCTCCGCTGAGCAGGTAGCTGGGATTGGCGGTGTGGAGCAGTTGGCTCAGCAGAGCGCAGGTTTCGTGATATAGGGAGTAGAAGTCAGCCTCCAGATCGGAGTTGCCGGTTTCCATGGCCCGGGCCAGCCGGACGTTTTCCCGTACCTGGGTGGGGCCAGGGGTCATCCACAGCATGTTCATCAGAGGCCCTCCTTTCTCAAAAAGACGAATCCGGCACAAAGTGTCGGCCCATGCAATGGGCTGGCGGATTGGGAACAATACATGACAAAAACCTCATTTCACAGGGATTGATTTTGTATGGCCATGGAATTATAATACAACCATACTGGTATTATGAAAAATACCAAAAATGAATTATTTTATAAGACCAGTTGGAGGAAGTTATGAAAAACATTCCACTGTATGTACAAATCTATCAAAGCCTGCGGGAGGAAATCCGCAGCGGAAACCGCACAGCGGGTGAAAAACTCCCCTCCCGGCGGCAAATGGCAGAAGAGTTGGGAGTGAGTTTGAGCACAGTGGACAACGCTTACAGCCAGCTGGTGTCAGAGGGCTTTATAGAGGCCCAGCCGCAGCGGGGTTTTTTTGTGTGCGCCATTGATGAAATGGCGTCCCTGCGGCTGGAAGAGACGGAGACTCCACTGGGAATACAGCCTCTACCTTCTGTGGAAGTGGATTTTTCCACGTCCGGGGTGGCGGCGGAGGCGTTTCCCTACAATCAGTGGCGGAGATTGCTGCGGGGGGCTTTTGATGAATGTGACGCTACACTGTTGGACTGCCCACCCGCTCAGGGAGATCCCCAGCTGCGGGAGTGGATCGCCCGGTATCTGCGGCAGGCCAGAGGGGTGCGGTGCGACGCCCGGCAGGTGGTGGTGGGAGCCGGTACGGAACATTTGCTGCAAATTCTCAGCTATCTGCTGGACAACCGGTTTACGCTGGCTATGGAAGACCCAGTGTATCATGGGATGGCCGACTATTTCATACGGATGGGCCATCCGGTGCGCACCATCGCCATGGATGAACAGGGGGTGATTCCCGGACTACTGGAGGGACTCCATCGAACCGCGCTTTATATCACGCCCTCCCACCAGTTCCCGCTGGGCTTTACCATGCCCATCGGTCGGCGGGTGCAGCTGCTCAACTGGGCGGGTGAAGGACAGGAACGGTACATCATCGAGGACGATTATGACAGTGAATTTCGGTACCATACCCGCCCGGTGCCCTCTTTGCAGAGCATTGATCCCCATGGCCGGGTGATCTATCTGGGGACTTTTTCCAAATCGGTGGCGCCTTCTCTGCGCATTGGCTATATGGTGCTGCCCGGCGCGCTGCTGGAGATCTATCGTCAAAAATACGCAGCATTTAGTTCAGCGGTATCTGGCTTGGAGCAAAAGGTGCTGGTGGAATTTTTGCGCAGCGGACAATTCCAGACCCATCTCAATCGGATGCGTAATCTGTACCGGCAGCGCAGAGAAGCGCTGTCGGCGGCTTTGGGTCGGTATGATGGGCAGCTGGAGATAGGGGGAGAAATGGCCGGTCACCACTTGCTGGTGCGGGACCGCCGGGGGCGCCCGGAAGCAGAGTTGTGTCAGCGGGCATTGGATGCAGGAGTGCGGGTGTATCCCATTGCCCGGTATTTTGCGGGGCCAATGCCTCCGCGATACCAAAGCACCGTTCTGCTGGGGTATGGAGCTCTGCCAGCGGAGAAGATTCGCAGAGGGGTGGAAAAACTGGCATTGGCCTGGGAGTTGGAAACATAAAAAAACGCCTCTGTTTTTACAGAGGCGTTTTTTTATGCGTTTAGGGGAGCGGACGGCCGCAGCGATTGCAAAATTGGAAGCCTGGCTGGACCGGCGCTCCGCAATAGGGGCAAAAACGGCTTTCCACCGGATCATCCTGGTGAGGCGGAGTGGTTTTCTCCTCCTGAAAAGCCTGTTGCAGCGGATCGGGTTCCTCCTGGCTGTCGGTGATGTCAAAGGAGGACCAGCGGTTTTTCTGAGTGGCATTGTGGAATTGATACCAGGCCTGCACCACTGCGATGACCACAAATACCACGCCAAACAGACAGAAAAAGATAGGTGCTCCGCTGCTAAAGGCAGTGAGAGTCCAAAAGACACCGCCCAGTCCCACCAGCAGTGACATGACGCCGCCCATCATGGAAGGACCACGTCCCGGTTTGATGCTTTTCATAGTTACAGGACCTCCTTATGCGGTGGGTTCACCCACCAGGGATTGGTTGAACACAAAGACCTCCATCTGGGTGTATTGCATGTAGCTGTCATAGGGCTTGCCTTTGACCAGCAGGGAGACGGAATAGGTTTCATCCAGCGCACAGATGGAATTGATCAGCCCGTAAATGCACAGGGACACCTGTGCGGGCGGACTGTCCGCGGCTTCAATGGCTTCGGAAAAGTTCAGGTATACCACTCCGTCCTCCCGGAAGACTGACAGCAGCCGTGCGTTCTGGTTGTACAGAGAACGGGTGGGGTTGTTGGCGTCGGTGGTTTTCCACACTTCAGCCACCACAGCGGACAGAATGGAAGTTTCCGAGCCGCTGGTGATGTTGCGGGAGGTGGGCACAAGGGTACCTGTTTTGGTGTCGGGCAGATAGAGAGTGACTGGCAATTCGGTGATTTCATTGAGGGTATCCGGGGTGATCACATCCTCCTTGCGGAACAGGTCGGCGGGCATACCCGAGGCATCATATTCCACCTCGTCCATGTAGACCCCCACCTGCCGTACGTCTTCCAGTTCCAGCATGGTCATCGCCACAGAGGTTTTCACCAGTCGGAAGTCAAAACTTTCCCGGGGTTTTTCTCCAGAAAAGGTGAGAATGATCAGAAGAGTGCCATCCTGCTTTTGCAGCTCCTTTACCGCCAGATTGGAGGGGATGACATTGAGTCCCTTGGAACTTTCCGGTCCGGCGAAGAGTGCCTGCAAGACATAGCTCTCGGGACCCGCGGCCGGGTCGTAGGCGATGGTACGGGTTTCGGAATACATTAAATCTTCGCTCTGGTTGCGGTTCTGCGCTACGAAGCAGAGGGTGAATTCACTCTGGGTGAGATTCACCGAAGCGGTGGGCGTAACAGGAGCAGTGCCGCAGCCTCCGGTGAAAAACAATACGGCGCACAGCGCCAGAGAACACAATTGTGAAAACATAAAATCATCAGCGCACAGCGCCGCTCCTTTCGTCAGTTTTGGGGAGGAGGACAGGCCGGCAGCGTCACGGTGAATTTACTTCCTTTGCCCAGTTCGCTGTCCAGGGTGATTTCACCGCCCAGCAGCTGCACATTGGCCTGTACAATGGAGAGTCCCAAACCGGTGCCGCCGGTTTCCCGGGAACGGGCTTTGTCCACCCGGTAGAAACGGTTGAAAATGTGTTTCTGGTCCTCCTGGCTGATGCCGATGCCATTGTCTTTGACTACAAAATACAGTAGTTCATCCCGCACAAACAGCCGCAGGGTCACATACCCAAAATCGGTGTTGTACTTGATGGCGTTATCGATGAGATTGTATACCACATGAGAGAAGCCCTCTTGGCTGCCCATGAGGTAACAGTCGTCCTCCAGAGCATAGGTGACCGAAATCCCCCGGGATTGGGCGATGGGGACCAGTGTGCGCAGAGCCCGCTGGATTTCCGCTTTGGCGTCGATGCGGACGGGGGGAGAAACCAGATCGCTGTCCATTCGGGTGAGGATGAACAGATGCTCGGTGATGCGCACCAGCCGGTCGATTTCATTGCTGATGTCCTCCAGAAATTCGGCCAGCAGAGCCCGGTCCATATCGGGGCTGGAGTTGATGGAGTCCACCAGCAGCTTGATGGAAGCCAGGGGTGTTTTGAGTTCGTGAGAGGCGTCGGATACAAACTGTTTCCGCTTTTCATCGGTTTCATATAGCTTGATGGTCAGGTCGTTGAAGGCTTGTGCCAATTGGCCCAGCTCATCGTCTGTGGTCACTGGCACCTTGGTCTGATAATCGCCCTCTTGCATGTGGCGGACGCCGCTGCCCAGCACTTTGATCTGACCTGTGAGCACCACTGAAAAGAAAAAGCTCAGCCCCATGACCAGAGCGCACAGAATCAGGGTGAAAAGCAAAATCTGGTTCTGTGTGGAGGTGAGTAGCTGTGCCTCTTCGTAGGAGGTGGTGGTCAAATAAACACAGCCCACCACTTCTTCGTCAGCCAGCAGAGGAGCGGCGGCGGAAAAGGTAAACACATCGGGGGTGTAGGTGGGCAAAAAGACTTCCTGTCCGCCCAAAGCGGTGTAGATTTCTGAGAAGATGGCTTTTTTCCCCCGGATGTTTTCCTGTTGCTGGTTGTCATAGAGCACGACAGCATTTTGGTCGGTGACCAGAATGCGGTTGTACTGCCGGGAGAGATTCATATTGGACACCAGTGTGTCCATGGAGCTCTGCAGGTTGTCCTCCGAAAAACTGGAGGCCCGCTGTGCGATGAAATTACAGTCCGCCAGGATATCCTCCTGGTTGGTGGAGATGATAAAGTCCCGCGCGATGAGCAGCGGGTAATAGTTGAGAATGGCCAGAATCAGGGCGATGATGCCCAGATAGGCCAGCAGCATTTTGACCCGCAGGGTGGTGAAAATGGGCCGTGCGGCGCGGTTTCGCAATAGGGCCTCACTTGTCCTTGAAATAATAGCCAACCCCCCATTTTGTCATGACCAGCTCCGGTTCGGCGGGGTGCTTTTCAATTTTTTCCCGCAGACGCCGGATGTGTACGTCTACTGTGCGCACATCGCCGGGATATTCATACCCCCACACCAGGTTGAGCATGTTGTCCCGGGAATACACCTTGCCGGGATTTTTCATCAGTAGATCCAGCAGATCAAACTCCTTGGAGGTGAGTTCAATCTCCCGTCCGTCGATGATGGCATTGCGGCTGTTGTAATCCAGCGCGATGCCGCATTTTTCATAGGTGTCAGCCTTGGCGGACTGCTGTTGGCGCGCCGCGTTGTTGGCCGATCCGCTGCGACGCAGAATGGCACGAATCCGCACCTTCAGCTCTACAATGTTGAAGGGCTTGGTGAGGTAATCGTCGGCGCCGTGCTCAAAGCCCATGACTTTGTCCGCATCTTCGCTTTTGGCGGTGACCATGATGATGGGAATGTTGGAAAATTCCCGCACCCGGGAGCACACTTCCAGCCCGCTGAGCTGAGGCAGCATCAGATCCAGCACCACCAGATCATAGTGGTTGTTTTGAATCATCTCCAGGGCGGTGGCACCGTCATAGGCGGCGTCCACTTCGTAGCCTTCGTTTTCCAGATTGAATTTGATTCCCTTGACCAGCAGCTGTTCGTCATCCACGACCAGTATTCGCATAAACTGTCACTCCTTTGCCTGAGAGGGCTCTATGGGGCCCACGATGATATGTGGAAGAATCTTCTCATAGGTCTTTTCGCCCACACCTTCCACCAACAGCAATTCTTCCGGTGAAAGAAAAGGACCAAAGGTATCCCGGTAGGTCAGGATGTTTTCAATCACCCGGCTGTTGATTCCGTCGATGGCGTCCAGTTGTTCCCGGGTGATTTGGTTGAGGTCAATCCGGGGAGGATCGTCCACCGAGGCAATGTACAGGTGAGCACCATTGGTCAGCGGCAGGGTGTCATCGGGACGGACCGCGCCTTCCAGGGTCCCGCCCCGGGCTTGTACGGCATCCAGAGCGGTGGCGCCCTGTGGCAATTCCGCCACGCCGGGCTGGGCCACCTGTCCCTCCACCAACACGTAGATGGGAGCGTCATGTTCCTCTTCCGGGAGGATCAGCTGAGGTGACGACATATGGCACCAGAGCAGGTATCCCGCAACCACCGCTGTTCCACACAGCAGCGTGATTTTGCGGGGCGCAGACAGGGGCAGCATGCGGACACACCTCCTTGGGAAACCGGTTCTTTGAGAAGATCCGATTGAATGATGGAAAGTTACTCTTTCATTCTATCAAATTTTTTGCTATTATAATAGTATTATTTTGTAATTTTTGCGGGGAGCTTTCCCCATGGGCCATAGAAAGGGAAGAAGAGATGAGAGCGACAAACCGAGCGGTGGCATGGCTGTTGAGCTGTGTACTGTTGCTGTGCAGCTGGAGCGGCTGTCTGGTCATGGCCGCCGGCGAGCAGGAGTCTGTGGAAACCTCAGTTTCCCAGAGCCAGGAGCCGGTGCAGGAGGTGACGCCTCAGCAGATGGAACAGGCTGTGGCGGGGCAATCCATGCAGGTGTTGTCTTCCCGGGACATTGTAAGCAGCGGGTTTTATCTGGTGGACAGCGTTACCGGGACGGTATTGGCAGAAAAAAATATTCACGAGCAGCGGCCGGTGGCGGGGCTGGCCAAAATGGTCACTGCGCTGGTGGTGCTGGAGAAAGGCAATATCAACGAAACCATTACCATCAGCGAAGAGGCTGGAACCCGCTTTGGGCGGGATAACCGGGTGGTGGACTTGAAGCCCGGGGAAGAGATGCAAGTGCAGGATCTGCTGTACTGTATGCTGCTGGCGCCCTCCAATGAGGCGGCCTATGCCCTGGCGGAGTACGTGGGAGACGGCAGTGTGCCCCAGTTTGTGGAGATGATGAATCAGCTGGCGGCGGCTGCGGGTTGTCAGGAAACACACTTTACCAACCCCAATGGTACCGATGAGGAGGGGCAGTACAGCACGCCCTATGACATGTATCTGTTGGGGCGGTATGCCATGGCCAATCCCCGGTATATGGAAATCTGCAGTGCGGTGCACAAACAGGTGCCGGCCACCAATCTCACCGACGCGCGGTATTTTCTGACCGATAACCGGCTTATCAGTCCGTCCAAAGAAGACACGTACTATTACAGTGCGGCCCGGGGAATGGCTTCGGGCTATACCAACGGAGCTGGATATTGTCTGGTGACGTCGGCCCAGCGCAGTAACATGCAGCTGATCTGTGTGGTGATGGGCGGCAAGGTATATGGAGAAGAGGAATTGATCTCCAGCTATGTGGATGCCAAAAACGCCATGGTCAAAACCTTTGAAACGCTGCAGAGTTACAGCGTGGCCAAAGCGGGGGACATGGTGAAGGAAGTGGCGGTGGCGGCCGGCGCCATGGACCATGTATCGCTGGGGCCCCAGCAGGATGTGCGAATGCTGTTACCGGCGGATGCCGAAGCGGAGGACGTCACAGTGGAATACACCCTGCCGGACCTGATCAAGGCCCCTGTGAAAACAGGCGACGTGGTGGGTACCATGAAGGTGCTGTATCAAGGGGTGGAGTGTGGCTCTTATGCTCTCAGCGCCCTGATGGATGTACGACAGAGCTTTTTCGGTGCCATCGGGTATTATTTGGGATTGTTTTTCCGTAACATTGTGGTGCGGATTCTACTGGTGCTGTTTGTACTGTTTTTGATTTTCTATATACGGCTGACCATTGTGGTCAACCACAAGCGGCAGCAGCAGCTGAAGGACAACCACATGCGCAAGAGTCGGAAACGGTACTAGGAGGAAAGCTATGACAGAGTGGGAAAAAGCCCGACAGGGGCAATGGATCAATGCCGCGGATGAGGATTTGTGGCAGCGGCGGCAGCGGGCCAAAATGCTTCTGTGGGAGGCGGAGCGGCTGCGTCCCGATCAGGTGGAAGAGCGTATGGAGCTGTACCGGCAGCTGCTGGGCGGCATGGGAAATGACTGTTACATTGAGCCGCCGTTTCGGGCCGACTATGGGACCAACATCACCCTGGGAGACGGGGTATATATCAACTACAATCTGACGGTGCTGGACTGCGCTCCGGTGACCGTTGGCAACCGGGTGCTCATTGCCCCCAATGTGAGTATCTACAACGTGGAGCATCCCTTTGACCCGGTATTGCGGGGAACCACCGCTGTGGAACGGGGCAAATCGGTGGTCATCGAGGACGATGTGTGGATTGGCGGAAGTGTCACCATTCTGGGAGGTGTCACCATTGGACGGGGCAGTATTATTGGCGCCGGCAGTGTGGTGAACCGGGATATTCCGCCCGGCGTGGTGGCAGCGGGAAATCCCTGCCGGCCCATTCGGCCCATTGACCCGGCTGACCGGGTTCACAATCCGATTGTTTGAGTTTTGCGAGAGAAAGGAGCAACTAGTATGAGCCACATCAACACCAAATGCATTCAGGCAGGGTATTCTCCTAAAAATGGCGAGCCCCGGGTGCTTCCCATTGTGCAGAGTACCACGTTCAAATACGAGTCCAGTGAGGAAATGGGAAAATTGTTTGACCTGGAAGCCTCGGGTTATTTCTACACCCGCCTGCAAAATCCCACCAATGACGCGGTAGCCGCCAAAATCGCCGCACTGGAGGGAGGCGTGGCCGCTATGCTCACTTCCAGCGGTCAGGCAGCTACCTTCTATGCCCTCATCAATATCGTGGAGGCAGGCCAGCATATCGTGGCCAGTTCAGCCATCTATGGCGGCTCCTTCAATCTGTTGGGCGTCACCATGAAAAAGATGGGCATTGATGTGACCTTTGTTCACCCGGACTGCACACCCGAAGAGCTGGATGCAGCTTTCCGCCCCAATACCCGGGCGGTTTTTGCCGAGAGTGTATCCAATCCCTCTCTGGTGGTGCTGGATTTCGAAAAGTTTGTCAGCGCGGCCCACGCTCATGGGGTTCTCATGGTGGTGGACAATACCTTCCCTACCCCCATCAATTGCCAGCCCTTCCAGTGGGGGGTGGACATCGTCACTCATTCCACCAGTAAGTATATGGATGGGCATGCCACTTCGGTGGGCGGCTGCATTGTGGACAGCGGCAACTTTGACTGGGAGGCCCACGCGGACAAATTCCCCGGCTTGACCACTCCTGATGAGTCCTATCATGGGATTGTCTACACCCAGGCTTTTGGCAAGCAGGCGTACATCACCAAGGCCACTGTGCAGGTGATGCGGGATCTGGGCTCCATTCCCTCTCCTCATAATTCCTTCCTGCTGAATCTGGGACTGGAAACGCTGTTTCTGCGAGTGCCCCGTCACTGTGAAAATGCATTGGCGGTGGCCAGATTCCTGGAGAAAAATGACAAGGTGGCCTGGGTGGAATATCCCGGTCTGCCCAGCAACCGCTATTATGAGCGGGCGCAGAAATATATGCCAAACGGAGTGTGCGGCGTAGTGTCCTTCGGAGTGAAGGGCGGCAAGGAAGCGGCCACCCGGTTTATGGATCATCTGAAACTGGCGGCCATTGTCACACACGTGGCCGACGCCCGTACCTGTGTGCTGCATCCAGCTTCCACCACTCATCGGCAGCTCAATGAGCAGCAGCTGCAGGAAGCGGGGGTCAGCGGAGATCTGGTTCGGTTGTCTGTAGGGCTGGAGTATGTGGACGATATCATTGCGGATCTGGCCCAGGCGTTGGAGCAGGCGTAAAACAAAAAAGCAACAGAAAAAGACCGGCTTTGCCGGTCTTTTTTGTTTTGGAATGACATGGGAAAAAAAGGGCAGACTAAGACGGGAAAAAGGAGGAATGGACAATGGATATGAGCAAAGCGCAATATGCGGACTATCTGCAAAAGCGGGTCAATCCCTCTCCCATGTGGAAAAACTGTCTGATGGCCTTTTGGACCGGGGGACTGATTTGCACAGTGGGGGAATTTTTCCGCCAACTATATACCAGCCGCGGATGGTCGGTGGATGAGGTTTCCGCGGCTACCTCCATCACCATGGTACTGCTGGGAGCGCTGTTTACAGGGCTGGGAGTCTATGATAAGGCGGCTCGTTATGCGGGAGCCGGCACCATTGTGCCCATCACCGGATTTGCCAATTCAGTGGTGTCTCCGGCGCTGGAGTTCAAAAGCGAAGGCTTGGTCATGGGCACTGGCGCTAAGATGTTTATAGTAGCGGGACCGGTGTTGGTTTTTGGCATTACAGCCTCGGTATTGTATGGGTTGGTGCTGTATCTGCTGGGCGGCGGATGAAGGAGGAAGGCATGAGAGAAAATAAACGGCTGGGGAAACGGACTGTACGACTGGCACAGCCGCCGGTGATTTTGGGGGAGGCCTCCATTGTGGGGAAAAAAGAAGGAGAGGGACCGCTGCGGGATTGTTTTGATCACATCGAGCAGGACACCACCTTCGGGCAGGATACCTGGGAACGGGCGGAGAGTCATATGCAGACACTGTGTCTGCGAAAGGCTTTGGAAAAGGCGTCATTGGCGGCGGATCGATTGCATTGTCTGTTTGCCGGGGATCTGCTGAACCAGTGCATTGGCAGCACCTATGGACTTCGGGAATTCGGTGTGCCCATGGCGGGCTTGTTTGGAGCCTGTTCCACCATGGCGGAGGGACTGGCCCTGGCGGCTATGAATTTGGATGGGGGGTTTTCGGATTATGCAGCAGCCATTACATCTTCCCACTTCTGCACCGCGGAGCGGCAATTTCGCATGCCGCTGGAATATGGAGGACAGCGCCCCCCCACTGCCCAGTGGACGGTTACCGGCAGCGGAGCGATGGTACTTTCCGCCCAGGGAGAAGGGCCCCGTATTACACACTGTACCTTGGGACGAATTGTGGACATGGGAGTCACCGACGCCAACCATATGGGGGGAGCCATGGCTCCCGCCGCCTGCGACACATTGGAAGCCTATTTCCAGGATACCGGCACCCGGCCCCAGCAGTACGATTTGATTGTCACCGGAGATCTGGGGTATTTGGGACGGGGCGTGGTGCTGGATCAGTTTCAGCAGCAGGGAATGGAACTAGCTGGTGTCTATGATGATTGTGGCTGTATGATTTATGACGCCTCCCGTCAGGATGTGAACAGCGGCGGAAGCGGCTGTGGATGCAGCGCGGTGGTGCTGGCAGGGTATATTCTGCCCAGGCTGCGCAGCGGGGAATGGAAGGATGTGCTGTTTGTGGGAACTGGAGCGCTGATGAGTCCCACTGCTTGTCAGCAGGGGGAGAGCATTCCCGGAATTGCCCATCTGGTGCGGATACAGAGCGGGATGTAATCATAAAAAAAGAACCGTTGGAAGTCTTTCCAACGGTTCTTTTTTCGTGACGGCTTATTTTTTCTGTTTTTCCAATTCACGACGGATGGCCTGGACCAGAAGTTCCTGTCCCTCTTTGGAACGAAGTACATCCAGCATGGCTTTGCGCAGGCTGTCCTGGAATTTATCGCTGCCCAGAAAAGCGCCAAACAGTGCGCCTGGCTCGGCCGGAGGCTCTTTGGCAGGCTTTGAGGTCTTGACCGGACGGCGGGGGGTGACAGGTTCCTCTTCCTCCATGGGGAAGGTGCCTTCCATCCAGTTTTCCATGCGGGTACGATGGCTGCTCTCTCCGCGCAGATATTGGGGGGAAACCCCGAAATAAGCGGCGATTTTGTTCTGCTGCTCCTGGGTAGGAGTTTGCCGGCCAGTTTCAAATTTTTCCACTGCGTTGCGGGGGAGACCCAGTGCGGTGGAAAGAGCGGGACGGCTCATATTTCGTTCGCTGCGCAGTTCAGCAATGCGCTGTGCCAATGTGACCATAGTTGTGTTCCTCCTTGTGATAACCTGTTGTTATGATATCATGAAAATAGATTGGATGCAATTGGGCAAAGAGAGAGGATTGCAAGCCTTTGTGCAATCTGGTATAATGCTCCCATGGAAAGAAAATCGGAATCATTCTCAGATAAGAACCAGACGGATTCCGATTTCATAGACTGTATCATGCCGCGGTGGGGCCAGATGCTCCTTGGTACGGCATAGGAAATTGGCTGCGGCCAAAAAGTAGGAGGTCTTGTATGGGAGACATACTATTGGCATTGGGACTTACATTGCTGGCGGGGCTGAGCACCGGGATTGGAAGTGGGATTGCTCTGCTGGCCCGGCGCACCAACCGGCGTTTTCTGTCGGTGAGCTTGGGCTTTTCCGCAGGTGTAATGATCTATGTGTCCATGATTGAGATATTTTTTAAGGCGCAGGAAATGCTGATTGCTCAGTTGGGAGAAAAGATGGGCAGTTGGTGTACAGTGGCGGCGTTTTTTGGAGGGATGCTTTTCATTGCGCTCATTGATAAGGTGATTCCCTCGGAGGAAAACCCACATGAAGTCAAGCTGGTGGAACAGCAGGAGCCAAAACCACAGGCGGGACCTGCCACAGGGCTCATGCGAATGGGTGTTTTTACGGCGCTTGCCATTGCCATTCACAACTTCCCTGAAGGTATGGCGACTTTTGTATCCGCTCTGCAGGAGCCCAGTGTGGCTATTCCCATTGTGGTGGCTATTGCCATCCACAATATCCCGGAAGGGATTGCGGTGGCAGTGCCCATTTATCACGCCACCGGTTCCCGCAAAAAAGCCTTTTGCTATTCCTTTTTGTCAGGATTGGCAGAGCCGGTGGGAGCACTGGTGGGCTGGCTGCTGTTGATGCCCATTATGAGCGAAGTGGTATTTGGTGTGATCTTTGCCGGTGTGGCGGGGATCATGGTGTTTATCTCCTTTGATGAGTTGCTGCCAGCTGCCCGGGAATACGGCGAGCATCATCTGTCGGTGTACGGTTTGATTTCCGGCATGGTGGTGATGGCGGTGAGTCTGCTGCTGTTTTTGTAAAAATCAAAGGCCAGGACCAAAACGGTCCTGGCCTTTTTTGCATGTCAGTTGGTGTATCCCATCAGATAGGCATCCACTTCCTGGGCGGCGGAGCGACCTTCCCAGATGGCCCACACCACCAGGGACTGACCACGACGCATATCGCCTGCCGCAAAGACACCGGGCACATTGGTGGCAAAGCCATCGGCAGGTGTTTTGACGCAGGTGCGAGGGGTGAGCTCCAGTCCAAAGGCCTCAGGTACATAGGCCTGGGGTCCCAGAAAACCCGCTGCGATCAGCAACAACTGGCAGTCCAGCACCTGTTCTGAATTGGGCACCGGTTGTAGCTTCTGGTCCAGCCGGACGGTTTTCACCGCCTGCAGAGCGCCTGCTTCATCGGAAATCAGTTCGGTGACAGTGGTCTGGTAGATGCGAGGGTCCCGTCCAAACAGTGCGATGGATTCCTCCTGTCCATAGTCGGTTTTACACACCCGGGGCCATTCGGGCCAGGGGTTGTTTTCTGTCCGGGCGTCGGGAAGTTTGGGCATCATTTCCAATTGCAGCACACTGGCGCAGCCATGACGGATGCAGGTGCCCACACAGTCGTTGCCCGTATCACCGCCGCCTATGATGATGACATTTTTGCCCTTGGCGCTGGGATAAGCACCATCATTCAGGTTGGAGTTTAACAGACTGCGGGTGGTTTCTTTGAGGAAGTCCACCGCGAAGAATACTCCGGAAGCCTCCCGTCCCGGGACAGACAAATCTCTGGGGTGAGCGGCACCGCAGCAAAGCACCACCGCGTCATATTCCTTGAGAAGATCTTCTGCACTGCAGGTGCGGCCCACATCCACGCCGGTCTGAAACTTCACGCCCTGAGAGGTCATGAGGTCCACGCGCCGCTGTACCACTGACTTTTCCAGTTTCATATTGGGGATGCCGTACATCAGCAGCCCTCCGGGGCGGTCCTCACGTTCCAGTACGGTGACCCAGTGGCCCCGGCGATTGAGCTGATCGGCACAGGCCAGGCCGGAGGGACCCGAACCCACTACGACCACTCGTTTCCCGGTTCGGTTTTTGGGAGGCAGGGGCTGCATCAGTCCCTTTTCCCAGGCATCTTCTATGATGCCCAACTCATTTTCCTTGATGGTCACCGGATCTCCATGAAGGCCGCAGGTACAGGCCGCTTCGCACAGGGCAGGGCACACCCGGCCGGTGAATTCGGGGAAATTATTGGTCTTGAGCAGGCGATTCAGTGCATGATCAAAATTGCCGGTATAGACCAGGTCGTTCCATTCGGGGATCAGATTGTGCAGCGGACAGCCGGAGACCATACCGTTCAGCACCGCGCCCGACTGGCAGAAGGGTACACCGCATTCCATGCAGCGGGCACCCTGCCGCTGCCGGTCTTCCCGCCCCAGACGGGGGTGAAATTCATTATAGTGCTTAATGCGTTGCAGGGGCGGCTCGGTGCCGTTTCCCTGTCGCTGATATTCCAAAAATCCAGTAGATTTTCCCATCAGTCATTCCCCCTCTTTCTGGTGTTGACATAAAAGGCCTCGACCTGTGCCTGTTCCCGATTCATGCCCTTTTCCTCATACTGGGCAATGGTGCGCAGCATGCGATCATAGTCATAGGGCAGCAGTTTTTTGAAGAAGGGAAGATATTCCTCAAAATGGGACAGGATGCGCAAGGCTTTGGGCGAACCGGTGGCCTGCGCATGGGCTTCAATCAGTTCTCGCAGCTGGGCGATGTCGTGGCTTTCGGTTACTTGCTCCATGGAAACCAGAGATTTGTTCAGCCGCAGATACAGCTCCCGGTTTTCATCCAGCACAAAGGCCACACCACCGCTCATGCCTGCGGCAAAGTTTTTGCCAGTGGGGCCCAGGACTACCACCAGGCCACCTGTCATATACTCACAGCCATGATCGCCCACACCTTCTACCACAGCGGTAGCGCCTGAGTTGCGGACACAGAAGCGTTCGCCGGCGATGCCGTTGAGAAACGCCTTGCCGCTGGTGGCACCATAGAGTGCCACATTGCCCACCAGAATGTTTTCCGAGGGCTCGAAGGAACTCTGCTTGGGAGGATAGACAATGAGAGTACCGCCGGAAAGGCCTTTGCCCAAATAGTCGTTGGCGTCGCCTTCCAGCTCCAGAGTGAGCCCCTTGGGCAGGAACGCGCCAAAGGACTGTCCGCCTCCACCAGTGCATTGAATCCGGAAGGTGTCCTCCGGCAAATGATTTCCATGCAATCGGGTGATGTCCGAGCCAAGCATGGTGCCTACGGCCCGGTCAGTGCTGGAAACAGAGAGCTTCACCTGTTTGGGCTCTCCCTTTTGCAGGGCCTTGCCCAGCTTCTTTTCCAGCACTTTCAAATCCACCGCGTCCTCCAGATGGAAATCAAAGGCATCCGCCGGGTCAAAATGGGTTTTCACGTCGGTGCCCACATAGGGGTTATCCAGCAGAGCAGAGAGATCCACAGTGGCTGCTCGAGCGTTGACCGCGGGAGTACGTACCCGCAGCAAATCGGTGCGGCCCACCAGTTCTTCCACAGTGCGCACCCCTAGCTTGGCCATGTGCTCCCGCAGCTCCTGGGCGATGAAGCGCATGAAATTTACCACATATTCGGGCTTGCCCGCAAAGCGTTTGCGAAGCTCCGGATTTTGGGTGGCCACACCCACCGGGCAGGTGTCCAGATTGCACACCCGCATCATGACGCAGCCCATGGTCACCAGAGGAGCGGTGGCAAAGCCGAATTCCTCAGCCCCCAGCATACAGGCAATGGCTACATCCCGGCCACTCATCAGCTTGCCGTCGGTTTCCACCACCACCCGGGAACGCAAGCCGTTTTGAATCAGGGTCTGGTGGGTTTCCGCCAGCCCCAGCTCCCAGGGCAGACCGGCATGGTGGATGGAGGTGCGGGGGGCGGCGCCAGTACCGCCGTCGTATCCGGAGATCAGTACCACCTGAGCGCCGGCTTTGGCCACACCGGCCGCAATGGTGCCCACTCCCGCTTCGCTTACCAGTTTCACCGAAATCCGGGCCTGCCGGTTGGCGTTTTTCAGGTCATAGATTAGCTGGGCCAGGTCCTCGATGGAATAGATGTCATGGTGAGGGGGTGGGGAGATCAGGGTGACGCCCGGTGTGGAGTGGCGGCATTTGGCAATCCAGGGATATACCTTGCCCGCAGGCAGGTGGCCGCCTTCGCCGGGCTTGGCCCCCTGGGCCATTTTGATTTGAATTTCCTTGGCGCTGACCAGATACTCACTGGTGACGCCGAACCGTCCCGAAGCCACCTGCTTGATGGCCGAGTTGCGGGATGGGTCACGCAGCCGGTCGGGCTCTTCGCCGCCCTCGCCCGAGTTGGATTTGCCCCCCAGCAGATTCATGGCCTTGGCCAGACATTCATGGGCTTCCTGTGAGATGGAGCCGTAACTCATGGCGCCGGTTTTGAACCGCTTCACGATGGAATCCACACTTTCCACCTCTTCCAGAGGCAGCGGCTGGTCGGTGTATTTCATGTCCAGCAGGCCGCGCAGGGTGTGAGGTTTGGTTTCGTCATCCACCAGAGTGGTGTATTGCTGGAACAGGGCATAATCCCCGCGACGGGTGGCCTGCTGCAGCAGATGAATGGTCTGGGGGTTGTACATGTGGTCTTCTCCGCCCGCCCGGGCTTTGTGGGCGCCCCTGCTGTCCAGCTCCAGGTTGGTGTCCAGTCCCAGAGGGTCAAAGGCCTTAGAGTGATTGCGGTCCACCATGGCGGCGATCTCCTGAAGTACAATACCGCCCACCCGGGATACGGTATTGGTGAAATAGCGGTCAATCACCTCTCGGTTGATGCCCACTGCCTCAAAAATCTGAGCCGACTGATAAGACTGCAGGGTGGAGATGCCCATTTTGGAGGCGATCTTCACAATGCCATGGAGAATGGCGGAGGTATAGTCGGCCACTGCGGTGTGGAAATCCTTATCCAGCAGGCCCTCTTCAATCAGCTCCACAATGGTTTCTTCAGCCAGATAGGGGTTGATGGCCCGGGCGCCGTAGCCCAGCAGGGTGGCAAAGTGATGCACGTCCCAGGGTTCGGCGGATTCCAGCAGGATGGATACCGCAGTGCGCTTTTTGGTGCGGATCAGATGGTGCTCAATGGAGGAGACGGCCAACAGGGAGGGAATGGCCACGTGATTTTCGTCCACGCCCCGGTCAGAGAGAATGATGATGTTGGCGCCGTTCCGGTAGGCACGATCCACAGCCACTGCCAGATGGTCCAGGGCCCGGTGGAGCGGGGTGTTTTTGTAATACAGGATGGAAACCGTTTCCACGTGGAATCCCAACTGATCCATCGCCTTGATTTTCATCATGTCAGTAGAGGTGAGGATGGGGTTGTGGATTTGCAGGACCTGACAGTTTTCCGCCTTTTCCTCCAACAGGTTGCCGTCATCGCCCACATAGACGGTGGTGTCGGTGACTACTTCTTCTCGAATGGCGTCGATGGGAGGATTGGTCACCTGGGCAAACAGCTGCTTGAAATAATGGAAGAGAGGCTGGTCCTTGTCGTCCAGCACCGCCAGAGGAATGTCGATCCCCATGGCGGCGGTGGGTTCCGCACCGGTGCGGGCCATGGGCAGGATGGCACCCCGCACATCCTCGTAGGAATAGCCAAAGGCTTTGCGCAGTTGCTGCCGTTGGATTTTGGTGTAATGTTTGACCCGTTTGTTGGGGATGGGCAGATCTGCCAGATGCACCAGATTGCGGTCCAGCCATTCACCGTAAGGCTGGCGGGCGGCATAGGACTCTTTGAGTTCATCATCGTCAATGATGCGGCCCTGACAGGTGTCCACCAGCAGCATTCTGCCTGGCTGCAGGCGGGATTTCTGTACGATCTGTTCGGGGGGGAGTTCCAGCACGCCCACTTCAGAGGACAAAATAAGCCGGTCGTCGGTGGTGACATAGTATCGGGAGGGCCGCAAACCGTTGCGGTCCAGCACCGCGCCCACCACATCGCCGTCGGAGAACAGGATGGAGGCTGGGCCGTCCCAAGGCTCCATCAGGGTGGCATAATATTGGTACAGATCCCGTTTGGTGCGGGAGATGGTCTTGTTGGCCATCCATGGCTCAGGAATGCAGGCCATCACCGCCAGAGGTAACTCCATGCCTGCCATCATGAGAAATTCCAGGGTGTTGTCCAGCATGGCGGAGTCGGAACCTTCCACATTGACCACTGGAAACACTTTGTCCAATTCTTTGTCCAGTAGAGGTGTATGCATGGTTTCTTCCCGGGCCAGCATGCGGTCGGCGTTGCCCCGGATGGTGTTGATTTCCCCGTTGTGGGCGATGAGCCGGTTGGGATGGGCCCGTTCCCAAGAGGGATTGGTGTTGGTGGAGAAGCGGGAGTGCACCAAGGCAATGGCGGATTCATAGTCCGGGTCCTGTAAATCAAGATAGAAAGCGCGGAGCTGGTCCACCAGGAACATGCCCTTGTACACCACCGTTCGGCTGGAGAGGGAAACTACATAGGTATTGTCGTTGGACTGTTCAAACACCCGGCGGGCCACATAGAGTTTGCGGTCAAATTCCAGCCCCTGGGCGGCCGTCTGTGGCCGGCGGACAAAGCCCTGTTCAATAAATGGCATTTTGTCCTTGGCTTTTTGGCCCAGAATCTCTGGCAGCACCGGAACGGTGCGCCAACCCAGAAATTCCATGCCTTCTTTGGCCACAATCACTTCAAACATTTTTTTTGCTTGACTGCGCTTGAGCACATCCTGTGGAAAGAAAAACATGCCGATTCCGTAGTCACGGGATTCAGGCAGGGAAATTCCTGCTTCCCGGGCGGCCCGGGCAAAAAAGCGATGGGATATCTGTACCAGAATGCCCACGCCGTCGCCGGTTTTTCCCTCGGCGTCCTTGCCAGCGCGGTGTTCCAGTTTTTCCACAATTTTGAGCGCGTCGTCCACTGTCTGATGGGTGGGACGTCCCTGAATGTCTACTACGGCGCCGATGCCACAGGCATCGTGCTCAAAGGCCGGATGGTATAAGCCACGCTGTCGATAACCTTCAGTTTTCATGTGAGTTTCCCCTTTCCAGGTAAATTTGTAAGGGCGCAGGCGGGCAATGAGAAAGTGAGTTGCCGCCAGCCTTTTATGCCTGTAAAATAAAAAAGGACAAAGGCAGTCCAACCCTCTTTGGCTGGAACACCTTTGTCCTCAGTATATGTAGAAGTATACCTTCCAATCAAAAAAATGTCAATATGATTTTGCGTGATCTGATTTGAAAATTTCATTTTTGGACAATATAGCAAGAAAAATTAAGCAATAATTGACTTCATATGCAGGAATGGAAAAATAAAATTTCATATAAACAAAATGTTTTTTGAGGAAAATACAAAAACCACTTGACAGACGCAAGGGAGCTGACTATAATAAGACCATCAGCAAAGGCGCTGTGACAGAAGTCACGGCGCCTTTTTGCTTATTTATCACCATAACAAATACATGCGAAGAAGGAGAAAAGTACCGCAGAAGGTTGGTTTCAGTGAGCGGGAGAGAGTGGAAACTCCGTACAGGACACTGCGTGAAGAACACTCCGGAGCAGAACCCTGAACGTGCAAATCAGTAGGGGAACCGGGTTGCGACCGTTATATCGTACGGGGCCTGATAGGGCTTTGAAAAGTGGCCGGTTTGAGCCGGCAAATTAGGTGGCACCGCGGAGCGCAGCATTCGTCCTAAAAAGAGGAGTTGCTGCGTATTTTTTTGATTTCGGAGGTGCTTTTTATGTGTTCGATTATCGGTTTTACCACCAAGAGCAGAACGATGCAGGAGGTTCAGAGCTATCTGGACCGAACCTTTTCCAGAGGTCCGGATATGGCTCGGGTGATGGAAACTCCCTCAGGCTGGCTGGGATTCCGTCGGCTGTCCATCATGGGACTGGACGAGCGGGGCATGCAACCCTTTTCTTTGGGGGATGACCGGTTGGTGTGCAACGGGGAATTGTACGGCTGGCGGAAAGAGCGGGAGCGGCTGCAAGGTGAATATACCTTCCAGAGCGAAAGCGACTGTGAGATTTTGCTGCCCATGTACCGGAAGTACGGATTGGACATGTTTGCCCGGCTGGATGCGGAGTTTGCACTGATCTTATATGATGGGAAGCAGGACACCTATATCGCGGCTCGGGATCCCATCGGCATACGCCCGCTGTTCTACGGCTACGATGGGGATGGAGGGATTGTCTTTGCCAGCGAGGCCAAAAACCTGGTGGGACTTTGCCCGGAGATCTGTCCGTTCCCTCCTGGCCATTACTATTATAAAGGGGAATTTGTGCGGTATGCGGATTTGACTACGGTGAAAAAGTACAGTTCGGACGATGTGGAAACCGTTTGCCGCAATATCCACGACAAACTGATTGCTGCGGTGGAAAAGAGACTGGACGCCGATGCTCCAGTGGGCTTCCTGCTGTCCGGCGGGCTGGATTCCAGTCTGGTGTGCGCCATTGCAGCCAAACTGATGGACAAACCCATCCGCACCTTTGCCATTGGCATGGACACTGACGCCATCGACTTGAAATATGCTCGTCAGGTGGCGGACTTTATTGGTTCTCAGCACACCGAGGTGATCATCTCCCGGGAGGATGTGATCCAGTTGTTGCCTGAAGTGGTGGCGGCACTGGGAACCTGGGACATCACCACCATCCGGGCCAGCATGGGTATGTATTTGTGCTGCAAGGCCATCCGGCAGCAGACCGATGTGCGGGTGCTGCTGACTGGTGAGATCTCCGACGAGCTGTTCGGGTATAAATATACCGATTTTGCCCCCTCGGCCAAGGCGTTTCAGGAGGAGTCCAAAAAACGGGTGGATGAGCTGTATATGTATGATGTGCTGCGGGCGGATCGCTGCATCAGCGTACACTCCATGGAGGCCCGGGTACCCTTTGGGGATCTGGATTTTGTAAAGTATGTCATGAAGGTGGACCCTGCTTTGAAGCTCAACACCTATGGCAAGGGAAAATATCTGCTGCGGCATGCCTTTGAGCAGGATCACCTGTTGCCTGATGAAATTCTGTGGAGAGAGAAGGCTGCGTTTTCCGACGCAGTGGGTCACTCCATGGTGGATGATCTCAAGGAATTTGCAGCACAAAGATATACCGATCAGGAGTGCTGGAAAAAATGCGGACAGTATCGCTATGGGACACCCTTTACCAAGGAGAGCCTGCTGTACCGGGATCTGTTTGAGAAATACTACCCCGGTCAGGCCCGTATGATCAAGGATTTCTGGATGCCCAACAAAACCTGGGAAGGCTGTGACGTGGACGATCCCTCCGCCCGGGTACTCAAAAACTATGGAGCCAGCGGATTTTAATCCGCAAAAGCCCGCAGATGGATATCATCTGCGGGCTTTTTTATGGATGGTCTACACGGTGCAAATGGAATTGATTTTTGTGAAAAGTCAAAATTCCTTCTCGCTGCATGCGCCCCAGTTCTTTGGACAACGCGCTGCGTTCCACATTTAGATAGTCAGCCATCTGCTGACGGTCAAAGGGAATGGAAAATTTCATGGAGCCACGTCGGACTGCTTCGGAGGACAGATAGGTCATCACCTTGGCACGGATGCCTTTGGAAGAGACACAGAGCATGCGATTGGCCCAGGCCAGATTTTTGTCGGTGGAGAGCACCAGCAGATTGTATAGCAGTTTGCTATACCAGGAACGTGCCTGGTTGCGGGGAGAGAGCAAAGTCCCAATGTGAACGAACAACACCTGACAGTTTTGCACCGCCACTACATCCACTAGAACGGGCACCTGGCAAAAAGCATAGGTTTCCGCAAAAGCCTGTCCTGCTGTGATGTTGTGTAAAATCATACGGTTGCCCCACAGGTCGATGTTTTCAATGTGAATTTCACCTGACAGCAGGATACCGAATTCTTCGGTGCGGTCTCCCATGTGAAACAGGAAAGCATCTTTTTCGTATTCAGAAGTACGAATGCACCCGGAGGCGGTCATTTCGTTGAATTCCTCCTGTGTGATGTCACGGAAAATGGGATGATGAACTGGAAACATAAAACACTCCTTTTGTGGTTAAAACAACGTACTTTCTGTTTTGATTGTACTAAAATGAAGTCAACAAAACAAGGAGGAATGAAACATGATCCGAAAAATTATTGAAATAGACCAGGAAAAGTGCAATGGATGCGGTGCCTGTGCCCAGGCATGTCACGAAGGAGCCATCGGGATGGTAAATGGCAAAGCCAAACTGCTGCGGGATGATTTTTGCGATGGACTGGGAGATTGCCTGCCCACCTGTCCTACGGGGGCCATCACCTTTGTGGAGCGGGAGGCCAAAGCCTATGATGAGCAGGCGGTTTTGCAGCATCAAAAACAGAAGGCGCATTTGGGGGGCTGTCCCGGTCAGCGGATGAAACGGCTCCAGCCTGTACAGGAGACGCACACAGTTCCAGGTGTTTCTCCAACTTCTCAGCTGGGGCAGTGGCCCTGCCAGATCAAACTGGTTCCGGTGAATGCACCCTATTTCCATGGGGCCAAGCTGTTGATTGCCGCGGATTGTACCGCCTATGCCTATGCCAATCTGCACCAGGAATTTATGCGTGGGAAGATTACGCTGATTGGCTGCCCAAAGTTGGATCAGGTGGACTACAGCGAAAAATTGACCCAGATTCTCCAAAACAATGAGATTCAAAGCGTCACTGTGGTGCGTATGGAAGTGCCTTGCTGCGGCGGTTTGGAAATGGCTGTTAAAAAGGCGCTGCAGGACAGCGGCAAATGGATTCCCTGGCAGGTGGTCACCATTTCGGTGGATGGTAGGGTGTTGGAGTGAGTGAAATCAAACAAGGAGAGTGTAGAGTATGAGTGTGAAGATGAAAAACATCCGTCAGGCGGAGGTGCTGGTGCTGAAGGACCAGATTGCCTACCAAGAGGGGCAGGTGGTGAGCAAAACACTGGCTCAAAACAGTGCGCTGAGCATCACGCTGTTCTCTTTTGCCAAGGGAGAGGAGATCAGTACGCATGAATCGGGCGGCGACGCTTTTGTCACCTGTCTGGATGGAGTTGGGAAAATCACCATTGACGGGGTGGAGTATCTGCTCCATGAAGGGGAATCCATCGTGATGCCTGCGGGGCATCCCCACGCAGTATATGGAGAAGAGGCGTTCAAAATGATGCTGGTGGTGGTTTTTTAATTCCGCGGGCAAAAAGAAAAGTCTGCAAATCCATTTGGATTTGCAGACTTTTTTGGCGGAGCGGGTGGGATTCGAACCCACGTGCCGTTGCCGGCAAGCTGATTTCGAGTCAGCCCCGTTATGACCACTTCGATACCGCTCCATATTATAGAAAAGTGCTTTACTATTATAGCAGACTTTTGTCAGGTGGGCAAGGATTTTTTGCTGGGAACAGAAAACAGAAGGCGACTGCTGGAAGTCAATTGCCTTTTGTCAGGTTTTGTGGTACCGTAAGAGGAGAAAACGTACCCCATGAAGGAGGATATATGTATGACAAAAGTGATGATTCAGCCAGGCGTATGCAATCTGCCCACCAGTGTGGAAGCGGTGAGTGAAGACCAGATGGAAGTCAAGGTGACGGTGCGTTCGGGCTGTGAAGCGGTGCGTAAAATGATGGAAGAGCTGGGAGATACCTTTGATGCCTTTGAGATCTGCCTGAGCAAGCCTGGTGTGAACGCGCTGTACCAATATGCGGCCGCCAACTTCCCCGGACATGCCAGCTGTCCTGTGTTGGCAGGTATCATCAAATGTATGGAAGTGGAATGTGGCTTGGCCCTTCCCAAGGATGCCAGCATTACCTTCCAGCAGTGAGGAGGCGCTATGGAACAACTGTGTGATCCTAAAGTGGTGCGATCTTTGCTGGACCGGTTTCATTTTCGGTTTTCCAAAGAACTGGGACAGAATTTTCTCATTGATCCGGAGGTGCCGCAGCGCATTGCAGCCAGCTGCGGGGCGGACAACACTTGCGGGGTAGTGGAAATTGGTCCCGGTTTTGGGGTGTTGACCCATGAACTGGCCAAGCAGGCAGGCAAGGTGGTAGCCATTGAAATTGATCAGCGCTTGCCCCCCATATTGGCCTATACACTGCGGGAACATCAAAATGTGAAAATTGTCAGCGGAGATGTGCTGAAACTGGACTTGCCTCAGCTACTGCGCAGTGAGTTTGGCGATGGACGGGTGTGTGTGTGCGCCAATCTTCCCTATTATATCACCACCCCCATCATCATGGCTTTGCTGGAAAAAAAGCTGCCGGTGGAGTCCATCACTGTCATGGTGCAGAAGGAAGTGGCCCAGCGGCTGTGCGCCGCTCCCGGAGAAAAAGAGGCGGGGGCGATTTCGGCGGCGGTGCATTATTACACCCGGCCGCAGCTGCTATTTACGGTACCCCCTCAGTGCTTTATGCCCGCGCCTAAAGTGGAAAGTGCGGTGATTCGCCTGGAAGTGCGAGAGAGGCCTCCGGTGGAAGTGCGGGACGAAAAACTGTTGTTTGACATTGTGCGCGGGGCTTTTGCTCAGCGAAGAAAGACCTTTGTTAACTCATTAGCCTCCAGCGGCGTAGGGGTGAGCAAGGAACAAATTACAGAGGCGCTGCGGCAGTTGGGCCTTCCGGAAAATATCCGGGGGGAACGGCTCACATTGGAGCAGCTTGCCGCAATGACAGATTTTTTTGGCGGGCAGGACAAATCTGCAGGAAATGGCAAAAATCTTGTTAAATGAATTGCAATCTTGACAGTTTTTGATTATAATAATAAGCGGTATAGATTTTAGTATCGAGCAATCGGTATAGAATGAGAGGAGAATGAAAATGGCTTTAACTACCAACAAGGCTGTGCTGGACTGGATCAAGGAAATGACCGACATGACCCAGCCCGACAAAATCGTATGGCTGGACGGCAGCGAAGAGCAGCTGGAAGAGCTGCGTAAGGAAGCTTGCTCCACCGGTGAGATTGTGAAGCTGAACCAGGAGAAGCTGCCTGGCTGTTACTATCACAGAACCGCTGTGAACGACGTGGCCCGTGTGGAAGGCAGAACCTTCATCTGCACCCCCACCAAGCATGAGGCTGGCAACACCAACAACTGGATGGATCCCGCTGAGATGCACGCCAAGCTGAATAAGCTGTACACCGGCGCCATGAAGGGCCGTACCGCTTATATCATCCCCTATTCCATGGGCGTTATCGGTTCTCCCTTTGCCAAGTACGGCATCGAGATCACCGACTCCATCTACGTGGTGCTCAACATGGCCATCATGACCAGAATGGGCAAGGAAGTATACGACGCTCTGGGCGACAGCGCTGATTTCATCAAGGGTCTGCACGCTAAGGCTGATCTGGATGAAGAGAATCGTTACATTGTGCAGTTCCCCCAGGAAAACACCATTATGTCCGTTAACTCCGGTTACGGCGGCAACGTGCTGCTGGGCAAGAAGTGCTTTGCTCTGCGTATTGCCTCTTACCTGGGCCGCAAGGAAGGCTGGATGGCTGAGCACATGCTCATCCTGGGTCTGACCAAGCCCGGTCAGGAGACCAAGTATATCGCAGCTGCATTCCCCTCTGCCTGCGGCAAGACCAACCTGGCTATGCTCATTCCTCCCAAGTTCCTGGCTGATCAGGGCTACAAGGTGGAGTGCGTGGGCGATGACATCGCCTGGATCCGTGTGGGCGACGACGGCCGTCTGTGGGCTATGAACCCCGAAAATGGCTTCTTCGGCGTGGCTCCCGGCACCAACGAAAAGTCCAACTACAACGCTCTGGCTTCTACCAGATCCAACACCATTTTCACCAACGTGGTTATGACCAAGGATGGCGGCGTATGGTGGGAAGGTCTGGACAAGAATCCTCCCATGGGCGTACCCAACTGGAAGGGCGAACCCTGGGATCCCACCACTGGCGAGAAGGGCGCACATCCCAACTCCCGGTTCACTGCTCCGGCTAAGAACTGCCCCTGCATCTCTCCTGCATTTGATTCTGCTACTGGTGTGCCGCTGTCTGCCATCATCTTTGGCGGCCGTCGTGCCAAGACCGCTCCCCTGGTGTACCAGTCCCGCGACTGGAACCACGGCGTGTTCGTAGGCTCCATCATGGCTTCTGAGACCACCGCTGCTGCTGCTGGCGCTGTAGGCGTGGTACGTCGTGATCCCATGGCTATGCTGCCCTTCTGTGGCTACAACATGGGCGAGTACTTCCAGCACTGGATCGAAATGGGCAAGAAGGTAAAGCATCAGCCCAAGATCTTCAACGTGAACTGGTTCCGTACCGACGACGAAGGTCACTTCATCTGGCCTGGTTTCGGCGACAACATGAGAGTGCTGAACTGGATCCTGGATCGCTGCGAAGACAAGGTGGACGCTGTGGAAACTGCCATCGGTTATGTGCCCAAGCCTGAAGATATCGACATCGAGGGCCTGGACGGCGTGACTGTGGATACCATCAAGGGTCTGCTGGAAGTGGATAAGGAACTGTGGAAAGAAGATGTCAAGGGCATCAAGGAATTCTACGAAACCAAGATTGGCGATACCCTGCCCGAAGAGCTGAAGGCAGAGCTGGCCAAGCTGGAAGAAAATCTGAAGTAATTTTTCCGCAAATTCATCAAAGGCGGCTGCTTAGGCAGCCGCCTTTTTGCGTTTCACAGACACTTTTTGAACGGGAAGAAAGGCCTTCAAATGTGAACAAAGGGCAAATAATTGAAAAATATGGTTGCAATCTCTTTGGTTGTTGCTATAATGTAATGGTAAACTCGGCTTCAAATACCTGAAAGGGGGCAGGGGAAAATCGAACGGTTGACAAGCACTCAAAATCCCGTTGTGAAGCGGTTGAAAGCCTTACAGCAGCGGAATGGACGAAAAAAAACGGGAGAATTTCTCCTGGAGGGTGGGAAAATGATCGGCGAAGCATTGCGCAGCGGCCAGCATTTGACCACTCTGCTCTATACGGAAGAATCGGCATTGGAGCCTGAGTGGAAGCAGCAGCTGGAGGCGCAGGGAACGGCGGTATACGCTGTGGCTCCTCATGTGCTGGAGGCGGTGACGGACACTCGCACTCCCCAGCCGGTAGCGGCCAGCTGTGTGATGGCCCTCCGGGAGCGGCCATTGGAGGAGTGCAGCACCTGTCTGCTGTTGGATGGGCTGCAGGACCCAGGCAATATGGGGACTATTCTGCGTACGGCCGAAGCCATGGGGATGGATCTGGTCATCGCGGCGGGCTGTGTGGAGCTGTTCAATCCCAAAGTGGTCCGCAGTACCATGGGCAGTCTGTTCCGGCAGCCAGTGCTGTGTGTAGAGGAACCTTGTGCCATATTGGAGCGGATGCGCCGGGAAGGGTTTACCATCTGGGCCAGTTTGCTAGATGATCAGGCGCAGAGTGTTGCTCATACCACGCTGGGAGGGAAAGTATGTGTCATGGTGGGCAATGAGGCCCATGGAGTCAGCCCGCAAGCAGCGGCGCTGAGCCATGGAGGGCTGTACATTGACATGATGGGCCAGGTGGAGTCTCTCAATGCCGGCGTAGCGGCGGGCATCCTGATGTGGGAAATGGCTCGCGCCCACAAGCAGAAGCGATAAAAGGAGGGTACAATGGAAAACCTTCTATATTATATCTGGTTTGCTGAAGCCATGGGGCCGGGCAACCGCAAAGCAGCCTTGTTACTTTCGGAAGAGGAAAATCCCTATCGGATTTATGCCATGAGCTCGGAGCAGCTGGCCAAAGCCTTCAGTGTGGAGCTGAGCCGTCAGGAATTGTGGGCGCTTTCCCGGAAAGATACCAGTCGGGCGGCCTATTATCTGGAGTTTTGCCGCCGCAAGCGGGTGGACATTCTGCATTATCATCATCCGGCGTACCCCGATAAGCTGAAACAGCTGTACAATCCACCAGTGGTGTTGTATTGTTATGGGCAGTTGCCCAATGTAGATGAACAACTGACCATTGCCATGGTGGGAAGCCGCACCGCCACTGCATACGGTATGACCTTGACGGAAAAACTGAGCAGGGAGTTGGCTCGCTATGGAGTGGTAGTGGTGAGTGGATTGGCCAGAGGAATTGATACCATGGCCAGCCGCGGAGCATTGGTAGGAGAGGGGAAAAACATAGCGGTGCTGGGCAGCGGTATCAATGTGCCCTATCCCAAAGAAAATCGGGAACTGATGCGGGCCATTTGCAGGGCCGGCGGCGCGGTGATCACAGAATATCCGCCTGACTCCAAACCGGAAGCGTGGCATTTCCCTCAGAGAAACCGTATCATCAGCGGACTCAGCGATGGGGTGGTGGTGACAGAAGCTCACAGCAAAAGTGGAGCACTCATCACAGCGGATCTGGCGTTGCAGCAAGGAAAAGAGGTTTTCGCAGTGCCCGGTGGGGCACAGAGCAGTACTCATGCAGGTTGTAATCGCTTGATTCAAAGTGGTACTGCCAAGTTGGTGACATCTACATCGGATATTCTGGAAGAATACAGTGGGCGGCTGCAGATCAGTCATAAGAAATGGGAAACGGAACCCTCCTGTGACCCCATACCGGAGCAGGAGCCTTCTGTTCAACCAGGATCAGCTGATGCTGTTACATCACAGCCTGCGGAAGAAGCGGAACGTGATTGGACCGTAAGACAGCGGGAAATCTGTCATCTGCTGGCCAAGGGGACAATGCAGTTGGATCAGCTGGCACAGCAGGTGGATTATCCGGTGGGTGAGCTGATTGCCTGCCTCACCGAGCTGGAGCTGGAGGGCTGTGTGGAACAGATGCCCGGCAGACGGTTTTGTCTCAAATGAAATTTTCATCCCCGCAAGGGGTTAACATAGAAGAGAGGAGTTCCTGCCTGTGGAGGCGGGAGGAGTGGCATGTCGAAATTAGTGATTGTGGAATCCCCGGCCAAAGCCAAAACCATTGAACGGTATCTGGGGAAAGATTTTACAGTAATGGCCTCCATGGGCCATTTGCGGGATCTGCCCAAAAGCCAGTTTGGAGTGGATGTGGAGCATGACTTTGCACCCAAATACATCTCCATCCGGGGCAAGGGCGATCTCATTGCAAAACTGAAAAAAGAGAGCAAAAAAAGCGATATGGTTTACCTGGCCACTGACCCGGACCGGGAAGGAGAGGCCATCAGCTGGCATCTGTCGCAGCTGTTGGGCCTGCCGGAAAATCAGTATAAGCGGGTGACCTTCAATGAGATTACCAAAACTGCGGTGACCAGCGGGATTAAACATCCCCGGGCCATTGACCAGGATCTGGTGGATGCCCAGCAGGCGCGGCGGATTCTGGACCGAATTGTGGGCTATAAGCTGAGTCCCATGCTGTGGGCCCGGGTGAAGAAGGGCTTGTCTGCCGGACGTGTGCAGTCGGTGACCACCAAGCTCATTGTGGATCGGGAACGGGAAATCAATGCCTTTATTCCCAAGGAGTACTGGAACATTGACGTGAAATACCAGGCGGAAGGGGTACGGCGTCCCTTTGCTGCCAAATTCTTTGGGACCGAGCAGGGCCGGATGGAATTGGGCGATCAGGCGGCGGCTCAGCAGGTGCTGGACGCCATCGCCGGAAAGCCCCATGTGGTGAGCAAGGTGAAAAAAGGGGAGAAGCGCCGTCGCCCGGCGCCTCCATTTATCACTTCTACCCTGCAGCAGGAGGCTTCCCGCAAACTGAATTTCCAATCCCGTAAGACCATGAGCGTGGCCCAGGAGCTCTATGAAGGTGTATCGTTGGGGCGGGCCGGACAGGTGGGTCTCATCACCTATATGCGTACCGACTCGCTGCGGCTGTCAGCAGAGGCACAGGCCTTTGCCAAAGACTACATTCTGGAAACCTACGGTCAGGAGTTTTATCCCAAAACTCCCAACCAGTACCGTACCAAGAGCGGGGCACAGGATGCTCACGAAGCCATTCGTCCCACCAGTGCCAAATTTACACCCGATAAGGTAAAAGAGCATTTGAGTAAGGACCAGTACCGGCTGTATAAGCTGATCTGGGACCGGTTTATCGCCAGCCAGATGGAGGCGGCGGTATACAACACCCAGACGGTGGATGTGGCCTGCAATGGATATCTGTTCAAAGCCAATGGCCAGACCGTCAAATTCAAGGGATTCACTGCGGTCTATGAAGAGGGCGTGGACGCTGCCGGAGAGGAATTGCAGAGCAATATGCCCGAGCTGACGGAGGGGCAGACGCTGTTGCTCAAGGAATTGACCCATGAGCAGAAGTTTACCCAACCGCCTGCCCGCTACACCGAAGCCACCCTCATCAAGGCACTGGAGGAGGACGGCATTGGCCGGCCTTCCACCTACGCGCCCACCATCACCACCATCCTCTCCCGGGGCTATGTGGTGCGGGAGAAAAAACAGCTCATCCCCACCATGCTGGGAGAGGTGACCACCGATCTGCTCAGTCAGAATTTTGCCTACATTGTGGATACCGAGTTCACCGCCAAAATGGAAAGTGATCTGGACAGCATCGAAGAGGGTAAGAAAAACTGGGTGGATGTTCTCCGGGAGTTCTATGGTGGTTTTCAGCACATGCTGGAGGAAGCGGAGAAAAATCTGGGAGACCTGCACATCAAGATTCCCGATGAAGAGAGCGATGTGATCTGTGAAAACTGCGGCCGGAAGATGGTGTATAAGCTGTCCAAATACGGGAAATTCCTGGCCTGCCCTGGATTCCCCGAGTGCCGCAACACCAAGGCCATTACGGTGCCCACCGGCGTGGCCTGTCCCAAGTGCGGCGGAATGATTTTGGAGCGCAAGAGCAAAACAGGCAAGAAATATTTCGGGTGTGAGCACAATCCCACCTGTGATTTTATGACCTGGGACCAGCCGATGCAGGAAAAGTGTCCCAAGTGCGGGCATATGCTGCTGCAGCGCACCAAGTGGAAGAGGGACATCTACTGTCCGGCCGAGGGCTGCGGCTATACTCGGGAAGCCCCGCGGAAAAATCAGGAGGAGAAGAAGGAAGAATGAAGACCCAACAGACGGGAGCCACGGTGATCGGAGCTGGCCTGGCAGGCTGTGAGGCCGCCTGGCAGTTGGCCCAGGCAGGAATCCCAGTGACCCTGTATGAAATGAAGCCCCAGCGAATGACCCCGGCCCATAAGAGCCCCCAGTTCTGCGAGCTGGTGTGTTCCAATTCCCTGCGGGGAGACCAGTTGGAAAATGCGGTGGGACTGCTCAAGGAGGAACTGCGGCATCTGGGCAGTGTGGTGATGCAGGCAGCGGAGGAAAACCGGCTGCCGGCAGGAGGAGCTCTGGCGGTGGACCGGGAAGGCTTTTCCCGGACGGTGACCGATCGCATTCGCTCTCATTCGCTCATCACAGTGGTGGAGCAGCATGTGGAGCAAATCCCTGAGGGGCCTGTGATTGTGGCCACCGGTCCGCTCTCCACCCCGGAGATCTCTCAGTCCATCGGGGAACTGCTGGGAGAGGAAAGCCTGTACTTTTACGATGCTGCGGCGCCCATTGTGGCTTTTGAGTCCATTGACATGGACAAGGCATACTTTGCCAGCCGCTATGACCGGGGGACCCCGGATTACATCAACTGCCCCATGGACCAGGAGCAGTATGAGGCGTTTTATCAGGCGCTGATCACAGCCGAAGAGGCCCCTACCCACTCCTTTGAAAAGGTGAAGGTGTTTGAGGGCTGTATGCCGGTGGAGATTATGGCCAAACGAGGGGAAAATACCCTGCTGTTTGGACCGCTCAAGCCGGTGGGGCTGCCCGATCCCCGCACCGGAAAGGAGCCTTACGCAGTGGTGCAGCTGCGCAAGGACAACCGGGAGGGAACCATGTATAACATTGTGGGCTTCCAGACTCATCTCAAATTCCCTGAGCAGAAGCGGGTGTTTTCCATGATTCCGGGCCTGGAAAATGCGGTGTTTCTGCGGTATGGGGTGATGCACCGCAACACCTTTATCCAGTCCCCAAAACTGCTCAACTGTCATTTTCAGATGCGCAGCCATCCGGACATTTACTTCGCAGGACAGATGACGGGCGTGGAGGGGTATGTGGAATCCACCGCCAGCGGATTGTTGGCTGGGCTTAATCTTGCCCGCCGTCTGCAGGGAAAGCCCCAGGTGGATTTTACCAATCTGACGGCCATCGGTGCTTTGGCCTCGTACATCAGCGATGAAAGTGTGACGGATTTTCAGCCTATGAATGTGAATTTCGGAATTATGGCACCCTACAAGGGCCGTTTCCGGAAAAAGAGAGAGAAAAATTTTGAGATCGCCATGCGGGCGCTGGATACGCTGGACATGATGATCGAGATGTTGTGAATGAGAAAGGGAGATGGAGCGGAATGAAGATTGGAATTGACGCTCATGGCGGCGACAATGCCCCTCTGGAGGTGCTGCGCGGCGCGGAGCTGGCGGTACGGGAGCTGGGCGTGGAGATGGTGCTGTACGGCCGGGAGGAGGAGATCCGTCCCCTGATGCAGCAGCAGGGAATTTCCGATCAGGGGATTTCCATTGTGAATGCCTCTCAGATCATCGACATTCATGAGGACCCCGCCATGGCCATTCGCAGCAAAAAGGACTCTTCCATGGTGGTGGGCCTCAATGCTCTGAAAAATGGGGAAATTGACGCCTTTGTGGGCGCGGGTTCCACCGGCGCACTGCTGGCAGGGGCCACTCTGATTGTGCGGCGCATCAAAGGAGTGAAACGCAGTGCGTTGGCTCCGGTGATGCCCACCGAGACCGGCAGCTGCATGCTCATTGACGCCGGTGCCAACACCGAGGTAAAGCCCGACTATCTGCTGCAGTTTGGTGTGATGGGCAGCGTGTACATGCGGGCGGTGCTGGGCATGTCCTCCCCCCGGGTGGGACTGCTCAACAACGGTACCGAGGACACCAAGGGCACTTCGTTGCAGCAGGAGGCCTATCAGCTGCTGAAAAACTGCGGAGAGATTCAGTTTGTGGGCAATGTGGAAGGCAGAGGGGTGCCGTTGGGAGAGTGCGACGTCATCGTGGCGGACGGCTACTCCGGCAATGTGCTGCTCAAAACCATGGAAGGCATGGGCAAGCTGATCGCCCTCAACCTCAAGCGGATGTTTTTAAGTGGTCTGCGGGGTAAGCTGGGCGCTCTCATGCTGTACCGGGATGTAAAGGCCTTCCAGAACAAAATGGACTACAAGGAATATGGCGGGGCCATTTTCCTGGGGATTCGCAAGCCGGTAATCAAAGCCCATGGCTCCTCGGATGCCCGGGCGTTCAAAAATGCCATCCGACAGGCCAAATTGGTGGTGGAAGGCAATATCATCAGTGAGATTGAGGAACTGCTGGCCCGGGAAGTGGAAGCGGCGCAAACCACTGCTCAGCAGTGATGTGTGAGATTTTCCAAAAGGATATTGACAAGAGGGAAAAATCTGCCTATTATCTATTATAGAATCTTGCACAGAAAGGAGGGCTGGTGATGGAACTGGACATCCTGAAAAAGATCATGGCGGAGCAGTTCAGCGTGGAAGAGGATGAAATCACGCTGGATACACAGTTTGAGGATCTGGGTGCGGATTCTTTGGACATCGCGGAGCTGGTCATGGCGTTGGAAGAGGAGTTCGACATTGAGATTGGAGACGATGATCTGGCCTCGGCTCACACTGTGGGCGACGTGGTGGACTATTTGAGAAACCGAGTAGGCGACTGACCAAACGCCACTTGGAACGGGGCCCGTTCCAGGTGGCGATTTTTTTCTGTACATGGGAAAGGAGGAAATGGAATGGAAAAATTACAGCAGACATTGGGCTATACCTTTCAGGATGAATCCTTGCTGCGGCAGGCGCTGAGTCACAGTTCCTACGCCAATGAGCACAAGGGTCAGGGATTGGTGTGCAATGAACGGCTGGAGTTTCTGGGAGACAGCGTGCTGAGTCTGATGGTGTCCCAGTACATTTACCATGAGTGCAAACGGCTTCCCGAGGGGGAACTGACCAAGATCCGGGCGGCGGTGGTCTGCGAGCAGAGTCTGTATCAGGCGGCCAAGAAACTGGGGTTGGGAGAGTATCTTTTGCTGGGCAAAGGGGAAGAGATGACCCATGGCCGGGAGCGGACCAGTATTCTGGCTGATGCTTTTGAGGCCGTCATAGCCGCCATCTATCTGGACAGCGGATTTGAAAGCGTCAAAAACATCATCCTGCCCCGGCTGGAAGAGAGCATTCACGAGGCGGTAAAGGGCAAGCTGAACCGGGATTTCAAGACCCTTCTGCAGGAGATTGTGCAGCAGAACCGTGAGGAGCAGCTGCGGTATGTGCTGGTGGGAGAAGAGGGTCCCGATCACAATAAGCGGTTTTTTGTGGAGGTTCATCTCAATAGCAATGTCATTGGCCGGGGAGAGGGTCGGAGCAAAAAAGAAGCGGAACAAATGGCCGCTCATCAGGCGCTGGAACTGATGGGCGAAGCATGAGACACGTCAACATTCCCATTTTTGTGGCACAGATGGGCTGTCCTCACCAGTGTGTGTTTTGCAACCAGCGGGCCATCACCCATACGGGAGGGCAAATGGATGGGCCTCGGGCGGCAGAGATTCTGCGTCAGGCGGTGGCTACGCTGCCGCCCCACTGTGATGCGGAAATTGCCTTTTTCGGTGGCAGTTTTACAGGGATCGAAAAAGAGCGGCAACAGGCCTTACTGGCGGCCGCTCAGCCCTATCTGGAAAACGGCCGGGCGGGGGGCATTCGACTGTCCACCCGTCCTGATTTGATCGACCGACAAACCGTTGACTGGCTGAAAGAGCGGGGCGTGACCTCCATCGAATTAGGCGCCCAGTCCATGGATGAGGAAGTGCTGCGGCAATCAGGCCGGGGGCACACTCCGGCTGATGTGGAGCGGGCTTCCGGGATCATCCGGGAAGCGGGACTGGAACTGGGCCTGCAAATGATGGTGGGTCTGCCCGGCGACACCCGGGAAAAATGCCAGCACACCGCCCGGGAGATCATTCGTCTGGGCGCCCAAACCACCCGGATCTATCCCACGCTGGTGCTGCGGGGTACGCCATTGGCGGAGATGTACCAGCGGGGAGAGTATCAGCCACTGGAGTTGGAGCAGGCGTTGGAGTGGTGTGCGGATTTGCTGTCCATGATGCGACGGGCGCAGGTCAAAGTGCTGCGTCTGGGGCTGATGGCGGAGGAAAACCTCTCTCCCCAGCGGGATCTGCTGGCAGGTCCCTGGCATCCGGCTTTTGGAGAGCTGGTCCGGGGGCGGGTACTGCGCCGGCAGGCGGAGGGGTTGTTCTGCTGCCGTTTGCAGGGAGATCAGGTGGTACTGCGGGTCCATCCCAAGGAGGTGTCTGCCTTTGTAGGGCCTGGCCGGAGCAATGTGGATTTCCTGCGGCAGAGGTTCGGACTGCGTACTCTTACGGTACACGCCGATGAAACCCTGCCCAGAGGCGTGGTGCGAAGAGAAGAATAAAGGGGGAAGCGGCTTTGAGGCGCTTCCCCCTTTTTGCCGGAACAGGGCAGGCCATTGCAATGCGGTTCGGTTTTTGATACAATAAGCTATATCAGTATGGTGGGGGAGTCTGCCGGTCGGGCTCTCCACAGGAGTGAGGAGTGCGCGCGTGTATCTGAAAAGTGTGTCCATTCAGGGTTTCAAATCCTTTCCGGACAAAATCAACGTCAATTTCACAGAAGGGCTCACTGCCATTGTAGGGCCCAACGGAAGCGGCAAAAGCAATATCTGCGACGCCATCCGTTGGGTGTTGGGCGAGCAGTCCACCCGCACTCTCCGCGGCACCAAGATGGAGGACGTCATTTTCAACGGCACCGCCAAACGATCGGCCACCGGCTTTGCGGAGGTGACGCTGGTGCTGGACAACCGGGAGCACATCCTCTCTTCCCCTTATGAGGAGATCGCAGTCACCCGCCGGTACTATCGAAGCGGGGAGAGCGAATATTCCATCAACCGTCAAGCGGTGCGCCTGCGGGACATTCATGAGTTGTTTATGGATACCGGTTTGGGCCGGGATGGCTATTCCATCATCGGACAGGGCCGGATTGCGGAAATTTTATCTCTGCGGAGCGAAGACCGGCGGCAGGTGTTTGAGGAGGCGGCCGGCATCACCAAATTCCGGTACCGCAAAACCGAAGCACTGCGCAAGCTGCAGGCGGCAGAGGAAAATCTCCAGCGGGTGGGAGATATCATCACCCAGCTGGAAGAACGGATGGGCCCGCTGCAAACCGCCAGCACAAAAGCGGAGAAATATCTGAAACTGCGGGACCATCTGCGGGACCGAGAGCTGGGATTGTGGCTGTATCAATTGGACGGCTTGCGGGAAACCCAGACCCGTACCCGGGAAGCACTGGTCATTTCCCAGACCACACTGGATCTCAACGGACAGGCTGCGGACCGGCTGGATGAGGAGATTCAGCAGGGATATGATGCGTTGCAAGCCTGTGACGTGCGGGTGGAGCAGCACCGCAAAGAGAACGCGGAACAGGAAAACGCCCATACCCGCAATCAGGGAGAAATTGCCCTGCGGGAGAGCGATGTGGAGAATCACCAGGAACACATCCGCCGGTTGGAGGCGGAAATTCAGGCGGCTCAAAGTACCGGCCAGCAGCTGGCAGATCAGCAGAGCGATCTGGAGGAGCAGCTGGTGCAGACCCGGATTCAGCGGGAACGACTGGAGCGGGAACTGGAAGAATATATGTCCCGGGATGATACCCTGGGAGGGGGATTGGCCGAAAAAGACCGGCAGATGGAACAATTGGAGCAGCAGCTCAAGGCTCATATGGCCAGCCGTGCCGATGCCCGGATTGCACTGTCTGCAGCCAATGCCCAGCTGGTCACCGGTTCGGAGCGGATGGATACCATTGGAGAGGAGTTGTCTCGCCGGGAAGAGGAAGTGTGGGAGCAGCAGGGACTGCGGGATAAGCACAGCACTCGGCTGCAGCAGCTCACCACCCAGTGTCAGGAGCTGCAAAATACCCTGCAGGGATATCAGAAGCGATTGGAATTGCGCAAGAGCGAGCTGGATGCCCTGCTGGAAGAATATAAGATCCGGGAACGGGAACTCTATCAGCAAACCAGCCGTCAGAGCCTGCTGCGGGATATGGAGCGGGAATTTGAAGGCTATGGTCGCAGTGTCAAAACGGTCATGCAGGCAGCCGGACATGGCCGGCTCCGGGGCGTGTGCGGGCCGGTTTCCAGTCTGCTGGATACCCAGGAGCAGTATGTATTGGCCATTGAAACCGCATTGGGCGGTAGCGCACAGCACATAGTGGTGGAAAACGAGGCTGCCGGCAAGGAGGGCATCCGTTTGCTGCAGCGGGAAAAAGCGGGGCGGGCCACCTTCCTGCCTCTCACTTCTCTGCAGAGCCGGCCCTTCACCTGGAAAGGGGTGGAGGCACAGCCCGGTTATGTGGGCATTGCCTCTCAGCTGGTGCGCTGCGAGCAGCGGCTGTCCATAGTGGCGGACAATCTGTTGGGCCGCACCGTAGTGGCGGAGGACCTGGACAGCGCGGTGGCCATGGCCCGGCAATATCGATATGCCTTCCGCATTGTCACACTGGATGGTCAGGTGCTGGGCGTGGGCGGCAGCATGACCGGCGGCAGCGCCGGACGGAGCAGCGGTGTTTTTGCCCGAAGTGCCGAATTGCAGCGGCTGGAACAGCAGGTGGAGGAGAATTCCGCCAAGCTGGCCCGGCTGAAGGAAAAGGGAGAAGCGGCCCGGGCGGCCCATTCTCAGGCCCAGTATGACACCCAGCGGGCCCAGGAAGAACTGCGTCAGAAACAGGAGCAGCAGGTGGAGGCCCGGTATCAGCTGCAGACCGCCCAGGCGGCCTGGGAAGAACAGCAGCGGCAGTTGGAACTGCTGCGGCAGGAAAGTGAATCTCTGCAGGGCAAGGCGGAAGAGAGCCGGCAGCGCGCGCAGCAGTTGAGCGGTGAAATCGCCGGTCTAGATCAGGCCATCGGGCAAACCGAACAGCAGATGGAGCAGCTGCGAGAAAGCCGGGAGGAATTTATCCGGCAGCGTGCGCAGCTGAATGAGCATATTTTCAACAGTAAAATTGACATCAATACCCGCCGCAAGGATGAAGAATTGCTGGAAAATCAGCTGGCTTCCCTGGCGCGTCAGCAGACGGAAGGCCGGGAAGCTTCTTCTCAGAAGGCTGCGGAAATTACCGACCGACAGCGGGAGATCGAAGCCTGCAAAGCCCATATAGAGGGGCTGCGGCAGGAAAACACCCGCCTGGAACAGGCGATGGAAAGCCACCGACAGGCCATCGGACAGGAAACCACCCGCCGGATGGAACTGCAGCAGCAGATTACCGGGTGGCAGCAGGAGGAAAAGGAAACCCGAGCCCGTCTGACCAGTTTGGAACGGGAGCATGCCCGTCTGGAACATCAACTGGAGCAGGCTGAGGCGGGGCAGGAGGACATTCTGGGACGAATGTGGGAGCAGTATGAGCTGACCCTCAGCGAAGCGGAGGAACTCCGCACACCGCTGGAAGACCCGGAAGGAACTGCCCGGGAGGTAACCCGGCTCAAAAACGAGATCAAGGGATTGGGCAGCATCAATGTGGATGCCATCGAGGAATACCGGGAAGTCTCGGGAAAATATGCCTTCCTCACCGAGCAGCGGGAGGACCTGCAAAAATCCCGTCAGGGGTTGGAGGTGATCATCACCGATCTCACCCGCAATATGCGTAAGGTGTTTAGGGAACAATTTTCGGTGATCAACCAGCAGTTTGGACGGACTTTCCGGGAACTGTTTGGCGGCGGCACTGCCGAACTGGTGCTGGAAAACACCGAAGATGTATTGGAGGGCGGCATTGAGATTCGTGTACAGCCCCCCGGTAAAAAGGTGCGCAGTTTGACGTTGCTGTCGGGTGGAGAACAGGCTTTTGTGGCCATTGCGCTGATTTTTGCCATCCTGCGGGTGCGGCCTACCCCCTTCTGCGTCTTTGACGAAATCGAGGCAGCGTTGGACGATGTGAATGTGGGGCGGTTTGCCTCTTATTTGCAGCGGTCGGACAACCGGATTCAGTTCATTGTGGTTACCCACCGGCGCGGCACCATGGAGGCCGCGGATATGCTGTACGGTGTCACCATGCAGGAACAGGGCGTATCCAAATTGCTGGCGATCAATGTGGCGGAAGTGGAGCGCAAGCTGCACATGAAGGCCACCTAATGGGAAAGGAGAAGAGCGAATGGGCTTTTTTGATAAACTGCGGCAGGGGCTGCAGAAGACCCGTGACTCGGTGCTGGGCAAGATTGACAATGTGCTCCGGGTGTTTGTGCGAGTGGATGAGGAGCTGTTTGAGGAACTGGAAGAAACGCTGATCCTGGGGGATCTGGGCGTGGAAACCGCCGGTGAAATTGTGGAGCGTCTGCGCCAGCGGGTGCGGGAGCAGCACATCAATGACCGGGAGGGGATTCGGCAGGCCATTATTGACATCATGAGTGAAATGCTGGAGGGAGATTGTGCCCTCCATCTGGATACCCGTCCCTCCATCATTCTGGTGATTGGCGTCAATGGAGTGGGTAAAACCACCTCCATCGCCAAAATTGCCAATCTGCTGAAAGGACAGGGAAAAAAGGTGATTCTGGGCGCGGCGGATACCTTCCGTGCGGCTGCCATTGACCAGCTGGACATCTGGGCTCAGCGGGTGGGAGTGGATATTGTCAAACACAGCGAGGGCAGTGATCCTGCCGCCGTGGTGTTTGATACCATCGCTGCCGCCAAAGCCCGGGGAGCGGATGTCATTATCTGTGACACCGCCGGCCGGCTGCACAACAAAAAGAATCTGATGAATGAGTTGGGTAAGATCTTCAAGGTGATGGAACGGGAGCTGCCCGAGGCCAGCCGGGAGGTTTTGTTGGTGCTGGATGCCACCACCGGTCAGAACGCGGTGAGCCAGGCTCAGCAGTTCAAAGAAGTGGCAGACATCACTGGCATTGTGCTCACCAAGCTGGATGGTACCGCCAAGGGTGGTATTGTCATTGCCATCCGTCATGGACAGGGCATTCCGGTGAAGTTCATCGGTGTGGGTGAGAAGATGGAGGATTTGCAGCCCTTCCAGCCCAAGGAGTTCGCCCGGGCCATTTTCGGCGGAGAGGACTTTGGACAGGAGCAGGAGGAGCCTCAGCAGGAGGAAGAAGTATGAACATTGTAGTGGCCACCGGCAATGCGGGTAAGGTACGGGAAATCCGGGAAATCTTAGCTCCGCTGGGCTATACGGTACAATCCATGAAGGAGCGGGGCATTGAGCTGGAAGTGGAAGAAACCGGATCCACCTTCGCGGAAAACGCCTATCTCAAGGCAAAGGCCATTTTTGATCTGTGCGGAGAGATGACCATGGCAGATGACAGCGGTCTGGAGGTGGACGCTCTGGGCGGTGCGCCTGGGGTGTACAGCGCCCGGTACGCGGGTGAGGGACATGATGACCAGGCCAACAACCGTAAACTGCTGGCGGCGCTGGAACAGATCCAGGACCGGCGGGCCCATTTTACCTGTGCCATCTGCTGTGTGTATCCCGGAGGGAATTTTACGGTAGAAGGCCGGTGCGAGGGAGTCATCGCCCGGGAACCGGCGGGAGAGGGCGGTTTTGGATACGATCCGCTCTTTTATGTGGAGCAATATGGAAAAACCTTCGGTGAATTGACATCGGAGGAGAAGAATGCCATCAGTCACCGGGGCGAAGCGCTGCGGGCCTTCGCATGCCGGTTGGAGGAGATCAAACAGACAACAGAGGAGAAATGATATGCTGACAAGCAAACAACGGGCCCAATTGCGTGGGCTGGCCAACCCACTGGAAACCATTTTTCAAATTGGAAAAGGCGGGATTGGTGACAATTTAATCCGGCAGGTGGAGGATGCGCTGGAAGCGCGGGAACTCATCAAGCTGCGGGTATTGGAGAGCAGCCTGATGACCGCTCGGGAAGCCTGTGATGAAATTTGTCAGGCCACAGGAGCGGAGCCGGTGCAGACGGTGGGAACCCGTCTGGTGATTTACAAGGAATCCAAGAAACACAAAAAGATACAGCTGGTGAAGTGATATGGAAGCAACCAAACGGCTGCTGATTTTGGGCGGGACATTCAATCCCATTCACAGCGGCCACATCAAGGCGGCAGTGGAACTGGAAAAGCAATATCATCCCGACGGCGTACTGTTTATTCCCACCAATCTGCCACCCCATAAAGCAGTGGGGGCGGATTTTGTGTCGGGAGAGCACCGTTTGGAGATGATTCGCCGGGCCATACAGGATCGGCCGGGCTATCAGGTCAGTGATATGGAGCTGCGCCGGGGCGGCAAGAGTTATACGGTGGATACCCTCACTCAGCTGCGGCAGGAATACCCTGGGTATCAGCTGTATTTTGTGATGGGCACCGATATGCTGCTCTCTTTTGAGAGCTGGCGGGAATTTCGGAAGATTTTTTCGCTGTGCACACTGGTGGCGGCCAGCCGGGAAAAGGAAGGACGTCCGGTGTTGGAAGCGGAGGCCCAGCGTCTGCGGCAGCAGTATGGAGCACACATTCAGGTGGTAGATGTGGACCCGGTGGAGGTGTCCTCCACTCAGATTCGCAGCCGGCTCCGGCAGGGACAGCCTGTGACAGGCTGGATTCCGGGACCGGTGGAGGAATACATTGTACAGCAGGGATTGTACAGAGAAGAGTAGGTCAATCATGGTGTGAAAAAGGAGGCGCGCGGATGAACAGCAAACAGTTGGACAACCTGCGGGAGCAGTTGAGCAGAGAGATCCCGGAGCAGCGGTTTCGGCACACCCTGGGCGTGGAAAAAGAAGCCGTTTGGTATGCCCAGAAGTTGGGAGCGGACGCTCACAAAGCCGCAATGGCGGGGCTGCTGCACGATGTGACCAAAATGTGGGACGAGCAGCGGCATCGCAGAGCGTTTGCCACCTACGGAGCTCAATTGAGCGAGGTGGAGTGGCGCAGTCCCAAACTGTTTCATCCCATTTCGGGCGCGCTGGTGGCCCAGCATCTCTACGGAGTGGAAGACCGCGAGATTCTGGACGCCATTCGATATCACACCACGGCCCGCAGCGGCATGACCCTGCTGGATAAGATTGTGTATATGGCAGATTTTACAGAGGAAGGCCGTACCTTTCCGGGTGCGGCGGAAGTGCGGGACAAAGCCCATCGGGATTTTCACGAGGGGTATCGCTTTGCGCTGGATTTTTCCATTCGGGAGATCGTGAGCAAGGGAGTCCTGCTGCATCCCGGCACCGTTGCCGCCCGCAACGAGGCCATTATTCACAAAGGAGTTTGATTCATGGGCAACGCAAAGATAAAACGAGTCCGCCGGCGTGTGGGGGATGATTTTACCCGCGAAACCGATGGACAGAAAAAAGGCCGGCGCGGTCTGGGACTGTACATTGCGGTGGCGGTGCTGTGTGTGGCATTGCTGGCAGTGGGCAGCGTGTGGGCCATGCTCAACCGGGGGATGGATGTGGAAGAGCCTGGGGAGACCCAGACGGAAGTCAATCTGCAGGTGGAGCAGTACGCCGGCTATACCCGTAAGGATAAGTATTACACCTTCCTGGTGGTGGGTACCGATGCCGGAGGGCTCAATACCGATACCATTTTGGTGGTGTCTTTTGATACAGTAAACGGCAAGCTCAATCTGCTGCAAGTCCCCCGGGACAGCATGTTGGATGTGGACCGCAGCAACAAGCGAGTGAATGCATCCTTTGCAATTGGCGGCATTGAGCAGCTGGAGGAGGATATACAGAATTTCCTGGGGATTCCCATCGACCGATATGCGGTGGTGAGTATTCTGGCCTTCCGGGAGATTGTAGATGCTGTGGGCGGCGTGGAGATCAACGTGCCCCAGGCCATGGACTATGAAGATCCCTATCAGGGACTCACCATTCATCTGGAACCCGGGGTGCAGGTGCTGGACGGCGCCAAGGCCGAGGGATTTGTCCGTTTCCGGAGCGATTACGCCGACGCAGACATTGGCCGGCTCAAAGCGCAGAAAGCCTTTATTTCCGCTTTTATGAGCAAGCTGCTGAATTTGGGTACGGTACTCAAGGTGCCGGAAATGATTGACGCCATCAATTCCAATCTCAAAACCAATCTCAGTACCAGTGATATGGTATTTTTGGCTGGACAGGCATTGGAGCTGCAAAGTGAGGACATTCGGTTCTTCACCTTGACGGGCGAAAATGCCCGGGTGGATGGAAAGGCTTATTACACCATCTACAAGGAAGAAACCATGCAGATCATCAATGAGTATTTCAATCCCTTCCAACAGGAGCTCACTGAGGACAAGTTCCACATGGTGGAGTTTGAACGGCAGCTGGACACTCAGGTGGATGTGAACGGCGATGATCTGGATGAGGCGCTCAATACTAAACTCTCCACAGTGATGGGGCAGCCGGAAGCGGAAAACAATACCGTCAACCCCAAAAATTCTCCCGCCATTCCTGTTAAAACCAGTGAGGAAACGGGTGTGTCGTTGGAAGGAAATCATTTGCCCGGCGGTCAGTTTGAACGGAGCAGTGATTCCACATCTACATCTACTTCCACTTCGGCCACTGCACCGTCGGCGGGGGCTGTATCTCCCACACCCCAGGCATCGGTAGCGGGAGCCCAGCAGAGCGGCGTGCCACTGAAGGAAGTATTTGAGTCAGACAAGCCCCAGGTGGAAATTCTCAATTCCACCAAGAGTAAAAATGTGGTGAATACGGTGCGTACAAAGGTGGAAGAATTGGACTGCCAGGTGGTGCGGGAGGATACTGCCAACAACATCACCTACAAAACCACTACCATCATTGTGCGGGGCGGCGCGGTGAGTGAAGCCCAGCTAAAAGAGAAATTCCCTGGCGCCACCATCAAGAGCGAGAGCAAGGAAGAAGGCAAAACCGATGTGACCATCATCATCGGGGAAGATTTATCCAAATAAAGAAAGGTAGGAAGCATATGGAAAAAACTGCATGGGAAATTGCCCAAAATGTGGTACAGATTCTGGATAATAAAAAGGGACAGAACATTGAAGCCATCCGGGTGACCGACATTTCCACTCTGTGTGAGTATTTTGTGCTGTGCACCGGCGGTTCCACCACCCAGGTCAAAGCCCTGGCGGAAGAGGTGGAATTCAAGATGAAGCAGGACTTTGAACTGCCGCCCAGCCGTACTGAGGGATATCAGAGCGGCAGCTGGATCGTAGTGGATTATGGCTGTGTCATCGTGCATGTATTCAGCCAGGAAATGCGGGAGTTCTACAACCTGGAACATCTGTGGGCCGACGGAGAAAAAATGGATTTGAGCAGCATCGTCAAGGAATGACGGTACAGAAGGGAGCGGCGGCCCGCAGGGCAGCGGCTCCCTTTCCGCAAGGAGGTGCAGGGCATGGAACAGCAAAACTTGTTTGCATCAAAGCAGGATGACCGACCATTGGCCAGCCGGATGCGTCCCCGCAATCTGTCGGAATTCGCGGGGCAGCGGCATCTGTTGGGAGAGGGGAAAATTCTGCGCCAACTGATTGAAACAGACCGTATTTCCTCCATGATTTTCTGGGGGCCTCCCGGTGTGGGTAAAACCACCCTGGCCCGGATCATCGCCCACAGTACCAAAGCGGCATTTATCAATTTCAGCGCCGTCACCAGCGGTATCAAAGAGATCAAAGGGGTGATGGAGCAGGCGGAGGCCAACCGGCGTTTCGGCGAGCGTACCATCCTCTTTGTGGATGAGATTCACCGGTTCAACAAAGCCCAGCAGGATGCCTTTTTGCCTTATGTGGAAAAGGGAAGCATCCTGCTCATCGGCGCCACTACCGAAAATCCCTCCTTTGAAATCAATTCGGCGTTGCTCTCCCGGTGCAAGGTGTTTGTGCTGCAGCCCCTGCAGACAGAGGAACTGGTGTGGCTGTTGGAGGCAGCTCTCCGGGATGAACGGGGCTTTGGTGAGCTGACGGTACACATAGAGCCTGCTTTGCTGGAGCACATCGCCCGGTTTGCCGGTGGGGATGCTCGGACGGCATTGGGCACACTGGAAATGGCGGTGCTCAACGGCCGGCGGGAAGGACAGGAAGTGTGGGTGGAACCGGAACTGCTGGAACAGTGCACCTCCCATAAGTCGCTCCTGTATGATAAAAATGGAGAGGAACATTACAATCTCATTTCGGCACTGCACAAATCCATGCGAAACAGCGACCCAGATGCGGCGGTGTACTGGTTGGCGCGGATGCTGGAAGCAGGCGAGGACCCCCTGTATGTGGCCCGCCGGCTGGTACGGTTTGCCAGCGAGGACATCGGCATGGCGGACAGCCGGGCACTGGAAGTGGCGGTGGCAGCTTATCAGGCCTGTCATTTCCTGGGGATGCCCGAGTGCAATGTACATCTGACCCACGCGGTGGTGTACCTTTCTCTGGCACCTCGGTCCAACTCCCTGTATGTGGCCTATGAAACGGCTAAAAAGGACGCTCGGGAGATGCTGGATGAACCGGTGCCGCTGCGCATCCGCAACGCCCCCACCAGCCTGATGAAAGAACTACACTACGGGGAGGGGTATGTCTATGCCCATGACACCGAGGAAAAGGTGGCGGACATGGATTGCTTGCCCGATTCCCTGCTGGGACGGAGATATTACCGTCCCACCGGGCAGGGCAGCGAGGGGAGAGCCAAAGAGCGATTGGAGAGCATTCTCGCATGGAAGGCCCAACAGCGCGCCCAGCGGGAGAAATGATGAGATTCCGCGAAAAAGCCGATTGCCAAAGCGCCGCGGCTGTATTATAATAAAAAAATGGGCGAAAGGTCCTTCAGAGACTTTCGCGATCTGGGAAAATAAATTGCCGGTCTGAATCAGCTGGGACAGTCAGAGACCGGCCAAGGGAGATAAAGAAACCATGCACTATAATTTTAAGGAAATCGAAAAAAAGTGGCAGGCCAAATGGGAGGAAAGCGGCGTATTCCATGCCAAAAATGACTACACCAAGCCCAAGTATTACGCGCTGGTGGAGTTCCCCTATCCCTCTGGGCAGGGCCTGCATGTGGGTCATCCCCGGTCCTATACCGCGCTGGACATTGTGGCCCGTAAAAAGCGTCTGCAGGGCTTCAATGTGCTCTATCCCATGGGGTGGGACGCCTTTGGACTGCCCACCGAAAACTTCGCCATCAAAAATCACATTCATCCGGAAATTGTGACCCGGCAGAATGTGGCCCGTTTCAAGAGCCAGCTGCAAAGTCTGGGCCTGTCCTTTGACTGGAGCCGTGAGATCAACACCACCGACCCCAAGTACTACAAGTGGACCCAGTGGATTTTCCTGCAGCTGTTCAAGCATGGTCTGGCCTATAAAAAAGAGATGGACGTCAACTGGTGCACCAGCTGTAAATGCGTACTGGCCAACGAAGAGGTGGTCAACGGTGTATGCGAGCGCTGCGGCGCCCCGGTGGTCCGTAAGCTCAAGAGCCAGTGGATGCTGAAAATCACCGAGTATGCCCAGCGTCTCATCGACGATCTGGATCAGGTGAACTTCATCGACCGGGTCAAGACCCAGCAGAAGAACTGGATTGGCCGCAGCACCGGTGCGGAAGTGGATTTTGCCACCACCGCCGGCGACACCCTCACTGTCTACACCACCCGTCCGGATACTCTGTTCGGCGCCACTTATATGGTCATTTCCCCTGAGCATCCCTTTATCACCGAGAAATGGGCGGACAAGATCACCAATATGGATGCGTTGCTGGCCTATCGGGAAGAGGCAGCGGCCAAGAGTGATTTTGAGCGCACCGAGCTGGTGAAGGAAAAGACCGGTGTGGAAATCCAGGGTGTGCGGGGCATCAATCCTGTCAACGGCAAGGAGATCCCCATTTTCATTTCGGACTATGTACTGATGAGCTACGGTACCGGCGCCATTATGGCAGTGCCCGCTCACGATACCCGTGACTGGGAGTTTGCCCGGAAATTCGGTCTGCCCATCATCGAGGTGGTGAAGGGCGGCAATGTGGAAGAGGCGGCCTTTACCGACTGCGAAACCGGCATCATGGTGAACTCCGGCTTCTTGGACGGCATGAGTGTGGAAGAGGCCAAGAAGGCCATCACCCAGTACCTCACCGAAAAGGGTGTGGGCCATCAGAAGGTCAATTACAAACTGCGTGACTGGGTATTCTCCCGTCAGCGGTATTGGGGAGAGCCCATCCCGCTGGTACACTGTGAAAAGTGTGGTGCGGTGGCCCTGCCCGAGAGTGAACTGCCGCTGGTGCTGCCCGATGTGGACAGCTACGAGCCCACCGAAAACGGTGAATCTCCGCTGGCCAAGATGACCGACTGGGTGAATACCACCTGTCCCAAGTGCGGCGGTCCTGCCAAGCGGGAGACCGACACCATGCCCCAGTGGGCAGGCTCGTCCTGGTATTTCCTGCGGTATATGGATCCCTGGTGTGAGGATGCCATCGCTAGCCCTGAAGCCCTGAAGTACTGGGGACCGGTGGACTGGTATAACGGTGGTATGGAGCATACCACCCTGCACTTGCTCTACAGCCGGTTCTGGCACAAGTTCCTCTATGACATCGGTGTGGTGCCCTATGCAGAGCCCTACGCCAAGCGGACTTCTCATGGTATGATTCTGGGTGAAAACGGAGAAAAGATGAGCAAGTCCCGGGGCAATGTGGTCAATCCCGACGACATTGTGGAGCGCTATGGCGCTGACACCATGCGTCTGTATGAAATGTTCATCGGCGACTTCGAAAAGGCGGCGCCCTGGAGCGATTCCTCCATCAAGGGCTGCAAGCGTTTCCTGGACCGGGTGTTCGGCCTGATGGATATGATGATTGACGGGGGGGAATACCGGCCCGAAAACGAAGTGATGATGCACCGTCTGGTGAAAAAGGTGACCGAGGACATCGACAACCTGAAGGCCAATACTGCCATTGCCGCCATGATGGCCGCGCTGAATACCTTCTATGATGAAAAATCCATCAACCAGGCGGAAATGCGGACCTTCCTCACCCTGCTCAATCCCTTTGCACCCCATATCACCGAGGAGATGTGGGAGCTTCTGGGCTTTGGCGGCGTGATGACCAGCCAGACCTGGCCCACCTATGACGAGGATAAGACGGTGGATAAGACCATCGAGATCGGCGTACAGGTGAGCGGCAAAATGAAGTCCACCATTGTCATTCCCAAGGGGGCGGAAGCGGCAGAAGCCATTGCCATTGCCAAGAACAACCCCACCATTGCAGCCATTCTGGAGGGCAAGACCATTATCAAGGAAATTTATGTAAAGGACCGCATCGTAAACATTGTGGCGAAATAAGCAAAAATGTGAATGTGCGGCAGTAAAATTGCTTGACAATTGGGCCTCGATTCTATATAATTGTTAAAGACCGCTATTGCAAGTTCCATCACTTTTGTGACAGCGGAGGGAGGGATATCAGTGTCAGAAATCAGAATCAAAGAAAATGAATCTTTAGATAGCGCACTTCGCAGATTCAAGCGTCAATGCGCCAAGGCTGGCGTTCTCTCGGAGCTCAGAAAAAGAGAGCACTACGAAAAACCGAGCGTAAAGCGTAAGAAGAAATCCGAAGCGGCAAGAAAGAGAAAGTTCAAGTAATTTGCTTACCTTTTCTCATGCTCCTTCAGCTATTGTCAAAGTGCGGTCTTGAGAATGGATGATCAAAAGCAGGCTACGTAAGTAGCCTGCTTTTTCCATTTCAAGAGGAGAGCAGTTCCATCCAGCGGGGTAAAAAAGCGGAGAGCTCCTGTCCGCATCCCCGGCAGATGGCTTCCAATGGCCCCAATCCCGCAAATACCTTACGGATGTTGTGCCGGGCCAGAAATCGGGCTTTGTTTTCCAGACTTTCACAGCTTTCCACATGGGTGAAAAAGCCCTGATTTTGTTCCTGACGGGTGAAATAGCCCTGCATCCAGTCCGCGTCGTACTGCAAGGTCAATTGTCGCTGGTGCGCCAGATGATACACATCGGCGGCCGGCAGAAAACGGCTGTTGCGCCGGATGTGCGGCAGGTCGTATTCCACCGCCCACAGGGGCAGGCAGACCGCCGTCTCTTTTCCAGGATGATGGGTCAGAAACCGCTCTACCTCCTGAGGAAAGGGCGCCAGGGGATCTGCATACAACACCGGACATACACCATGCGGCAGCTCATCCTGGCTGCTGCACAGGGCATACAGAGCAGGGCGGGGTGTTTGACGGGCCGCCTCTTCCACCAGAGGTGCCCACAGTGAGTATTCCGCCCAATTGAAAAAAATTTCCTCAAAACCCATCAGACGGCATTCCGACCACAGGGAGGAAACAAAACGGTTTACGAAACGGGGGTCCTGGGTTTGACGCGGGCGGGTGAGAAACTTGCCGGTGAGTGCCATCATGGGCTGTTTGCCGGGACGTCCCCGATATAGACGAAACAAACTGAGGGTGTTGCCCACCGCATATCCGGTGACAAACCCCTGCGCTCCCAACGCTCCGGTGCGGGCCAAGCCCTCCGGTGGTGTGGAGAGATAAAGTGTGGCCAATGCGCTTCCCCCCTTGTATTTTCCTGTGCAGATGTGCTATGATTTGAATATCCTATCAGTTCAATTTATACAGCCAAGAGGGGAAATATGTATCAAAAATTACTGCCGCATCTGTTCTATAAAAACGTATATGAGATTGATTTTGAAGCGCTGTGGGAAAAGGGCATCCGGGGGTTGATTTTTGACCTGGACAATACGCTTTGCTCCTATTCCACAGCGGAACCGGATGAGAAAAACCGGGCGCTGATCCGCCGGCTGAAGGAAAAAGGATATCAGATCTGGCTGGTATCCAACAATTCCCGGGAGCGGGTGGAACGGTATAACCGATCACTGGGGCTGCCTGTGATTGCCAATGCGAAAAAGCCGTTGCAGTCGGCTCTGAGCCGGGCGCTGCGCCAGATGGGTCTGCCCCGGAGCCAGGTGGCGCTGGTGGGGGATCAGATTTACACCGATATGCTGGGCGGCAACCGGGCGGGACTGATGACCATTCTGGTACAGCCGGTGGAAGAACGGGAAAACTGGTTTTTCCGGTTGAAGCGACAGATGGAAGAGCCGGTGATTCGTCACTTTCAGCGGCATGGACGGAAGGGGGAATGAGTGTGGGCATTCACTTTGGTCCGGCAGGCAACAGTGATAGCTTTTACGCCGCCGGAAACAAGTCCACCCTGCAAATGCCCGGGTATCTGGAACAGCAGGGGCTCAACGCTTATGAGTACCAGTGCGGCCGCGGGGTGAAGATCACCGAAAAAACCGCCTGTGCCCTGGGAGAAAAGGCCCGGGTCCATGGAGTGGCGCTGAGCTTGCATGCGCCTTATTATATCAATTTGGCCAATCCCGATCCGGAGAAACAGGAGGCCACCTGGAATTATATTTTGCAGAGCTGTCAGGCGGCTCAGTGGATGGGTGCAGAGCGGGTGGTGATTCACAGCGGAGCGGTGATGAAGCAGACTCGGGCCCAGGCGCTGGAGGTGGCGTTGGGGGTGCTGCGGGAGGCCCAGCGCCGGGTGGATGAGGCCGGACTGGGAGAGGTGCGGCTGTGCCCCGAAACCATGGGCAAAATCGGACAGCTGGGCGATTTGGAGGAAGTATTGACCTTGTGCTCGCTGGATGAACGGATGCTGCCCACTCTGGATTTTGGCCATCTCAACGCCCGCACCATTGGCGGCTGCCATACCTACCAGCAGCTGAAAGAAGTGTTGGAAGCGGTGGAAAACCGTTTGGGACGGGATCGGCTGCGGATTTTTCACAGTCATTTTTCCAAGATTGAATATACTCCCAAAGGCGGAGAAAAACGACATCTCACCTTCGCCGACACCCTGTATGGACCGGAGTTTGAACCGTTGTCGGAGCTGGTGTATCAAAAGGGGCTGGAGCCCACCTTTATTTGTGAATCGGCGGGGACCCAGACTGAAGACGCCCGGGAGATGCGCCGGCTGTTTGAGAGCCAGTCTGCGAGGTAAGCCAAACAGGAGGCTGGAACCATGGGAAAAGAAAAAATTATATGGGCAGCCGCAGGGGCAGCGGCAGCGCTGCTGGGTTTGGTCATCCCTCAGGCATGGCAGCTGCTGCCGGTATTGCTGTGGGTGGCGGTGCTCTATCTAGCCGGACGGTGGCGACAAAGCCGCCTGGTGGGGGCGGTGCTGGTGTGGCTGACACTGCTCACAGTGGCCATGTGGATAGGCTGGTGGCCGGTGTGGCTGGCAGGGCCGGTGGAGTGGTCATTGATGGCCTGGAGTATGGTCATGGGCAACAGCCTGGTGCTGTGGCCGGGTGCCACTGGAGAATCGGCTCAGCTGGCGCAGTGGCTGGCAAGCTACCTGTTGCTGGGGGGAGCGGCCTTTGGGGCCGGCTTCTGGCTGAGGGGAAAGAAATCACAGGAGAAAAAACAGGAGGAGAAGAACCATGAATAAGCATATTATGATCATCAATGGAGCCAATGTAAATTTGCTGGGTAGCCGGGAAACCAGCATTTATGGAAACGAGAGTCTCAATGACATCAATGTGGAAATTCTGGCCCATGCTCGTCCGCTGGGACTGGTGGTGGACATTTTCACCTCCAACATTGAGGGAGAATTGGTGGATAAGATTCACGAAGCCCGCGGAAACTATGATGGGCTCATCATCAACGCGGGGGCTTATTCCCATTACAGCTATGCCCTGCGGGATGCCATCGCTTCCCTGAAGATTCCCTGTGTGGAGATTCACTATTCCAATGTGTTTGCCCGGGAGGAGTTCCGGCACAAATCGGTACTGGCGCCGGTGTGCGCAGGCCAGATTGTGGGATTTGGCAAGATGAGTTACATTCTGGCGCTGGATGCGCTGGCCTATATGCTGCGGCTTTGAGCCGTCCACAGGAAAGCAGGCGATGAAACAATGAATCAAGCAGTACAGGCGTTGCAGCAGGCGCTGGTGGAACAGTCCATGGACGCCATGTTCATTACGTCGTTTCCCAATCGGTATTATGTAACAGGATTGCACAGCACCGCTGGAGTGGCGCTGGTCACCCCCAACAAGGCGTGGTTCCTGGTGGATTTCCGATATGTGGAGGCGGCGGAAAATACCATTTCCGGCATGGAAGTGGAGATGTGTAACAAGGGGCAGTTTGCCCGGATTGCGGAGCTGATGGCCGAAAATGGTGTCAAACGGCTGGGGTTTGAAGAGGAGAGCATGAGCTATGCCGAATACCGCCGTCTGGCGGAGGCGGCGCCGGGCGTGGAGTTGTGTCCTTTTCAGAGCGCGCTGGAAAAGCTGCGTCAGGTGAAACGACCTGATGAACTGGAACGGATCCGGCAGGCTCAACGCATTGGGGAACAGGCTTTTGGCGAAATTCTCAACTATATCCGTCCGGGCGTCACCGAGCGGCAAATCCGTACCGAACTGGAATATGCCATGCAGAAGGCAGGCGGAGAAGGACTGGCTTTTGACACCATTGTGGTCAGCGGCGTCAATTCTTCCATGCCCCATGGGATGCCCACCGACAAGCCGGTGGAGCCTGGGGATTTTGTCACCATGGATTTTGGCTGCACCTGGCAGGGATACTGTGGCGATATGACCCGTACCGTAGCGGTGGGACATGTCACCGACGAGATGCGGCAGGTCTATGACACAGTGCTGCGGGCTCAGCAAAAGGCGCTGGAGGGCATTCGGGCTAAGCTCACCGGCCATGAAATTGACGCTCTGGCTCGGGATGTGATTGACGCGGCTGGCTATGCGTTTTGCTTTGGTCACAGTCTGGGACACAGCCTGGGCATTGAGGTACACGAAAAGCCCAGTTTTTCGGTGGGGTATGGATATGGTATCCCAGCGGGGGCAGTGATGAGCGTAGAGCCGGGGATTTATCTGCCGGGTCAGTTCGGCGTCCGCATCGAAGATCTGGTGGTGGTTCGGGAAGATGGAGCGGAAAATCTCAATTCCAGCCCAAAAGAGCTGATTGTGCTCTAAAAAAGTAAAAAAACATCTTGAAAAGAAAGCGTTTTTCAAGTACACTAGTATAAGATAAGAAAGTGGGCCCATTGCGCCCTGAAATAATTTGGGAGGTAATTTATGGTTTCAGCAGGTGAATTTAGAAATGGCGTGACCTTTGAGATGGACGGTCAGGTCTATACAGTGGTGGAATTCCAGCACGTGAAGCCCGGCAAGGGTGCCGCTTTCGTCAGAACCAAGCTCAAGAATCTGATGACTGGCAGCGTGACCGAAACTTCTTTCAACCCCACTGCCAAGTTTGAAAATGCGTACATTGAACGCAAGAACATGCAGTATCTGTACCGTGACGGCGATCAGTGGAATTTCATGGATGAGGAAACCTATGAGCAGATGTCTCTGGGCGCTGACATCATGGGTGATTCCATGAAGTTTGTCAAGGAAAATGAAGTGTGCAAATTCCAGTTCTACAAGGGCAAGATCATCGGTGTAGAACCCCCCACATTTGTGGTGCTGGAAGTAACTGAAACCGATCCTGGTTTCAAGGGCGATACCGCCACCAATGCCACCAAGCCTGCCGTTGTGGAGACTGGTGCGGAAATTAAGGTGCCTCTGTTCATTGAGCAGGGCGAGCTCATCCGGATCGATACCCGTACCGGTGAGTACATGGAGCGCGCATAATTTTGTTGTAATAGCCCTTCCCAACAGAAGGGCTTTACTAATCGATACAGCAGCCGAGAGGAGGACATGATTATGAATCTGACGGAAAAGGTAGCATACTTGAAGGGCCTGGCAGAAGGTCTGGAGATCGGAGAAGACAAGAAGCAGGGTAAGGTGCTCATGGGCATCCTGGATCTGCTGGAGGACATGGCGCTGGAGATCGGCGGCATGCAGGATGATATGGAAGAATTGTGCGGTCAGGTGGACGAGATCGACGAGGATCTGGGCGAGGTGGAAGCATACCTCAGCGGCGAAGATCTGGACGACGAATGCGACTGCGAAGACTGCGACGACGAAGAGGAAGAATACTACGAAGTGGAATGCCCCAAGTGCGGCGAAACCATCTATGTAGATGAGGATTTGCTGGATGAGGACTACATCGTCTGCCCCAACTGCAACGAGGAGATTGAAGTGGAGCTGGAAGACGAGTGTGACTGCCAGTGCGATTGCGACGAGTGCAAGGAATAAGAAAGTAAAAAAATCCGGTACCCAAAGGGTACCGGATTTTTTATTGCGAAAATTTTAGCCCCGCAAACGGTGGAGAAATTCCAGCACAAAATGCTGACAGTCCAGACAGGTGCTTCGATCATACTCCTCTTGGTACAGCACATGATTGGAGATGATCCGGATGCCAAGCACAGGTAGAGAAAAACGGTGGGCCACACTGTACACACTAACTGATTCCATATCCTCACACATGGTGTGCAGCGTTTGGTTGAGCCACAGCACATGATCAGCTTCTCGATTCCACACATCTCCCGAACCCAGTACACCGCACAGAACCCGGCCTTTATCATAGCTGCATTTTTGTGCTTCTTCCAGCAAATACTTGTCACAGGAGAGCCGGTCATGGATGGGACGGTCTTCCTCATCGGGGGAGAAGGTACTGGGGGTCCAGTCCTCCACATGAATTCCTTCGTTTTCCAATGCGTCAGGGGTTTCAAAAGAAGTGATGTTGACACAGCTTTTGCCCAGCACAATATCACCCCGGTGGACCAGGCGGCTATGTCCGCCGGCACAGCCGATGTTCAGCACCGACTGGGGCTGCAGCTGATGAATGGCCAGTGCTGTGGCGCAGGCGCTGTTGATAATGCCGATTTCAGTGCGCAGCAATGCAACGGGCAATTCGTCAATTTCGCCCAGCCACAGGGTGTAACCGCCCAGGGATTCTTCCCGGCAGGGACGCATATAGCTGCGCAGCTGTTGAATTTCCACGTCCATGGCGCCGCAGATCAGCACCGGACGGTTCTGGTTTTGCATGGTATCTCCTCCGTATCCAGATGGTCCTTCTCGATTGTTCCAGTATGCTTCTTTATTTTAGTGGGGAAACTGGTGAAATGCAACAAATTTTTTGAAAAAGGTTGCGCAAAAGCAATGGAACGCCTAATATAAATAGTACCACCGGCGGATGCCGATTGCAAATGTAATTCAACATACTGGAGGAGTTCCTGATGATATTTGCGGTTTTGAAACGGGCCTGGCTGCTCTATCGAGAGAATTGGCTGGCACTGTTTCCCTATTTTGGAGTGTATAGTTTGATCATTGCGCTGGGAGTGTATGGAGTTTCCCTGCTGAATATCCATAGAGCCGGCGGATTTTTGCCGGTATTTTTGCTGTCACCGGTTCTGCTGCTGATGATGAAGCGATGCTTTGAACTGGTGATTCAGCGGGAAATTCGCACGTCTATGGATGTGGGAAAAATTTATCAGCTTTCTTTTTTCACCACCATGCTCCCTATGGGAATTAAGGCATTTTTCCCCGTGGTGCCCTATGTAGGCGGACTTTTGGATTTGATTGTCACCTTTGCCATGCTCTACGCCCTGGGACTATTCTTTCTTACCGGGTATTTTTTCATGCTCAATCCGGCCCTTTCGGTGCGTCAGATGATTACACTGTCCTGTCAGCACATGCGGGGAAGCATTCTTCCGCTGGCGGCATTGGGGGTGCTGTTTGGCATTATCAGTTTGCCGGTGGTGATTTTGATGCTGCTGATGCCTGGAACCATTGCAACTTTGGTGGTGCAGACGGTGGCCATGACAGCATTGTTGCCTCTGGTGCTGCTGGTGGAAGGGGTCTATGCAGCTCGGATGCTCAGCGGGCAGGATGCGCGGCTTCGGCTCAATGAGCTGGATTTGAAGAGCTTTTTTGAGGAAAAGGTGGAACAGGGTGTGGGAGCCATTGAACCCGAGAAAATTGACGTGGGTTTTGTGGAAGAGGTGCAGGCCATTCCTAGTCAGGAAGCACCGCCCAAGCCCCGTAAACCCCACAAAGTGCCCCGTCAGGAAAATTACACGGCGGAGCGAGAAGAGTACGCTGCTCCTGTGGCCAGAGAGCCGTCCCACAGTAGGAAAAAACCGGAGAATCCCTTGCAGTGGTCTGGAGAGGACGCCATCGATCCTTCTTTTTTCCAGGCTGCTTCTGTAAGTTCCAGGCCCAAATCTCATCCGGCTGCGCCCAGAGAAGAAGCCGTGGAAAAGCCAGTGGGAGAAGTTCATTCTTTGGCACAGCTGCGATCTGTCGGGCCTGTTTCTCGCAAGCGAGTCTTTCGGGCGGAGCCCCATCAGGAGATGGATTTGCAGCAGCAGTTGGGAGAACTTTTGCCCTGGTCCTTTTTGATGGAGTGTGAGCCAGTGGTAGATGGATATCGGGAGGCTCTGCGGGGAACGGTGAAAAAATTCCGCCGGACCAAAACGGGAGAGCCCTATGGAGCACATTTTACCCGTGTGGAGGCAGAAGGAAATACCTTTGCTTGGCTGATGGAAATGAAATTGCAGGATGGAAAGATTGCCCTGCAGGTGGAACTGTATATCAATGATCCGAACTGGTAAAAAAAGAGCCGGAGCATTTGCTCCGGCTCTTAATTTTTACAGGGGAGGAGTGGTATAGCGGATGAGATGGAAAAGATAATTTTTTCGGTCGATGTTGCGCAGCAACAGCCGAAGAGCCTCCGCATTCCGGTTGGTGGAGGACAATTGCACCACACTGGCGGCGGTACGGCCTTCCAGACGGGTTTTCAACTCCCGGTAAGCAGAGGTGGAACCGCTGGGCAGTGCTGCGTCAGTGACATGTGCGCTCCACAGATGCCAGCCCTGATTCTGCATGGCCTGACGGGCAGATTCGGAAAGATCTCCGCCCTGACTTCGATTCAGGCGTACCAACAGGGTATCGGTTTTGATAATCTGCCGCAGCAGGGTTTGGGTTTCGGCAAGATATGCCATACAGTCTGCTTCTTCCATCAGCTGGTTGGCGGGCAATTGCAAATCTATGCCTAAGCTGTGACCTTCGGCCGCCATGCGAACCACCAGTTCCGGATATTCTCGAATTCCTTCAGGTGTGAGGAAGAAGGTAGCCTGTACACCTCCACTGGCCAATACATCCAGAATGGTGCTGGTAGCAGCGTTGGGACAATCGGAAAAGGTGAGGTAGATATTGCGGACCACTTCTGGTTCCTCGGGATCTTCAGGTTCCGGTTCGGGCGTGATGACGCCGGGATCAGGAGTGGGATTCACAGAAGGGCGCCGGCTGCTGTATTGATCTGCCAGCTGTTTATCGGAAAGAGAAGCGCTGCTGTCGCTGATACGCAATAGCGAGCCGGTATCTACATAGATATAAGAATAGCGAAATCCCAGATAGCGTGCACAGAAATCCACCGGTACATAGAATTGTCCCTGGATGATATAGGCTTTTTGGTTAAAGGTATCATTGTTTTGGTCGGCGACGGTATTGGTGCTGAGGTTGAAATAGAGAGCTCGGGCACCTTTGTACAACGTGAGGGTGGAGGTGATGGAGTCATATCCATACCGTACCCCCAGGTATTGGGTAAAGACATCGATGGGTACATAAATGACGCCGCTTTCTGTGGCGGGCCCCAAGCCGCCGGGGTTTTCGATGACAGTGTCATTGATGGCCACTCGTAGGCTGGACTGAGCGGACCAGACGGTCCAGGAGAGCAGAGAGACTAGCAGAGCAGCTGTCAATAGAAGGGGTAGGAGAGCTTTTTTCATAAAAGGCTCCTTTCCATTGTAAACGTACTGTCGCAGTACAGGATTTGATTTTATTATAGCATAAAACCCCGTAGGGAAGCAGTCTTTTTGCACAAATTCCCGCAAATGGATGGAAAGAGAGAAAATTCCATGGACGGATGAGTGAAAAATGCAATTAAAGAGATGGAAACTTGTAAAAAATGTGGGAAAATCCCTTGAAATTGTGGTTTAACAGTGCGATAATAAATGAGAAAGAAAAGAGAATTTCAGTCGGTGAGAAAAATATTTTCTCCAGCGGCTGCAAAAATAGCAAGGAGGAAATTCCATGGCACTCGATATCCGCATTGAAAAGACAAAAACGCCCAAGGTTAAACCCGATCCCCATCATCTGCCTTTTGGCGATATTCCCACTGACCATATGTTCATTATGAACTATACCGAGGGCAAGGGCTGGCATGATCCTCGCATCGTTCCCTATGGCCCGCTCAGTCTGGATCCTTCTGCCATGGTGCTGCATTATGCCCAGGAAGTGTTTGAGGGCATGAAGGCATACCGTGCTCCCGATGGACGGGTGCTGTTGTTCCGCCCCATGGAAAATGTAAAACGGCTCAACAATTCCTGTGACCGGCTGTGCATCCCCCAGCTCAATGAGGAGGATGTACTGCAGGCCATTACCACACTGGTGAAGCTGGAGCAGGATTGGATTCCCGATCTCAAGGATACCAGCCTGTACATTCGTCCCTATATCATTGCCACTGAGCCTCATCTGGGGGTGCGGCCTTCCAAGACCTACCTGTTTATGATCATTCTGTGCCCGGTGGGAGCCTACTATCCCGAAGGTCTGGACCCGGTGAAGATTTACATGGAAACAAAGTATGTCCGTGCGGTGCCCGGCGGCGTGGGTCATGTGAAGACTGGCGGCAACTATGCGGCGTCCCTCAAGTCTCAGGTGGAAGCGGAAGAGAGCGGTTATCATCAGGTGTTGTGGCTGGATGGCGTAGAACGCCGGTACATTGAAGAAGTGGGCGCCATGAACATGATGTTCAAGATCGACGGGAAAATCGTCACCCCCGAGCTCCACGGAAGTGTGCTCCCCGGAATTACCCGGAAATCTGCCATTCAGGCGCTGCGCTATATGGGCTATGAGGTGGAAGAACGCCGAATTGCCATTGATGAGCTGTATGAATTGTGGCAGCAGGGTAAGCTGGAAGAGGCCTTTGGCACCGGTACGGCTGCGGTCATTTCTCCTGTGGGCGAAATCAAGTGGAACGATCACATCATGGTGGTCAATGATGAAAAAATCGGCGAAGTGTCTCAGAAGCTGTATGACTTCCTCACCGATATCCAGAACGGCCGTCGGGAAGATCCCTTTGATTGGGTGTACGAGGTCAAGTAATCTCGAAAGAACGAAAAAGCTGTGGAATTGTCATTCCACAGCTTTTTTTGTGTCCGGTACTCTTTGAAAGGCTTTTGTCATAGCATGGAAGGATGAGAATTTTGCCCATGGATGCAATTTTTCTCCAAAACAGGCAAGACTGATAAGGAGACTGAACAAAGAGGTGGCACAATGACGGAGAATCATTTCAGCCAAAAGGCGAAGGGACTGCTGGCACGGGCGGGTCAGGCAGCCATGGAGATGGGACACGATTATGTGGGCAGTGAGCATTTGCTCATGGCCATGCTGCGGGAACCGGGATGTGCAGCAGGCCGGCTGCTGGGCAGCAAAAATGTGACGGTTCAGCGGGTGGTGGCTCAGCTGAAGGAAATGGTGGTCATGGGAGAGGCCACCCGCATACGGCCCCGGGGGATGACACCCTGCTGCCGCAAACTGCTGGAAGAGGGAGCCAGAGAAGCCCGGCGGACGGGAGCATCCTGTGTGGGCAGCGAGCACCTGCTGATGGCCATGCTGCGGGACAGCGAAAGCGTGGGAGGCCGGGTGCTGCGGGAATTGGGAGTGGATTGCCGCAAAAGTTATGGGGAAATTGTGGCGTCCTTTGGAGAACAGAAGAGAGAGGAATATGAGCCCGGAGGGTTTACCCGCCGGGCGGGGAGCTCCACTCCCACCTTGCTCAAATATGGCCGGGACCTCACAGCGGCCGCCATGAGCGGACAGGTGGAGGAACTGGTGGGCCGGGGAGATGAGGTGGATCGTATGCTGCAAATTCTCAGCCGCCGGAGCAAGAACAACCCCTGCCTGATTGGAGAGCCAGGGGTGGGAAAAACCGCCATTGTGGAGGGGCTGGCACTGCGCATGGCCCGGGGGGAAGTTCCGGCGTTTTTGCGTGGGCGCCGGCTGGTGGCGCTGGAGCTGTCCTCCATGGTGGCGGGCGCCAAATACCGGGGAGAATTTGAAGACCGGCTCAAAAATACCATGGAAGAGGTTCGACGGGCAGGAGATGTGATTCTGTTCATCGATGAGCTGCATACCATTGTGGGCGCGGGGGCTGCTGAGGGAGCCATCGATGCGGCCAATATCCTCAAACCCACCCTGGCCCGAGGGGAATTTCGGATCATTGGCGCCACTACCACAGCGGAATACCGGCGGTACATTGAAAAGGACGCGGCTCTGGAGCGGCGTTTCCAGCCGGTGATGGTGGAGGAGCCCAGTCAGGAAGGGGCTTTGGAAATCCTGCAAGGTCTTCGTCCCCGGTATGAGGAACACCATGGCGTACAGCTGAGCGATGAGGCGTTGCAGCAGGCGGTGGAATTGTCCTGCCGGTATCTGCATGATCGGTATTTGCCTGACAAAGCCATTGATTTGATGGATGAGGCGGCATCCTGTCTGCGGCTTCGGGAGTGTGGTCAACCGGCCGCCTTGCAGCAGCTGGAACAGCAGGTTTGCCGGGTGGAGCAGGAAAAGGAAGAGGCGGTACGGGGGCAGGATTTTGAGCGGGCGGCCCGGGCGCGAGACCGGGAGGAACGCCTGCGAAAGGCCCTGCGGCAGGAGCAGCAGCGCTGGGCGGGGCAGGATTGCCAGCGTCCGGTGGTCACCGGAGAGGACATTGCCCAGGTGGTGGCGCGGTGGACGGGGATTCCGGTGAGCAGCATCACCCAGGAGGAGCGGCAGCGGATGCTGGACCTGGAAAAAGAGTTGAAGAAACAGGTCATTGGGCAAGATCCCGCGGTGAAGGCAGTGGTCCGGGCGGTACGGCGGGGACGGCTGGGCATCAAGGAAGAAGGCCGTCCTGTGGGCTCCTTTCTCTTTGTGGGTCCCACCGGCGTGGGAAAAACCGCTTTGTGCCGGGCATTGGCCAGGGCACTGTTCGGCGGAGAAAAAGAACTGATCCGTCTGGACATGAGCGAATATATGGAAGCCCACAGCGTATCCCGGCTCATTGGTTCTCCACCCGGCTATGTGGGGTTTGATGAGGGGGGGCAGCTGACGGCGCGTCTGCGGCGGCACCCTTACTCGGTGCTGCTGGATGAAGTGGAAAAAGCCCATCCGGATGTGCTTCACCTGCTGCTGCAGATGCTGGAAGACGGCAAGCTCACCGATTCTCAGGGGCGAACGGCAAACTTGTCCAATATGGTGATCATTCTCACCTCCAATGTGGGGGCCAGATGGTTCACTCAGGCACATCCGCTGGGTTTTGGTGAGGAGCGAGAGGGCCCCGGAGTGCCCGCTCGGGTGATGGAAGAGGTACGGCGGGTGTTTCCTCCCGAATTGCTGGGACGTATGGATGAAGTAGTGCCTTTTGCCCGGCTGGGTCGGGAGCAGCTGCGGGAAATCAGCCGGGGAATGGCTCGGGAGATGGCCGAGAGAGCGGCACGTGTGGGCCTCCGGCTGCGAGTGGAAGAGGACGCTCTGGATTGGCTGCTGCATCAGGGAGAGGATACTCGATATGGCGCTCGGCCTCTGCGGCGGACGATGGTGCGTATGGTGGAGGACCGGCTGGCGGAACTGCTGCTCACAGGAGAAGCAGAGCGGGGAGAAGAAGTGGTGGTCACCGTTCAGGAAAATGCTTTGCATTTTCAGGTGACTCAGTCATTACGGGCGTAAAAAACAGGGTGCGGAGAGAAATTTTTCTCCGCACCCTGTTTGGGTTTCAGCTTTGTTTTTTACGGGATTTTTTACTGTTGGATTTCCCGTCTCCAAACTCCTTTTGCAGGGCCAGTTCAGTGGGGAGGATGGGAAACAACATACACACACATTGCACAATGACAATGCCGATGGCGGCCTTTTCCGCATGGGCTCGCAGCAGATAGAGCACTCCCAGAGAGAGGGGAATCAAAATCAGTCCAATGGTCATCCACAGACGGCCGAAATAACGATGGGCAAAATGCCAGGCCTTGTGGCTCTGCATGGAGCGGCGGGTGCGGTAGCCGTAGTTTAGACTGATGGTCTGAGGGGGACGGTTGCACCATAGCCAGCCGATTGCCACCAGAATGGCTGGGGTGAGCAGCACCATCAGTGAGAGATACAGGGACATGTCATTTCCTCCTTTTGGTTGCGGTTGTGCGGGAAGGGCGTTTGCGGGGCTTTTTGCGTACGCTGTAGCCAAAACTCCCCAGTTTTTTCCCCAGTTCAAAATATTCCCCATGGGCGTAGGCCAGTAGGCCGGCTTTGTCCAGATGCAGTTTCCCGGCACTGTCCACCAGCGATTCCTCCACATTGACCGCTACGATGTCCGCCAGAAACATGTCGTGAGAACCCAGCGGAATCACCTGTTGTACCCGGCATTCCAGGGAGAGAGGGCTTTCCTGCAGCATGGGACAGGACACCTGGCTGGCAGGTTGGGGAGTGAGACCGCAGAGGGCGAATTTGTCAATCTCCCGGCCACTTTTGACACCGCACAGATCGGTGGCCCACACCATGGATGCGGTGGTCAGATTGATGACAAATTCACCGCTCTCCCGGATGAGGGAATGGGAGTATCGTTCAGGGCGTACCGATATGTAGGTGCGGGGCGGAATGGTGCTCAAAATACCGGTCCAGCCGATGGTGAGCAAATTGGGGCGCTCCATGGTGCCGCAGGTGACCAGAACCGGGGGCACAGGAGCCAATAGGGTTCCACCCCGCCAGGTGATTTTACTCATGAGCCGCTCTCCTTTCGTCATTACTTCCATTATTATAACACAAAAGTGGCTCATGTGAAGAGCCAATCAGGCGCAGTTGCATTGCCGCAGGGAATATAGTACAATGGGAAAACAGAGGAGGTGACAGGATGAAACGGATCGAAACGCCGCCTGAGGTGTGCCGCGCAGCGGCCCGGCTGCGGGAAAGGGGATTTTCCTGTCACCTGGTGGGAGGATGCGTGAGGGACAGTTTGCGCGGCCTGACCCCTCATGATTTTGACCTGTGCACCAGTGCGCTCCCTCAGCAGGTGATGGAGGTTTTCCAGGACCAGCGGGTGATTGCCACCGGGCTGGTCCACGGAACGGTGACTGTGCTGTGGGAAGGCATGCCGTTGGAGATCACCACTCTGCGGGTGGATGGGAGCTACAGTGATGGCCGCCATCCCGATGAGGTGTCCTTCACCGGGGATGTGACGTTGGATTTGGCCCGACGGGATTATACCATCAACGCCATGGCCTGGGACCCGTTGGAACAGCAGTTGCTGGACCCTTTTGGTGGGCAGGAAGATTTGGAGAAGCGATGTCTGCGCTGTGTAGGCGATCCCGATCGGCGGTTTGGGGAGGATGCCCTGCGGATTTTGCGGGGGCTCCGTTTTGCTTCTACACTGGGGTTTGGCCTGGAGGCTCAGACCGCGGAGAGCCTGGTGCGCAATCGGGCGCTGCTGGACCGGGTGGCCCGAGAACGGGTGCGGGAAGAATGGAGCCGTCTGCTGTGCGGAGTGGAAGCGGTGCAGGTGCTTCGTCAATACCGGGAGGTAGCCGCACAGGTCATTCCGGCGCTGGCGGCGATGTTCGACTATCCCCAGCGCAGTCCCTGGCACCGCTATGATGTGTGGGAGCATACGCTGCACGCATTGGAGGGCAGTCCGCCCGAGTTGGTGGTGCGGCTGGCACTGCTGCTGCATGATGTGGGGAAACCGGAAACCGGTACGGTGGATGAACAGGGCGTGGGACATTTTTACGGACATGCCCGGGCCAGTACCCGACTTACAGAGGAGATTTTACGGGAACTTCGGTACGACAACGATACCCGGCAGGCGGTGGTGGAGCTGGTACGGCACCACGACGCTCTGTTGGAGGAAAATCCGGTGCAGATGAAACGTTGGCTCCGGCGGATGGGAGAGAGTCAGCTGCGCCGTTGGCTGGAGGTGCGCCGGGGAGACATTCGGGGGCAGGGCTGCCATCCGGAACGGCTGGCTGATGTGGACCGTCTGGAGGGTTGTCTGGAGCGTATTTTGGCGGAAAAGGAACCGTTTTCCGTCAGGCAGCTGGCGGTGAATGGTCGGGATGTGCTGGAGTGCGGCATTCCGCCGGGACCGGCAGTGGGGCAGGTGCTGGAGCGTCTGCTGGAGGAAGTATGGGAAGACAGCGCCCGCAATCAGCGGGAGTGGCTGCTGAAACGAATCAGGGAGCATGGAAAAAATGATCATTCGTGATATGAAACAGGAAGATAAAGCGGAATTGTTTGCCATGTGGGAGGATTTTTACGGCGGGACAGCCACACTGCATGGCATCAATTGGGATAACACCACCCGAACTTTTGAACAGTGTGTCAAGGGAAATCCCTATTTGCGCGGACTGATTCTGGAGGAAGAGGGAGAGGGAATGATGGGCTTCTGCCTGCTCTCCTTCACCTGGAGCAATGAATCCGGGGGAATGGTGGTGCTGGTGGAGGAACTTTACACCCGTCCTCAATGCAGGGGACGTGGATATGGCCGTCAGCTGATGCAGTGGCTGGAGAAGGAGTATCCGGAGGTGACCCGGTTCCGGTTGGAGGCCACCTTCAGCAATGAGGATGCCATTCGTCTGTACCGCAAGCTGGGATATGAGGAACTGCACTATTACCAGATGGTGAAGGATCGGAACTGAATTTCCTTTCATTTGCAGCTTTGCTCTATTAAAATTGCAAAAAGTACGTGCAAAGGGATTGCTCTGGAGAGAAAAATGTGGTATGCTTTGTATGTTCGGCCCTCCGATGGGGGAGGGGTCGAGACTCTCTGGAGAGTTCCAGCAATGGACGCCGAAGGTGTAAGACGGTGGGGACCGTCGATCTCTCAGGCAAAAGGACAGAGCGGAAGGCGCGGGGCGGAATGCTGCGCCGCGGGATTCACAAGCTGTTGTCTTTTCTCCGGAAAGTCGAAACCAAAGGTTTCGGCTTTTTCTTTTTTGGTTACACACGATAGGAGGAAATGAAAACATGGATTTTTTTGCACAACTCAACACCCATCTCGTAGTGTTTAAGGACGCACTGTGGGGATTGCCCCTCATCAGCGTCCTCCTGGTCACCGGTATTTACCTGACCATTCGTCTGGGGCTGCTGCAGCTGCGGTATTTGCCTAAGGCACTCAAATTTATGGTAAAAAATGAAGAGGAAGGCCATGGGGAAGTGACCAGTTTCGGTGCCCTGTGTACCGCCATGAGTGCCACCATCGGCACAGGCAATATTGTGGGCGTGGCCACTGCCATCTGCGCCGGTGGTCCCGGTGCTCTCTTTTGGATGTGGATGGCTGCCTTTTTTGGCATGGCCACCAAATACGCCGAAGGCGTACTGGCCATTAAATACCGCAGCATTGAGCCAGACGGCCATGTGCTGGGTGGTCCCTTCTATTACATAGAACGGGGTATGGGCAAGAACTGGAAATGGCTGGCCAAGATTTTTGCTTTCTTTGGAATGTGCGTGGGTCTGTTTGGCATTGGTACCTTCTCTCAGGTCAACGGCATTTCCAGCGCGGTCAAGGGTTTCTTTGATCCCAACACCCAGTGGCCGGTAGAGTTGTTCGGCCGCACCTATTCCTGGTCGGTGGTGATCGCCGGTCTGCTGGTGGCGGTGCTGGTGGCCCTGGTTATCCTGGGCGGCCTCAAGCGGATCGCCAGCGTCTCCCAGATCATCGTGCCCTTCATGGCCATCATCTATGTGGCCTTCAGCCTGTGCCTGTTGCTGTTCAATGTGGATAAGATCCCCATGGCATTCAGTCAGATCATTCAGGGGGCTTTTAATCCTTCTGCGGTGACTGGCGGTGTGATTGGCAGTATGACCATTGCCATGCAGAATGGTATCGCCCGGGGTATTTTCTCCAATGAGGCTGGCCTGGGTTCTGCACCCATTGCCGCTGCTGCTGCCCAGACCAAAGAACCGGTGCGGCAGGGTTTGGTGTCCATGACCGGTACTTTTATTGACACCATTGTGATTTGTACCATGACCGGTCTGACTATCGTGCTGGCGGGCTCCTGGAACATTGGACTGGAAGGGGTAGACGTAACCACTCACGCTTTCCAGACGGGACTGCCGCTGCCGCCTCAGGTGGTATCTTTTATCCTGATGATGTGTCTGGTATTCTTTGCCTTTACCACCATTCTGGGATGGGACTACTACAGCGAACGCTGTCTGGAGTATTTTTCCGGCGGCAGCAAAGTGGCAGTGCTGACCTATCGGTGGCTGTATATCCTGGCGGTGTTGTCCGGCTCCTACATGACAGTGGAAGCGGTGTGGACCATTGCGGATATTTTCAATGGGCTGATGGCGTTCCCCAACCTGATTGCCCTGCTGGCTCTCAGCGGCGTGGTGGTAGCGGAAACCCGGTCCTACTTTGCCCGGCAGAAAACGCTGCGGTAACAGAGAATCCAACCAAAAGGAGCGCGTGCTGCGCTCCTTTTTTTGTGGAGGCATAGGCTTGTCAAGGTGTGGAAACAGTCGGTATAATAAAAGTAAGACAGGAAGGGAGGCGCTTTCATGAGCAATATCTGGCATTCCATCAACCCCAAGCGAATCACACCAGAGGATTTTATTGCGGTGGTGGAAATTTCCAAAGGCAGCAAGAAAAAATATGAACTGGATAAAGAAACCGGCCTGATCATTTTGGATCGGATTTTGCATACGTCCACGCATTATCCCGCCAACTATGGATTTATTCCCCGCACTTACGGCGATGACGGGGACCCATTGGATGTGCTGGTGCTGTGCAGTGAAAAGATTGAGCCGCTTTGTATGGTGCGCTGTTATCCCATTGGTGTGATTAAGATGCTGGATGGAGGCAAGGGAGATGAAAAAATCATTGCCATTCCCTTCAACGATCCAAATTACAATTGCTATGGGGATATTGGGGAGCTGCCCCGGCATATCTTTGAAGAGATGAGTCATTTTTTCAGTGTATATAAGAGCCTGGAGCACAAGGAAACTGTAGTGGATGAGGTGCAGGGGCGCGAAGAGGCGGTGAAGGTCATCACTCACTGCATCGAAAACTATGTGGAGAATTTTTGCAGATAAAAAGAATGGCTGAATTTTGGTCAATTTTATCAAAGAATCCCTTTTGCATATTGCTGTTATTGTGCTATAATAACAATATATAAAAGCGGACTGAATTGATGAAAAGGAGGCTGTTGTTATGAAAACATTTAAGTGCTATTTGGAGACCGATCGTGAGGGCATGTATGATATCACCGCCAGTGTGCGTAAAATCGTCAAGGATTCAGGCATAGCGGACGGTATTTGCGTGATTTACTGTCCTCATACCACCGCTGGAATTACCATCAATGAAAACACAGACCCTCATGTGTGTCATGATATTCTGCGCGCCATGGACAATGCATTCCCGGATCGGGTGGACTACCAGCATCTGGAAGGCAATAGTTTCGCGCATATCCGCTCCACCAATGTGGGTGTGAGTCAGACGGTGATTGTGGAGGGCGGCGCTCTGATGCTGGGTACCTGGCAGGCTCTGTATTTCTGCGAATTTGACGGTCCCCGCAAGCGTAAATACTATGTCAAGGTCATGGAGGGATGACCGCTACAGGAGGTTATTGTTTTGTCTTTTACCATTCGTGAAACCACCCGGGAAGATGTTCCTCAGATTTTGGAGTTTATCCGGGGCATTGCAGAATATGAAAAAATGGCTGATCAAGTGCAGGCCACTTGTCAGTCACTGGAACATTCCCTGTTTGATCTGCAGGCAGCACATTGTGTGTTTGGCTGTGAAGATGGAAAGCCTGTGGGCTTTGCCCTGTATTTCTACAACTTTTCCACCTTCGAAGGAATCCCTGGATTGTACTTGGAGGATTTGTTTGTATATCCCCAGTGCCGGGGCAAGGGCTATGGGAAAAAGCTGCTGTTGCATCTGGCCGGGATCGCAGCTGCAAAGGGCTGCAAACGAATGGAATGGGTTTGTCTGGATTGGAATGAACCGTCCAGAAGATTTTATGAATCGTTGGGTGCGGTGCCGTTGCCCGAGTGGATTATCCACCGGCTGCGGAAGGATGAAATTCAGCGATTGGCCGCACAGGCACAGTAAAGGAAACAGGCATGGCGCAGGTCATGCCTGTTTTTTGTAGAAGGGGGAAGGAATTCTGATGGTGATTGATGGGCACGCTCACGCCTGCGGAGAATATTTGACTCCCGAGAGCATCCTGGACAATCTGGACCGGGCGGGGGCCAGTATGGTGACCCTCAGTCCCCAGATTTTAGGGGACAATGGATATCCGTTGATGGATGTGGGCAAGGTGTTTCAACTGCGGGATGCCATGCGGCCCATCAATTTGTTCCTCAAAGCGCTTCCCGCTGAGGCGTTGACTCCCATCAGTTTGGATGCCGCCAATCAACGGGTGTATGAGCTGCATTGCCAGCTGCCGGCTCAGGTGCTGCAATTCTATTGGGTGGACCCTACCCAAACCGGATTTTTGCGAAAAACCCAGGAGAAATTTGAAGAATATGACTTCATTGGCATCAAGGTCCATCAATGTGTCCATGATTTTGATGTGGATGGTGGACAGGTGGAACTGCTGGCCCGATTTGCGGGGGAAAAACGCATTCCTTTTTTCCTGCATCTTTTCAACATGGAGCAGACGGAAAAACTGGTGAAGCTGGCCCAGCGGTATCCGGATACCATTTTCATTGTGGCCCATCTCATTTGCATAGAGGCTTTCATTGAAAAGGAACTGAGGCTCAAAAATGTCTTCTTTGATATTTCTCCTGTGCCGGTGGTGGGAGAGGGTCGAGTGCTATTGGCAGTAAAGTGCTTCGGAGCGGATCATATTTTGTTGGGCAGTGACACACCCTTTGGACGGCATGATCTGGAGGCCAATGTGCGGCGCATCGATGAGATGAAATGGCTTACCGCACAGGAAAAACGGCTCATTTTAGGGGAAAATATGATGGGCATTCTGCGGTGGAAACAGGGTGGAATGAAAAAACATGAACCCTCACCGCTGCCGGAGAAAACCCTTTCGGAACAGCTGGGGCAAGAGTGGCAACACTCACCAAAAAATAGGGAGACAGGCCCGTATAATTTGTGATAGAAAATATACTGAAAGTGTATACAAGCAATTGTTTTTGGGGTATAATAATGCAAGGCAATTCCGCAGTGGAATTCTGCGACAATACAATTTGTGAAAGGAAGAGAAAAAATGGAAATTTATGTGTGCGATGTTTGCGGCTGGAAGTATGATCCCAAGGAAGGTTGTCCCGAGCAGGGCATTGCTCCTGGTACTCCCTGGGAACAGGTGAAGGACGATTTTGAATGCCCCATTTGTGGAGTGGGCAAGGATCAGTTCAAAAAGGAGGACTAATTCCTTCCTGGTATGGGTGAAAAGGATTGTGAGAAAGGAGAGATGGCCATGGGGCTGATAAAACTCAAAGAAGATATTTATTCGGTGGGCGTGCAGAATCCCAATCTGCGTGTGTTTGACATTATTATGCCGGCAGAGCACGGCACCACATACAATGCCTATTTGATCAAAGGCCGGGAAAAGGTGGCATTGATCGAGGCTTGCCATGGAGAGTTTTTCGAGGAATATCTGGAGAACATTCGTCAGGTGGTGCATCCGGCGGATATTGATTATATCATTCTCAATCACACCGAGCCGGACCACAGCGGTGCTTTGGCAGCATTGCTGGAATTGGCCCCCAAGGCCACTGTTTTGGGCAGCGGCGCTGCCGGTATGTACCTCAAGGAAATTGTCAATCGGCCCTTTGCTTTCCAGGTGGTGAAAGAGGGGCAGACTCTGGATTTGGGTGGACATACCCTGCGGTTTATCACCGCGCCTTTCCTCCACTGGCCCGATTCCATCTTCACTCTGGCCGAAGAGGATAAGGTGCTGTTCACCTGTGACTTCTTTGGTTGTCATTACTGTGAACCCCGCTTGCTGGACAAGTATGTGAAATATCCCCAGGCTTATCAGCAGGAGCTGCAGCTTTATTACAATGCCATTTTTGGACCTTTTGCGGGCCATGTACAAAAGGGTCTTGCCAAGGTGAATGCGCTGGATGTGGAGATGGTTTGCCCCAGCCATGGTCCGGTACTCACCAAACACTCTCTGGATCAGGTGAAGGAGCTCTATGCCCAGTGGAGCGCACCTGTGCAAAAGGATGGCCAGAACATCGAAATTTTCTATGTGTCGGCGTACGGCTGCACTGCCAAGGCTGCTGCCAAGATTCAGGAGGGCATTTTGAATGTTCTGCCTCAGGCAAAGGTCAACCTGTGGAATATCATTGAGCATGACATGTGCGAGCTGTCGGCCAAGCTGGCATGCAGCGATGCTTTCCTCATTGGCACCCCCACCATCAACCGGGATATGCTGGCGCCGGTGACGGTGCTGCTCTCTCACGTGGATGCCATTGGCGGACGCGGCAAGAAGTGTGCTGTATTTGGCAGTTATGGTTGGAGCGGCGAAGGCGTTCCCAATGCCGTCAGCCGTCTCAAAGGGCTGGGCATGAACGTCATGGAAGAAACCTTCCGGTTCAAGTTTGTTCCCTCTGAGGAGGAGCTGGAGGCCGCTTTCCAGTTTGGTGTGCAGTTTGCCACCCAATTGGCAGAATAATTTCATACAAAGATAAAGCAGCAGGATGTTTTTCCTGCTGCTTTTTTGTGTCCAAAATCATTGACAAATGAGCAAGAGAGAGTATAATAAAACATATGAACACATAATCATATGAATGGAGATGCAATTATGATTGATCAATATCAAAACGAACGATGTGACTTTATCTGCGCTCATCCTGAGATCATTGATTCAGTACAGCGGCAGATGCCGCCGGAGGAGCAGCTTTACGATCTGGCGGAACTATATAAAATTTTTGGAGATACCACCCGTATCAAAATTCTCTATGTGCTGTTTGAAGCCGAGATGTGCGTCTGTGACATCGCGCAACTGTTGGGAATGAGCCAGTCGGCCATTTCCCACCAGCTGCGGGTGTTGAAACAGAGCCGGCTGGTGACCTTCCGGCGGGAGGGCAAGACGGTATTTTATTCGCTGGCGGATGAACATGTTCGGCATATCATAGACCAGGGTATGGAACACATTTGTGAGTGAAGGAGGAGTATAAGATGAAAAAAACCTATCGACTGCAAAATCTGGAGTGTGCCCATTGCGCAGCCAAAATGGAAACCGCCATTGGAAAGCTGCCGGGGGTGGAAAAGGCTCAAATTCACTTTATGACCCAAAAGCTGGTATTGGAAGCGTCGGAAGATGCGCTGCCCTCCCTGGAGGAACAGATTCGTGGGGTGATCCGGAAAATTGAGCCGGATTGCCGGCTGACAGGCAAATAAGGAGGCATGGAGATGAGTGGGGCACAGAAAAAAACGCTGGTTAGAATTTTGCTGACCGGAGGACTGCTGGCGGTGGCCATGGTGGGCAATTTCTCATGGGAGCTTCAGCTGGCGCTGTGTCTGGGGGCCTGGCTCCTCATTGGTTTTGATGTGCTGTGGAAAGCAGTGGGGGGCGTCCTGCGGGGGCAGATGCTGGATGAAAATTTTTTGATGGCGCTGGCGACAGTGGGCGCGTTTTTCATCGGGGAATACAGTGAGGGCGTGGCGGTCATGCTCTTCTACCAGATCGGCGAGCTGTTTCAGAGCTATGCAGTGGGGAAAAGCCGCCGGTCCATTGCGGCTCTGATGGAAATATGTCCCGACAGCGCCAGAGTGCTCCGCAATGGAGAGGAGCAGCAGGTGGACCCGGAGGAAGTACAGGTGGAAGAACTCATCCGAGTCCGACCGGGAGAGCGTATTCCACTGGATGGCGTTGTGGTGGAAGGAGCGGCATTGGCTGATACAGCGGCCCTCACCGGAGAGAGTATGCCACGCCGTTTGGAAATGGGGATGGAGGCCCTCAGCGGAAGCATTGCGTTGGATGGGGCTCTGACCATTCGAGTGACACGTCCTTTTGAACAGTCTACCGTTTCACGAATTTTGGAGCTGGTGGAAAATTCCGCGGAGAAAAAGGCAAAGGCGGAAAACTTTATCACCCGCTTTGCCCGCTGGTATACGCCGTTGGTGGTGGCGGCCGCCATTCTGGTGGCTCTGGTGCCTCCTCTCCTGCTGAAACAGCCATTTACTGACTGGCTGCGGCAGGCATTGGTATTTCTGGTGGTGTCCTGTCCCTGCGCGCTGGTGATTTCGGTACCCCTCAGCTATTTTGGAGGAATTGGAGGAGCGTCCCGACAGGGAATTCTCATCAAGGGAGGCAATTATCTGGAAACACTGGCCCGTTGTGACCGGGTGGTGCTGGATAAAACAGGTACCCTCACTCGAGGACAGTTTCAGGTATCCCGTGTGCTTCCAAAGGGAGTAACGGAAAAAGAACTGCTGTGGTTGGCGGCGTCTGGAGAGAGTTTTTCCAACCATCCCATTGCCAGGTCTCTACGGCAGGCGGTGTCGGAAGAGATAGCTCAGCCCACTCAGGTGGAAGAATTGGCTGGACGGGGTGTCCGGGCGGTGGTGAATGGGCAGACGCTGTTGATTGGCGGCCCCAAGTTGTTGGAGGAACATTCCATTGCCTGTCCCGGGGAAGAGGGCGGCGGCACACAGGTGTATGTGGCCCGGGATGGACAGTACATCGGCTGCATCCAGCTGGAGGATTTGCCCAAACCGGAAGCTGGGAAAGCCATTGAGGCTCTGCGGCAGGAGGGCATCCGGCAGGTGGTGATGCTCACCGGTGACCGGGAGGAAGCAGCTGGCCGGACCGCCGGGCAGCTGGGGATTGACCGTTGGTTTGCCCAGCTGCTGCCCCAGGATAAAGTTCAGCGTGTGGAAGAGCTGTTGGAAGAGCCGGGCCGGGGAACATTGGCCTTTGTGGGAGACGGCATCAATGACGCTCCGGTGCTCAGTCGGGCGGATGTGGGAATCGCCATGGGGGCATTGGGCAGCGACGCTGCCATTGAGGCGGCCGATGTGGTGCTGATGACCGATGATCTCTCCAAAATTCCCAAGGCGATTTCCATCGCCCGCCGGACCCAGCGGATTGTACGTCAAAACATTGTCTTTGCGCTGGGCGTAAAGCTGTTGGTGATGCTGTTGGGACTGCTGCAGGTGGCCAATTTGTGGGAAGCGGTTTTTGCCGATGTGGGAGTATCGGTGCTGGCCATTCTCAATGCCATGCGTACTCTGCGTACACCCAAAGAATAAAAGAAGGGAGGATTTCGGGAGAAATCCTCCTTTTTTGCTGCAAATCATGGTATACTGGGGATAACGATACACAAAGGAGAGGAATTTGGGTATGGCACGATATGTGATGGCATTGGATGCGGGCACCACCAGCAATCGGTGTATTTTATTTGACCGGCAGGGACAGGTGTGCAGCATGGCTCAGAAGGAGTTCACCCAGTATTTTCCCCAGCCGGGCTGGGTGGAGCATGATGCCGAGGAAATCTGGTCCACCATGCTGGGGGTAGCCACTGAGGCCATGACACGGGTGGGAGCCTCTGCCAGGGACATTGCGGCCATTGGGATCACCAACCAGCGGGAAACGGCTATTTTGTGGGATCGGGAAACAGGGAAACCCATTCACCGGGCCATTGTGTGGCAGTGCCGGCGCACCAGCGGTCTGTGCGATCAGCTGCGGGAAAAGGGGCTGGAAGAGACGTGGCGTCAACGTACCGGATTGATCATTGACGCTTACTTTTCCGCTACCAAGATCAAATGGCTGCTGGACCATGTGCCTGGAGCCAGAGAAAAAGCCCGGGCAGGGCGGCTGTTGTTTGGTACGGTGGAAACCTGGCTGATCTGGAAACTCACCGGCGGACAGGTTCATGTGACCGATTACTCCAACGCATCTCGTACTATGCTGTTTGACATCCGCACGTTGCAGTGGGATGAGGAAATCCTGGCAGAGCTGGACATTCCTGCTTGCATTTTGCCTACTCCTGTGCCCTCCAGTCAGGTGTACGGACAGACTCTGCCCCGGTATTTTGATGGCCCCATTCCCATAGCGGGGGCCGCGGGGGATCAGCAGGCGGCGTTGTTTGGCCAGACCTGCTTTGCGCCCGGCGAGGCCAAAAACACCTATGGAACCGGCTGTTTCCTGCTAATGAACACCGGTGAAAAACCGGTCTTTTCCAGCCATGGACTGGTGACTACCATCGCCTGGGGCCTGGAGGGCCGGGTGGAATACGCGTTGGAAGGTTCTATTTTTGTGGCCGGAGCGGCTATCCAGTGGCTGCGGGATGAACTGCGGCTGATTGGCAGTTCGCCGGAGAGTGAGGAACTGGCCTCCCGGGTGGAGGATACCAATGGCTGTTACGTGGTACCTGCCTTTACAGGGTTGGGAGCGCCCTATTGGGACCAGTATGCCCGGGGTGCCATCGTGGGGCTGACCCGGGGAGTCAACCGCTGCCACATTGTGCGGGCCACGCTGGAATCGCTGGCCTATCAGACCTATGATGTACTGCAGGCCATGCAGGAGGATTCGGGCATTCGGCTCAGTGCCCTGCGAGTGGACGGAGGAGCCTGTCGGAATGATTTTCTCATGCAGTTTCAGGCCGATGTAAACGGTGCACCGGTACACCGTCCGGTATGTGTGGAAAGCACTGCATTGGGAGCGGCCTATCTGGCCGGACTGGCAGTGGGATTCTGGCAGAGCCGGAAGGAAGTCAGCGCGGGCTGGCAGCGGGAGAAAGAATTCCAACCCCAGATGGACAGCCAGCGCAGACAGCGTCTGCTGCGGGGATGGCATCGGGCGGTGGAACATGCCCGGGGATGGGCTGAAGAAGAATAGGGGGTTTCGAACAGGCATTTTTTGTGGTATAATGTCTGCGTTTGAAAAACAGTGTAGTTGAGGTGAAGATATGATCAACGAAATTTCTCCCCATATATATGACAATTCCTTCCATCCCAGAGAGCCTCAGCCCAATGATATAGCGGTGTGTTTTCGCGGACGGCAGGTGCTCACCGCTGCCGGACCGGACGGCTGTACATTGCCCCGGATGGAGCAGGTGAATGGCTGGCGGAGCTGGGTGCATCTGTTTGAGATTGATGGACGGGCATTTTTTCTTCTGGAGGGTGAATGGGAAGAAAATCCCGGCCTGCAGTGGCAGGAGACAGAGTGTTTTCGCACCATGCAGCCCATGTGGATGGCCTTTGGCGGGGTGACAGCCTGGCAGCTGCAGCGTTGGAGAAAGAATCATCGGTTTTGCGGCCGGTGTGGGACGGCCATGGAAGACAGCACCATTGAACGGGCGCTGTGCTGTCCCAAGTGCGGCAATATTGAATATCCCAAAATCGCTCCGGCGGTGATTGTGGCCATCAAAAATGGCGACAAGCTGCTCATGGCCCGAAACCGGCGCAGCACCTATAAACGGTACGGGCTGATCGCGGGCTTTGTGGAAATCGGCGAAACTTTTGAAGACACCGTCCATCGGGAAGTGATGGAAGAGGTGGGCCTGCGGGTGAAAAATGTGCAGTATTTCCGCAGCCAGCCTTGGGCATTTGCGGACAATGTGATGATTGCGTTTACCGCCGATGTGGACGGCAGCGATCAGATTCACATGCAGGAAGAGGAACTGTCAGAGGTAGCCTGGTTTACCGCTGAGCAGATTCCTGTGGAAGAAAATCCCATCAGTGTAGGCGGAGAGATGATTCAACGTTTCCGCGCAGGGAAATTGTAAAAAGGAAGAGCAAACGCCCGGACCATTTGAGCGGTCCGGGCGTTTTGACTGTATAGCATAAAAAAACAGAGAGTCATTTGGAAAAATGACTCTCTGTTTTCACATTGGTGCGCCCGACAGGATTCGAACCTGCGACCTTCCGGGTCGGAGCCGAACACTCTATCCAGCTGAGCTACGGACGCGCATGGCACCGCTGAAACGGTACAAAAAGTATTATAGCAAAAAAATGGATGGCTGTAAAGAAGAAAAAAAGGATTCCTGTGGATTTTATTGTTTTTTTTTGCGATTGTTGCTATAATAGATGCATCGGTATGGCCCTGTGGGGCAGACAACAACCTTCAGCAGAAAGGATGGGACCATGGAAGCAGGAACGCTGTTCAGAGGAGCCATGTTTGGCTTCAACAAAGAAGACGTATTGCAATACATGCAAAATGTGGCCCAGGAAACAGAGAAGCGAATGGAGTCCGCACAGCAGCAGCAGGAAGAACTGCAGCGGCAGGTGGAACAGTTGCAAAGTGAGCTGGAAGAATGCTGCACGCAGCTGGAGGGAATCCGGCAGGAACGGGATGACCTGCAAACACAGCAGGAGGAGAATGCTCATCAGCTGGAAGAGCTGACCGGTCAGAACGCCGCATTGGAGCAGCGGGTCAAAGAGCTGATGCAGGATGTGGAAACCCAGCACAGAGAAAAGCAGGAGCTGCAAAAGGAACTGGAAAAATTTCAGCGGGAAGCAGAAGAAGTGAGCCAGCAGCGGGGGCGGATTGCCAATGTGATGGTACGTTCCCAGGAGATGGCTGATAACATTGTGAAAAGTGCGGAATATGAAGCACAGCGGCAGCAGCAGGAGGCGGATGCCTATGTGAAAAAAGCAGTGGATTGGCTGCGGTCTTCTCAAATGTCTGCGCGCAAGTGCAGCGAACAGATCAAATTGTCGGTGTACAGCATTTCGCAGGAGGCGGAAGAGATTGTACAGCGGCTGACCGGGCTGGCGCAGGAACTGGAAAATCAGCAGACAGGTCATTCGACGGAGGAGTGAATTATGGAGGAATATCACATTCGCACAGAGCAGCTGCGGGAGATGGCTCCCAAGCTGCGGGCCGGAGATAATGTGTATCTCACAGGCACCATTTTCACCGCCAGAGACGCGGCCCACAAACGCATCAATGAATTGTTGGATGAAGGAGGAGAATTGCCCTTCCCGCTGCGGGACAGCGTGGTGTATTACGCCGGTCCCACACCCACCAGAGAAGGCATGGCCATAGGCTCCTGCGGGCCTACCACTTCTTCCCGTATGGACCCCTATTCCCCCCGGTTGCTGGGGCTGGGACAGGTGGCCATGATTGGAAAAGGCCAGCGGAATCAGGCGGTGGTGGATGCCATGCGGCAAAACGGAGCGGTGTATTTCTGCGCCATTGGCGGAGCCGGCGCGCTGTGCGCTCAAGCGGTGAAAAGCTGCCGGGTGGTGGCATTTCCTGAACTGGGATGCGAGTCGGTTAAGCAGCTGGAAGTGGAGGAATTTCCGGTGATTGTGGCCATCGACAGCGTCGGCGGAAATTTATATCAGCGATGAAGGCTCCAGGGAAAAGACCCTATCAGGGCATTTTACTGGACATGGACAATACGCTGCTGGATTTTGACAGTGGCGAGCGCCGGGCATTTTTGCAAACCTGTACACAGTTTGGGCTGGACGCAGGAGAAAAGGAGTACCAGTTGTTTCATCAGGTGAATGACTATCTGTGGAAGCAATTGGAACAGGGAAGGGTGGATAAACCCACGCTGCGCATCCGGCGGTTTCAGGTGATGTTGGAGTTAATGGGCAGGACCGGTGATGTAAGTCCCGCCTATTTTCATGAGTGCTATACCCAGCGCATGGGGCAGGAACATCAATTGCTGCCCGGAGCGGAGGAGTTTTGCAAGTGGCTCAAGCAGATGGGATATAAGACAGCCGTCGTCACCAACGGACATCAGGAGAATCAACACCGGCGATTGCGGGAATCAGGTCTGGCAGCCTATATGGATGCGGTGGTAGTTTCTGAGGAATGTGCGCCAAAACCCGATCCCATCATTTTTCAATTGGCGGCTCAGCGGCTGCAGCTGGAGCCATCACAAGTGGTGGTGCTGGGCGATTCACTTGGGGCGGATATTGCAGGCGGTCAACGTGCCGGGATGGATACCATTTGGCTGGCGGAAAAAGAAACGCCATTACCCCAGGGAATTGAGCCTACCTATCGCATTCACTGTCTGGAAGAAGCAAAGGAACTGCTGTAAGGCAGATCTTGATAGATAATTTTATAGAAGGAAAAGAAAATAGGGGAGAGTTTATGGAGAATGTAAGTAAGAAAAACATTTATCAGCTGGATGGACGAGTTCCGCTGGGAACTGCAGTGCCATTGGGTATCCAACACGTACTGGCCATGTTTCTGGGCAATGTGTCGCCGCTCATTATCATCTGCGGGATGCTTCAAATGGATTTGTCAATCAAAACCGCATTGATCCAGAATGCCATGTTTATCGCTGGTCTGGTTACCATGATTCAGCTGTACCCCGTCTGGAAGGTGGGTTCCGGATTGCCGGTGGTTATGGGCACTAGCTCCGGTTTTATTGGGACAGCCAAAGCCATTGGTGGGGCCTATGGGTATAGCGCCATTTTGGGAGCGTCTCTCATCGGTGCGCTGCTGGAAATTGTGCTGGGCTTTTTTATCCGACCACTGCGGAAATTGTTCCCGCCGGTGGTGACCAGCCTGGTGATTATTTCCATCGGTCTTTCGCTGCTGCCGGTGGGCATCAATTATTTTGCCGGTGGATCAGGAGCCGAGGATTTCGGTGATCCCAAACATCTGCTGGTGGGCACTGTGGTGGTAGTGGTCATTGTGATCCTCAAGCAGTGGACAAAAGGTTTTACCAGCGTGGCGTCGGTGTTGATTGGCATTGCGGTGGGATATGTGCTGGCCATTGCACTGGATATGGTGGACTTCACGCCGGTGGCCGAGGCCGCTTGGATCAGCCTGCCCCAGTTTATGCCTGTGGGATTCAGCTTCCACTTGGAGGCGATCATTCCCATGTGTATTATGTATGTGGCCACCACTGTGGAAACAGTGGGAGACGTGTCGGGCATTGCAGTGGGCGGCCTGGGACGTGAGGCTGAGGACCGCGAGCTGTCCGGCGGCGTGCTGGCAGACGGCGTGGGCAGTTTGATTGCGGCTTTCTTTGGCGTACTCCCCAATACTTCCTTCAGCCAGAATGTGGGTCTGGTGGGAGTGACCAAGGTGGTCAACCGTTTCACCATTATGACGGGTGCAGTGTTCCTGCTGCTGGCAGGTTTTGTCCCCAAACTCAGCGCAGTGCTGTCGGTTATGCCTCAATCGGTGCTGGGCGGCGCGGCGGTCATCATGTTTGCCATGATTATTGTAAGTGGTTTGACTTCTTTGCAGAAAGAGGATTTGAGTGGCCGCAACGGCATGATTGTCACTCTGAGTCTGGGCCTGGGCGTGGGCCTGGGTAATGTTCCCACCGCTCTGGCGCAGCTGCCTGGCTGGGTGTCCACCATTTTCGCACAGAACGGCATTATCATGACTTTTGTGATTGCCACTTTCATGAATTTGGTACTGCCCAAGGATCAAAAGTAAGTTGGTTTCGGTGTGCAGCAGAAGGGAAGGAAAAGATGGCCCAAGAAATTCAATTTGCATATTGGGAAACATCGGCCCATGAGCAGTGGAAAAAAATCATGCGGTGCGCTCTCGGTTCCAGCACCAGGTTTGAGATTCACTGTTGGAAGGAAGAGCAGCGGGAAATAGAGATGGCTCTTGGCTATGGAACTCTGCAAAAAACCGATTGGGAATATGGAGTGGTGATAGCCGGGGCTGTCACTCCCCAATGGATTGAATTTTTACTTGCGCTGCCCAAACCGGGAAATGTAGAAACAGAAAATAAAATGACTCCGTTTTTCTCCATTTTTCTGGACAACGGGTTTTCCTCCGAGCACTATGGAACAGAGCTGTATCAAGCCTGAAAAACCAAGAAGCAGATAAAAAGGCTTCCATGATAGCATGGAAGCCTTTTTTATTCCTCTTGAGAGGTAGTGAGAATTTGAATGATTCGGCTGAAGGTTTCGGCGGGAGCTTTGCGAAAGTTGCCGCAAATGAGACTTGCCTGCTCCCGACTGGGGGTTGCCAAAGTGAGGGACAGCAGAGGAGACTCCCCTTCGCGCAATTCCAGATGTGCTTGAAAAGAACCGGATTCATTCCGGCGGACAATGGCCTGTATCTGACTGTCCTGACGCCGCTGCTGCAGGACTTCCTGGGCGGCGGTTGTGACTGTATCTCGTACAGTGGGAGTCAAATCCCGGCGGAAGAGTTCAGCGGCTTCCTCTCCCAGTGCAGTGGTTTCGTAGCGTTTTTCTCCGTCCACCAACACCTGATGGATGTGTCCGCTGGTGGTCAGTTCTTCCATGGCGGTGGTGAATTCAAAAAAATCCACCAGGCCGTCCCGTAGCAGAATGTCGTTGAGAACATCCGGGGCCAGCGGCTGACCGCACTGGTGCAAAACAAATAACACCAGAAACTTCAGCTCAGTAGGGTCTTGTATGCCGCCAAAGGTAACCATAATTTTCCTCCCAGAAAAGATTTGCTTGTAATATTTTACCACAAAATGATAGAGTGTACAAGGGAACACTGGCACGAAAAAGCACAGGTTTTTGTTAAAAAAGTTGAAAAAACAGGAGGGATTGCAACATTTTTTTGTAATAATCTTTAAAATACTATTGACAAAAATTAGGGAATGTAGGATAATAGCTTCATACGAGGCAGAAAATAGGCGGGGGTGCGCATGACAGATAAGCAGCAGAGAATCGACCATGACGCTGTGGATGCGGACCTGGCAGAGAAGGCACAACAAGGGGACAAGGCGTCTCTGGAACGGCTGCTGGCGCATTACCAAGGTGTGGTGCAGCGAGTGGCTCGGAGCTATTTTCTGGTCGGTGGGGATGATGAAGACATCATCCAAGAAGGCATGATTGGTTTGTACAAGGCGGTCAGAGATTTCAGCAGTGAGAAGCAGATCTCATTCTTCGCCTTTGCTGAGTTGTGTATTACCAGGCAGATTCTCTCAGCAATCAAAGGCGCAACACGCAAAAAGCATATCCCTCTGAATTCCTATGTATCCCTCAATAAACCGGTTTATGACGGCGAAAGCAAGGAAATTCCCCTGCAGGACACAGTGGAAGGTCCGCTGCCTGACGGTGATCCGGAACAGCTGTTGCTTTGGAAAGAGGAGCAGGCTCGATTGGATCAATGGCTGCGGCGGCTGCTTACCCCATTGGAGTATGGAGTATTTTCCTTGTACCTAGACGGAGGCTCCTATCAGGAGATCTCACAGAAGCTTAACAAATCACCCAAATCGGTGGAAGGCGCTCTGCGGCGAGTGAAGAAAAAACTGGCTGCTGGACGGGTCAAAACTGAAGAAAGGTGAGGCGTTATCTTATATATTTGCCCGACGGCGGGAAAAGGATTCCGGCGAGGGTTCACTAATTCAAAGCGAGGGATTTTTTATGTACCAAGACGAAAAATTGATCTGCAAAGAGTGCGGCGCTGAGTTCATCTTCACTGCTGGCGAACAGGAATTCTACGCAGAAAAGGGATTCCAGAACAAGCCTCAGAGATGCAAGACTTGCCGGCAGAATCGGAAGAATGCCGATCGGCCTCAGAGAGAGTACTTCACCGCTACTTGTGCTGTGTGCGGTGGCGAAGCTCGGGTGCCTTTCAAGCCCAAGAACGACAGACCCATTCTGTGCAGTGAATGCTTTGCAAAGCAGAAGGAAGAGCAGTAATCTCTTTTGGCATCTGCGAATTGTAAAGTGATTTTATAAATTTGTGCGATGTCTGCGCCCCTGCCATTGGCAGGGGCGCATTTCTTTTCTTTCTTCAGTTTCCGGGCCACACTTTCACAATGGTGAGAATTATTAAGAACAGAGCCGTGCACAGCTCCGCAAGGGCGACGGCCGTATGCTCTTTACGGTCCCGGATGACCTGCAGGATCAAAATAACGCTCACCAGAGGAGCTGCCGCTAGCATGGCGGTGAGGCCGTCCAGCACGCCTCCGATGCGCAGTCCCAGTACAACCAGTACGGCCGCAGAACAGACCAGCCCCAACACCTGTTGGATCTTGCCGGCGGGGGTTTTTCCTTTTCCGGTTTCATTCATTTGTGGCACCTCCTATCTTTTGCTAATTTCATTATACAATGGCGAATGGGAAGCTTACAAGTGCTGGAAGCGCAGCCGGGGCGGAATTTCTCCGGGTGACAAACCATGAAATTTGTGCTATAACAAATTTCAAAACCCTTGTTACTAACCGATATTTCAAGAAAACCCTAAAAAATATAGCCTTTTCTTGAAATTTGAATTGATTTTCATAAACACAGAACACTGAAAATCACTTGCGTTAGTTACAAGATAGTAACAGAAAAAAGCCCTAAATTTTAGCCTTCTTTCAGGCTTCAATTCAGGGCTTTTCTTCTTTTAGTTTTTAATCAGTTCAATAGCTTCTTTCAGTTCTTCAAGGGTTTTGTGCGTATAGATTTTTTCGCCTGTATTGCCTGAAGAATGCCCCATGATTCTATCAATACAAACCTTATTTGCCCCCGCCGAATCAAGCCTACTTCTAAAGGTGTGTCTGCATTCGTGGGGTGTATGATTCATTTGATGGGATTCCATTATTTTATTCCAAAAGATGTAGTATTGAGAACTTGACATTCTTTTTCCGTTGTAGGTAAAAAGGTATTCATTGCCTTCTTCAACTTTGGCTTTGACAATTGGAAAAATCTTTGAATGGATTGGAACTATTCTATTCTTACCAGCAGCGGTTTTTACACCACCTTGCATAGTACCAGCTTCTAAATCAACATTGGCAGTTTTAAGCTGAAGCATTTCACTGATTCTAAATCCAGTGTAGAGAAAGAACAGAACCGAATCAACCCATTCTTCATTTTGGGATTTCCAAAGCGTTTCAACTTCTGCATCAGTGAAAGGAAGTTTCTTTGTAGGGGGAACTGCTTCAGCAGTAGTTAAGCTGGCATAGCCTTTTTCAATAATATCAAGTTCCAAAGCATATCTATCCAGGTGATTGAAAAGGTTCTTAATTGCCCATTGGGTTGAATAACCTTTCCCACAATTATCAATGCAATCTTGCATCATTGCTTTCTTAATATCCCTATACTTCATTTTGTGAAGTGCGGTGCAATGCTTGAAGGCTGATTTCAAAGAAGAAACTGTTGATTTGGAAAGTTTGCTTGTGTCTTTCTCTAACCATCTTTGATACAGTTCTTCCATAGTGATTTTGCTTGCATCAATATCATAGGGATTTCTATTGTATTCAGCAAGGGCAAGCATTCCATCCTTCCTGGTGGGGTAATAACCAACAACATCATAAATGGGATGCCCCTTATCATTCCAGCCTACTGTTTTTCTTACACAAAAGGGATTTCTTCTATTCCCTGATAATTTGACTACTGAACCATAGCCATTAGGATTTTTCATAATTGTACCATTCCTTTCTGTTCCCATTGATTTTTTCAGAATGAAATGGTACAATGAAATGTAACCATTCATTCTTTGCCTTGGTGGGTGAATATGATTTGGTTATCCCTTGAACCCCTGGTGTTGCAGCACTGGGGGTTCTCTTATAGCCAAACCCTGAACCGCTTATTGTTTGCAGACAATAGGCGGTTTATTTTTTATATTTTTCTTGTTCCGCTAAATCTGAAGCATATTCTAAAGCCTTTACCATTCCAACAGCGTTCAACTGGCTAAACAGTTCAAGCATTTGAACAGCTTCTTTTCCATATTGAGAAGAAACATCATCCAAAGTTTTGACTTCTTCAGCAAGCTTTCCATCAGGATTGAATTCTTCATCCCAATTCATTAAGGATGAAACAGGCACTTCCAAAATATCAGCAAGCTTATTCATCATATCAAGTTTTGGCTTGGTTTTGCCTTTTTCCCAATAACCAATGCTGGTGGCAGATACATCAAGCAACTTTCCAAGACCAGCTTTAGTAAGCCCTTTCTTTTTACGCAACATTGCAAGATTTTCCCCAAATTTAACGCTAAAGGGATTCAGTTCGCCCACAATGCTTCACCTTCCTTTCTTCAGTTCAGGTTCTTGAAGTATTTTGAAGGAAAACTTCAGCTTCTTGAACTCTTATATAAAGAATAATCGCTTTTTCTCTATTTGTCAAGTAAAACTTGCGATAAACTTGTTAAAAAGTTTGAATTTAATGCTGAAAACTTATTGACAACTGAAGTATAACTTGATATAATAATGATGTTGAATGAAGTTTTACTTCAGTTTAGTTTTTTGAAAGGAAGGTGCATTGAATGTATATCAACAAAAAGAACCTGGAATTGGCAATGGCAAGAAAATGTGTTTCAATTGAAAACTTGTCTACGCTAACTGGAATTTCCGTAAACAGTCTTACAAAGCTGAAAAACGGAACACAGAAAGGCAGAACCAAAACAATTGGACTGATTGCCAAAGCACTTGAAGTTGATGTTACTGAAATTATCGTTAATGAAGCTGCTGCAACAGCTAACGAAAATCAGAATCAGGGGTTCAGGGGATAACTAAAAATCAAATTTGAAAGGATGGCAAAGAATGAAAAAGGCATGGCAATTTTATTATGAAGAATATCTTGCAAAGACAACAAACAGCACTGATAAGGAACTTGATGCAAAGCTTGAAAAAGTGAACAGGCTTATTGCTGAAATTGAATCAGATATTGAAGAAATCAAGAACCTGATTGCTGACAGTGAAGCATCAGTTTCAGAAGAAGCTTTTGAAGCTGGGTTTATATGCGGTTCTGCATCTAACTGAAAGGGGCTGTTGTAATGAGCAAGATAATTGAAATTAACTTTTCAAAACGGAAAACACAAGCTGAACAAGAACCAA
>JBMNPT010000001.1:0-290177 GCA_050943735.1 Eubacteriales bacterium | reverse complement strand
CCCTCCTGGACCTCTCCCGTCAGGCTCTCCAGCACAAAAGGAGTTCCCCCCAACCGGCTCAGCTGGGCCCGGATTTCCTCCTCTCCCACCGCTCTGCGCAGGGCAGGCTGGGGCACTTCGCCCCGGGCGGTCACCGAGTGAATCCCATCCTCCAACGTGAGGGCGAAGGGCTCTCCCGCCCGAAGCGAACAGGAAAACCGCACCGGCACCCGCCGGCGGGCATGCTTTTCCTGGTACTCTGCAGCCGCCTCTTTCACCAGCTGGCGAAAAGCCGGGGTGTCCTCATTTTCACTGCGGGTGCCAAACATCGCCGGTCCGGTATGGTCCTCCAGGTAGCCCTGGGTAAAGCCCTGCCGGGAAAAAATGGTGGTGAGCCGCTCCATCTCCTGAGCGGTGGGCTCCCGCCGCTCCCGCAGCAGCCGCTGGTACACGTCGGTCACCACGCCCACATACTCCGGCCGCTTCATACGGCCCTCGATTTTCAGCACCGACACCCCTGCCTGCCGCAGCTGCTCCAGCCAGCCGGCCCCGCACAAATCCTTCAGACTCAGCGGATGGGCCTGCCGGCCACTCTCCAGCCGGTAGGGCAGACGGCAGGGCTGGGCACACTGTCCCCGGTTGCCGCTGCGCTGCCCCAGCAGAGCACTCATATAGCACTGCCCGGAATAACACATGCACAGCGCCCCGTGCAAAAACACCTCAATCTCAATGGGGGAACGCTCACAGATATAGGCGATCTGGGAAAGGGGCAGTTCCCGGGCCAGCACCACCCGGCTGGCTCCCAGCTGCTGGGCCCGCAGCACACCATCCAGCGTGGTCACCGACATCTGGGTAGAGCCGCTGATGGGCAGATCTGGAAAACGGCGGGCGATCTGGGCCATCATACCCACATCCTGCACAATGACCCCATCCACGCCAATTTCATTGGCGTACTCCGCCTGCCGCAGAAAATCCTCCCGCTCCCGGTCTCCAATGAGGGTATTGAGCGTCTGGTAAAACGCCACCCCCCACTGATGGCAGAAGGCCACTGCCTCCCGCAGCTCCTCCCGGTCAAAATTGGCCGCGAAACTCCGGGCGCCATACTGGCTCCCTCCGGCATACACCGCATCCGCTCCCGCGTACACCGCCGCCCGCAACGCCTCCGGCGATCCCGCCGGCGCCAGCAGCCGCATCTGTCTCATCCCGTTCCCTCCTTCACAAAACAAGCCATCCCCCCAGGGACGGCTTGCCGTTTTCATTCTGTTTTGCCCGTTTCGCCTTTGGCAGCCTGTTTACCCGCCTTCTGGCTGGCCTCCTGCTTTTTCAGCTTCTGCCGCAGCTCCGTCACTTCGGTCCGCAGACGATAAATCTCCTTCCGGGCTTCGTCATCGTTGCGGATCTGCTTCTGCTCCTCCGCCTCCATACGCTCCAGCTGCTGCCGCACCTCTCGCAGCTCCCGGTCGCTCTTGAGCCAGCGGTCACACAAGTTCAGCGCCGCCAACACCGCAATATTCATCTTGGGACTGTGCCCGCTCTGCGATGCAATCTGCCGCATCTCCTGATTGGTACGTGCCCCCACCTCTTCCATATATTCTCTCGTCTCATCCGCTGTGATGGAATAAGGCTGATCCAAGATCTGAATGACCACTGTGTTTTTCATGTGTTCCGCCTCCTGTCGCTCCCGTATTCTTGGCTCCATTATACCACAGACTTTTACAAATTTCCTCCCTTTTCGCAGATTTTCCATTTGCCATTTGACCATTGCCCGCCGTCATACTATAATAAAGCAGGAAAGCAATTTTGAAAGATGAGGAATCCTGTTATGCTGCACATGATCAACGCAAAACGCATTGTGGTCAAAGTGGGCTCTTCCACCCTGACCCATCCCGCCACCGGCAAAATCAACCTCCGCCGCATCGACGAACTCACCCGCACCTTGGCCGATCTGATGAACGCCGGCAAAGAGGTGGTGCTGGTATCCAGCGGCGCCATGGCCGTCGGCCGCAGCCGGCTGGGCGTGGAACGCTCCGGCTCCATGGCCGAAAAACAGGCCTCCGCTGCGGTGGGACAATGTGAACTCATGTATTTATACGACCGGGCTTTTGCCAACTACAGCAAAACCACCGCCCAGGTACTGCTCACCCGGGATGTGATCGACCGGCCTCACTGCAAGGAAAATGTGGAAAACACATTGGAAGCCCTGCTGGCCATGGGCGTCATCCCCATCGTCAACGAAAACGACACCGTATCCTACGAGGAAATCGAGATCGGTGACAACGACACCCTCTCTGCCATTGTGGCCACCCTGGTGGGCGCCGATACCCTGGTATTGCTCACCGATATCGACGGCCTGTACAACAAAAATCCCGCCGAAGCCGACGCCAAGCTGGTTCCGGTGGTGTACCAGATCGACGATGACATCCGGGCGGTGGCAGGCGGCGCCGGCTCCAAAGTGGGCACCGGCGGCATGATCACCAAAATCCACGCCGCGGAAATCGCCACCCAGGCAGGCATCACCATGGTGATCGCCAAAGGCGAAGATCCCAGCGTACTGTATGACATCTTTGACGGCAAGGCGGTGGGCACCGTCTTTTTACCCCAGCCCAAAAACTGACTCCCCTCACAGAAAGGATGATTGCCATGATTTCCCTGCAGCAGATCGGCCAGCAGGCCAAAGCCTGTCTGCCCGCCCTCAACCGCTTGGGCACCGCCCAGAAAAATCAGGCTCTGCTGGCCATTTCCCGCGCTCTGGCCCAGCAGACCGACCGCATTGTGGAAGCCAACCAGACCGACGTGCGCCGCGCCCGGGAAAAGGGCATCCCCGAGGGGATGATCGACCGGCTCACCCTCACCCCCGCCCGGATTCAGGGCATCTGCGAAGGGGTGGAGCAGGTGGCCGCGCTGGACGACCCCATCGGTGAGGTGACGGGCATGGTGCGCCGTCCCAACGGTCTGCTCATCGGGCAAAAGCGGGTGCCGCTGGGCATCATCGGCATCATCTACGAAGCCCGTCCCAACGTGACGGTGGACGCTGCAGTGCTCTGTCTGAAATCCGGCAACGGCGTCATTCTGCGGGGCGGCAGCGAAGCCATTACCTCCAACACCTGCCTGGTGGGCATCATGCAGGACGCGGTGGAACAGGCAGGACTGCCCCGGCATGTGATTCAGCTGGTGGAGGACACCAGCCACGAAACCGCCGCCCAGATGATGCGGCTCAACGGCGTCATCGACGTGCTCATCCCCCGGGGCGGCAAACGGCTCATCGCCAGTGTGGTGCAGAACGCCACCGTACCGGTGATTGAGACCGGCACCGGCAACTGCCACATCTATGTGGATGAGGGCTGCGATCAGCAGATGGCCCTGGATATCCTCATCAACGCCAAAACCCAGCGTCCCTCGGTGTGCAATGCCGCGGAAAGTCTGGTCATCCACGCCGCTGAAGCGGAGACCTTTCTGCCCAAAGCAGTGCAGGCTCTGCGGGAAAAAGGGGTAGAAGTCCGGGGCTGTCCCCGCTGTCTGGCCATCTGCCCCGATCTGGTCCCCGCCACCGAAGAGGACTTTTTCACCGAATATGTGGACCTAATTCTGTCGGTAATCATTGTGGACAGCTTTGAGGACGCGGTGGCCCACATCAACGCCCACAACACCAAACACAGCGAAGCCATCATCACCCGGGACTACGGACGGGCGCAGCGTTTCCTGGAGGAAATTGACGCCGCCGCGGTATACGTCAACGCCTCCACCCGCTTCACCGACGGCTTTGAATTTGGTCTGGGCGCCGAAATCGGCATCTCCACTCAAAAGATGCACGCCCGGGGCCCCATGGGACTCAAAGCCCTCACCACCGTCAAGCACATCATCTACGGAGACGGGCAGATTCGCACCTGATTCCGCCAAAAAAGCTCCCCCAACGGGGAGCTTTTTTTATTCTCCACGGCCATCCAGCAGCTGCCGCAGCTGCTGCTCTGCCCGGACTGCGTCCGCCCGGCCTCTGCTGGCCTTCATCACGCCGCCCACCAGCGCTTTGACCGCCTTTTCCTTGCCCGCCCGGTAGTCCGCCGCCGCCTGGGGCAATGCCTCCATGGCCTTCTGGCACAGAGCCAGCAATTCCGCCTCTCTCAGCTGGGCCATGTCCTCCCGGGACACAAAATCCGTCACCGGCCGGCCGGTGGCCAGCATCTGCTCCAACGCCCCTTTGGCCAGGTTGTTGCGCAGGCGGCCCTGCTCCATCAGCTCCAGCAGCTGGCCCAGCTGCGCCGGGGTGATCTTCACCTCAAACCGTTCCTTGTCCTCCTCAGTGGGGAAGGTTCGGAACATCTGCCCCACAATGAAGTGCGCTCCCTCCCGGGGATTCCGCCGCCCCTCCACTGCTGCTTCAAAAAATTCCGCCACCCGACGGTATTTGACCAGCTGCAGCGCATCCTCCGCCGTCAATCCCAGCTGTTCGGTATACCGTTTCCATTTTTGCTCCGGCAACTCGGGCAGCATCTGCCGCAGTGCCTCCACCTCCTGGGGTTCCACTCGGATGGCCGGCAGATCCGGCTCCCGGAAATACCGGTAGTCCTGCGCGTCCTCCTTGCTCCGCATGGGATAGGTCCGGCCGCTCTGCTCCTCCCACCGGCGGGTTTCCTGCACCACCGGCTGCCCTTCTTCCAGCAGTCTGCACTGCCGGGCGAACTCATACCGCACCGCCTTTTCAATGTTGGTGAAGGAATTCATGTTTTTCAGCTCGGTGCGGGTGCCGGGACGGGTATCCCCCGCCCTCCGGGCGGAGATGTTCACATCACACCGCAGAGAACCCTCCTGCATTTTACAGTCCGAGATCCCCAGATACCGCATCAGCCGCTGCAGGCTCTCCAGATACTCCCGGATTTCCTCGGGTGTGTGAAAATCCGGCTGGGTGACAATCTCAATCAGCGGCACGCCCGCCCGATTATAATCCACCAGCGTACGCCCCTGACCATGAATCAGCTTCCCCGCGTCCTCCTCGATGTGGATGCGCTGTATGCCAATGCGCCGCCCGTTTTGCAGGGTCAGCCAGCCGTTTTCACAGAGGGGCTTCTCATACTGGGAAATCTGATAGGCTTTGGGCAGATCCGGATACAGATAATTCTTGCGGTCCATCCGGGCATCGGTGCGGATGGTACAATGGGTGGCCAGTCCCGCCAGAATGGCATACCGCACCACCTCCCGGTTGAGCTGGGGCAATGTGCCCGGATGTCCCATGCACACCGGACAGCAATTGGTATTGGGCTCCTCCCCAAACCGGGTACTGCACCCGCAGAAAATCTTGGAACGGGTGGAGAGCTCCACATGAGTCTCCAGGCCTCCGGTCATCTCCCACATGTCCATCCTCCTCTCCCTGCGGCCTGCTGATATCCATAGGCAATTTGCAAAAGCCGCCCTTCACTGTATTGGGGGCCCATCAGCTGCACCCCCACCGGCAAGCCCCGCTCATCCTGTCCGCAGGGCAGCGACAACGCCGGCAGACCCGCCACATTGGCGGGAACCGTACACAGATCGGTCTGATAGGTTCGCACCGGATCACTCTGGGCAAACCCCATGGGAAACGCAGTGGTGGGAACAGTGGGCCCTACCAGCGCATGGCAATCCCGCCACTGCTCTTCCAGCTCCCGGGCAATGGTGCGGCGCAGCCGCTGGGCCTTCTGGTAACAGGCATCCCGATGCCCCGCGCTGAGCACATAGGTCCCCAGCAAAATCCGCCGCCGCACCTCCGGTCCGAATCCCCGGCTGCGGGCGTCACAGGCCATCTGATAAAAGGTCTCCCCCTCGCCCCGCAGGCCGTAGCGCACACCGTCATACCGGCCCAGGTTGGAAGAGGCCTCGGCGCAGGCCAGAATGTAATAGACCGGCAGTGCCTGGCGAAGACGGGGCAGACTGCACAGGCGAATCTGCGCCCCCAGCGACTCCCACACCCGCAGAGCCTGTTCCACCGCCCGGGCCACCGCCGGCTGCGCCCCTTCCAGCCATTCCCGGGGCACCCCCAACCGCAGTCCCCGGGGGAACTCCGAAAGATGGGGCGCCACCGGCCCGCCCGGCAGTCCGGTGCAGGTGGAATCCCGGTCATCCCGGGAAGAAATGGCATCCAGCACCACCGCCGCGTCCTCCACACTGGAGGTGAGTACCCCCACCTGGTCCAGACTGGAGGCGTAGGCGATGAGCCCATACCGGGACACCGCTCCATAGGTGGGTTTGAGTCCCACCAACCCGCAGAAAGCCGCCGGCTGCCGGACAGACCCTCCCGTATCGCTGCCCAGCGCATACACCGCCAGTCCGGCTGCCACCGCGCAGGCACTGCCCCCGGAGGAACCTCCCGGCACCATCCCCGGCACAAAGGGATGTCGGGTGGGACCATAGCAGGAGGTTTCACAGGAAGACCCCATGGCGAACTCATCCATATTGGTTTTGCCCAGCAGCACCGCCCCCTGACGATGCAGGTTCTCCCACACCCAGGCGTCATACACCGGCCGGTATTCCTCCAGCATCCGGCTACAGCAGGTGGTGGGCACTCCCCGGGTAGAAAGGTTGTCCTTGAGCCCCATGGGCAGCCCCGCCAGCGGGGACAGCTCCTCCCCCGCCGCCAGCCGGGCATCCGTCTCCCGGGCGGCCGCCAGCGCCTTCTCCGGCGTGAGCCGCACATAGGCGTTCAGCTCTTTTCGCTCCTCCGCCGCGGCCAGATACCCCTCGGTCAATTCCAGCGCCGATATCTGCCTACCCCACAGCATCCGCCCCAGACGGGCAATCTCTCCCATGGCTCACTCCTCCTTGCTTTCCCGCGCCGGTACCTCAAAATACCCCGACTCCCCGACTCTTCCATTTTGCAGGATCTCTTCCCGGGGCCAGGAGGGCAGTCTTTCATCCTCCCGATATCTCATGGCAGGGCCCATCCATTCCTCCAGTTCCTCCGGCTGCTGCTGGGCCCCCACGATCTCCTCGGCAAAATCCACCATCTGCCCCAGCTGCTCCCGCAGCTCTTCCCGTTCCCCTTCCGGGATGCGCAGCCCCGCCAGCAGAGCCAGCTCCTCCAGCTGTCTGTCCGTCACGCCCATGGTTTCTCCTCCTTTTTTCCTTCTGATTGGTATTGTACACCACTTTTCCTCCCGGGGCAAATTGACCTTGACAGAGGAGCATCCTGTGCTATAATAAACATACACCCCCCTGGGGGTGGGGTATATTGGATTTCAGGAGGTGTTCCTTTGAAAACACAAACCTTTCTCATTACCGGCATGACCTGCAGCGCCTGCAGCGCTCATGTGGAAAAGGCAGCCTCCAAGCTGCCCGGCATGGAAAAAGCCGAAGTCAATCTGCTGCTGAACACCCTCACGGCCACCTACGACGAGTCCCGTCTGACCTGGCAGGACATCATCCGCGGTGTGGAGGCCAGCGGCTACGGCGCCCGGGTCAAGGGAGAAGATGCTCCCTCCGCCGCCAGCCAGAAAGAAAACACCAGCGGACGGGAGGAGGCCTCCATGAAGCGCCGTCTGCTGTGGTCGCTTCTGTTTCTGGCCATCCTTATGTATGTGTCCATGGGCTCTATGCTGGGCCTGCCCCAGCCCGCCTTTCTCACCGGCCACGCAAACGCCATGAGCTTCGGCCTCACCCAGCTGCTGCTCACCCTGCCCATCCTCTATCTCAACCGCAGCTATTTTTCGGTGGGCTTCAAACGGCTGCTGCAGGGCAGCCCCAACATGGATTCCCTCATTGCGGTGGGAGCGGGTGCTTCGCTGGTCTACAGCCTCTACTCCCTCTACCGCATCAGCTACGGCCTGGGCCATGGCCACATGGCGCTGGTGGAAGCCAGCCACATGGATCTGTACTTTGAATCCGCCGCCATGATCCTCACCCTCATCACAGTGGGCAAGTACATGGAGGCCCGCAGCAAAGGCCGCACCTCCCAGGCCATCAGCCGGCTGTTGGATCTGGCTCCCCGTCAAGCGGTGGTGGAACGGGAGGGCCAGGAACAGGAAATCCCCGCTGAACAGGTGCAGCCCGGCGACATCCTCATCATCCGCCAGGGCGCCGCCGTCCCCACCGACGGCGTGGTACTGGAAGGCCATGGCACAGTGGATGAATCCGCACTCACCGGCGAAAGTCTGCCCGCCGAAAAATCAGTGGGGGACACCCTCATCGGCGCCACCATCTGCCGCAGCGGATTTTTCCGGGTGCGGGCCACCCGGGTGGGCGAAGACACCACCCTGGCCCAGATCATCCATCTGGTGGAGGAGGCAGGCGGCAGCAAGGCGCCCATCGCCCGGCTGGCTGACCGGGTGAGCGGCGTGTTTGTCCCGGTGGTGATGGGCATTGCCCTCACTGCCATGGTGGTATGGCTGCTGGCCGGTGCCTCCTTCCACACCGCTCTCACCTTCGGCATTGCGGTACTGGTGATCTCCTGTCCCTGTGCACTGGGGCTGGCCACTCCCACCGCCATCATGGTGGCCACCGGCCGGGGCGCCGAAAAGGGCATCCTCTTCAAATCGGCGGAAAGTCTGGAACGTCTGCACAGCGTGGACACCATTGTACTGGACAAAACCGGCACCCTCACCCGGGGAGAGCCCACCGTCACCGATGTACTGCCCGCTCCGGGAATCTCCCGGGATCGACTGCTGACCCTGGCCGGCAGTGTGGAACAGCTCTCGGAACATCCGCTGGGCGGGGCGGTCACCCGATATGTACAGGCGGAAAATCTGCCTGTCCAGCCTGCGGAGGACTTCTCCTCCACCCCTGGGCAAGGCGTGAGTGTGCGCCTGGAGGGACGGCTGTGTCATGGCGGCAACCTGCGCATGATGGAAGCACTAGGGCTTTCCTCCCCTCAGCTGGAGCAGCTGACCCGCACACTGGCTCAGCAGGGCAAAACCCCTCTGATGTTTGTGGAAGACGGACAGCTGCTGGGCACACTGGCTCTGGCCGATGTGGAAAAATCCACCAGCCGTCAGGCGGTATCCGCCCTGCGGTCCATGGGCATGGAAGTCATCATGCTCACCGGCGACAACCAGCTCACCGCCCAGGCCATTGGCCAGCGGGTAGGGGTGGACCGGGTGATCGCGGAGGTTCTTCCCCAGGACAAAGAACAGGTGATCCGCCAGCTGCAGCAGCAGGGCCACACAGTGGCCATGGTGGGAGACGGCATCAATGACGCTCCCGCTCTGGCCCGGGCGGATGTGGGCATTGCCATCGGCGCCGGCACCGACGTTGCCATTGAATCTGCCGACGTGGTGCTCATGCGCAGCGATCTTATGGATGCAGCTTCCGCTGTAGGGCTGAGCCGCGCCACCCTCCGCAACATCCGCCAGAATCTGTTCTGGGCCTTTTTCTACAACGCGGCGGGCATCCCGCTGGCGGCCGGCGTCTTTTACCCTCTGCTGCAGTGGCAGCTCAATCCCATGTTCGGCGCCGCCGCCATGAGCCTCAGCTCCTTCTGCGTAGTGACCAATGCGCTGCGTCTGCGGCTGTGGCAGCCCCGTCTGACCCCCGTTCCTTCCACAGAGGAATCCACCTCCCTCCCGGCGGAGGAAATCCCATTTGAAACACCACAAAAAGGAGAGATTTGTATGACCAAGACCATGAAAATTGAAGGTATGATGTGTGCCCATTGCAGCGGCCGGGTGGAAAAGGCCCTAAACGCCCTGGAAGGGGTCAGCGCCACCGTAGATCTGGCCGCCGGCACCGCTTCCATCACCCTGACCGGATCGGTGACCGACCAGCAGCTCATGGACGCTGTAACCGACGCCGGCTATGAAGTAAAGGAGCTGAAGTGACATGCAGGCCGATCACGCTCAAGTCACCCGCCTGCTCAAAACCGCCCGGGGCCAGCTGGACGGCATCCTGCGCATGGTGGAAGAGGACCGCTACTGCATTGACATCTCCAACCAGCTGCTGTCTACTCAGGCCATTCTGAAAAAGGCCAACCGCATGGTGGTGCAGGCCCACATAGAGCACTGCGTCAAAGACGCGGTGCTGGAGGGCGCCGGGCAGCAAAAGGTGGAAGAAATTCTGGATCTGCTGGAAAAAATGGCAAAATAAAGGGCGGGGGCCTGTAGACCCCTGCCCTTTTTTCACAGATCCTGTATGTCCATTTTGTCCAGTTCTTTTTGCTGACCCTGTTCCTCCCGCTGCCACAACCATACCGCTGCACAAATACCCGCCAGCGCCGCCGCCAGGGCAATGCCGACCCAGCCCACCAGCAGCACCGATACCGCCGCCACAATGGCCGGCAGCAAAAAGGCCCATCTGGACCTCCGTTTGGCCAGCTGGTACTCCACCACCACCAGCACAATCCACACCGTCAAAAGCACCACCATGGTCACCGTCAATTGTAGCATTCTCCGTCCTCCTCTTTCTGTTTCTTTTTATAGGCACTGATGAGCAGCCGCGCGGTATCCACCTCCAGCTTACCATCCAGTGCCAGCCGTTTGACCAGCGTCACATAACTGTCCGGCTGCTCCTCCTCCGCCATGCGAATCCGCTGTATCAACCGGTCCAGCCGCAGCCGCACAGTGGGATAGGTCACCCCATACTGCGCCGCGATCTCCTTGAGCGATCCACTGGCCAGCACAAATCGCCGGATAAATCCCAGATCCTCCTCTTCCAATCCCGTCATCCACTGGGGCAGTTCTCGTATGGCCACTTGCCTCACCTCTTTCTGTTTTTAGTATAATCTTTAATTTTATTAAAGTCAACCTTAATATTATTTTTTATTTTCTTTATTTTATTGTATTTTTTACTAACCCTCTCCCCCTGATATTCCATCTGTGCTATACTAGAATCATCTAGTCATCAGAAAAGGAGGGGCCGCCCATGCCCACCAAACTCTATATTGTCATCCCCTGCTACAACGAACAGGAGGTCCTCCCTGAAACCGCCCGGCGGCTGCGGGCCAAAATGGACCAATTGCTCCAGGCGGGAACCATCCATCCGGACAGCCACGTGATCTTTGTGGACGACGGCTCCAAAGACCAGACCTGGCCTCTCATCTGCTCCCTGCATGAAAAAGACCCCCTCTACCGGGGCATCAAGCTCACCCGCAACCGGGGACATCAGAACGCCCTATTGTGCGGCCTGATGACGGTGCGCCGGGAAGCGGACGCAGTCATCTCCATGGATGCCGATCTCCAGGACGACATTGACGCCATCGATGGATTTGTAAAGCAATACCAGGAAGGCTGTGATGTGGTGTATGGCGTTCGCAGTCAGCGTACCACCGACACCTTTTTCAAACGCTTTACCGCCGATGGCTTTTACAAGCTGATGAAATCCATGGGTGTGGAGCTGGTGTTCAATCACGCCGATTACCGGCTGATGAGCCGCCGGGCTCTGGAGGGACTGTCCCAATTCAAGGAAGTCAATCTCTTTTTGCGGGGCATGGTGCCCATGGTGGGCTATCGCACCGGTGTGGTGACCTATGCCCGCAACGAACGGTTTGCCGGTGAGAGCAAATACCCCCTGAAAAAAATGCTGGCCTTTGCCTTTCAGGGCATCACCTCCCTGAGTGTCAAACCCATCCGGCTCATCACCGGACTGGGTGCTCTGCTGGCCGCAGGTGGCCTGCTGACCCTGTTGTGGCAGCTGATCACCCGGGCCGGACTCACTCCCGTCATCGCCGCTTCGGTATGGCTGCTGGGCGGTCTCCAACTGTTGGCCATCGGAATTGTGGGCGAATATGTAGGGAAAATCTATCTGGAAACCAAAGCCCGTCCCCGGTATCTGGTGGAACAGTATCTGGGCGGCCCTCAAAATCCCCCCTCACAGGAAGGAGACAATCCATGAACCACGCATTTCTGCCCGTCTGCCAGGAAGATCTGCAGCAGCGGGGCATCGATCAGCTGGACTTCATCCTGGTCACCGGCGACGCCTATGTGGATCACCCCTCCTTTGGCACCGCCCTTATCTCCCGCTGGATTGAACATCTGGGATATACGGTGGGCATCATCAGCCAGCCCGACTGGCACTCCACCCAGGATTTTACCAAACTGGGCCGTCCCCGCTATGCCTTCATGGTCAACTCGGGCAACATCGACTCCATGGTGGCCCACTATTCGGTGGCCAAAAAACGCCGGGACACCGACGCCTATTCCCCCGGAGGGCAGGCAGGCCGCCGTCCTGACCGGGCGGTGATTGTCTACTGCAACCGCATCCGGCAGGCCTATGGAGAAATTCCCATCATCATCGGCGGACTGGAAGCCAGTCTGCGGCGGTTTGCCCACTATGACTACTGGAGCGACAGCGTACGCCACTCCATTTTGGTGGACAGCGGCGCTGATCTGCTCTCCTACGGCATGGGAGAACTGCAAGCCACCGCCATTTGCCAGCGGCTGGCAGCGGGAGTTCCCGTCGATCAGCTGGACAGTATTCCGGGCACCTGCGTCATCCGGCGGGAGCTGCCGGAGGGCGACTATGTCCTGTGCCCCTCTGCCGAAGAGGTGCGCCGGGACAAAAAGGCCTACGCGCTGGCCACCCGTCTGCAATACCAGGAGCAGGACAGTGTACGGGGCCGTACAGTGGTACAGCCCTTTTCCCAGAAGTATCTGATTCAGTACCCGCCCATGCGGCCGCTGAACCAACGGGAATTCGACCTAGTATACACCCTGCCCTACGCCCGGATGTGGCATCCCATGTACGATGAGCTGGGCGGCGTACCCGCCATTGAAGAGGTGGAATTTTCCCTCACCAGCTGCCGCGGCTGCTTTGGAGGCTGCAATTTCTGTTCCCTGGCCTTCCACCAGGGCCGGATGGTCACCGTCCGCAGCCATGAATCGCTGCTGGCCGAAGCCTGCAGTTTTGTGGGCAATCCCCGGTTCAAGGGATACATCCACGATGTGGGAGGCCCCAGCGCCAATTTCCGCCATCCCTCCTGCAAAAAACAGCTGGAACACGGCATGTGCAGCCATCGGAAATGTCTGGCCCCTACCCCCTGTCCCCAGCTGGACACCAGCCATGAGGACTATCGGAAACTGCTGGCGGAACTGCGGGCTCTTCCCGGCATCAAAAAGGTATTTGTCCGCAGCGGCATCCGCTATGACTACCTGATGGCCTCGGGGGATGACCGGTTTTTCCGGGAACTGGTGGAACACCACATCAGCGGACAGCTGAAGGTGGCCCCCGAACACTGCAGCGACCGCACGCTGGACTACATGGGCAAGCCCCATTTTGAGGTATACCGCAAATTCGCGGAGAAATACCGGCGCATCAATGAGCAGCTGGGCAAAAAACAGTTTCTGGTGCCCTATCTCATGTCCTCTCACCCCGGGTGTACCCTGCGGGACGCCATCGCGCTGGCGCTGTATCTCAAGGAAATTCACTACCATCCCCAGCAGGTGCAGGATTTCTACCCCACGCCGGGCACCCTTTCCACTTGTATGTTTTACACCGGGCTGGATCCCCTCACCATGAAGGAGGTCTATGTGCCCCGCAGCAATCGGGAAAAACGATACCAGCGGGCGCTTTTGCAGTTCGCCGACCCCAAAAACCGGGCCACGGTGACCGAGGCCCTTCGGGCCGCCGGCAGGGAAGATCTCATCGGCTATGGTCCGGGATGTCTGATCCCTCCCGCCTATGGAGCCGGACAGCGTCCCCAGCGGCGAGACACTGCTCAAAAGCAGCCTTCTTCCCGCCGCAAAAAAGCAGAAGCCGACTCCCCCCGCAGGCAGCGTCGTCCGGGAGGGGCACGCAGCAAACCGGTGAGCCGCTCGGGACGGGATCACCGATAACCCAAAGAAAGGAGTCCACCTATGGAACAAATCTGGGATATTCTCATCATCGGCGGAGGTCCCGCCGGTCTGTCAGCAGGCATCAACGCCGCCGCCCGGGGCAAGCGGGCACTGATTCTCACCGCAGGCGAAAGCTACCTTGCCAAAGCGGAACAGGTCAACAACCACCTGGGCCTGCACAGTGTCACCGGAAAGGAAATGATGAAGGACTTTACCGAGCAGGCCCTGCAGGCGGGTGTGGAAATCCGCAAGGGAAAAGTGGGCAATGTGATGCCCTTTGACGGCCGCTTCATGGTCAATTGCGACGGGGATATTTTGGAGAGCAAAGCTCTGATCCTGGCCATTGGCGCCGCCCGCAGCAAGCCCCTGCCGGGAGAATTGGAATTGTTGGGAGGAGGCGTGAGCTATTGCGCCACCTGCGACGGTATGCTCTATCGGGGCCGCCGGGCCATTGTCACCGGCAGCTCGCAAAATCTGGTGGAAGAGGCAAACTTTCTGCAGGGCATCGGCGTACAGGTGACATTGGTCACCCCCAAGCCCCGTCCGGAGGCGCTGCATGCGGACGCCCAATACCACAAGGGTGTGGTGACCGCCCTCACCCAGCAGGACGGCCGGCTGACCGGTGTTCAGGTGCTGCAGGAACAACTGCCGGCGGATGTGGTTTTTCTGCTGCGGGACGCCATCTCACCCGCCACACTGGTCCCGGGATTGGCCATGGAGGAAGGTTCCATCCAGGTCAACCGCTGGATGGAAACCAATCTGCCCGGACTGTTTGCCTGCGGCGACTGTACCGGCGAACCACTGCAGGTTTCCAAAGCGGTGGGGGAAGGTCTCATCGCCGCCCAAAGAGCCGCTCAATATCTGGACAAATAACTGCACAAAACACACAGGCCCCGGTGACCATGGTCGCCGGGGCCTGTGTGTTATTTATAGGAGGTTAAGAAGATTATGTTAAATCATATTGGGAATGAGGAGAGACACCTGAGGAATAAAGGTGATAATCGCCAGTGTCCCTACCAACGGAATGAGATACCACAAAGTTTCTTTGAACACGCTTCCTACCGGCACCTGGGTGATGTTGCTCACCATTAGCAGCGACAAACCCATGGGAGGTGTAAGCAAGCCAATCATCAGGTTGAAGATGATGATGATACCCACGTGAACCGGATCAATTCCGGCTGCAGTCAGCGTAGGCATGATGATGGGCACAATAATCAAAGTAGCAGTGTTGCTGTCAAAAAACATGCCCACAATGAACATCAGCAGGTTGATGATGATGAGCAGAGCCACCTTGTTTTCGATGAAGGGCCCCATGGCGGTCTCAAACAGAGTGGGAACTTTCTCAATGGTCATAATCCAACCAAACAGCGAAGCCACTGCCACCACCAGACAGATGGACGCAGTCTGCTGCAAAGTTACCAGTGCCGCCTGCAGGATAAATTTAAAGGTCAATTCGTGGTACACAAAAATGCCCACGATCAGCATGTACAGCACCACCATGGCAGCCGCCTCGGTGGGGGTGAAGAATCCGGACAGCATGCCCAGAATCAGCAGGACCGGAGCCATCAGAGCCGGAAATGCCGGTACAAAATCATGCCACAGCTCGCCGCCGGTGGGGAATCTGTCCTTGCGTGGGAACCCTCTTTTAATGGCCAGATAATAGGTCAAAACCATCATGGCAATGACCGCGATGAACGCAGGAATCACGCCCGCCATCAGCAGCTTGATGATGGAAGTGCCCGTCACCGCGCCAAACAGCACCAGTGGAATACTGGGTGGGAAAATGGGGCCTACCGTAGAGGTCGCAATGGTCACCGCCGCTGAATAGGGTTTGGGAAAGCCTTTTTCTGTCATGGCCTTGATTTCAATCTGACCCAGACCGCCCACATCTGCCAAAGCCGCGCCGGACATACCCGAGAAAATCAGGCTGGCGATGATATTCACCTGTGCCAGACCACCGGGAATCCGCCCCACCAGGGTGTCGGCAAAGCTGAAAAGCCGTTCGGTGATGCCTGCGGTATTCATCAGGTTGCCCGCAAAAATAAAAATGGGAATGGCCATAAAGGTAAAGGAATCCAACGCATATAGATACCGGTTGGAAATGACATCAATCGGGTTATTGTTCATCAGCACATACACAATGCTGGGCAACGAAACCGCCAGTACCATGGGACATCCAATTACAAAGAGGACCAGAAAGGCCGTTATAACTAATATTGCACTCATACGCCTGTTCTCCTTTTGTCAAAAAATCTTCTTCTCTTCTTCCAGCACCGGCACGTTCAACAGTTTCAAAACCGCTTCGATGCAAGACAGAGCAAATCCAATGGTCAGCGGCATCATGAAAACCACAAAAGGAATCCCTACCACGGGAGTCTTGTTGTTCAGATTGTTCATCATGGTGATGACAGAAGAATAAGTGATGATGGCAAACACCGCTATACACAGCAAGTTGATGATGATATTGACTACTTTGTTCAGTTTGGGAGGCATGTTATTGAGCACAGAGTCAAAACTGATATGTCCTCCATGTCTGGCTGTAAACCCAATGGAGAGATATACCATACAAATCAACAGATATCTTTCCACTTCTTCCGCCCATACCAGCGGACTTCCTATCAACCGACAAAATACGTGAATGAGTACCAGTGTCACCATGACAAAGAGCGCCAGTACCCCCAAGTATTTATCGATACTCATGATCTTTCTCAACGCTTTCATATGTGATCGGTCCTTTCTTACCCGTCGCTATTTTCATGACCTGTGGTCGCATACAGCGCATAATGGAAGGGCATGTATACACGCGGGTATACATGCTCTCCCCTTTTAACTATGCTCTCACTTCATTGCCTGCATCTGTTCGATCATTTCAGCCCATTCGGGGTAATCTTCGTTTACCTTGGCCAATACAGCTTCCTTAAACTCATCCAGCTTCAGACCGTTGCTCTCATCAATGAAGGTGATACCAGCGGCAGTGAGTTCTTCAATGATCTGCTTGTCACCGTCTTCGGTCCACTGAATGGACAGGTCGCCCATTTCCACAGCTACATCTTCCATGATCTTCTGATTGTCTTCAGAAATGCTCTGCCAACTGTTTTCATTCATGAAGATGGTCTGGATGGCCTGCATGTGGTTGGTCATCATGATGTAGGGCTGCACTTCATACATCTTGGAACTGTAGATGTTGTTCAGGGGATTTTCCTGACCATCTACCACACCGGTGGCCAGAGCGGTAGCCAGCTCAGAGTATTCCACAGGAGTGGGAGTAGCGCCCATACCTTCAATCATGGTCATCCATACGGGGTTGGATACGCCTCTGATCTTCTTGCCAGCCAGGTCGGCAGGAGAATACACAGGGAAAGTACAGGTCAGCTCTCTGGCTCCTCTGTAGCAGTTGGCGATGATTCTCATATTGGCAGCCTGCACCAGTTCCTCGTTGAGGTTCATCATGATTTCAGAGGAATAGGGATCGGTCACTCTCATGGAATGAGCGGCGTCATCAAATACAAAGGGGCAGTTGAAGGCAGCCATATCGGGAACAAACTTCTCCAGAGAGGCAAAGTCATGCATACCGATATCAATGGTGCCGTTCTTAACGCCGTTGATCATTTCTTCCACATTGCCCAGGGCGGAGTTGCCGTAAATATCAAAGGAAACCGCACCACCAGTGGCTTCATTGATCCGAACAGCGTACTCGTCAGCATACTGGGTCAGGATTTCTCCCGGAATACCAATGTGCGCAAACCGGAAGGTGAGGGGATCCGCCTGCTCAGTGCTGGTGGACGTGCTGGTGGACGTATCGGTCGAAGTGCTGGTAGAAGTATTGGTATCGCCGCCGCAGCCAGCCAGAGATGCTGCCACCATCAGAGCCATCAATGCGCATACAAACTTTTTCATTACAAATCCTCCTTAACTTTTATATGTGTTTCTTATGGATTTCTTAATAGGGAGCGTCCATTACCGGATCGGGCGCGGCACCAGTGGGAGTTTTCATGCTGCCCACAATCTTCTTTTCCGCCACAGAAATGACATACACCAAATCCTGCTCCTCTGCGGAAGCAAATACGTATTTACCGTTGTAGGAAACCGAGATGGACCAGGGCTGATATTCCATGGGCACATGTCCCACGATTTCACGCGTGGTGGGATTGGCAAATCCAATGCCTCTTCTCTCGCCTTCCGCGGCAACAGCGTAAGCCACCAGATTGTCCTTTGGCAACATCACAATGCGGATGGCGCTGTCCTGAATGCGATCCACCTCTTCCAGTTTTTCGGTGTCGATCACAGAGATGTATTCTCCACAGGTGACAAACAGCTCCTTTTCGTCCAGCGAAAGCACACTCTGCTGGGGATTGGGCCCCACCGGGATCTCCTTCATCCAGCCGTCTTCCAGCCGTACCACACACAAGCTATCGGAACGGGCCATGCTGATGTACGCCCAGGTGGCACCCTTGTTCAGAGTGACACAATGTGCCGTATTGCCGCTCACCTGGTAGGTCTTGGCCACACAGCCTTTTACAGTGTCCACCATCACCAGAGCGTCTGGATTAGCGGTGCTCACCGCCAGCAGTCCAGTTTCCTCATCCAGAAAAATTCCATGGGGTCTGCGGAAATTGCCCAGGCTAATGGTGTCCGCCAGCTTTCTGTTTTCCACATCGATCACCGCTACGGAATTGTCCCCCTCTCCAGGATGGATCAGCAACATCTGGCCGAAATTGGTCACATACGCGGTTTTTCTGTCTGCGGTGCAAGTGAGCTCATGAGGATGCCGTCCCACTTTCACTGCATGGGAAAAAGTGCCGTCGCCATTGTAAAATCCAATTTCACTGCTGCCTTTGTGCACCACCACAATGGTGCTCCCCCAATCACAATTCATCCTTTTCTTCTCCTTTCCAGAGTACCTCTTTGAGTTTGCGCATGGCCGGACCAGGACTGGACAGCACTGGAATCTTTCGGCTTTCCGGCGGCAACTTTTCCAGTGCCGTCATCATAGATACCTGTGCCAATACCAATACATCATGGTCTTCCATGCAATTTACAATTTCCCTTGCCACAATTTCATCATGCAAGCCGGCCTGTCCATCCAACATTGCCTGGTAGGCCCCCGGATCGCACACCCGACTGTCAATCACCGGCTGCTTGCCCATCTTCCCTGCCACCGCCTCCAGCAATTCCCGAGTGGGCTGCACCGCGCTCTCCACTGTCGCAATGATTCCTATGCGATGCCCCATCTCCACTGCCTCTTCCGCCATGGCCTCGTCCACCCGCATTACGGGAATGTCCACCAGCCAGGGTGCCACCCCGATGCAGGGTGCTATGGAAGAACAGGTGACTACCACCGCGTCCGCGCCGGTATTTTCACAGGCCACCAGATGCTCTCCCATCCGCTGGTATACCGCCGCGGGAATCCTGTTTTGGGTCACCACTTCGTTTCGAATCAGCTCATCCACCAGGTGAAATACTTCCACATCAGGAAGTGTCTCTTTGGCAATGTTGGTAAACAGTGGAGTGAGCGATGGAATGGTACTGAGAAAAACCACTCGTTTCATATAGGACTTCCTTCCTTGTTTGTACTGTCTGTTTCCAAAAGTGCGTGGAGACTTCGGGCTGTGTACCCCGCGGCAATATCTCCGTCGGGATGGGTCAGCAGCTCCGCCGAGAGATATCCCTCATATCCAATCTCCCGCAGGGTCTGTACAATGGCCTTAAAGTTGATGGCACCGCCTCCCACTGGCAAGCGATTGTTGTCGCCCACATGGACATGCCACAACAACCCCGCTTCCATCACCTGTCTGAAAGGCTCGGTCATAGACCGTTCCTCCAGGTTCATGTGGAAGGTATCCAGCAGCAATCCCACACGCTGACACGACAGCCCGCGAACGAAGGCAATTCCCTGCTGGGCATTTTGTATGATATTGCTTTCATACCGGTTAAGTGGCTCCAGCACAATCCGTATGTTCCATTCCTTAGCCCACTCATCTGCCTGGCATAGAATTTCAGCCAGCTTTTCATATGCATCGTACTGGCCTTTTTCTCCTCTGCCCCGAAATCCTCCGATGGTCACCAGAGGTGCTTCCACCTCACCGGCAAAGGCGATGATACGATGTAACTTTTCCCGGGCTTTTGCGGCGATCTGGGCATCCTGCGATAGCAGTGTAAGTCCCGTATTGAGTACCACTGCTCCAGTTCCCACCGCCGCAATGGAAAGATTCCTCTCCTGCAGCTGCCGTCTGATTGCTCCCGCATCCAGCTCTTCCGGCATGGCGGGCATCAATTCCAGACCATCAATGGGTAGCTTTCGTGCTTTTTCCAGTTTTTCCTGCCACTCTCCCAACAACAGGGACACCGGTACATTCTTTGTGACTTCCGGTGTTTGGGTGGCCAATGCTATTTTGATTCCTTTTCCCTGCATATTGATGTATCCTCATTTCATACAAGACCCGTTTGCCATACCGCCCCAAATACATCTGCTTATCAGATGTCTGATTTTCATGCTTTTATTATCCTATCATTGTTTTTCGCTGTCAAGGCCACTCTATTCTCCAATATTACTCAAATTTTTAATCCATTTTTGTCACAATGGTTAAATTAGATATGAAAATTTTTTATATTCTGTGAAAAAAAGCAAATTCTCTTGCCTCTCCTCCTTGCCTCCGACCCGCTTAGCCTTGCAAAATTCATTGAATGTAAGCCGCAACTATGATATAATGTAATCAATTTTATATAAGATCTCATTTGCCTTACAATACACCAATGATTTTCAGACCAACCCAAAAAAGCATCTAAAAATGAATATTGGAGTGAAGAATATGAAAAAGGGTTCTCTTTCCAAACCCCTGCCCTCCCAATCTCTGACCAATATGGTATTGGAAAGAATTAAAGAAGCCATGATCAACAAAGAACTCAAACCCGGCGATTTTCTGCCTACTGAAAATGAACTCAGTAAAAATCTGGGCGTTGGCAAATCCTCCATTCGGGAGGCTGTCAAAATGCTGGAAGCCATTGGCGTGGTGGAAGTCAAACGGGGCATGGGTACTATGATTGTAAACAAAATCAATTCCAATGCCATCAATCCCCTGATTTTTCAAATGATATTGGAAAACGGAAATTTTGACTACATACTGGAACTGCGATGCGCTTTGGAACCCCCCTTGACCATCATGGCCATGAAAAAAGCCACCGAAGAAGACATTGCCGCCATCAAGCACACAGTGGATGTGCTGGAAGAACACGCCAAAAACAACTGTGCCACTGTGGACGATGACCTGGCATTCCACCAAGCCATCCTGCAGGCCACCCGAAATGAATATGCCATCAAAATCGGCGAAACCATCTTTCAGCTGTTCCGCGCCACCATCAAAAAATCGGTGGAAACCGATTCTGTGGTGGTACTGGGCTGCCATCAGCGCGTATTCCAAGCCTTTTTGGAGGGGGATGAAGCCAAACTTCACGACGCCATTATTGAAAGCTACAACCCCTGGATTTCCGCTGCCAATACCATTGCCGAACAGGACCAAGACCCCGAATAATCCAAATGCACACAGGAACAAAACCTGTGTGCATTTATTTTTTTATTAAAAAAATGGCTTCCCCTTGACAAATGAACGGCGCCGTTCCATACTAAAAATATGATTTTCAGACATCATATGTATGGTTTGCAGATTACCGCCCTTCCCTTTGTCATTCTTACTACAGAAAGGAAGTTTCATATGAACATCGCCATGGCATCAGACAAAGCAGGATTTGATTTGAAGGAAAGTGTGCGCCTTTACCTGTTAGAACAGGGCCATCAAGTGACCGACTGGGGCCAGCAGGCTCCCGATCAGCCCGGAGTTCCCTTCTATGAAGGCTGCTGCGCCGTCATCCGGGAGATTCAAAGCGGCCGCGCGGAAAAGGGAATTCTCTTCTGCAGCAGCGGCGCCGGCATGTGCATCCTGGCCAACAAATTCGAAGGCATTTACGCCATCGTTTCCGAGAGCGTCTACTCCGCCAAATACTGCCGCATCATCAACGACTGCAACGTGCTCACCATGGGGCAGCGCATGATTGGCTCCGCCATGGCCTTTGAAATGGTAGACGCCTTTTTGTCCACTGACTTTATGCAGGGCATGACTCCCGAACGCCAGGTGTACCAGACCAACCTCATTGACAATTTCAAACAGCTGGAGAAAAAACTGTATCACCCCGAAACATAAAAAAACGGAGCAAACGAAATTCGTTTGCTCCGTTTTTTGGTGCCGGCGACCGGGATCGAACCGGTACGGGTATTACTACCCACGGGATTTTAAGTCCCGGGCGTCTGCCAGTTCCGCCACGCCGGCGTGACAACTTGCTAAAATATTGTAGCATTTCCGGGTGGGCCTGTCAATTGTTTCCCCGCCATTCCCCCAGCCTCTTCCCGCAAAAATGCCAGTCTGCCGCTTGACAACCGGCGCAAAATGGAGTATCATAATTTCAATTCAACAGGAAAATGCGTTGACGGGGAATACGTCATCCACATTCCGCTTCAGAGAGCTGTTGGCAGGTGTGAAACAGCGCGGCATCGGATGAAAGCTGGCCCCCGAGCAGCCCGCCCAACCTCCCAGGAGCAGTAGGCCGGGACGGTTTCTCCCCGTTATCTCAGAGAGGATATTCGCCGTGCGCCGATATCTACAGAGTGGATAAACCCTTGGTTTATCAAGCAGAGTGGTACCACGGAAGCTGCACTTGCAGCCTTCGTCTCTTGCATTGCCCCCGGGCAGCAGAGGCGAAGGCTTTTTTGTTGCCCCGATATCCCCACAGAAAGGAGCTTTTCCATGAAAAACTATCAAAAGTATCACCGGGGCTATTTCATGCCCCCCGAAACCTGTCTGGACTGGACCCGCAAGGAATACATCGATCGGGCACCCATCTGGTGCAGCGTAGACCTGCGGGACGGCAACCAGTCCCTGATGATCCCCATGAGCCTGGAGGAAAAGGTGGAGTTTTTCCAGCTGCTGTGCAAAGTGGGCTTCAAGGAAATCGAAGTGGGCTTCCCCGCCGCCTCCGAAACCGAATATGAATTTCTGCGCAAGCTGATCGACGACCATCTCATCCCCGAGGATGTGACGGTACAGGTACTCACCCAGGCCCGCCCCCACATCATCCGCAAGACCTTTGAAGCCCTGGAAGGCTGTCACCGGGCCATCGTTCACGTGTACAACTCCACCTCTCTGGCACAGCGGGAGCAGGTGTTCAAAAAATCCAAAGAAGAGATCAAGCAGATCGCCGTGGAAGGCGCCCAGCTGCTCAAACAGCTGGCCGAAGAGACCGACGGTAACTTCCTCTTCGAATACTCCCCTGAGAGCTTCACCGGCACCGAACCGGAATACGCTCTGGAAGTGTGTAACGCGGTACTGGATGTATGGCAGCCCCGCCCAGACTGGAAGGTGATCATCAACCTGCCGGTAACGGTGGAAATGAGCATGCCCCACGTATACGCCAGCCAGATTGAGTACATGTGCAAGCACATGAAATACCGGGAAAACGTGATCGTCTCCCTGCACCCCCACAATGACCGGGGCTGCGGTGTAGCGGACACCGAGCTGGGCATTCTGGCCGGCGCCGACCGGGTGGAAGGCACCCTCTTCGGCAACGGGGAACGCACCGGCAATGTGGACATCATCACCTTGGCCATGAACATGTACAGCCACGGCGTGGACCCACAGCTGGACTTCTCTGACATGCCCTCCATCTGCGAGCTGTACGAACGGGTCACCCGGATGCATGTATACGAACGGCAGCCCTACTGCGGTGCGCTGGTATTCGCCGCTTTCTCCGGCTCTCACCAGGATGCCATCGCCAAGGGTATGAAGTGGCATGAAGACAAGGGCCTCACCACCTGGACGGTGCCCTATCTGCCCATCGATCCCCACGACGTGGGCCGGGAATACGAAACCGACGTCATCCGCATCAACAGCCAGAGCGGCAAGGGCGGCATCGGCTACATTCTGGAACACAACTTCGGTTTCGACCTGCCCCCCATGATGCGGGAAGAGGTGGGCTACGCCGTCAAGAGCGTCTCCGACCACCAGCACAAGGAACTCTCCCCCAGCGAAGTACTGGAAGTATTCAATGCCCAGTACATCAACCAGCAAACCCATCTCAAAATGGAAGATTACCACTTTGTGCGCAAGGGCGAAAACTTCAAGGTGGTGCTCACCGTAGAGGTGGACGGTCAGGAGAAGGACTTCACCGCAGTGGGCAACGGCCGTCTGGATGCTGTTTCCAATGCCATCAAGGAAAATCTGGGGCTTTCCTACACCCTCAAAACCTATAAAGAACACGCGCTGTCCACCGGCACCACCTCCAAGGCTGTCTCCTACGTCTGCTTGGAAAACAACGCCGGTCAGCGGGTATGGGGCGCAGGCGTCCACGAGGACATCATCGCCGCTTCCATCATGGGGCTGTTCAGCGCCATCAACCGGATGCTGTAACCCTTTTTCAGTCCAACCATCACTCATATAAAAGAAAGGCGGAACTACCATGGGAATGACTATGACGCAAAAAATCCTGGCCCAGCACGCCGGCCTGCCCTCTGTGGAAGCCGGTCAGCTCATCAAAGCCAAGCTGGACATGGTACTGGGCAACGACATCACCTCTCCGGTGGCCATCAACGAATTTGAAAAGTACGGCTTCACCAACGTGTTCGACAAAAACAAAATCTCCCTGGTCATGGACCACTTTGTGCCCAACAAGGACATCAAAGCGGCCACCCAGGCCAAGCAAAGCCGGGAATTCGCCAAGAAGTTCGGCATCACCCACTTCTATGACGCCGGCAAAATGGGCATTGAACACGCTCTGCTGCCCGAACAGGGCATCGTAAAGGCCGGCGACGTGATCATCGGCGCCGACTCCCACACCTGTACCTACGGTGCGCTGGGCGCCTTCTCCACCGGCGTGGGCTCCACCGACATGGCCGCGGGCATGGCCACTGGCGAGCTGTGGTTCAAGGTGCCCTCCGCCATCAAGTTCAATCTCACCGGCAAGCTGCGGCCTCTGGTGAGCGGCAAGGATGTCATCCTGCACATCATCGGTAAGATCGGCGTGGACGGCGCCCTGTACAAATCCATGGAATTCACCGGCGACGGCGTGAAAAACCTCTCCATGGACGACCGTCTGTGCATCAGCAACATGGCCATTGAAGCAGGCGCCAAAAACGGCATCTGGGAAGTGGACGATGTGACCCGGGCGTACATGAAGGACCGGGTACAAGGTGAGTACACCGAATACCACGCCGACCCCGACGCCGTATACGACCAGGTCATCGACATTGACCTCTCCGAAGTGCCCCACACTGTGGCCTTCCCCCATCTGCCCGAAAACGCCCGCACCCCCGACAACTGGGGTGAAGTGGTCATCGATCAGGTGGTGATCGGCAGCTGCACCAACGGCCGGTTCTCCGACATCGAAGCCGCCGCCAAGATCATCGCCGGCAAAAAAATCGCCGACGGTGTGCGCTGCATCGTCATCCCCGCCACCCAGCAGATCTACAAGGACTGCCTGAAGGCCGGGTATCTGGAAGCCTTCATCGACGCAGGCTGTGTGGTTTCCACCCCCACCTGTGGTCCCTGCCTGGGCGGTTATATGGGCATCCTGGCCGCGGGCGAAAAGTGTGTTTCCACCACCAACCGGAACTTTGTGGGCCGTATGGGCCATGTGACCAGTGAAATCTATCTGGCCTCCCCCGAAGTGGCCGCCGCCTCGGCGCTCACCGGCCGCCTCACCGCCCCCGAAGAAGTACTGTGATCATCCAGAGAAAGGACTGACTGACAATGAATGCCAAAGGACATGTACATAAGTACGGCGACAACATCGACACCGACGTGATCATCCCCGCCCGTCACCTGGCCACCCAGGACCCCAAGGAACTGGCCAGCCACTGCATGGAGGACATCGACACCCAGTTCATCCACAAGGTACAGGCCGGCGACATCATGGTGGGCGGCTGGAACTTCGGCTGCGGCTCCAGCCGGGAACACGCCCCCATCGCCATCAAGGCCAGCGGGATTTCCTGCGTCATCGCCAAGACCTTCGCCCGCATTTTCTACCGCAACTCCATCAACATCGGCCTGCCCATCCTGGAATGTGAAGCCGCCAGCGACGGCATTTCCGACGGCGATGAGGTGGCCATCGATTTCGACACCGGCATCATCACCAACCTCACCAAGGGTGAAACCTACCAGGCCCAGCCCTTCCCGGAGTTCATCCAGGAAATCATCCACGCCGGCGGCTATATGAATTCCATCAAGCAGGGCTGAGGCCCCACCAAAAGGAGTGACACCCATGAACAAAAACATCACCGTCATCAAAGGCGACGGCATCGGACCCGAAATCGTCACCCAGGCCCTGCGGGTGCTGGATCGAGTGGCTGAAAAATTTGGTCATACCTTCACCTACAATGAAGTACTGGCAGGCGGCTGCGCCATTGACGCCTGCGGCGAATGTCTGCCCCAGTCCACTGTGGACGCCTGTCTCAGCGGTGACAGCGTGCTGCTGGGCGCGGTGGGCGGCCCCAAGTGGGACCACGTGCCCGGTCCCCAGCGGCCTGAAAAGGCCCTGCTGGGCATCCGCAGCAAAATGCAGCTGTACGCCAATCTGCGCCCTGCGGTGCTCTTCCCCCAGCTGGCGGAAGCCTGCCCGCTGAAACCCTCCATTGTGGAGGAAGGCATTGATTTTGTGGTGGTACGGGAGCTGACCGGCGGCATCTACTTCGGCACCCACAAGACCGAAGAGGTAAATGGCCAGCCGGTAGCCACCGACATCATGACCTACTCCGAAGAGGAGATTGAGCGGATTGCCCGGGTGGCCTTTGACACCGCCATGAAGCGCCGCAAGCATGTGACCAGTGTGGACAAGGCCAACGTGCTGGATACCAGCCGTCTGTGGCGCAAGGTGGTGGATCGAGTGGCCCAGGAGTACCCGGAAGTGACCGTCACCCACATGTATGTGGACAACGCCGCCATGCAGCTGTGCAAAAAGCCCAGCCAGTTTGACGTGATTCTCACCGAAAACATGTTTGGAGACATCCTCTCGGACGAGGCCAGCATGATCACCGGCACCATCGGCACCATTGGCTCCTCTTCTCTGGGAGCCACCAGCCGGGGCATGTACGAGCCCATCCACGGCTCTGCCCCCGACATTGCCGGTCAGGACAAGGCCAACCCCATCGGCACCATTCTGGCCGCCGCCATGATGCTGCGCTATTCCTTTGACATGCCGGCCGAGGCGGACTGCATCGAAGCCGCCGTCAACCGGGTACTGGATGCGGGCTACCGCACCGGCGACATGATGAGCGATGGAATGACTCTGGTGGGTTGCCGTCAGATGGGTGATCTGGTGGTGGCTCAGCTGTAAAGTTTTCCACAAATCCACACCCGTTCCCTGTGGGAACGGGTGTTTTTTTCTGCCCAATGCTTCCTGCCCCCTGCAAAAAGGCGCAAAAAAACGCCGGCCCAAAGCCTGGCGTTTGCTTTATTTCTGATAGGCTCCCTCTCCATCGGGAACGATGTACTGGTAAATGGCGGTGTCCTGAAATTCCCCAAATTTGAAGCCCGCTTCCACCATATCCCCCACCCTGCGGAAGCCTGTCTTTTCAAAAATCGCCATACTCTGCCGATTTTTGCCGTTGATATGGGCAATCAGGCTGTGGAGTCCCGCCTTTTGGGCCTCCTGCTCCACAAAGCGCAGCGCGCTGGTGCCGATCTTTCGTCCCTCAAACCGCTTGTCCAGATAAATGGACACCGTAGCGGTGCGGAAAAACGCCTTACGGGGACTGTAGGGCGCCAGATACACATACCCCGCCAACTGGCCGTCATACCACATGGCATAGGGGTGATACCCCTCTTCCCCCAGCGGGATCTGCTTGCGCATCTGCTGAGGCGTCTTGGCTTCGGTGTCGTTGGTCACTGTGGTGTGCAAAATATAGTAATTATAAATCTCAGTTACCCGGTCATAGTCCTGGGGCTGCAGAGGTTTCATCTCCAACATGGAATTCATCCTTTCCAACGGGTGATCTGAAACCCGCATTTTTTACAGTGGGTGGTATTGCGCCGCAGCCAAAACCGTCCGCAGTAGGGACAGCGGGAATACTTCACCACCATAGCCACGCTGACCACGCAGCACACCAATACCGCTACATAAGCTGCCGCCATGGCCCCCGCGTCACCGAAGAACAGACCGATACCCAACGCCAGCAATCCCGCCGCAGCCACAATATCTGCCTGCCGCAGCCGCTTTTGACGGTGCTGATACAGCTCCAGCAATTCTTTTTTCTTTTCCTTGGAAAGCGCCCGGCTCACGTCCATTCCTCCTATTTGTGATATTTCCCATTGGCATTGATGCTAAAGGCCCGGTAGAGCTGTTCCAGCAGCATCACCCGAAACAGCTGATGGGGAAAGGTCATGGGGGATACGCTGAGACGCAGCTGACTGCGCTGCTTTACCCGCTCATCCAGCCCATAGCTGCCCCCAATCAAACAGTTGACCCGACTGCCCCCCTGCAGGGCCACCTCCGCCAATCGGGCGGCCAGGGCCGGGGAGTCCATCTGTTTCCCCTCGATGCACAGGGCAATGTTATAGGCGCCCTCCATCAGCGGAAGCATGGCATCTCCCTCCCGCTGCAGCACCTTGCGGATCTCGCCCTCCCGGTCACCGCCCAGTCGGGCTTCAGGCAATTCGGTCACCCGCAGCCGGCAATAGGCACCCAGACGTTTTTCATACTCCTGGCAGGCCTCCCGCCAATAGCGTTCCTTGAGTGTGCCCACGCACACCACCTGTATGTTCTGCATCCGTTTCTCCCTCTGTCACAGCTGAATCATCCGGCTGGGCGCCGCGTCGGGAGCCACCTGCAGCGTGCAGTCTTCCTCCAGACGAACTCCCGCCTTTTCCAGCTGCTGCTTCACCGCCAGATAGGCAATCTCCGGCAGGTTGTTTTCCCGGCTCAGATGCCCCAGCACCACATGCCGCGCTCCCTGCTCCACCAGCTGGACCGCTAGTTCCCCACAGTCATCGTTGCACAGGTGCCCCTGCTGGGACAGAATCCGCCGCTTGAGAAAATAGGGGTAACCGCCGCTCATCAGCATATTGCGGTCGTGGTTGGCCTCCAGCAGCAGCGCATCGCACCCCTGGAGCCCCTGTCGGATCTCCTGGGTCACACAACCGGTATCGGTGGCCACTCCCACCTGCACGCCCTGTCGGGGAAACTCCACCCGATAGCCTACAGGCGCCGCGGAATCATGGGACAGCGCAAAGGGATGCACCTCCGCCTCTCCCACCCAGAAAGGCCGTTCCATGGAAAACACCCGCACGTCCAGCGATTCCAGCTTGGGAATGTTCAGCGCGCGGGCGGTTGGCTCGTTGGCATACAGCGGGATGTGCAGTTTTCGGCATAAGACGCTGAGCCCTTTTACATGATCGATATGTTCGTGGGTGACCAGCACCCCTCGTATCCGCTGGGGCGATGCGCCCACCCCCTCCAGCGCCTGCAGAATCTGCTTACAGCTGGCTCCGGCGTCGATGAGCAATCCCTCTCCGTCGGCCGCCAGGTATTCACAGTTGCCGCTACTGGAACTGAACAGGCTACAAAATTCCACCATATCAGTTCGCCTTTTCCAGTACGGGCGCATCCGGAATGTTTTCGTACCGGATATCCGCTCCCAACTGCCGCAGCTTCTCTACAATGTCCTCATAGCCCCGCTCGATGTGGTAGATCTCCTCTACTTGGGTGGTGCCCTCAGCCACCAGACCGGCAATCACCATGGCGGCTCCCGCACGGAGATCACAGGCCTTGATGGGTGCGGCATGCAGGGTTTCCACCCCTTCAAACACCGCCACCTTGCCATCCACCTGGATGTTGGCGCCCATTTTCTTCAGCTCTTCCACATATTTGAAACGGTTGTCCCATACACTTTCGGTGATGATGCTGGTGCCTTCGGCCAGAGAGAGCAACACCGCCATCTGAGACTGCATATCGGTGGGGAAACCCGGATAAGGCAGTGTCTTGATATTGGCTTTTTTCAGGGGACCAGTGCGCCGCACCAGTACCGCGTCGCCGTCCTCAATCACTTCCACACCCATTTCTTCCAACTTTGCAGTGATGCAGTCCAGGTGTTTGGGGATCACGTTTTTGATGAGCACTTCGCCCTTGGTGGCAGCCGCCGCCACCATATAGGTACCCGCTTCAATCTGATCGGGAATAATGGAATAGGTGCCTCCATGCAGCGGACGTCCGCCGTTCACTTTAATCACATCGGTACCGGCACCCTTGATCTCCGCTCCCATGGCATTGAGGAAGTTGGCCACATCCACAATGTGGGGCTCTTTGGCGGCATTTTCGATCACAGTGACGCCTTCGGCCCCCACCGCCGCCAACATCACATTGATGGTAGCGCCCACTGACACGATGTCCAGATACACCGAAGCGCCGGTGAGTTTGGGAGCGGATACGTCAATCATGCCATAGTCAATGGTCAGATCGGCACCCAGGGCCCGGAAGCCCTTCTCATGCTGATCGATGGGCCGCGCGCCCAGATAACAACCACCCGGCATGGCCACTTTGGCCCGTCCGAACCGCCCCAGCAATGCGCCCAGCAGATAATAGGAACCCCGCATTTTGCGCACCAGTTCACTGGGTGGACTGGTGGTCTGCACATGACGGGCGTCGATTTCGATGGTATTCCGATTGATGGTCCGAATTCCCACTCCCATAGAGTGGAGAATGGCCAGAATTTTTTCCACATCACTGATGCGGGGAACATTTTCAATCCGGCATATGCCATCCACCAGCAGAGCCGCAGGAATAATCCCCACCACTGCGTTTTTGGCGCCGCTGATGGTCACTTCGCCCCGCAAAGGCTTTCCCCCATTGATAATATATTTCTCCAAAAAGCACACCTGCCTTTGTCATAGTCAAATTCCAAAGTATAATTATAACACAAATCCCTACATAGTGGTAGAAATTCCTGAAATTTTTTTGTGAAATATGGGAATATTGGCCCCTATGAGGCGTATCACTGTATCTGTTCCCCGGTAAATGCCTGAATCCACATCTCGCCGCCCCGGTCATCCTCAATGTGATAACAGGGCTGCAGGCTGCTGCCCGTAACCGAAATCTGGGGCACATACACAGGTTCTACCGTTTCAATGGTGATGCTCCCACTGCTGGTGCGATACACCGGGTACAACAGCAAGGAACTTACGCTATCGGTGATGCTGCCTGTTTCAGTGGGCACCATCTGTCCGCAAATCCACCGTCCCGTTGCCTGTACCGTTCCATCCGCAGATACCGTAACCTCCAATTCACATCCTTCAATCGGAATATCCTGCCATGTTTGCTGCAGAGAAAATCGTGTTTCTCCTTCCTCAGTATGCTCCATGGGCATCCACTCCATTCCCAGATCCGTACCCGAAAGTCGATCTCCCACCAGACGGGCGGCCTGCTGGAAATCCTCTCCAGCCCAGCCCTGGGCTGAAACAAATTCCACACTGCAATCATCCCACAAGGTAAGCGTCCCTTGAGCTGTACGGTATACCGCCGCCGAAACATCTTCTCCGGGAACCATTTCCAATTGATCGGCCTGGGTATCCAACAGACGAAGTGCCGCATTTTGCTTCTCCTCTCCGGTAAACCGAAGATCCGCTTCTTCCATCACTTCCCTCTGGGGATTGATCAGTTCCTGGTCAATGGACACGCCATTGTTTTCCAATACCGCAATGGCACCCTCAATCACCTGGCTGTCCACTCGAAATTTTTGCCATTCCAACGAATAAATGTTGCCCAGCAAAATCAGATTGATGGCCGCAAACAGCAATATCAACAGGGTTTTCACCTTTGGCCAGTCCATTGGGCTCCCTCCTTCGCGTATCTCATGAAACAGCCTGCTGCAGCAGATAGCTGGTGGCCACTGTCTCTTCTCCCGTATCCAGATACATCAGCCGTATTTCAGTGGCTGGCTGGCCTGCCGCCGCAAACCCTGCCAGCACCGTTTCCATGCGCAAATTGGGCATGGTGAGTCCCATATCCGTATAGGTACAGGTCTGCAGCTGTAATCCGGTGATATATCCCTCCTGCACCTGGGCTACAATGGCATATCCTCCCACATCCGCCATGGACTGCTGATAAATTTCCATGCCGTCGCACTGGTACCGGAACGCCACCTGATAGGCCTGCTGCTGAGAATCATACCACAGTCCCGCAAAACCCAGGGTAAGACCCAGCATATCTCCGCCCAGCAGATTGTGATCCAATCCCTCCAGTACGCCATATACGCCCGCCACCAGTTCGGCGGTGGACAAGCGGCCATCCTGACTGTTTTGTGCACTGAGAATGCTCACTCCATGATGCGCTTCTCCTGTCACCCGGTATTCTGCCCGGCCATCCTGCCAAAATTTCAATGTGCTGAAATTTTCAATATAAACCACTGATCCATCGCTGTTTTCCAACCGGGACGGATTGGAGGGATTCATGGAAAAGGCATCCAGCAGCGCCGCCTGGTATTCCTCTCCCTGACTGCCTGCCATGGGATTTTCCCGGTGCAGCACCCGGGTGCGCACCACGCCCTGGGGAAGCCGCTGTTCCTCTCCCAATCCCAGCTGCTGCGCCGCCTGCTGAAGCGATTCCTCTTCCAGCCGATCCAGCCGTACATATTGCCCACTGCCCTGCTGCAGCCGGGTGAGCCGCTCCAATGCCACGTTCACACCGGTCATCATCTGCACCTCCACCCGGTGCACCTCACCGGAGGATTCCTTCAGATATAACCCCGCATGGGCTCCGGTGGATACAACCATCCACCGAAAGGAAAACTGATCGCTTTTTTCCATTGTTTCATCCTTGAGACCCAGCAAAACACCATAGGTTTGAAAGGGAATGTCCGCCTGAAAATCCAGCCATACCCCCTCTTCCTGCAATGCCTGTTCCCATTCCTGGGCAGAGCTGTCCTCCACCCGCAGATGCCCCTGGGGCAGCCCTGCCAGCAAATCCTGCCGCACCACTGTATGGGCTTCATACAGCTGGCTGGCGCTGCGGTCGATGCTGAAGGTCTCATCCTGGAAGCGCACCTCCACCATAGCAGGCAAAAACAGACTGTCAATCAACTCTCCCCGGGCATCGGTATAGCGCAGCGAGGCATACTCCCCCTGCAGTCCGCTCTGGAGAAGTGTACCCAGTCCTGCCATGGAAAATTGCTGCCGGGGTGCCAAGGTACCGTACACCCAGCAACGGGCCGCCAACAACAGGGAACTGACGATCAGTCCCGCCAACACCAGGCTTTTGCATGTTTCCTTGTATCGCATGGGACCATCGCCTCCTTTCCCGCCGCACTGGCTCATTGCTTCTGTTCCTCCATGGGCCGGGGAACCGCCGTCTGCCGCCGGGGCAGATGGATGATCACCCGAGTGCCCACATCCTGCTGGCTCTCCACCCCAATGGTGCCGTTGTGGGCATACACAATCTCCTTGGCGATGGCCAGGCCCAGTCCTGTACCGCCCTTCTCCCGGCTCCGGGCCTTATCCACCCGGTAAAACCGTTCAAACAATCGGGGAATGTCCTCCGCCGGAATCCCGATGCCGGTATCCTGCACCGCGATTTCCACTCCTTCGCTGTCTCCCTTGGCAGTGATGGTAATGGTCCCGCCGTCCGGAGTGTATTTGATGGCGTTGCTCACCACATTGATAATCACCTGCTCCACCCGGTCCTTGTCGCCGCAGATGGTACCCAAATCCTCCGGCTTGTCCAGCGTGAGGGTGTGGTTGTGGTTGCGGGCGTCCATCAGCGTACTGTCGTAAATGCTCTCCAGCAGCACCGACAGGTCAAAGTCCGCAAATACCCACTCCATCTTTTTGCTATCCAGCCGGGACAAAATCAACAGGTCCTTCACCAGCCGGGTCATCCGGTCGGTTTCATACAGCACCACGCCCAGGAATTTATCCCGCATTTCATCCGGCAGATCGGGATTTTCCCGCACCGTCTCGGTATAACTCTTGACACTGGTGAGAGGTGTGCGCAGCTCGTGGGACACATTGGCCACAAATTCCTTTCGGGAATCCTCAAACTTGCGCTGTTCGGTGATGTCCTGCAGCACCACGATCACGCCGCCGCCCAGCGTGCCGGAATCCTCTCCGCTGTCCACGTCAAAATGGGCAAAACACATCCGCAGGGTTTTGCCGCCAATCTCGGCTTCCCGGCTCAGGTTTTCCCCCGGCTGCAATTGCAGCACCGACATGAAATCCACGTCGATGTAATAATCGGAAAACAGATTGGCAAAGGAAAAACTGTCCTCCTCTGACAGTCCCAGCATCTCCCGAGCTGCGGTATTGATGTGGATGAGCCGCCCCTCCCGGGTGAAGGCAATCACGCCGTCGGTGAGGTAGAGAAAAATAGTGGAGAGCTTGTTTTTCTCCTCCTCAATCTCCTCCATGGTATCCTTGAGCACGCCGGCCATCTGGTTGAAAGTCTGGGTGAGGGTACCAATCTCATCCCGGGATGCCACCGGCAAGGTGTGAGAAAACTCTCCCGAAGCCACCAGTTTGGCGCCTTTGGTCAGATTTTCAATGGGGTTGGTGATGGCCTTGGCCAAAAAGAAGCTCATGGCCACCGCAATGCCCAGACCCAGCATCAGCGCCTGCATGATGATGGCAAACAGCATCCACAGCATCTCCTGCAGCTCCTGTTTGCTGTCCTTGATGTACAGAATATAGGAGCCGCCGCTGCTGGTGGACAGCGGCAGTGCATAATCCAGGTAGGCCGCGGTACGGTTCACCTGCTGCCCCACCTGTCCAGTGAGCGCCAGAATCAGATTGGGAGTACGCTCCAGCGTGGCTCCCTGCTGCGGGGAAGTTCCCTCCAAATAGGCTCCTGTACGGCCATCCAGCAGATAGAGGTTGCGGTAGGTATCGATGCCCAGCTGGCCCGAAAAGGCACTGATCCGCTCATATACCTGATGGCTTTCGCTCTCCTCACCGGGCTGCACATCCGCCACTGCGGCAGAGAGTTCCCCCGCACCCAGCACCACACCAATCTGTTTTTGAAAATCCTCGTGATAAAAATTGGATACGCTGCTGAGGAAAAAGGTCCCCACCAGCAGCATCACCGAAACAATGAGCAGCGTCAGGATCAGAACCATCCGCACCCGCAATGTTTTCAGCATATTGCACGCCCTTTCCCTTATTCCTCACAAAAGTAATACCCCGCTCCCCGTTTGGTGAGAATGTACCGGGGTGCGCCGGGATTTTCCTCCAGCTTTTCCCGTAGACGCCGCACTGTCACATCCACTGTGCGCACATCCCCAAAATACTCATATCCCCAGACATCCTTCATCAATTCCTCCCGGGAAAACACCGTTCCGGGCTTGGCCGCCAGAAAACGCAGCAGTTCATATTCCCGAAGGGTGATGTCCAGCAGCTGTCCCGCTTTGCGCACTTCCATGCGCCGGCCGTCAATCTCCAGCTCTCCCCGCCGGATGATCTCTTCGCTGCCCTCCTCGGCCACCACACCACCGGCGGCCTCATACCCGCTGCGGCGGATGTTGGCCTTCACCCGGGCCATCAGCTCCTTCATGCTGAAAGGCTTGGTGATATAGTCATCCGCCCCCAGCTCCAGCCCCATCACCTTGTCCACCTCTTCCTCCCGAGCGGTGAGCATCAAAATGGGCACGCTCTTTACCTGCCGCACTCGCTGGCAGATGGTAAAGCCATCCAACCCCGGCAACATCACATCCAGCAGAATGAGATCCGGGTCCTCTTCCAGCGCCATGCGCAGGCCCTCATCGCCCTCCATGGCGGTGAGCACTTCATAGCCCTCCTTCTGAAGGTTGAAAGCCACAATATCCAAAATGGTCCGTTCATCTTCCACGACCAATACCCGTTTCATGTCCCGTCCTCCCTTGACTGTAGGTTCTCTTTGTATTATATACCATTTTCCCCCGGAAGAAAAGCAGGCTCCTGCCGCAGCAGCGCCGCCCTCTGCCGGTAGTCGGGCATCAGCCGGGCCATCTCCGCGTGAAACCCCGCCTGGTGATTGGGGTGCAGCAAATGCACCAGCTCATGCAGCACTACATATTCCGCTGCCTCCCGGGGATAGAGCAGCAGCCGCTTATTTAAAGTGATCACTCCGGTGCGCAGATGACACACCCCCCAGCGGGAGGTCATCTCCCGCACCCGCAGCGGCGGCAGACCGGTGAGAAAATGCCGGCACCGGGGTGCCAGCTCCTCTTCAATTCGCTGAAAATAAGCAAGACATGCGGCATCGTCGGGCAGAGAACAGCCTTTTTGGTTCTCCTCCCGGCGCCGGGCACGCTCCACCGCTCCGCGCAGCCATGGCAGACGCCGGATCACAGCCTCATCCACCGCGGTGACCGGTACCCGAACAGGCGCGGACACCCGCACTCCTCTGGCATCCGCCCGGAGATTGATATTTTTCACCGGTTTGCGAATGAGCTCATAGGTCAGCTCTCCCTGATTGTCCCGTACCGTACGCCGCATGACAGACTCCTTTTTCACACAATCTTTTTTTCATTATACCACAATTCCGCCCCATGGAGGGCAAAGCCGCACTTTTCCTAAGCCTGGATGTGTGATATAATCAGGGTATTCCACACAGAGAGCGGGTGAAAGCATGGATGCAGCCAAAATCCAGCGCATCAATGAACTGGCGGCGCTGGCCAAAGAGCGGGCTTTGACTCCCGAAGAGCAACAGGAACGGGAGCTGCTGCGGCGGGAATACATTGACAGCATGAAAAGCAGTCTGCGGCACCATCTGGACCACATGACCATTGTGGACCAACAGGGCAATCGCCGCAAGGTACGGCCCAAATCATAACAAAAAAACAGGACGCTGAGCGTCCTGTTTTTTTATTTGGGTTTATTCCACCGAAATCATATAGTAATAGATGGGCTGTCCGCCATACACCAGGGTGAATTCCAGCTCGGGCCGCAGCTCCTGCAGGCGGTCCACCAGTTTGCTGGCGGTTTCTTCCTGCACATCCGCACCGTAATATACGGTGACGATCTCGCTGTCTTCATCCGCCAGCCGGCACAGCAAATCCTCCATGGTGGACTCCATGCTGCCGCCGGTGAATTCCACTTTGTTTTCCACCAGACCCAGAATTTCTCCCTCCCGGATCTCGTGGCCGTCAAACACGCTGTCCCGGGCGGCATAGGTGATCTGTCCGGTACGCACACTGGAGAGCGCTTCGGTCATGGCAGCCTGATTCTCCTCCGGGCTGAGACCGCTGTCAAACTGCAGCATGGCGCACACACCCTGGGGAATGGTCTTGCTCTCAATGACCACCACCTGTTTTTCTTCGCTCACCAGCTTGGCCTGATTGGCCGCCATGATGATATTTTTGTTGTTGGGCAGCACAAACACCGTACTGGCCGGGGTGGCATTCACCGCCGACAGAATATCCTCGGTGCTGGGATTCATGGTCTGGCCGCCCTCCACAATCACGTCGGCGCCCAGATCGTGGAACACATTGGAGATGCCCTCGCCCGCGGAGATCACCACAAATCCGATCTCCTTCTCAGGAGCTGCCACAGCGGGCTTCACCTCTCCGGCTGCCGATTCGGCCTGGGCTTCCTCCTGCTGCTTGCGCAGGTGCTGCTCCTTCATGTTTTCCACCTTCATACGGCACAGCATGCCGTATTTGATGCCCTCTTCAAAGGCGTTGCCCGGATGGTTGGTATGAACGTGGACCTTGATGATCTCCTCGTCATCCACCACCACCACGCAGTCGCCGATGGATTCCAGATATTTGCGCAGCTTGCCCGCATCCTTGGAAGCATCGTCCCGTTCCACAATGAACTCGGTGCAATAGGCAAAGTTGATGCTCTCCACATCCAGCGCGGAAAAATCCGCCTTGGTATTCAGCTCAGCCTGAGGCTCAGCGGCCTGCAGCTCCACGATCTCTCCGGTGCGCAGGTAGTGCATCATTCCCTCCAGAATGACCACCAGACCCTTGCCGCCGGCATCCACCACACCCGCCTGTTTCAGCACCGGCAGCATTTCCGGCGTCTTATCCAGCGTGGCGCGGGCTTCCTCCAGCAGCGCCTCAAAGACCTCTTCCACCTCCTGGGCGGATGCCGCCGTCTGAGTTGCCTTGGCCGCCGCCATGCGGGCCACCGTCAGGATGGTGCCTTCGGTGGGCTTCATCACCGCGCTGTAGGCGGCTTTCACACCCATTTCCCAGCCATTGGCAATGTCTGCCGGTCCGGCCACAGAAAGCCCCTTGAGTCCCGCGGCAAATCCTCGGAACAGCAGCGACAAAATCACCCCGGAATTGCCCCGGGCACCCCGGAGCAGCGCCCCGGCGGTGATCTTTCCGCACTTGCCCACTTCATCGTCCACAAAACTCAGAAGTTCTGTTTTGGCAGCGGAAATGGTCAGACCCATGTTGGTACCGGTATCACCGTCGGGCACCGGAAACACATTCAGGTCATTGACCATGGTTTTGTTGTTCTCCAGATGATTGGCTCCGGAGAGGATCATCTGTTTGAGTATCTTTCCATCGATGGTTTTCAACGTTATTTTCCCCCCAAGCCGATTTTACTGCGCCCGCATGGCGTCCACACAGACATTCACTGCTTTTACCTTGAGCCCTGTGGTGGTTTCCATGTAATAGGTCACCCGATTGCAAATGCTGCGGGAAATGGCCGGAATGTTCACGCCATATTCCACCATGATGTGCAGATCCACCACCAGCTGATCGCCGTCGGTTTCCACCCGGACACCCTTGTCCATGGCATCCCGGCGGAGCAGGTTCACAATGCCGTCGGTCTTATTTTTATTGGCCATGCCCACCACGCCAAAGCAGGCGGTGGCGGCATAACCCACCAGATTGCCCAGTACTTCGCCGCTGATTTCGATCACGCCATATTTGTTCTCCATCGTCACACGCACGATAGGGTCACCTCCTGTACTCCAAGTCTTCATCCGCGGATGCTTTGAAACGAAACACCTCGCCCTGTTATGACACCATTATACTACAACCTTATGATAGTTTGCCATAGATTTAAGAAAATTCTCCTCCCGATTCTGGCAGGTGAGCAGCAGAATCTGACGGTTTTCCGCGATTTTCGCCAACATCTCCATGGCCCGGCCCAACCGGCCGTCGTCGTAGTGGCAGAAACAGTCGTCCAGAATCAACGGCAGCGGTTCCTCTCCGCCTACGATGTCCAACAGCGCCAGACGGAAGGCCAGATAAATCTGATCCACCGTCCCCGCTGAAAAATACTCCAGTTCCCAGCTGGCCGAGTCATCCGCCCGGCACACCCGGATGTTGTAATCCTTGTCGATGAGCAGCGTATCATACCGCCCGTCGGTGAGAAGGCGCAGATTTTCTCCCACCGCCTGGGTGAGACGGGGCGAAAAATCCCGGCTCATCTCCTCCATGGCCTGCACCAGCGTGTCATAGGCCAAAGACAGCGCGTCATACCGCTGCTGCCCCTCCCGGAGCTCCTCGCCGGTCTGCTGCAGCTGCCACAGCACCTGACTCACTGCCTCTTCTCCCTCGAAATAGCTGTGAATCTGGGCTTCCAGGCTGCTCTTCTCCTGGGCCAGCTCCATCACCCGACGGGTGTTGTCCTCCACAGCCTGTCCCTTGGGCACCTGTCCGCTGGCTTTCCACTCCCGGTACTGCTGATAGGCTTCTTTCCATTTTTCCTCATCCGCTCCCTGGGTCAGCTCCTGCAAAAATCCTTGCTTTTCAGTGAGCTGCAGCTGCTTTTCCTCCAGCCGGGCCACATGGCGAGTCAATTCCTCCAACGCCCGTTTTTCGGCATCCCGGCCCTGTACCGGGGGCAGACACCGCTCCGCCAGCTCCTGCCAGCTGTGCCGGGCCGCCGTCAGCGCCTCCTGCCGTTTTTCCATCACCGCCCGGCGCCGGGCCAGCTCCTCTTTGAGAAATTTCAGCCGCAACATGGCCTCACCCGCCTGGCGGGCCAGCTCCCGCAGCTGTTCTTCCCCTTCGCAGCGGTATTTCCGCAGTAACTCCGCCAGGGTTTTCTCCAGACGCGCATGCTCCTCCCGCAGGGCGGATTCGTCCTCCCGGGCCAGCATCTGCTCCATCTCCCGCAGTTGGACCTCCAATCCCTGCCGCCGGGCATTTTCCTCCTGCCACCTGCGATACCGTTCCTCCAGCTCCTGCAGAGAACGCAGGCCATTGCGCCGCAAAAATTCCCGGGCTCCCTGGCGTCCCTGCCGCTGCCGCGGCACCAGGACCATCCACAGCCCAGTGAGCACCAGCCCCGCCAGTCCAAACCGCCAATCCCACAGAAACAACGCCACTGTCACAAGGGCCAACACCAATGCCCCCGGCAGCCAGACGGGATTCATCCCCGATCCGCTGCCCCGCAGCAGTTCTTCCGCCCGGACCCGTTCACTCTCCCGGTCCAAAAATGCCGTCTGGGGACTGCGGCTCTCCGCCAGCCGGTCCCGCAGCCGGTCCCGTTGGCCGATCACCGGTCCCCGGGCCTGCAAATGGGTATCAATCACCAGCATCCGATCCCGCAGCTCCTTGGCCCGCTGGGCATCTGCCTCCACATCGGGCTGGGCACAAAGGGGATTACGGGCCTGGGCAGCTTCCTCTTCCTTGAGAGAGTCCAGCTCCTGCCGCACCTCTTCCAAGGCCTGTTCCGCCCGCTCCTGTTCCTCCATGGCGGCGGTGAGCTTTTCCGCATCCTCCCGGCTGGGCACCCTGTCTCCCACCCGGATGTACCCTCGGGTGCTCTCCATAGAACCCTCCAGATTGCGAATTTCCAGCCGCAGCTGCAAAATACGTCCGTATTCTCCCGCCAGCCGCTCACACTCCTGAAAATCCCGAGCGCTGCGATTGTCCTCCAGCAATTGCTGCTGCCGGGCCAGCTCTTCCTCCACCCCGGACAGCCGCTGCATCCGCTCCAACACCAGCTGATAATCCTCCTCCAGCTGCCGCCGGCGCTCTTCCAGCTTGCGCTGCTTGTCCTCCAATACATCCAGCTCGCCGTTTTTGCCCCGCTCCCGGCGCAGTTGATCTTTCAGGGTTTTCAGCTGCCGCAGGCTGGCTTCATACCCCACCTCCTCCGAAGCAGTGGACACCAGATTGTTGATGCGGGCCACCAGCTCGTCGTTGCGGGTCACCCGGGTCTCTCCCTGGCGCACAAATGCCGTATTTTCAAAGGTCTCCGCCGAAATACCGAACAGAGCCTCGCCCAGTCCGCCTGCGTACTGGGGCAATTCCTGCCCGGTTGCCGCGTCGGTCACCCGCAGGATATCCCGGGCCGCGGTGGCTCGGAACGTCCTCTCCACCCGCAGCTGCCGCCCCTGCCGGGTTCGATAGAGCAAGCTGCCCCGAAACGCCTCCCGATCCCAGGGGCGATAGCGCTTCCGGTCATTTTGGGCAATGCCCCGGGCCCGGGTCACCGGCAGCCCATAGAGCATGGCCCGCAAAAAGGAGGTCACTGTGGATTTTCCCGCCTCATTGGGGCCGTACAGCAGATTGAGCCCCGGCTCCAGCCGGATCTCCCGCTGATGCAGTCCTCCATATGAGTCGATATGCAGCTGTTCGATCATCCCCGCACCTCCTGTCGCAAATTGTCCAATCCCAACTCCAATGCCAGAGAGGCCAGCCGGGCCTCTTCGGGCGTGGACGCCTGCTGCACCTTCTGCAGCAGCATCCGGGTAAACACACCCCGCAGACTCCGCTCCCGGGCCAGCGCCTCCATATCCTCCGCCGGACGGGTGTCATCAGCCAGTTCCAGATAATAGCAGTCCTCCCCGGCGCCCGCCTGCAGCAGCGGAAGATCCACCACGCCGGCCCCGGCCCGGCCCACCAGCCGCACCCGCAGCAAATGCTGACTCCCCACCTGGGCAATGCATCCCCGCAGGGTGCGCAGCACCTCCTGGGGCAGAGTCATGCCGGTCACATCCAGCTCCTCCACCCGGTACTGCCGGCCCTCCAACGGCACCAATCCGCCCTGTACCCGGCCCGGTTCCACCGTCACCTCCACAAAGCCCTTTTCCCCGGCTTCGTCAAAGCCCCGGCCCATGGGAACTCCGCTGTACGCCCAAGTGGTGCCGCCCTGCCGCTGCAATCCACTGAAACTGTGCACATGTCCCAGTGCCAGATAATCCAATCCGCTCTCCCGGATGTCCTCGGATGTGATGGGGCCATATTCACTACCGGGTGCAGTATCGCCATGGAGCACCATAATGCTGGTCCGTCCGGGCTGTGCCCGGAATCCCCGCAGCAGCGGCCCTTCATGGGGCCGGCAAAAGGCCGCACCATACACATCCACCCCCAGCTGAGGCAGCTCCACCCGTTCCATGGGACCGGTGAACACCTTCACATTGGCGGGCAGGGCTTCCAGCGCGTACAGACTGCGGGCATGATAGTAGTCGTGGTTGCCCGGAGCGATGAAAAACCGCACCTGTGCCGCCTGTTCCATCCGCTCCATCCACTGCCGGAACACCCGGATGTCAGTGAGAGCGCCGTCAAACAAATCCCCGGCAATGAGGAAGAGATCCACCTGATTTTCCACCGCGTAATCAATCATCTCCAGCAGACAGCCATCCAGCTCCGCCCGCCGCTGCCGGGCCTTCAAACTATCCCGGATGCCCCGGAAAGGACTCTCCAGATGCAGATCTCCGGTATGCAGAATACGTACCATTTTCCTTGCCTCCAAACTTCAAAAAATGCCCCGGCGCCGCCAATTGGCGGCGTCAGGGCATACCACTTCACTCAAAAACGCAGAAATCCAAACAGATTGAGGAACACCAGAACCAGCGCCACCGGGCAGAAAAACCGAATGGAAAAATCCCACATTTTCCGGGCATGGAACCGGAATTTTCCGCCTTGTTCCACCTCTTCTGTAACCTTGTCCACGCCCCATACCCAGCCAATGGCCAGACAGGTCATCAAACCGCTAAAGGGCAACAACAGATTGTCGGTGAGATAGGAGAGGAAGTCCAACAGATCCTCCATAACCACTCCGTCCACCAGGTTCCAAATGGGCGCGTTGATCTCCATCGCTCCCTGGGAAAGGGACACCGCCACGCCCAACAGAGCGCACACACTGCCCAAAATGGTCACCGCCCACACCCGGGGAATCTTAAATTCCTCCACTGCGTAAGCCACAGTGCCCTCCAACAGTGCCACCGAACTGGTCACCGCGGCAAAGGCCACCAGAATGAAAAACAGAAGACCAAAGAAGTTGCCAAAAGACATCTGGTCAAACACCAGCGGCAAGGTCTGGAACATCAGAGAAGCCCCCGAGCCCACATGCTCTGCCCCCTCGCCGGGGAACACCGCGAACACCGCGGGAATCACCGCAAACCCAGAAATCAGAGCCGCCAGACTGTCCAGCCCAGGAATGATCAGCGCATTGCGCTCCAGCGAAGTATCCTTGGACAGATAAGAACCATAAGTGCAGGTGATGCCCATGCCCAGCGACAGGGAGAAAAACACCTGTCCCATGGCGGCTACCACCACACCCGCATCCAGCTTGGAAAAGTCGGGAATCACAAAGTACTTGACTCCTTCCCAGGCACCGGGCAGGGTACAGCTGCGCACCGCCACAATGATGAGCAGTATAAACAGCGCGGGCATCATGAATTTGCTGGCTTTTTCAATGCCCGCAGACACACCTTTGCCCACGATGAACACCGTCACACCCATAAAGATCAGATGCCAGATCACCGGCTCTGCTCCCTGGGCCACGAACGATTTGAAAAATCCAGAAACATCCTCACCAAAGGGCGCACCGGTGAGATACATCATGATGTACTTGCCCACCCAGCCGCCAATGACACTGTAATAGGACAAAATGATAAAGCCGATGGCGATACCCAGTCCGCCTACAAAAGAGAAACGCTTGTCCAGCTCCCGGTAAGAACCCACACAGTTCTTGCGGAAAGCCCGGCCCACCGCCATTTCTCCCAGCATGATGGTGAAACCCATCACCACCACCAGGATCAGATACACCAGTACAAAGGCGCCGCCGCCATTCTGACCCGCCAGATAGGGGAACTTCCAGATGTTTCCCAAACCCACAGCAGAACCAGCCGCCGCCAAAATAAACCCCAAATTGCTGGCAAATTGCCCTCGTCCCTTATGTTCCAACATATTTCGCCCCTTTCCACTGATAATTTTTAGCCTACCATACCCCCCGTGTTCTGGCAAGTAAAAAATATACAATGTTTTTTGTAAAATACGCCGATTTATTATCCCAGTTGAATCACCATGGCCAAATTGCCCCGCTTGTCGCCCATGCGCCGGTGTGAGAAAAACCGCTGCTCATCACAATAGGTACACAGCCCTGCCATGGTGATGTTCTCCGGCCGAAGTCCATTTTCCAAAAAAATCTGCAAATTGGCCTCCGGCAGATCCAGGCGGTATTTGCCCTCCCCCTCCGGTCGGGCAATGCGGGAAAAAGTCTCGGGAAACGCCTTGCGGAACTGGTCGGCACAATCCTCATCCACCTGATAGTGGCAGGGGCCAATACAGGGCCCCACCGCCGCCAGAATATCCTCCCGACGGCAGCCGAATTCCTCTGTCATCCGCTCCACCGCCCGGGCTCCGATGCGCTGCACTGTTCCTCTCCAGCCGGAGTGAACCGAACAGAGCACCTCTCGCACCGGGTCCAGAAAAATCAGCGGCACGCAATCGGCAAAAAAAGTCACCAGCGGCAAGCCCGGCGTGACGGTGATGAGCCCGTCTACATCATCATAATCCCGGGGACGCAGCAGTCCCTTACCCGCATCCTCCCGGGTGGCCAGCCGGATGTGATCGGTATGGGTCTGATGGCTCAGCACCACCTGTGTCCAATCCACCCCGATGGCTCCGCACAGCCGCCGGTAGTTTTCCTCCACCGCCTGTGGATCATCTCCCCGGGTGGGGCCCAGGTTGAGAGAGGAAAAACACCCCTGACTCACCCCGCCCAACCGGGTGGAAAATCCATGACGCACCTTGCCCGTCGCCTCAAAGGCAGGAATGGTAAAGTAGGGCACCGGTCCTTCCTGATACCGCCAGCCTCTGTGAACTCCCATTGCAGCCACACTCCTTTTCTGTTCCATAAAAAAAGGGGGCCCTCAAAAGCCCCCGGATGATTCGGGTGTATCACCATCACTCCTGCCGGGCGTTCATCAGCCGGTACAGGTAGTAGAGTCCACAGGCCGCCACATAGCCGCCCTGTACAAACACCGCGTAATAACACACCTCTGTGCTCCGCAGCATCATGGACAGTACCAACTCCGCCACCGGCAGCGCAAAGGCAATGGTCATCAGACTGTACCGGGGCGCCGGGCCCATGTTCCAGATCCACCATCCCAGCTTCAAGGTGCCCTCTCCCTTACGGGTGAGCAGCAAAATTCCCAGCGCAACTACATTGACCAGCGCGAACAGCAGCACAAGCCGCTGGGCATAATAGATGTACAACACCTGCTGGGAAAAGAGAAACGTACGCAGCAATAGCAGCAGTCCCATTTCAAAGACGCTGACACTGCAGATATACAGAAATTCCCCGGGCATCACCCGGCCCACAAAATACAGAGCGATGTACACAGGTACCAACACAAACAGCGCCCGAATGGCGTAGATATCATACTGGGTGATGGCCCCCAGACCGATGGTAAACAGCAGCGCGCCCCGCAGGCAATTGCCGCTGGTGAAGGTGCGCAGGCGTTCATCCACCCCCCGCCGGCGGTTGAGGATATACCACACCAGACATCCGGCGGAAATGGCGGCGCTGATGCCGCACAGCCAATAGGTGATCTGAAAGGTCTGCCACACATGCCCCGACCGGTTGAAATTCTGATACAGAAAGATCAGCAGCCCCATGGCCAGAAAGCCGATGCACAACGTCACCATGATCTTGTTGCTCTGCACCTCTTCCAACGCCTTTTCATAGGCTTTTTTGCTGTCATCAATCCTACGTTCCAAACTCATCACTCCTATAGATTCTCAGTCACATACATGGCGATGGCCAACACCGCCGGAGCCACCGTCTCGGTGCGCAGAATACGCGCCCCCAGACTGACGGTGGGAATTCCCTGTTCCCGGGCCAGACGGGCCTCCTCCGGGGCCAATCCGCCCTCGCTGCCCACCAAAAAGGCCAGCTGCCGCAGCCCAGGCGTCAGCATCTGGGCCAAAGCGCACTGCCGCTCCTCCTCGTATAACAGGATACCCCGTTCAAAGGTCTTCATCCGCTGCAGCGCCTCGGCAAAAGAAATGGGAGCTTCCACGTGGGGCACCCGGCTGCGGCCGCACTGTTTGGCCGCTTCCAACGCGATGCGGTCCCACCGCTGGGCCTTTTTCTCTCCGGCCCGGGCGTCCAGCCGCACCACACAGTTGCGGGACAGCACCGGTACAATGTGCGCCACGCCCAATTCCACTGCCTTTTGCACAATGGTATCCATTTTGTCGCCCTTGGGCACGCACTGGAACAGACACACCTCCAAAGAGGGCTCACTCTGCCCCGGACAGCTGGATTCCACCTCCAGCTCCGCCCGGTCCGCTTCCATACGCCGGATGCGGCAGTGATATTCCATCCCCTGGGGATCACACACCGTCACCGCTTCTCCAGGCCGCATACGCAACGTACGGCTCATATGAAAATAGTCGTCACCTGTTATGACGATGCCGGTTTCCAGAATGTTCCCCGGCTGGATGAAAAATCTGGGCATACCGTCCCTCCGCTCACTGTTTCAGCACATAACACAGCCAATCCTTATGGCACAGCCGCTCCTCCACCCGGAAGCCACACCGTGCAAAACACTCTTCCACCTCAGCGCTGCGCATGTCAATGACGCCGGAGGCAATAAAGGTGCCACCCGGCTTGAGATACCGCCCCACCACTGGGGTGAGATGCAAAATTACATCCGCCACAATGTTGGCCGCCACCACATCGGCGGGATGCTGCTCCAGATACCGGGACAACTCTCCTTCCTGGGCCACATCTCCCGACAAAAATTCATACCGTGAGGGGTCCAGTCCGTTGATGCAGGCGTTCTGCCCCGCAATGTGCACCGCATTGGGGTCAATGTCCACCCCGATGGCGTGCTCCGCTCCCAGCAGCAGGGTGGTAATGGCCAAAATCCCACTGCCACAGCCCAGATCCAGTACCCGGTCCCCGGGACGTACCACCCGTTCCAGCGCCGCCAGACACTGACTGGTGGTGGCATGGGTGCCGGTGCCAAAGGCCATTCCAGGGTCCATGGCCACCACCACCCGGCCTTCGGGATTCTCCACCTCTTCCCAGGTGGGACGAATCAGCAGTTTTTCTCCGATGAGCAGCGGCTTATAATACTGCTTCCAGTTGTTGGCCCAGTCCTCCTCGGCCATGGAGCGCACCGATACCTCCAGCGAACCAAAATCCACCTGGGGCGCCCGCTCCCGCACCGCCATCAGCTCCTCCCGGATGCCCGCCAGCATGGCGTGCCCCGTCTCATTGTCCGACACGTACAGCTTGACCCGGGTGGGCATCTCCTGCTTCTCCCGCATCAGCTCTTCGTCCACATAATCCCAATAGGGTGTATTTTTCTCAATAAATTCCGCAAAGTCCTCTTTGTCCTCGATCTCCAGGCCTGCCGCTCCCAAACTGTACAGCAATCCGCACAGCGGCTCCACCCCTTCTGTAGTGGTAAAAATTGATACTTCCAGCCAGGTCATATCCTTTCCTCCCCAATATATACCAGCTTTCACTGGTTTCTATTCTACTGATTTTCCCGCGCGGGCGCAAGCAATTGCCCACCACATTTACAGAAACTTCACAATTTCACTGCCGTCCGGTGGAACCAAAGCCTCCTCGGTCCGGTCCTTCCAGCCGCTGCACCTCCACAAAGGTCACCGGCGGCATCTTCTCCACAATGCGAAACTGGGCAATTCGATCCCCGAAGTGAATCACCGTATCCCGGGTGGCATACACCGGCATCTTCCACACATCACCATCGCCGCTGTAGCTCTCGTCGATCACCCCCACCGAATTGGTCTGCAAAATCCCCCATCGGCCAAAGGTGGAGCTGCGGGGCGCCACATGGGCCTCATACCCTCTGGGCAGCCGCATGGATACCCCCAGAGAAATCAGCCGGAACTCCCCGGCCTGCAAAACCACTTCCTCCGCCGCCCGCAGATCAATCCAGTCCCCCTGGGTCAGCTTCTCCAGCCGGGGCAGCCCCGAATGGTGGTATCGAATCTCAATTTCCATGCCGTTCCTCCTTGCCCGGGCAATGCCCTGTTTGTTTCATTATACCACAAAACCCCGCCGCTGTGGGAAAAATTCCCCCCGGGCACTCCCGTCCTCTCCTGCTTTGTGGTATAATGAGAGCGGAATACCCGGAAAAGAGGTCAGAAACATGAGCGAAATGGTGGATATCTATGACGAGGCTCTGCGTCCGGCGGGACAGCTGGACCGGGAGGAGGCCCATCGCACCGGCGCGCTGCACCAGGTGGTGCACTGCTGGATGATTGGCCGGCGGGAAGACCAGCCGGTGCTGTACATGCAGCAGCGGGCGGCGGACAAGGAGACCTTTCCGCTGCAATATGACATTGCGGTGGGAGGACATCTGCGGGCCGGAGAAACCCCGCTGGAAGGACTTGCCCGGGAAACCTGGGAAGAGTTGGGCATCAGCCTAGACCCGGAGCGGCTGCGCTATGTGGGCGCGGTCCGGCAGAGGGTGCCGGTGGCCGGTACGCAGGATCGGGAGCTGGCGCAGGTATACCTGTATGACGCGGGTCCCGGCGGTTTTACTCCGGGAGAGGAAGTGGCCAGGGTGGTGTGGGTGAATCTCCACGACTACCGGGAACTGGCCCAGGGCCTGCGGGAGCAGGTGGAAGTGACCGAAGACCGTTCCCCCCGGTGGGAGGATACGGAAAAGGAAATGTGGCGGGATCACAGCCGGGAATTTCTGGAGATGGTTCTGCCCCAACTGGAAGAAATGGAGGAAACACTGTGAGAATCAAGGTGGAAGATACCCTGCTGCTGGTGGTGGACATTCAGGAAAAGCTGGTGCCCGCCATCTGGAAAAAGGAAGAACTGGTGCGCAACTGCGGCATTCTCATCGAAGGCCTGCGGGCGTTGGAGGTACCCATGCTGGTGACCCAGCAATACACCCGGGGATTGGGGGAGACCATCCCGGAAATCGCCGAAAAACTGGGGGATTTCACCCCCATTGACAAGACCAGCTTCAGCTGCTGTGGCGCGGAGGGCTTCTGGGAAGCCCTGGAGGCCACCGGCCGTAAGACGGTGCTGCTGTGCGGCATGGAAACCCACATCTGCGTACTGCAAACCGCCCTGGATCTGCTGGAAAAAGGCTATCAGGTGCTGATGGTGGAGGACTGCCTCAGCTCCCGGCGGGAAGAAGACAAAAAGATGGGTATGTGGCGGGCCGTTCAGGCAGGCGCCCAGCCCACCACCTATGAATCGGTGCTGTTTGAACTGCTGGGCAAGGCCGGCTCTCCCGCCTTCAAGACCATTTCCCGGCTGATCCGGTGAGGTGACTGCCATGAAAATGACCGTTCTGGTGGAAAACAACACCTATATGGGCCTTTATTACCAAGGCGAGCCCGGTCTGTGTCTGTACATTGAGGATGAGGGCACCCGGCTGTTGCTGGACACCGGCTACACCGATCTGTTTGCCCGCAACGCCCAGCAGCTGGGAGTGGATCTCACCGCCATCGACAAGGTAATCCTCTCCCATGGCCACGACGACCACACCGGCGGACTGGAAACCTACTTCTCTCTGCGCCAGGACCGGCCGGTGATCGTCACCCACCCGCTCACCTTCCAGCCCAAGCGCATCGACGGACGGGACGCGGGAAGCCGGCTCTCCCGGGAGCAGGTAGAGGCCGAGGCACAGCTCTGCCTCACCGAATCCCCCATGAAAGTGAGCCCCAACATCTGGTATCTGGGGCACATCCCCCGCACCGTCCCCTTTGAAAACCAGCACCCGCTGGGGGAAGTGTTTGTAGACGGCCAGTGGAAGCCCGATTTTATGGAAGAGGACTCCGCCCTGGTCTATCAGACGCCCCACGGCATTTACGTGATCACCGGCTGCTCCCACTGCGGTGTGTGCAACATTGTTGCCTACGCCCAAAAGGTGTGCGGAGATGACCGGGTCCTGGGTCTGTTCGGCGGTTTCCATCTGGTAAACGACGGGGAACTCACCCAGCAGACCGCCCAGTGGCTGGCCCAGCGAAACATCGAAGAGCTGTTCCCCTGCCACTGCACCTGCTTTGAGGCCCAGGTGGCCATGCACCGGCTGCATCCCATCCAGGAGACCGGCGTGGGGCTGGAGGTGGAGTGGACATGACCGAAATTTCCCTCTCCATTCACCCCCAGCTGAAAGAGCGCTGTCCCGGCGCCGCCCTGGGCTGCCTGCTGTGTGACGTTCAGGTGACCGATCCCCCCGCCCCTCTGCTGGAGGAGATCGACGCCCTGTGCCGGCAGACCGCCGGGGAACTCACTGTGGGGGAGATTGCCCATCTAGACACCATTGCCCTCACCCGGGCCGCCTACAAAGCCTGCGGCAAAGACCCGGCCCGCTACCGCAACTCCTGCGAGGCATTGCTGCGGCGGGTGGTACAAGGCAAGGGCCTGTACCGAGTCAACAATGTGGTGGACGCAGGCAACCTGATCTCCCTGGAGAGCGGCTGGTCCCTGGGTCTGTACAACGCAGACGCCATTTGTGGTCCGGTGGTGTGGGAGATCGCCGGGGAAGGCCAGCACTATCGAGGCATCGGCAAAGACGAACTGAACATCGCCGGTCTGCCGGTGCTGCGGGATGAACAGGGGCCTTTTGGCTGCCCCACCAGCGACTCCCGCCGTACCATGGTGGGCCCTGACACCCATCGTGTGCTGCTGTGCATCTACGGATTTGACGGCGGCCGGGAACTGCTTCCCTGGCTGGATCGGGCAGCTTCTTTGCTGCGGACCCATGCCGCCGGACAGCCGAGTCAGCCCTGGCTGGTGGAATGAATTTTGCAAAAGAAAAGGCCCTTCGGGGCCTTTTTTTGCTGTGCCCATTGACAAACAGGCCAAAAGGGAATACAATCACCTTGTTGTTAGCACTCTCATGTGGTGAGTGCTAAAATTTACAATTTGGACATATTTCTTCTGATTTTTTGTAACAATTGCCGCCTATACTACATCATGTAAACAGAAAGAAACAGAAAGAAGGCGATGGGATGCACAAGCAAACCCCGGCGCTGGGTCCATCCCGATAGCGCCAAGCCACAAAATTTGATACACAATGTATTTTCAGGAGGTATGACTTATGTTTGAATTGATGCCCTTTGGCCATGGTGAAAAGAGTTTGTTTAACTATTTTGACAACTTCGAAAAGAATTTCTTCGGCGGCAGCGAAAGCGCACTGGCTCACTTCCGTACAGACATTCTGGATAAGGGTGACCACTACCAGCTGCAGGCGGAACTCCCCGGCTTCCAGAAAGAGGATATCCACATCGATCTGGAAGGTGATTACCTGACCATCTCCGCCGTACACAACGAGGAAAACAAGGAGGAAAAGGACGGCCATTACATCCGTCGGGAACGCCGGTATGGTTCCTTCCAGCGGAGCTTTGATGTGACCGGCATCCAGGTAGACGCCATCAAGGCCGCCTACGACAACGGAATCCTCACCCTGGACCTGCCCAAGGCCGCAGAGCCGCAGCCCAAAAAGCAGCAGATTCAGATCGACTGACACAAACCCACACAAAGTTGACAGGGGGCCGCAGGCCGGCTCCCTGTTTTTCTAAGTATCGGACAAAAAAGAGAAAGAGGTGAATCCCCATGAATGCACAAAAATACACCCAGAAATCCCTGGAGGCCATCCAGGCCGCCCAGACCCTTTCCATGGAATATGGAAATCCTCAAATTGAAGTGCCACATCTGCTGTATGCTCTGCTGGCCCAGCAAGATGGACTCATCCCCCAACTGCTGCAAAAAATGGGAGTGGACCCCCAAGGTCTTTCCCAGGAGGCCCTCCGGGCCGTCCAGCGGCTGCCCCAGGTGAGCGGCGGCCGGGAAGCAGGCAAAGTCTATGTGTCCTCTGAGATGGACCAGCTGCTGGTGGCCTCCGAAAAACTGGCCGAAAATATGAAGGACGACTATGTTTCGGTGGAACACCTGTTTTTGGCATTGTTGGGCCAGCCGGGGGGCGACTCCAAAAAACTGCTGCAAAGCTACGGCGTGACCCAGGATCGTTTCATGCAAACCCTGGCCACCGTACGGGGCAGCACCCGAGTGACCAGCGACAATCCCGAAACCACCTACGACGCCCTCAAGAAATACGGCGATGATCTGGTAGAGCGGGCTCGCAGCAACAAACTGGACCCGGTGATTGGCCGTGACGACGAAATCCGCAACGTCATCCGCATCCTCAGCCGCAAGAGCAAAAACAATCCGGTGCTCATCGGCGAACCCGGCGTGGGCAAAACCGCCATCGCCGAAGGATTGGCTCAACGGATCGTGCGGGGAGACGTACCCGGCGCGCTCAAGGACAAAACCATCTTTTCTCTGGACATGGGCTCCCTCATCGCCGGCGCCAAATACCGGGGTGAATTTGAGGAACGGCTCAAGGCGGTACTGGCCGAAGTGAAAAAGAGCGACGGCCGCATCATCCTGTTCATCGACGAACTGCACACCATTGTGGGCGCGGGCAAAACCGACGGCGCCATGGACGCGGGCAACCTCTTAAAACCCATGCTGGCCCGAGGCGAACTGCACTGTATCGGCGCCACCACTCTCAATGAATACAAACATATCGAGAAAGACCCGGCGCTGGAACGCCGATTCCAGCCGGTGTTGGTGGGTGAACCCTCTGTAGAAGACACCATCGCCATTCTGCGAGGCCTCAAGGAACGCTACGAGGTCTACCATGGCGTCAAGATCACCGACCAGGCCATCATTGCCGCCGCCACCCTCTCTAACCGCTACATCACCGACCGGTTCCTGCCCGACAAGGCCATCGACCTGGTGGACGAGGCCTGCGCCATGATCCGTACCGAAATGGACTCCATGCCCACCGAGCTGGATGTAATCCAGCGGCGGATCATCCAGCACGAGATTGAGGAAGCCGCTCTGAAAAAAGAAAAAGACAAGGTGAGCGAAGAACATCTGCAGGAGATTCAGAAAGAGCTGGCAGAAATGCGCTCTCAGTTCAATGAGATGAAGGCCAAATGGGACAACGAAAAGGCCGCCATCGGCAAGGTGCAAAAGCTGCGGGAGGACATCGAAGCGGTGAACGCTGACATCCAGCGGGCGGAGCGCCAGTACGACCTGAACAAAGCCGCCGAGCTGAAATACGGCCGTCTGCCCCAGCTGCAAAAAGAGCTGGAGCAGGAGGAGGCCCTGGCGGAGGACGGCCGCAAAAACACCCTGCTGCGGGACAAGGTCACCGATGAGGAGATCGCCCGCATCATCCAGCGGTGGACCGGCATCCCGGTTTCCAAACTGATGGAGGGCGAACGGGAAAAATTGCTCCATCTGGACGACATCCTGCACCAGCGGGTCATCGGTCAGAACGAGGCAGTTACCCGGGTCACCGAAGCCATCATCCGCAGCCGGGCAGGCATCCAGAACCCCGGCCGGCCCATCGGTTCCTTCCTGTTTTTGGGTCCCACCGGCGTGGGCAAAACCGAATTGGCCAAAGCCCTGGCCGAATGCCTGTTTGACGACGAGAAAAACATCGTCCGCATCGACATGAGCGAATACATGGAGAAGTATTCGGTGAGCCGTCTCATCGGCGCGCCTCCCGGATATGTGGGCTATGAGGAAGGCGGTCAGCTCACCGAAGCGGTACGCCGCCGCCCCTACAGTGTGGTGCTGTTTGACGAGGTGGAAAAGGCCCATCCCGATGTATTCAACGTGCTGCTGCAGGTGCTGGATGACGGCCGAATCACCGACAGCCAGGGCCGTACGGTGGATTTCAAAAACACCATCATCATCCTCACTTCCAACCTGGGCAGCCAATACCTGCTGGATGGCATCAACGAACAGGGTGAAATCAGCGATCAGGCCCGCGCTCAGGTGGAAGAACTGCTCCGCCGGTCCTTCCGCCCCGAGTTCCTCAACCGGCTGGACGAGATCGTATTCTACAAACCCCTGACCCGTCAGGATGTCACCGCCATCATCGACCTGCTCATCCAGGATTTGAACGGGCGGCTGGCCGACCGGCAGCTGCGGGTGGAACTCACCTCCGGTGCCAAGGAATTCGTACTGGAAGGGGGATATGACCCCATGTACGGCGCACGTCCCCTCAAGCGGTATATTCAGCGCAACATCGAAACCCTGCTGGGCAAAAAGATTCTCTCGGAAGATCTGGAGCCCGGCTCCACCCTCACTGTGGACGTCCAGGACGGCCATCTGACAGTTCTCTCCCAGTGATTCTTTCCCCCGCTTCCCAGCGGGGGATTTTTTTGCCCTGGGTGCTCCTCCATGATATAATAAAGGCATCATGAGCAAGGAGGGATCTGCATGGACAGCCAGCGTTTTGTCCGCATCACCCACCGCATCCTGGAAGAGGAACTGCAGCGGGAAGGCATCGGCACATTGGGCGAAAAGCCCCTGCACCGCATTGTCAAATGGTATCTGGAACCCGACAACAGCCGCCATGAACAGCCGGTGGGTCCCTTTGTAGGGGACATCCTGCGGGAGGATGGCCTGTGGGAAATCCAGACGGGCGGGTTTTTCCCTCTGCGCAAAAAACTCCAGCTGATTCTGCCCCAAATGCCGGTAACCCTGGTCATCCCTCTGGCCGCGGAAAAATGGCTGCGCTGGGTGGACCCCTCCACTGGAGAGGTAACCCCCCGGCGCCGCTCTCCCCGCAAAGGCTCCCCGCTGGATCTGGGGTACCAGCTGCTGCACATCCAGCCTTATCTCACCCACCCCCATCTGCACTGGCATCTGCTGTGGCTGGAGGAGGAGGAATACCGCATGCGGGACGGCTGGGGCAACGACGGCAAACGGGGCTCTCACCGGCTGGTACGAGTGCCGGTGGGGCTGCTCCAGGAGGAGCATTTTAACTCCCTGCAAGACCTGCTGCCGCTGCTGCTGCCCCAGACGGAGTGCACCGTGGCCCAGCTGGCCCGGGAGGGCGGCGTTTCACCCCTGTGTGCCCAGCGGCTGCTGGCGGCTCTATACCGCTGCGGCCTAGTCCAGCGCCGCAAGGAAGGACGCAGCTATCAGTATTGGATAAAATAGCCTATTTTCTCTCTTGCTTTTGGGTATATCCACAAATTTTAGGGAAACACTCAGAAATATGGCAAAAGCACTTGAAAATGTACTTTTTTGGTATATAATAAAACCATAAAGCATCCATAACACAAAGGAGGATTCTATCATGTCTGTGATTCATGTTACCAAAGAAAATTTTGAACAGGAAGTTCTGCAAAGCGACAAGCCCGTTCTGGTGGATTTCTGGGCCACCTGGTGCGGTCCCTGCCGGATGGTAGCTCCCGTTGTGGAGCAAATTGCCGAAGAACATCCCGAATACAAGGTGTGCAAGATCGATGTGGACGAGCAAAATGAACTGGCGGTTCAATTCCGCGTCATGAGCATCCCCACCCTGATGGTCTTCAAAAACGGCAAGCTGGAACGCTCCACTGTGGGCGCTCAGGGCAAAGAATCCATCCTGGCACTGCTGAAGTAAAACCTCAAAAGCCCCCGCATCAAGCGGGGGCTTTTTCTGTTATAACTGGCTGTGGTCTTCCTGTTTTTCCTCTTCTATGTCGTCCTCCTGTTTTTTCTCTTCTTTGAGTGCCCGAAGCAAAAAGCCCACCGCGCTGGACCAGAAGCCAACACAAGTCACCATAGACATCATTCGGGCCTCCCAATGGGTCTGCACCCCCGCGAAAACAGCAGAACAGCCGCCTGCGATCAGCGCGACCACAGTGAAAATCCAATTCCATCTTCTGCTTGTCATGAGGCTCTCTCCTTTCCTTCAGCGCGCCCGCCACAGACGAATCACACCCACGACCAGCGGTCCCAGGGTCAGTGCCAAAATGGCCGCCATCCCCCAGCCGGGCAGATTTCCCCCCTGGGCGGAGTACCAGCTCAGCCCCTCCAGCAGCAGACAGCAGCCCACCTTCTCCAGCACCAGCAGATCCAGCACCGCCCCGTACACCCGAGAGGCATTTTCTTCCGTCACCCGCACCCCAGTGTTCCACCACTTAGGTTTTCTCTCCAGAAAGCCAAACAGCACAAAAAACGCCACTCCCAACAGAGGACAGATCCAGATGGTCCACTTGTCCGCCATCCGGTCCACCTGCCCTGCCAGATTGTAGTGAGACGGCAGCTGCTCCGGCAGATAGGGCCACTGCCGCCACAGCCAGAGCAACGTGCCCGCCATCACCACACAGCACAGTCCGTCCGCCACCCAATGCCATTTTTTCGGGGACAGCTCAGGAATGGGCGTCATCTTCCCTCTCCTCCTTCAGCAAATGCTCCATGGCCCCCAGCAGCAGCCCGCCATTTCCGGTGCGATACCAGCGCCGGATTCCCGGCTGCAACACCACCGCTCCTATCAGACAGGCCAGCATATCCTGCATGGTATCCCCCACCCCGGTGGTGAGCACATTCTGGGGGTCGGTATCCATCACAAAGGAAAGAAAATACTCATACAGCTCCCATACGCCGGCGGTGGTCATGGCAAAACAGAAGGAAAACAACGCCGCCTGGAGCCAATCTTCCCCTTGCCGCTTCTGACCGGGCCGCGCCATATAATACAGTACCAATCCCACCAGCGCAAAAATCACACCGGACAGCCCATGGGTGAATTTATCATACAGCGGCAGCCAATGATAGGCCTGCAGTGCCATGCCGCCTGAGAAGGACAGCAGCACAAACCAGCACAGCGCCGCCTCCAACTGGGCGCTGGAACGTCTTTGCAGCACCCGGCGAATCACCCAGGGCAGCGCCACCGCGGCACAGGACCCTGCCGACAGCACCGCCAGATAGATCTCTCCCCGCCACAGACGGCCAGGCAGGGTGACCAATCCCACCACCAGCATCAACGCCATGGCCATTCGCCCCAGCCAAACCGCGTTTCGTTCTCTTGTATCCATGGGCATCCCTCCTTCTGATTTCATTGTACACCGCCGGACTGTCCGGCGCAACTGCTTGCACCGGCGGGCGGTTTGTGCTACTCTATAGGATAACAGACAAAAGTGAGGCTTATTCCATGAACAATCCCTTTCCCTACAGCGACACCAACAAACGATATCACACCTGGGATTACCACCTGAAACACAAATTCGGCGGCAAAGTGTTCAAAGTTCCGCTGGACGGTGGCTTTTCCTGCCCCAATATAGACGGTACCCGGGGCCGGGGCGGCTGCACCTACTGCCGCTATACCTTTGCCCGGCAGACCCCGGACAGCCTGCTGCGGCAATTTGAAACCCACAAAGCGGCATTGCATCAAAAATGGCCGCAGGCGCTGTACATTCCCTATTTTCAGGCCAATACCAACACCTATGCCCCGGTGGAAGAACTGCGGGCCAAATACGAAACGGTACTGGATCAACCGGGCGTGGTGGGACTGGCCATCGCCACCCGGCCGGACGCCCTGCCCTCTGATGTATTGGACTATCTGCAGCAATTGGGAGAACGCACCTATCTGACGGTGGAACTGGGACTGCAATCGGCCTTTGATGACACCGCCCAGCGCATCCACCGGGGACATACCTGGCAGGAATTTCTGGAAGGGTATGAGGCTCTGCGGCGGCGAAACATCCCGGTATGTGTGCACATCATCAATGGACTTCCGGGGGAAAACCGGTCCCGTATGGTGGAAACGGTACGGCGGTTGGCGGAGCTGGAACCCCACTCCCTGAAAATTCACCTGCTGCACATCCTGCGGGGGACCGCCATGGAAGCGGAATATCTGCGGGGGGAAGTGCAGCCCCTCACCCTGATGGAATACGCCGAAACGGTGTGCGACCAACTGGAGGTGCTGCCGCCTCAGTGCATTCTCCAGCGAGTGACCGGCGACGGATTGAAAGAAGAACTGGTGGCTCCCCTGTGGAGTCTGCGCAAATTTGTGGTGATGAATGAAATCGACAAGGAACTGGTCCGGCGGGACAGCTGGCAGGGCAAATACCAGAGAGCCGAAAGTCCAGCCTCTCTGCTGCGCTGATTTTCCTTCACAGACAAAAACCCCGAAGGCGATTGCCTTCGGGGTTTTTGTTTGCTTGTTACAGGATCACGCCGTCGCGGAAAATGGAGATTTCCTGATAGCCGTTGATCTCGTTGTTGGTCTTTTTGCCGCTGGCCACTTCCAGAATGTAGTTGAAGAAGTTATCAGTAGCCTGTTCAAAGGAGTTGCCATCCAAAATCTGGCCGGCGTTGAAGTCGATCCAGTTGGGCTTGCGGGTAGCCAGACGGGTATTGGAAGCCACCTTCACAGTGGGAACAGGGGTACCATAGGGATTGCCCCGGCCAGTGGTGAAACATACGATGGTGGCGCCGCTGCACACCAGATTGGTGCAGGAAACCGCGTCATTGCCCGAACCGGTGAGCAGGTTCAGACCATTTTTCACCACCTGCTGGCCATAGTCCAGACAGGCCACCACAGGCGCGTGACCACCCTTCTGGGTGCATCCCAGAGACTTCTCCTCCAAAGAGGAGATGCCGCCCTTCTTATTGCCGGGAGAGGGGTTTTCATAAATGGTCTGATTGTACCGGATGAAGTATTCCTTGTAGTCGTTGATGAGCTTCACCACATCATCGAAGGTGCTCTTGTCCACAGCCCGTTCCATCAACAGGGTCTCAGCGCCGAACATCTCAGGCACTTCGGTGAGGATGGTGCTGCCGCCGCACTTGACAATGCGGTCGTTGAGCCGGCCCACCAGCGGGTTGGCGGTGATGCCGGAGAACGCATCGCTGGCGCCGCACTTAAAGCCCACCACCAGATGCTTGGCGGAAACGGTCTCCCGCTTAAACTGGCTAGCATACTGGGTCAGTTCATCCAGCAGCTGAATGCCGGTCTCGTATTCGTCCTCCACATCCTGGGTGACCATGAACTTCACCCGGTTGGGGTCCACTTCGCCCAGATAGGGCGCGAACACTTCCAGATTGTTGTTTTCGCAGCCCAGGCTCACCACCAGCACCGCACCGGCATTGGGGTGATGGATCAGGCCGGAGAGCAGCCGCATGGTGTTCTCCTGGTCCCGTCCCAGCTGGCTGCAGCCCACGTTGTGGGTATAGCAGTTGATGGCTTCCACCCGGTCGCCAAACCGCTTGCGGGCCTCATTGCACAGACGCTCCGCAGTGACGTTCACACAGCCCACAGTGGGGATGATCCACACTTCGTTCCGGGTGCCCACCCGGCCGTCGGGCCGCACATAGCCCTCAAAGGTGGCCTCGATATGTTCGTCAAAGCCCTTGAGTGCGGCTTCGTTCTTATGGTAAGTATACTCCAGAATGCCATCCAGATTGGTCTTGAGGTTGTGGGCGTGCACATGCTCGCCCTTGGTGATGGCACACCGGGCATGGCCGATGGGATGGCCATACTTGATGATATTCTCTCCCTCGGCGATGTCCTGCAGCGCCACCTTGTGGCCAAAGGGAATGTCATTCTTCAAGGTTACAGTAACGCCGTCCACAGTGTAGCTTTCGCCGCTGCACAGATCGCCCAGCGCCACTGCCACCGTATCCAGCGGGGATACCTTGATGAGTTCTTTTTTGGTCAGCTGTTGTTCGTTCATCCTTTTCCTCCTGTCAATGCCTTACAGCAGTTCCTTGATGGTGGCAGATACGCCCTTGTCCTGAATGGACTTGAGATTGGCCACAGTAGCCGCTTCCAGACCGGGCACCTGGGTCAGATCCTTACCGCCCCAGAATGCGGTATTGGCCAGGGTGTCGTGAGCGATCTTAGCCACATCGCCGGTGGCCCACTCAGAGGCAAAGAACTCCAGCACATCGGCATCGTCCTTCACCGGATAGTGAGTGCCATCGGGCCGCACGCCTTCGTAGCTGCCGTCTTCCAGCTTCTTGATGTTGTAGAAGGCGATGAATGCTGCCAGAGAGAAGGTGAGCAGCTTGGGCAGCTGGCCCTTCACATCCACATAACCCAGCAGAGAGGGCAGGCAGCGGGCACAGAACTTGGAGCAAGAATTGAGGGAGATATCCAGCAGACGGTGATCCACATAGGGATTGTTGAAACGGTCGGCCACAGCACCCGCAAACTCTTCCAGATCGGCCTTGGGCAGATCCAGAGTGGGAATCACTTCGTCATAGAGCAGTTCCTGGGTGTACTTGGCAAATACTTCGTCGTTCATGTACTCCCGCACAATGTTGTGGCCAGCCAGATAAGCAGCCAGAACGGTGGAGGTGTGAGCGCCATTGAGAATGCGAACCTTTCTCTTCTTGTAGGGGGTCACATCATCGGTCCAGATCACATGGGCATCGGTCTTGTGGATGGGCAGAATGTCGGCCCATTCCTTCTTGCCTTCGATTACCCACAAGTTGAACAGCTCGCAGGTGACAATGATATTGTCCTGGTAGCCCAGCTTGTTTTCAAAATACTCAATGTTGTTCCGGGGATAACCGGTCACGATGCGGTCCACCAGAGTGGAGGTCACATGTACCGCTTCCTCAAACCAGTGCAGGAATTCGTCGCCCAGTTCCCACTCGGCGATGTACTGCTTCACAATGCGCTTGAGGTTGCCGCCGTTGTCGTCGATCAGCTCCACAGGCAGAATCAGCACGCCCTTATCCATGGCGCCGCCGAAGTGTTTGAAACGCTCGTACAGGAAAGCAGTCAGCTTGGCAGGATAGGATACGGGAGGCTTGTCGGTGAGCTTGTCGCCGGCATGATAGGAAATACCAGCCTCAGTGGTGTTGGAAATGATCACTTCCAGATCTTCGCTGCGGGCGATTTCCATCAGCGCTTCGTAGTCCTCGTAGGGATTGATGCAGCGGGAAACCGAGGTGATCTTTTCAATGCGTTCCACCGGCTGACCATTTTCGGCGCCGCGCATTGCCACAGTGTAAACGCCATTCTGATCGTTGATCATCTTGGCCAGACCGGGCGCGATGGGCTGGCACAGCACGATGCTGCCCTTGTACAGGCCCTGGGCATTGGCTTTGTTGATCATCCAGTCGGCAAAAGCACGCAGGAAGTTGCCTTCACCAAATTGCAGGATCTTCTCCGGGTAATTGCCATAGACCTTTTCCACAGTGTCCTTTACGTTTACCATGATACATTCCTCCATAACATGTTGTAAAAATACAATTGTGAGTTCAAAAATGCAGTGTTTCCGCCATTTGTAAGCGGTTACATTTTTATTATAGCACGTTCTTTGTCCACGTCAAGCCTGGCTTTGCAAAAACTTTTCCCATATTTTTGTCTATTTCCCACAATCCTGCAACCAGCGTGCTGGGAGGGGGATTGACAGGGCGTAGCAGCGCGCCTATGATGAAAAAAAGGCCCTTTTGCGGCACACAGAGAAAGGAAGCGAAACTATGATTCAAAATGGAAAAGATTGTGAACGGGAAGCCGTATTGCGCATCGCCCAGGATTTGTGTGCGGCCATCCGCACCGCCCCCAAAGCCTGTGGTGTGGATCATCTGAACACCTGGGTCATTTCCGGTGAAGATTTGGAGCGGCTGGCCCAGGCCATGGAAGAAATGGCCATAAAACTGGACAAAGCCTTCTTCCAGCGGGACGCAAACAATGTGCGTCAATGTCATGCCGTAGTGCTTGTGAGCGCGGGCAAGTACCAGCGTGGTCTGGGCGCCGCCTGCGGATGGTGCGGATATGGGGACTGCCAGCACTGTGCGGAAGCGGACGGGATCTGTGTATGTGAACCTCTGGATCTGGGCATTGCCTTGGGCTCGGCGGTGGCACTGGCCAGCCGGCAGCACATCGATAACCGCATTATGTTCTCCATCGGCAAGACCGCCATGGCCATGGGCCTCACCCCCGAAAACACCGCCATGGCTCTGGGCATTCCCCTGTCCACCACCGGCAAATCTCCCTTCTTCGACCGGGGATAAGAGTGCCGATATCTCGGATTGGTCACAAACCATCCTCCAACGAAAAAAGTAGAAAACCCAAAAGCCCCATAGGTTCTCGGAACCTATGGGGCTTAACGCCGTATATGGGCAACTTCAATGTATGCGGTGTTCCAATACTTTATGCGTTTCTCGCTAGACACATCCCTTCCAATTCCATTGTACAAATTCCAGAAATACAAATATCAAAAGCACTTTCTCGTCAGCCTATGGTATGTAGTCTTGTCGCAAAACGGTTATATACAGTTTCTTCTGCAAATCCAAATTGACATAGAAACTGCCAGGTGAACCCAATTGCTTTTATAAATACCGGCCTATTAGAAAAAAACATTTTACACCCCCCTCTGGCATCTTTCCAACGTTTATTCAGCAACGTATGACAAAAAAGATCCCCGACGGATGGGTAGATTAACCCGCTTTATCTTCTTTCATGCGTTTTTGGGAAACTGTATCAGACGAAATTTTACAGGACTATGTTCTGGGGCCAGGCGCTTTTCCTCCGAATTTTTCCAAATCATCTTGCCCATACATACTGGGGTCATCCTGATTGCCCATGGTGCCTCTATCACCCCGGCCAGCCGGGCCTCCCATGCCACCGCCCATCTGACCGGGATTGCTTTCGGAGCCGTCGTTGGTGGTGACATCTCCCCCATTATTGGTGTAAGCACCGTCACAGTCCAAGGCGGTATCACCGTTGCCATTGCAGGTGAGATCCAATGTGCCGCCGTTGATGGTCAGATCCCCATTGGAATCAATACTGTCGCCGCCGGACACGATGGTAAATGTACCCCCGTTGATGATGATAAAGTTGTCGGAACTGGCGGCAAAGGCGTCCTGCTGCTGGTTGCCGAAGCCGCCCAAGCCGGAGCTATCCGCACCGCCAGCAGCATTGAGTCCATCGTCGTTGGAGGTGATGTCAAAGCTCCCCTCCTCAATGATGATGGAAAGCCCTTCGATGCCTTCGTAACAGTAAGGGATGGTGAAAGTTCCGCTCTGGATGGTGAGAGCGTCGTCACAGTGGACCGCATCATCCCCACTGCTCAGAACAAACTCTCCAGCGGCAATGACCATTGCTCCACCAGCATGAAGACAGTCATCTGCGCTGTCGATGGTAAAGGTTCCGCCGTTGATGGCATAGATACTCTCACCCTTGATGCCCTTCTGGCTGACAGAGTCCTCCTCCGTCTGGGCATCGGTGGCAGCCGGGTCGGTCCATCCTCCCCGCTGACCGCCGCCCATGGGGCCAAACTGATCGCTGTTGGTCATCTCCACACTGGCACTGCCTTCTCCGGTATACAGTTCAAAGGCTCCGCCGTCGATCTGAAGAGCTCCCTGGGCACTGACGGCATCTCCCTGAGCGGTGATGGCAAAACTGCCATTGCTGATATAGAGCCAGCCCAAAGAGGTATCATCACTGTTCTCCGAGTGAATACCATCCTTGCCGGAGGTAATGACAAAGGTACCGTCCGCAATGGCGATGCTATCTTTTCCGGACAGACCGTGGCTGGCGGCATTGATGGTATAGTTTCCGCCGGCAATGACCAAATCATCCTTGGATACAACCCCATGTCCCGCCTGGGCATGGATGGTCAGACTGCCGGAGCCATTGAGCGTCAAATCGGTCTTGGCAAAGATTACAGCGTCAATGTTGTTGTCATCTATGGCAATGTACTCTCCGCCATTGGTCAGAGTATTTTCCGTACCCTCCGCCAGGGTGACAAACACCTTATCGGCCTCCAGTGCATAAAGAGCAGCGGAGGTACTGCTGGTGATATTTGTGCCCGCCAGCACCAGCTGTACCTTATCGGTATCACCGGCGTTTATGATGATCTGCCCGTTAGTAAGATTGCCGGAGAGTAGGTAAACTCCTTCATCTGTGATGGTAACAGTACCGCCGTCAATGGTGACTGAATTGGAGTCACAGGTGGCACTGTCCCCATTCAGCTGGATAGGGATGGCTTCGCTCTCGTCAAAAGTCCCCGCCAGATCCCGATCGCTGAACGCACCCGCAGTGTCGATGGCGGATACCGTAGTAACAGTCACATTCTCAGAGGAAACAGTTTTCAGACTGGAAGAATCTTCTGTGGAGTTCTGTGTTCCACAGCCGCTGAGAACCAACAGGATGCACAGCAAAACTGCGGTGATTTGGCGTTTGTTTTTTTTCATCATTTCATCTCCTTTTTACAAAGTGGCTGCGGCATTGTCCTGGTGTCCCAACGAAATCTCCAGATTGCCGTTGCGCAGCCGCAATTGATCGATAAACTTCTTTTCCAAAGCAGCGTCTTTCATGGTCACTTCATAGGTCAGCTTGAACAGGCTTCCCATATTGGTGGTTTTCACCTGAGTGAGGCTATACTGCCGGGTAAACTGCTCCAGAACCGGTTCAAATACACCAATATAGTCCAGGTCCTCGGGAACGGTGATATGGAGGGTGCGGTAGGTGGGGCCTCCCTTTCCGAGGCGGAAACTCAAAGCGGTATATGCCATGGTAGCCGCTCCCAAAAGCAGGGTAAACAGTGCGGCATAGCCCAGATATCCCATACCTGTGATGAGACCGGTACCCATGGCCACAAAGATGGCTGAGATCTCCCGGGCAGTGCCGGGAGCGGAGCGGAAACGCACCAGACTAAAAGCGCCCGCCACCGCCACACCTGTTCCCACATTCCCATTGACCATCATAATGACCACGCAGACCACCGCAGGCAGCAGAGCCAGAGTGATCGTCAGGCTGCGGCTGCTCCGAGACTGCCAGCCGGTCATGGCGCAAAGCAGAAGCCCCAGTATCAGGGAGACGCCCACGCACAGAACAAAGTCGCTGGGTGTAATGGAATTGGTCAGCGCGGTGTCAAACAGTCCACGAAATAATGTGTCAAGCATATTTTGGTTCTCCTCTCTGTCCTGTGAGTACAATGTCTTGATAGGCCGCGCCATATTTAGAAAAAGAGGTCTTGAAAATCCCCTGTTCAGACAGGACACGGGCCATCCAAAGCGGCAAGCCTCCCGCCACTTTCAATTCCATGAGTACCCGGCCGGGCGGCAGAATCGGTGTACCCCAAGTATCAGAATCCAACGTCAGTTCCTCCTGACGATACCGAATGTCGGTATCAAATGTCACCCGGAGTGCCTCGTCTTCCACTCCCCGGAAGGAATCCCGCTCATAAGAGAGAAACACCGCGGGACGCAGAGACTTGTAAAAATCCATGGTGTAGGCCAGTTCTCTACCGATTTGACTGTCTGGCCAGGACTGTATCCCCTCTATGCACGCCATCGCCTGATCCTGCGGAATGGAGATGCGGCGCTTATACACCACTGAATGGTATTTCTTTTTCAGCTCCACAAACACCGCTGCATGCTCTCCTGCTCGACTATAGCTGCGCACCCGGAGCTTTTCCTTATAGACGGGCTTTTCCAGACTGCGGCGAATCAACCGAAAATCCGGAGTGTCCAGATAAAGATTGCGGATGGAACTATGGCTGTATTCATCCGGCACCATATAAGGAGCCATGGCAGTCAGTACGGCTTGCATCTGACGAAAATCCATCAAATATTTGTATTCATATCGTTGAAAAATCATCTGGTTCTTCACAGACAGAACCTCCTTACTTGGATATTGTAATGTCAGTGTAAGAGCCCAACCATAATTGGAGTTTAATGACAAGAAAATTTTTTGAGTGAATGAAAAGCAAGTTTTCACAGCTTTTTCACATGCCGCTTATGGTGGAACATAAGTGACAGGCAATTCATGCTGTGCTATTATTTTAATTAAGGTTAAGGCAGCCGCGGTATGCTGGCTTCACAAAGACAATCAGAAAGGACAGATACCATGCGCATATTATTGGCCGAAGATGAACGATCCCTATCTCGGGCAGTGGCGGCCCTTCTGGAAAAGAACAACTATTCTGTGGATACGGTATACGATGGGGAAGAGGCTCTGACCTATCTGGAGGCAGGCAACTATGACGCTCTGGTTTTGGACATTATGATGCCCAAAATGAATGGACTGGAGGTTCTGCGCCAGCTGCGGCAGACAGGCAGCTCTCTCCCGGTGCTGCTGCTCACCGCCAAGTCGGAAGTGGAAGATAAAGTCGCTGGCCTGGACATGGGAGCCAACGACTATTTGACCAAGCCCTTTTCCACCGCGGAACTCATGGCCCGGATCCGGGCCATGACTCGCAGCCAGACCGGAGGCCAGGTGAGCAGCCGCCTCACCCTGGGCAACATCACTCTGGATCAGGCCACCTTTGAACTTTCTTCTCCTCATGGTAGCTTTCGTCTGGCGAATAAGGAATTTCAAATGATGGAGCTGCTTCTGCGCAATCCCCGTCAACTCATTTCTACGGAGCGATTTGTGGAGCGGATCTGGGGCTATGACAGCGATGTGGAATTGAATGTGGTGTGGGTTTACATCTCTTACCTGCGCAAAAAGCTCACCGCCCTGAAAGCCAATATTCAGATCAAAGCCACCCGAAATGCCGGGTATTCTCTGGAGGAACGTCCATGATTAAAAAACTGCGCCACAAGCTCATTGCAGCCTGCATGATTTCCCTTGCCATCGTCCTTACTGTGATTCTGGGCGGCGTCAACCTGATGAGCTATCAGAAAGTCGTGGCGGATGCGGATACGGTGCTCGCCCTGCTGGGAAGCAACGATGGCGTCTTCCCCAAAAACCACAGCGGTCCGGAAATCCCACCGAATGGTGGGATTCCCATAGATAGAGGCGCTGGAAAACGGCCTTTCCTAGGCCCCAAGGAACTGTCCCCGGAAACTCCCTATGAATCCCGCTTTTTCTCTGTCATGCTGAATAAAGACAATCAGGTGATCCAAACGGACACCGTTCAAATCGCCGCTGTGGATGAGGAAACGGCTGGCGTATACGCCCAATCGGTAGTGAACTCCGGCCATACCACCGGATTTTGGGATAATTACCGCTATCTTGTGCTGATAGAAGGAGAAAACACCCGCGTTATTTTTTTGGACTGCGGCCGGAGTCTGTCCTCCTTCCGCGCTACTTTGCTGGCCAGCGTGGCATTGTCTCTGTTGGGATTGCTGGCGGTGTTTACATTGCTGCTTATTTTGTCCCGCCACATTGTCCGTCCTGTTGCTGAAAGCTATGAAAAGCAAAAACAATTCATCACCGATGCCGGCCACGAGCTGAAAACTCCCATGACCATCATCAGCGCCGATGTGGATCTGGCGGAAATGGAATGCGGAGAAAATCAATGGCTTACCGATATCCGCCGTCAGGCCGACCGCCTGACGGGACTGACCAACGATCTCATCTATCTCTCCCGCATGGAGGAGGAACAACCCAAACTCCAGTGCATTGAGTTTCCCCTCTCGGATGTGACGGAGGAAATGGCTCTGCCTTTTCTGGCCCCCGCCAAAAGCCAGGAAAAAGAACTGATGATACACATTCAACCCATGCTCTCCTGCAATGGCGACGAAAAGGCTATCCGCCAACTGATCTCCATTCTGCTGGACAACGCATTGAAATACTCTCCCGCCGGAGGACAACTGGAGCTGCGGTTGGAAAAACAGGGACGCAACGCCCTATTTACAGTGACAAATACGACCAGCCAGCCTGTGGATGAGAATAAACTGTCCCATCTTTTTGACCGGTTTTACCGTTCCGATCAATCACGAAACAGCCAGACAGGCGGATACGGTCTGGGCTTATCCATTGCCAGAAGCATTGTACTGGCCCACAAGGGGAAAATCCGGATGGAATGCCCCGATGGAATGTCTCTGTCGGTGATTGTCTCCCTCCCAATGTGAAAAATTTAATTCTTTTAACTCCAATTATGGTTGATTTCTTATCCTTATAGCAGAAACCTGAAGTCCAAACAATACCATCAGGAAAAGGAGCTTGCTATATGACGGACAGAAATCAAATTATACACCAAAATGAGCACACACAACTTTTAGAGCCCCGCTCTCTTGGACAGGACCACCGCCCCAGACAAAAAAAGCAGGGAATTTTACGCCGGCTGACTTCTCTGACCCTAAGTGCGATTCTATTTGGAACTGTGTCCGCTGGCACATTTTATGGCGTCAATACCCTTCTCCCCCAACAAAGCAACGGCACGGCTTCCGTACGTACGGAAACCACCGGCGCGGTTTTTACCAGTCTGGCCAGCACCTCTTATTCCAGCACCCGCTATGGCATGGATGTGTCTGATATTGCAGTCACCGCCCTGCCCAGTGTTGTAGCCATTACCAATATCTCCGTCCAGGAAGTCCAAAGCTTCTTTAACCGATTCGGGCCAAACGGGGCCGGTCAGACCCAGCTGCAGGAAACCACTAGCTGTGGCTCAGGCATCATCATCGCCAACGACGGAACTTGGTTATACATGGTCACCAACGCCCATGTGGTGGAAAACGCCACCACACTGTCCGTCAGCTTTGCGGACAACTCGGTTTATAAGGCCCAGCTGTGCGGCACCGATACGGACGCCGATCTGGCAGTGCTCAAAGTGGCGGTTTCCGATCTGTCCTCCGACACACTGTCCCAAATCGCGGTCATCGCAGTCGGGGATTCTGATGCTCTGGAGGTAGGAGAACAGGTGGTGGCCATTGGCAACGCTTTGGGGTATGGTCAGTCTGTGACAACAGGCATTGTAAGTGCTCTGAATCGAAGTCTTACCAATGAAAGCGGAACGTCTTCCACCTATATTCAAACCGATGCTGCCATCAATCCCGGCAACAGCGGCGGTGCCCTGCTGAATCTGGATGGGGAACTCATCGGTATCAACACTGCCAAGTTGGCGGATACCGACGTAGAGGGTATGGGCTATGCCATCCCGATCTCTGATGTGGTGGACTTGATTTCCCAGCTCATGACGCAGACTACGGATTTGTCTGAGACAAACTCCAACCTTTCCACCCCCCAGTCATCCGGAATCATGGGGCCGGGATGGCGAGAAAATCGCCCTGCTGTGTAACGCAAACCATCTCGATATCTGCTCAAAAGACCAAACAATTGTCGGCACAAAATACAACAGGCGGACAGCTTTCACTGTCCGCCTGAATGTTTATAATTCACAAGATTCAAAATGCACCTGTGAAAATGTTCAGAATGTATACTGCTTTTTTATATATCTTTTACTGCTTCATCACAGCGCCCTTGTCCGCGCTGCTCACCAGCTTGGCATACCGGCTCAGCCAGCCCGTCTTCACATTGGGCTCAGGCTGTACCAGCGCCGCACGCCGCTTCTCCAGCTCCTCGTCGCTCACCTTCAGGTGGATGGAGTAATTGGGGATATCGATCTCGATGGTATCTCCCTCCTGCACCAGAGCGATGGTACCGCCCACAGCTGCTTCGGGACTCACATGGCCGATGGAAGCGCCCCGGGATGCTCCGGAGAACCGACCGTCGGTGATAAGAGCCACTGTCTTATCCAGCTGCATGCCCGCCAGAGCAGAAGTGGGGCTGAGCATCTCCCGCATGCCGGGGCCGCCCACCGGGCCTTCGTACCGGATGACCACCACATCGCCGGGCTTGATCTCCCCGCCGAAGATGGCCTTGATGGATTCTTCCTCGCTGTTGAACACCCGGGCCGGACCGCTGTGCTTCAGCATTTCAGGCGCTACAGCGCTGCGCTTCACCACGCAGCCCTTGGGAGCCAGATTACCAAAGAGAATGGCAATGCCGCCGGTCTGGCTGTAGGGCTCTTCCAGCGTGCGGATCACGCTGTTGTCCCGCACCTCGGCGCCCTCGATGTTTTCTCCCACAGTCTTGCCGGTGACAGTGGGCAGGCTGGTATCCAGATAGCCACCCTTGGCCAGACGGTTCATCACTGCAGGCAGGCCGCCGGCCTGGAACAGGTCGGGCATGTGGGTGGGGCCCGCCGGAGCCAGATGACACAGGTTGGGGGTCTTGCTGCTCAGGTCGTTGAACATGTTGAGATCCAGCTCAATGCCCGCCTCATTGGCGATGGCCAGCAGATGCAGCACCGAGTTGGAACTGCAGCCCAGGGCCATGTCGCAGGTGAGGGCGTTGCGGATGGACTTTTCGTTGATGATATCCCGGGCCTTTACATCGCGGCGGACCATCTCCATGATGGCCATACCGGCATGCTTGGCCAGCTGAATCCGACCGCTGTGGATAGCGGGAATGGTGCCGTTGCCAGGCAGGGCAATGCCCAGCGCCTCACACAGACAGTTCATGGAATTGGCGGTGTACATGCCCGAGCAGGAGCCGCAGCCGGGGCAGCTGTTCTGTTCGTATTCCAGCAGCTTGTCGCCGTCGATGATGTTGGCCTTGTAGGCGCCTACCGCCTCAAACATCTTGGACAAGGACACCTGCTCGCCATCTACCACACCGGCCAGCATGGGGCCGCCGCTGCACACCACGGTGGGCAGGTTGATCCGGCAGGCACCCATCACCATGCCGGGAACAATCTTATCGCAGTTGGGCACCAGCACCAGGCCGTCAAAACAGTGAGCCAGAGCCATGGTTTCCACGCTGTCCGCGATGAGTTCACGGCTGGCCAGAGAGTACTTCATACCGATGTGACCCATGGCAATGCCGTCGCACACGCCGATGGCCGGCACCATAAAGGGAGTGCCTCCCGCCATACGAACGCCTGCCTTCACCGCTTCCACTACCTTGTCCAGATGGTTATGACCAGGCACAATATCGCTGTGGGCCGACACGATGCCGATGAGGGGACGATCCATCTCCTCCTTGGTCAATCCGCAGGCGTACAGCAGGGAACGGGCCGGGGCAAATTCCGTATCCTGGGTGATCTTTTTGCTGCGCAGTTCCATTGATAACTCCTCCATATCATAGAGTATTTTTTGTCACGCTCTTTCCAAAGCCTGCGGCCCTTCGCCGCAGGTTTTGGAAAAAAGGGGCGGCCCTATGCCCGCCCCGATTTTTTCTGTATGTTGGGAATGTGCTTACTTCTTCAGCCAGCTCATCATGCCGCGCAGCTTCTTGCCGGTCTCTTCCAGCAGAGTTTCGGCTTCCACCTGACGGGTGGCCAGGAACTTGGCGCGTCCGCCTGCACGGTTCTCCTGAATCCATTCGGAGGCAAAGGTACCGTCCTGGATCTCCCGCAGGATCTTCTTCATTTCCTTACGGGTCTCCTCGGTGATGATGCGCTTACCGGTGCGGTAATCGCCATACTCAGCGGTGTCAGAGATGGAATAACGCATCTTGGCAAAACCGCCCTCGTTCACCAGGTCGATGATCAGCTTCATCTCGTGGATGCATTCGAAGTAGGCGTTTTCGGGAGCGTAACCGGCTTCCACCAGAGTGTCAAAACCAGCCTTCATCAGTTCGCACACGCCGCCGCACAGCACAGCCTGTTCGCCGAACAGGTCGGTTTCAGTTTCCTGACGGAAGGTGCTCTCCAGAATGCCCGCACGGCCGCCGCCGATGCCGCTGGCATATGCCAGAGCGTAATCCATGGCCTTGCCGGAGAAGTCCTGGTGTACGCACACCAGATCGGGTACGCCGTGGCCTTCCAGGTACTGGCTACGCACGGTGTGACCGGGGCCCTTGGGGGCAATCATGATCACGTCCACATTGGCAGGAGGTACGATCTGCTTGAAGTGAATGTTGAAGCCATGGGCAAAGGCCAGTACATTGCCTTCTTCCAGGTTGGGAGCGATATCCTGAGCATAGATATCAGCCTGCTTTTCGTCAGGCACCAGCATCATGATGATGTCGCCGGCCTTGGCGGCTTCTGCAGGAGTCATGACAGTCAGGCCGTAATCCTTAGCCTTGGCTTCGTGCTTGCTGCCGGGACGCAGACCTACTACTACGTTCACGCCGGAATCCTTCAGGTTCATAGCGTGGGCGTGGCCCTGGGAACCAAAGCCGATAACGGCTACGGTCTTGCCATCCAGCATACCCAGATTGCAGTCGCTGTCATAGTACATTTTTACCATTTTGTTCATCCTCCAATGCTTGTGTTTTTTCTACACTTTTTTATTATTATAAAACGGCAGTGCCGCAGTGTAAACGTTTTTTTGAATTTTTATGCTGTCTTTTGCCGAAATTTTACTCGGCATAGATGATGTTGTCGCCCCGTTCCATGGCGGTCATGCCGGTACGGCACATCTCCAGAATGTCGAAATCCCCAATGGCCTCCAAAAAAGCGTCGTTCTTCACCGGTGTGCCAGTGAGCTCAATCATCATGGTGTTGGAGGTAAGCCCGATGATACGGGCCCGATATACCTCAGCGATGTCCTTGAGCTCGCTGCGGGTCTGACGGTCCACCGCGATCTTCACCAGCAACAGTTCCCGGTAAAAAGCATCCTCTTCGGGCAGATACTGGATTTTGATGACCTCCTGCAGTTTGCTGGTCTGCTTGATCACCTGATCCAGAATGAAGTCATCCCCGGTGAGCACAAAGGTGATGCGGGAAAAATGGGGGTCCTGGGTGGTGGAGCTGGAGATGGATTCAATGTTGTAGCCTCGCCGGCCGATGAGACTGGACAGCCGGGCCAGCACGCCGGACTGGTTTTTCACCAGCAGGGAGAGTATGTATTTTTTCATGTCGCTCCTCCTCTCAGTCCACCATGACGTCGTCCAGCGTTTTGCCTGCCGGAATCATGGGCAATACCTTTTCGTCCTTATCCAGATGACAGTCGATGACACAGGGACCGCCGTCGGCCACTGCCTGCCGCAGCGCCTCATCCAGCTGAGCCAAATTCTCACAACGGAATCCCCGGGCTCCAAATGCCTCGGCCACCGCGGCAAAATCGGTCTTGCGCTGCAGGTCGGTGCAGGAGTACCGCTGTCCGTAAAAAACGGTCTGCCACTGACGCACCATGCCCAGCACCTGGTTGTTCATCACCACTGTGATGATGGGCAGGTGATAGGACACACTGGTGCACAGCTCGTTCAGATTCATATGGAAGGAGCCGTCGCCGGTGATGTGCACCACCCGGCGGTCGGGCTGGCCAATCTGCGCGCCGATGGAGGCGCCGTAGCCATACCCCATGGTGCCCAGTCCGCCCGAAGTGATAAAGCTGCGCATCCGGTTGCGGTGGCTGTACTGGGCCGCCCACATCTGATGCTGACCCACGTCGGTGACCAGAATGGCGTCCTCGCCGGTGATCTCGCTGATCTTGCCCATGATCTGATGGGGTTTGAGACAGCTATCATCATCGGTGGGATGGTAGTCCTCCGCCCGGAAGGTCTCAATTCTCTGCCGCCACTGGGGCCGCTGGGTGCGGGCAATGTGGGGCAGCAGCATCTCCAGCACCTGGCCCACATCTCCCACCAGGGAGTAATCCACCAGTACGTTTTTATTGATCTCCGCCGCGTCGATGTCCACATGGATGATGGTGGCATCCTCGGCAAAATGGTGTTTATCAGTGGCCACGCGGTCGGAGAAACGGGTGGCCAGCGCCAGCACCACATCCGCTTCCTTCACCGCCCGTCCCGCGGTGAGGAACCCATGCATCCCGATGAGTCCCAGATTGAGGGGATCGCCCCCCTCTAGCGCGCCGGTGCCCATGATGGTATAACAGGCCGGAATATCCGCTTTATGCATCAGCTGCTGCACCAGATCGGCCGCTCCGCCACTCACCACGCCGCCGCCGAAGAAAATCACCGGCCGCTTGGCCTCATTGAGCAACTGCGCCGCGTTTTGCAGCTGTGCCGCATCCAACTGCCAGTGCTTTTGCACCTTCACCGGGGTCTTGGGGGTAAACTCACACTTGGCCGCAGTGATGTCCTTGGGAATGTCCACCAGCACCGGGCCGGGCCGGTCACTGGCGGCGATCCGGAAGGCTTCCCGCAGGGTGTCGGCCAGATCCTCCACCCGGCGCACCACAAAGTTGTGCTTGGTGATGGGCATGGTAATGCCGGTGATGTACACCTCCTGAAAACTGTCCCAGCCCAGCAGATCGGTGCTTACGTTGCCGGTGATGGCCACCATGGGTACGCTGTCCATATAGGCGGTGGCAATGCCGGTGACCAGATTGGTGGCTCCGGGACCGCTGGTGGCCAGCACCACACCGGTTTTGCCGGTGGCCCGGGCATATCCATCCGCCGCGTGGCTGGCGCCCTGTTCGTGGGCGGTGGTGATGTGCCGGATACGATGCTGGTTCCGGTACAACTCATCATAAATATTCAGTACGGCTCCGCCGGGATACCCAAAAATGGTATCCACCGACTCCTCCACCAGTACTTCCACCAGGATTTGTGACCCTGTCAGCTGCATATCCACGTCCTCCTTCTCTTTCTTAGGTAATAAAAAAAGCCTCTGTCTCTTACTGTTAAGAGACAAAGACTCAAACATCTCTGCGGTACCACTCTCATTGCCGCCAAAGCGACCTCTCTTCCTGTATCTGCCCATGGCCAAATACACAGCATGATAACGTATGCCACCCGATCCAGCTTACACAGACTCTCCTGCCCTTCAGCCGACTGCTCCGGAGCTGATCTCATCTTCCATTCCAGCTCTGCCTTTCACCCACCGGCAGCTCTCTGTGCCCTTCCTGGAAAATGCTGTTCTCCGTCATCGCATTTACCGTATGTTGTTATCCCTATTATACCGCCTCCCCCCAAAAAGTCAAGAGGTTGCTCCCCACAAAACCCCATGCTATAATGAAAAAAATATCGGCGGCATCCCCGCCCAACGAAAGGAATCGCCATGGAACTCCGCTCGCAGCTCATCCAACTGGCCGAACCCGCCTATCGGGATTTCGCCGCCTCTCTCATCCCAAATGTCCGCCCCATGCTGGGGGTACGGCTGCCCCAGCTTCGCAAACTAGCCCGGCAGGTGGCCGCCGGCGACTGGCAGACCCATCTCCAGGAAAGTCCGGAGGACTATTTTGAAGAGGTGATGATCAAAGGGCTGGCCATTGCCTACGCCCAGGCTCCGGGACCAGTGATTGCGGCCGCGTTGGAGGAGTTTCTCCCCAAGGTCAACGACTGGTCGGTATGCGACAGCGTCTGCGCCACCCTGCGGATTGCCCGCCGGGAGCCGGAGTTGTTTTTGGCCACCGCGCTGCGCTGGAGCCAGAGCCGGCAGGAATTCTCCCAGCGAATGGGGCTGGTGCTGATGCTGGATCACTTTTTGCTGCCCTCCACCATCCACCAGGTGCTGGAAGCCTGCTGCTCCCTGCGGCCTGTGGGCCAATATGACCGAATGGCCGCCGGCTGGTGTCTGGCCACCGCCTGGCCCCTCTTCCCCCAGCTGGTAGAGCCGCTGCTGGCACCTGGCCAGCTGGAGGAGCCCATCCGCCGCATGGCGCTGCGCAAGCTGCTGGACTCCCGCCGGGTGCCAGCACCCGACAAAACCCGTTTTCGAACACTGCTTTCTCAAAAGGAGGAATCCTCATGTCCTTTTTGACCACCACCGACGGACAGGGCGTCCACAGCGCTGCTGAGCCCCAGCTGATACTGGAACGGCTGGCCCGGTATGAAACCATGCATCGGGCCCTGCTGGAAGAGTATCAGAGCATCTGCCAACGTCTGGAACAAAGCCGTTCCGCCGGCAAAGGCCGCACAGTGACCCACCAGCAGCTGCTGGCCTCCAAGTTGTCCCTGCAGGCCATGATCACCCGACTGGAACTGTACGACCTGTAAAAAACCCCGAAGGAAAATCCTTCGGGGTTTTTTCTGTCATATTGCAATCCGCACAATGTCAAAATCCATGGGGGGCACATACAGGTGCAGCGTGCTGCCCTGCAGGGAAATCTCCCGCCCCTCCCAGAAGGCCGACTGCGCAGAGCACAGCCGGGCAGTGCGCAGCTGATGCAGCGGCTTTTCATCCAGCCCCCGCTCCAGCCGGCGCAGATCCACCCGCACCTCCTGCTCGGTGTGGCTGCGGTTGATCAGCGTCACGTACATCCCATCGGGACAGGGGTCTCCAAACACATCCCGGCCATCCATGCAGAAACGCAGAATGCCCAACACATCGGGGCCCACCGAAAAATAACTGCAATGACCGGTGCGCAGCACCATTTCCCGACGGCGCAGCTGACTCAGCTTCTGGGTGAAGGCATGCAAATTGAAGTCGCTCTTCACAAAAGGTCCCCGGTTAAAGGGATCCTTCAGCCCGTGCATACCGTACTCATCACCATAATAAATCGAAGGCACTCCCGGAACAGTAAACTGCACCGCCTCTGCCAGACGGGTAAGCCGGGCACCCCGCACATCCTGATCGTGGGACACCACATACCCCGCCTGTTCCTCCCGGCTCATGCCGTCGCCCGACAGGCCGCCCGCCGCCAGCACCGTCCGGATACGGGGGATATCATGGGAAGAGAGCAGGTTCATCAGACAATAATGCATGGGGCGGGGATAATTCACCTGCTGGGTCACCAGAAAATCCTCCAGCGCGTGGGCGTCCTGATACCCCAGCAAAAAGCCCGCACAGGCATTGCGGAAGGGGTAGTTCATCACGCTGTCCAGCCCCCGTCCCAGGGCGTACTGCCGCTTCACCCCATAGCTCTCCTTGATGGTGGCATCCTCCCACACCTCGCCCAGCAATACATTTTGCCGGCCGGGCAGCTTGGTGGCGGTGCGCATCTTCTCAATCACCTCATCGGGCAGCTCATCCGCCACATCCAGCCGGAAGCCCGACGCACCCAGTCCCAGCCAATGGGCAAACACACTGTCCGGTCCGTCGATCACATACCGCTGCCAATCCGGCTCGGTTTCATTCACTTCCGGCAGGGTGTCAAATCCCCACCAGCTCTTGTAGGTGTCCCGGTCCGCTCCAAAGCTATACCACTTGTAATAAGGGGACTGCTTGCCCTGATAGGCTCCCTCGCCTGGGTAATTGCCCCGCTTGTTGAAGTACACACTGTCCGAACCGGTGTGGGAATATACTCCGTCCAGCAAGATATTGATGCCCTCTTTTTTGGCTTTGCGGAACAGCCGGGCAGCATCTTCCACAGTGCCCAAAATGGGGTCCACATTTTTGTAATTGGCGGTGTCATACCGGTGATTGCTGGCTGCTTCCACAATGGGATTGAGGTACAGGCAGGTGACCCCCAATTCCTTGAGATAGGGCAGCTGTTTTTCAATGCCCTTGAGGTCGCCCCCGAAAAAGTCACAGGGGTCGTAATACTCCCGGCCAGGCAGAGGCCCATAGAGGGGAGATTCCTCCCAATTTTCGTGGAGCATCACCGTACGGCCCATGGAACGGTGGTATTCGGCACCCTTTTCCATGTTTTTTGCATCCCCCCGGCAAAACCGGTCTGGGAAAATCTGATACATGGTGCTGTGCCGGAACCATTGAGGCGTTTCGAAGCCCTCCTGATACACCGTCAGCTGAAAACTCATGGGGGTACTCTGATACACCTGGCCCACACCGGCGGTATTGCCATACCGCACACCGTAATACCGGGTTTCTCCCTGCTGGTAAATGGCAAAGTGATACCACAGGACCCCGGTTTCCTGGGGTGCCAGCAGATGGTACTGCCACATGCCTTCCCGATATTCCATTTCCTCCTCCCGACGCTCATCCCGCCAGAAGAGTACAATGTTCACCCGCCGTCCATCATTCGGCGCCTGCAGCCGAATAAGAGTGCGCCCGCCAGTGGCGAGCGCTCCCAATGGATTGCGGAATTTACTGCAGGCTGAATCATGAATCATGTCCATACAGACTGCCCCTTACTCGTATTTTTTCAGCTCCCAAATCTTTTCGTTGTACTCCAGAATGGTTCTGTCGGAGCTGAAGAAGCCGGACTTGGCGGTATTGACCACCGCCATACGCATCCACTTGTCATTGTCCCACACATAGGTCTCATAGGCCTTGGCGTAGGCTTCGATGTAGGAGGGCAGGTCATACAGCACAAAATACCGGTCCGCGCCGTCCCGGTCGCCAAAGAGCAGCGACTGGTACAGGTCGGAGAACTGATTTTTGCTCACGCCGGGCAGGCTGCCGTCGATGAGACGGTTAATGGCATCCCGCACATGCAAGTTGCGCTCGTATACCTCGCCGGGACGATAGCTCTTATACCGCTTGAGGTTCTCAATCTCCTCCACCCGGGCGCCGAAGATAAAGATATTATCCGGCCCCACCTGTTCGTAGATTTCCACATTGGCGCCGTCCATGGTACCCAGAGTCACCGCACCGTTCATCATGAACTTCATATTGCCGGTGCCGCTGGCCTCCAGACCGGCGGTGGACAGCTGTTCGCTGATATCAGCGGCGGGAATGAGCACCTCGGCCGCAGATACGCAGTAGTTCTCCAGGAAGATCACCTGAATCTTATCCTTGGTGCGGGGGTCGTTGTTCACCAGATCGCCGATGGCGTTGATGAGCCGGATGATATTCTTGGCCCGCACATAGCCCGGCGCCGCCTTGGCCCCAAAGATAAAGGTGATGGGGGTGGTGATGATGCCCGGATCGGCCAGCAGCGCGTTGTACAGATACAGGATATGCAGGCACTTGAGCAGCTGACGCTTGTATTCATGCAGCCGCTTGCACTGCACGTCGATGATGGAGTCCACATTGAGCTCCACATTCTGGGTGCGCTTGAGATACTCGGCCAGACGCACCTTGTTTTCCCGCTTGATGGCCGCATACTTCTTGCGGAACTCCGCGTCGTCGGCATAGGGCAGCAGTTTTTCAAACTGGGTGTAGTCGGCGATGAAATCGGTCTTGAGGGTATCCCGCATCAGCTGGGTGAGGCCGGGATTGGCCAGCGCCAGCCATCTCCGGTGGGTGATGCCGTTGGTGATGGCCAAATACTTCTGGGGATAAATGCGGCAGGAATCCTGGAACAGATCCCGCTTGAGAATGTCGCCGTGCAACTGGGATACGCCGTTGACCCGACGGGCCACCGCCACGCACAGATTGGCCATGCGAATCTGACCGTAGGCCACAATGGCCATGTCGGCAATGCGGTTCATATCGCCCGGATAGTACTGATTGAGCCGCTCGCAATACCGGCGGTTCAGCTCCTGCACGATGGAATAAATCCGGGGCAGCAGCAGACGGAACATATTTTCATCCCATTTTTCCAGCGCTTCGCTGAGAATGGTGTGATTGGTGTAGTTGAACATCTGGCTCACAATGCCAAATGCCTCATCCCAGCCGTAGCCTTCCTCATCCATCAGAATACGCATCAGCTCAGGGATGGCCAGAGTGGGGTGGGTGTCGTTGATCTGTACCACCGCATGCTGAGGCAGAGTGCGCAAATCGCCGTACTTGGCCTTGTGGGTGCGCACCATGCTCTGCATGGTGGCGGATGTGAAGAAATAGAACTGCTTGAGACGCAGCTGTTTGCCCTGGTCATGGTCATCGGCGGGGTAGAGCACCTTGGAGATCACTTCGGCCAGCTCCCGGTTTACCATGGCCTTGGCATAGTCGCCCCGGTTGAAGGAGTGAATGTCAAACTCCTCCACGCTACGGGCGCTCCACAGCCGCAAAGTGGCGGGACATTTACTCTTGTAGCCGATCACCGGCACGTCGTAGGGCACTGCCAGTACGGTGTTGTAGTTGTGGTGCACAATCTTCATGCCCTGCTCGGTCCAGGTTTCCTTCACTTCGCCGTTGAAGTGCACCTCCACCGCGCACTCAGGCCGCTCCACTTCCCATACACAGCCGTCCTGCAGCCAGTTGTCCTCGGTTTCTACCTGCGCTCCGTCGATGATCTTCTGCTTGAACAGGCCGTATTCATACCGGATGCCGCAGCCCATGGCGGGCAGATCCAGTGTAGCCAGCGACTCCAGGAAGCAGGCCGCCAGACGGCCCAGACCGCCATTGCCCAGACCCGCATCCCGTTCCTGTCCGGCGATCTCCCGGATATCCACACCGATGCTTTCAAAGGCCTCACGGTATTCTTCCTGCTGGTTCAAGTTGATGAGGTTATTGGTGTAGGCGCGGCCCATCAGGAATTCCGCAGACATATAATACACCCGCTTGAGTCCCTTGGCATCGCATTTTTCACGGCTGCGCAGCCACTGATCCATGATATCGTCACGGATGCACAGCGCGCTGGCTTTGTACAGTTCCTCCTTGGTAGCGTCGGCCAGATTTTTGCCGAAATGCCGCTTCAACTTTCCCTTGATGTTCTCCACAATCTTCTGGGATTTGCTCTGGCTCTTTGCCGATGTTCTTCCCATCTCATCCATCCTCTCTACAATTCTTGCATATACATCAAAATAAATCTATGTTCTTCTCCCAAAAAAAGAAGGCTGGAGGTCCGCCTCCCAGCCTTCTCGGCTTGGTCATACAGCTGTTTTACAGCAGCCCCATGAACATATCATAATATTTTTGTGCGGAAATTGCAAAGCTATTATCACTTTTTAACGCTCTCTGAATCAAATTTGTACGTTTGCCCTCATCCCGCAGCACCCACAACGCATATTTTATCACATTTAACATGTCATATGCATTGAAGTTGGTGAAGGAGAAACCATTGCCCTCATCGGTGTATTCGTTGTAGGGCTGTACGGTATCCCGCAGGCCGCCGGTTTCCCGCACGATGGGCAAAGTGCCGTACCGCAGAGCGATCATCTGTGAAATGCCGCAGGGTTCAAACTTACTGGGCATGAGGAACAGATCACTACCCGCGTAAATCCGATGAGCCAGCTCGTTGTTATACCCAATGTAGGCGCATACGCGGCCCTTGTACCGATACTCCATGGAGCGCAGGAAGTCCTCATACTGTTTTTCACCGTTGCCCAGAACCACCACAGCCACATCCTGCTGCATGATCTCATCAAACACCTGAATGAGCAAATCGATGCCCTTTTGAGAGGTAAGACGGGTGACCATACTCATGATGGGAGTGCCGGGCCAGATACTGAGCCCCAGTTCGCGGATGAGATCTTCTTTCACTCGGTACTTGCCTGAGAGGTCGTCCGCGTTGAAGTGATGCCCCAGACAGATGTCGGTTTCAGGGTTGAATTCCTCGGTGTTGATGCCGTTGACAATGCCCCAGGTTTCGTGGGCCCGGGCATTGAGGATGCCCTCCAGCTTGTAGGCGTAGTAGGGGTGCCGAATCTCCTGGGCATAGGAGGGGCTCACCGTACTGATGCGGTCGGTAAAGACCAGCGCCGCCTTCATAAAGCTGGCACAGCCGTAATTCTCAATGAATTCGGGGGTGTTGAACCGACTCTCGATGCCCAGCCAATCCTGAATCTGCTGGAAACTGAACTGTCCCTGATACATCATGTTGTGGATGGTGAACACCGTCTTGGCATGTCCCTGAGGCCGGTGCTGATACTGGGTCTTGAGCAGCATGGGAATCATGCCGGTATGCCAGTCATTGAGGTGCACCACCTGGGGCACAAACCCAATCTGATCCATGCTCTCCACCACCGCGCGGCAGAAGAAGGCATACTGTTCGCCCTCCGCCAGGCCGCCCCGGTAAATGGGTCCGCCAAACATCTCCTCGTTGTCGATGAAATAGAAGGTGACGCCGTCATACACCAGCTTGTCCACCCCTACAAACATGCTCTTCCAGCCCAGATTGGCATAGAAAGTGGTCACATGTTCGGTCTGCATGCGGTATTTGTCCTTGATCACCTTGTGGAAGGGAATCATCACCCGCACATCCATGCCCAGCTGGTTGAGGTGCTTGGGCAAGGTGCCCAGTACATCGGCCAGCCCACCGGTCTTGGCAAAGGGCGCGCACTCCGCGCCCACCACCAGCACTCGAACCTTTTCCGCCACTGGCGTCATCTCCTCTTCACTGGCCGGTTCCTCCGCTGCCTGCTCCGGCGCGGACTCTTCCGCCTTCTCCTCCACCGGCTCCTGTGCAGCCGCCGGGGTGGTCTGCTCTGCTTTTTCCTCTGCGGGCGCTGCCATATCCGGCGCGGGAACCGCCGCCTGGGGCGCGCTTTCCTCCGCCGAAACGGTTTCTGCCGGCTCCTCCGCCTTTTGAGCCGCCTGCTCCATGGCCTTCTTAGCGGCGTTGGCCTTACGGGTGGCTGCCGCCTTCTTGGCCGCTTCCCGGCGCTTGGCCGCCTTCTCCTCCTCGGTCAGCTCCACCTTTTTACGGGTGGTGCGAGCCGGTTTTTTCTCGGCCTTGGGGGCAGCTTCTGCTTTAGGAGCTTCTTCTGCCTTGGGGGCGGGCTCCACTACCTGCACAGCTTTTGGGGTGGGTTCCACCTTCTGTACCGCCTTGGGCGTAGGCTCCACCTTCTGTACCGCTTTAGGCGTAGGCTCCACTTTTTGCACCGCCTTGGGCGAAGCCGCAACCAATCCGCTCTGAGAACCTGTTTCCGTCTTGGAAACAGGCTCTGCCTTAGAGACAGTTTCTGTCTTAGGAGCGGTCTCGGCCTTTGCAGCGGCTTCTGCCTTGGAGGCAGCTTCTGCCTTTTTATTCTTTTTCATCTGACGTTTGTTCATTAAACGATAGCTCCCTTCGGAATGATCACCGGGTACGCCTTGTTGCCCACCAGATTGGAATAAGGCCGGATGTTCACATGCTTATCCAGAATCACCTTGTCGATGGAAGCATTTTCATACACCTGGCTGTCCTGCATAATAATGCAGTTCTTCACCTTGGCGCCCTTGGCCACATGTACACCACGGAACAGCACCGAATTTTCCACTTCGCCTTCGATGATACAGCCACTGGCAATCACGCTGTTTTTCACCACCGCGTCCTTGGCATACTTGGCCGGGGGCTCATCCTTGGTCTTGGTGTAGATCTTCTGTCCGGTGTAGAAGATTTCCTTCTGCACATCCGGATTGAGGAAGTCCATGTTCACTTTGTAATAAGATGCCACCGAATTCATCCGGGCCACATAGCCTTTGTGTTCGTACCCATAAATTTTCAGTTTGTTGAGATTGCCCATGATGACGTCGGTGACCAGATTGTACTTGTTATGGGCCATGGCGTCGTCGATCAGGAACTCCAGCAAATCCTTCTTAATGAGGTAGGCATCCATGCCCACCTTGGTGCAGCGAGTCACATTGGACTTGAACTGCATATCCACCACCTGACCGTCGGCATTGGTCTCCAGCCGCACATCCCGGAATTTCACCGCGGGTGCAGTGGCCGGATCATCCTCCACGTTGTAGAGCATGGTGATGTCGGCGCCGGTTTCCAGATGCTGCTGGAACATGTCATTGTACACCATATTGAAGATGGTGTAGGAGCCGGTGAGCAGGCAATAAGGCTGACTCACCCGGCGCAGATAGGCTGCTGCGCCTTTGATGGCATCCACCAGACCCTGATGAGATCCGTTGTTTTCAAAGGTATCAAAGGGAGGCAGCATAAACAGGCCGTCGCTCTTCCGGGACAGATCCCATTCCTTGCCCGATCCCACATGGTCCATGAGAGATTGATAGTTTTTCTTGGTGATGACGCCAATGTTCCTGATACCCGAGTTTACCATATTGCTCAGCACAAAGTCAATGACGCGGTACCGTCCGGCCACCGGCAGGGCGGATACACTGCGCAGGTTCACCAGTTCCCGCAGATTGATATTTTCCTCGCCGGCATACACCAGGCCAAATACGTTCTTTTGCATCTTGCCGTCCCCCTCTTACTTGATCTCTTGATCGGGTGCGATCATAGCGCCCTCTTCTACAGTGGCGCCTTCCGCCACCTTCGCGTTCATGCCCAATACGGTGATCTTATCGCCGCCGCCAATGACCGCGCCCTTGCCGATGACGCCGCCTTCATCCACAATGGCCTTGTGAACGGTACAGCCTTCCTTGAGCACCGTTTCCTGCATGAGGATGCTGTCGGTGACGGTGCAGCCCTTTTCCACCACCACGCCGGGGAAGAGCACGCTGTTCTTCACAGTTCCCTCCACCAGACAGCCGTCGCCGATGATGCTACCGGTGACATCCGCGTCTTCCGAAATGTAATGAGCGGGCATGGAGAAGTTCCGAGTGAACACCTTGAAATTCTCGTCGTACAGATCCAGCTCAGGCTGCTCCGCCAACAGTTCCATATTGGCTTCCCACAGGCTGTCGATGGTTCCCACATCGCGCCAGTAGCCCTCGAAAATATAGGCAAACATCCGCTCGCCGTTGGCCAGCATCTTGGGGATGATGTTCTTGCCGAAATCCTTATCCGAATTGGGGTCCGCCTCGTCTTCGATGAGGTACTGGCGGATCTTCTTCCAGTTGAACACATAAATGCCCATGGAAGCGGTATTGCTCTTGGGATGAGCGGGCTTTTCTTCAAACTCGATGATGCGCTGATCCTTGTCGGCGTTCATGATGCCGAACCGGGAAGCCTCCTCCATGGGAACTTCGATGACGGCGATGGTGCAGTCAGCGTTGTTCTCGTTGTGGAAGGCGATCATCTTGGCATAGTCCATCTTACAGATCTGGTCGCCGGACAGCACCAGAATCACGTCGGGATCATACCGGTCGATGAAGTTGATGTTCTGATAAATGGCATTGGCGGTACCGGCGTACCATTCACCCTTCTTGCCCTTCACATAGGGCGGCAGCACAAAGGCTCCGCCATTCATGCCGTCCAGGTCCCAGGGCGCGCCGTTGCCTATGTAGGCGTTGAGCTCCAGCGGTTCGTACTGGGTGAGCACACCCACTGTGTCAATGCCCGAATTGGTGCAGTTGGACAGCGGGAAGTCAATGATCCGGTATTTGCCGCCATAGGGCACAGCCGGCTTGGCCCGCTTGGTGGTCAGCGCGTACAGTCTGCTGCCCTGGCCGCCGGCCAGAAGCATTGCCACACATTTTTTCTTTGCAATCATGGTTCGCATCCCCCTATTGTTTACTTGCTTTTGCTTTTTTATTTCCAGCGGGCGCCTTGCCGGCGTCTGCGGATATGGCTTTCTGTTGATCGGCTGCCTGTTTGGTGGAGGTTTTGCGGCGTTTGGACGCCGGCTGTTCCTCTTCCCACTCAAAATACAACGCGCTGAGAGGCGGCAGCTGCATGGGCGCGTACCAGGCCACCCGAGCCGGACGCCGTCCACGTCCCTTTTCCAGCACTCTCTTCTGGGCCTTAATGGTGAGTTCGTTCACCCGACCCATTCCGCCGTATTTTTTCTCCTCGCTGCTGAGCACCAGTTTGAGGGTGCCCGGCCCCGGCAGGTTGATCCAATAATTCTCCCGTCCCACCGGTGTAAAGTTCATCACGCACACCAGACTCTGGGTTTTGCCCGCCCGAGGTTTGGCCTTGCGCTGGAAGGCAATGACACTGCACTCCCGGTCTTCCACATTGAGCCACTGGAAGCCCTCCCAGCTGTCATCCACCTCATAGAGAGCCCGGTATTTCCGGTACAGCCGGTTGAGCCGGGCCACGTAATCACTCATCTTGCGGTGCATCTCATAATCCCGCGGCAGGAACCAGTCCAGCTGCTTTTTGTAATCCCACTCGATGAACTGGGCGAATTCCGCTCCCATAAAGAGCAGCTTTTTGCCCGGGTGGGCGAACGTGTAGCCATACATGGCCCGCAGACTGGCAAACTGTTCCTCATAGGTGCCGTACATCTTGCTGATCATGGAGCGTTTGCCGTGCACCACTTCGTCATGAGAAAAGGCCAGTACGTAATTTTCGCTGAAGGCATACTCCATGGAGAAAGTGAGGTCGTGGTGGTTGTACTGCCGGAAGAAGGGGTCCATCTCCATGTAGTGCAGGGTGTCGTGCATAAATCCCATATTCCACTTCATGGTGAAGCCCAGGCCGCCCTCCTCCACCGGTTTGGTGATGTAGGGAAAGGCGGTGGATTCCTCGGCGATGGAGAGAAATCCGGGGTGATTTTCCGCCAGAGTGGAGTTGAGCCGGCGGAGAAATTCCACTGCTTCCAGATTGATGTTGCCGCCGTCCTTGTTGGGCACAAAGTTGTCCTGCTTGCCGAAATCCAGATAGAGCATGGCGCTTACCGCGTCAATGCGAATGCCGTCCACATGGTATACATCGGCGAAGAACATGGCGCTGGAGATGAGGAAACTCTCCACCTCCGGCCGTCCGTAGTTGAACAGGTAGGTGCCCCAGTCGGGCTGTTCCCCCTGGCGGGGATCGCTGTGGTCATACAGATGAGTGCCGTCAAACATGGCCAGCCCATGCACATCCCGGGGGAAGTGGGCGGGCACCCAGTCCAGAATCAGCCCAATGCCGGCCTCGTGCAGGCGGTCCACAAAGTACATGAAATCCTGCGGCGTGCCGTACCGGGAGGTGACACCGTAATATCCCGCCACCTGATACCCCCAAGACATGTCAAAGGGATACTCGGTGATGGGCATCAGCTCCACATGGGTGAAGCCCATTTTTTTGATATAGGGCACCAGCTTGTCCGCCAGTTCACGGAAGTTGATAAACTCCTGGTCCTTGTTGTCCGGGTCCATCCAGGAACCCGCATGCATCTCATAGATGGAAATGGGTCCAGTCCCCGCTTTTTTCTTGGCCCGGGCGTCCATATAAGAGCCATCCTGCCAATCATAGCCCTCCAGCTCCCACACCCGGGAGGCGTTATTGGGCCTCATTTCCGCATAAAAGGCGAAGGGGTCGCTCTTGTACCGCTGCACACCGTCATAACCGGTGACCAGATATTTGTACAAGCTGCCCTGCTCCAATCCTTTGACCACGGTGAAATACACACCACCCTGGGTTTTCTGCATGGGATTGCGGGTGCCGTCCCAGTCATTGAAATCCCCCACCAGGCTCACCGACTGGGCATTGGGCGCCCACACCATAAAACGATATTCATCGGTGCCCGGCAGCCGGTGGCAGCCAAAGGCCAGATAGGCTTTCTGCGCCTTGCCGGTATTGAAGAGATAGATGTCGTCCTTGGGCAGGACGGGCTGATCCGCTGGGGTCACTGCATATTTTGTTTCTTCCATATCCTCATCCCTTGTGTCTGTTAATAGTTGGCTTGCTACGGCGGTTTTCCCTACTCCAAAAGTTTCCCATGGGAGATCATCCTTTCTTTCAGCCGGGGGAAGCCCCGTGTATTATAGCACTGGTCCGCTGCGGAATTTTGTAGAACCCGCGCAGCACTTTCACACTTTTTCTATGGAAAATCCTTCCCACAGCATCTTTGTGTATTGTGGCTATAATTCTTTTCATGATTATACCATACTTTATAAAAGTAATACAATACTTCTAAACAATTCCAACCCAAATTTAACAATTTTGTATATTTTGTCCTGCATCCATGGGGCATGTTGTCCACCCTCTCCCCACATATTGTGTCTGTTTTTTACCGTCTGCGCCACCACTTGTTTCCCGCTCATGGACATGCTACAATGAAAATACACCAATTTACATCAAACAGAAAGGAGCGACCCCTCCATGAAGCCGATTTTTCTCTCTACCCTGTCCATTTTGCTGCTGCTGACCGCCGCCGGCTGCGGAGCAAACCAGGACCCTCAGCCTTCCACGTCTGCCTCCCCCAGCCCTTCGGACACCTCCCCCCAGCAGCAACCGGAAGAACCCCAGCAGCCGGAGGGCATCGCTCAGTGGGAAAAAGAAGTGGTGTCTGACAAGCCCGGCGCCACGGTAGTACAATATCTCTCTTTGGAGGACGGCTCAGTGCTGCTGGAGCTGCAAAACGCTGCGGAGGAACATGACCTGGATGGAGACGGACAGCTGGAAATCGTGGAATTTACCAGCCAGGACAATGTGTCCAACATTGTCATTTACGACATGGAGGAAGAAGAGCTATTGCGCACCGATGTGCAGCAGGCCTTGCAGACTCATGCCAGCGACTACGCCGGGAACATCGGCAATCTGAAAGAGGAATACCGCCAGTGCGTCTCCGTAATCCGTATCACCGAGGATGGTACCCAGGTACAGGAGATCTACCAGTATCAGCCCGATGCCTTTCTCTACCAGTGTCCGCTGGAAGAGGCACTCACCTGAAAAAACAAAAGACCGCAGGACTTTCGTCCCGCGGTCTTTTTCACTTCAATAGCCCCAGCAGGGGTCCAGTACCTTGTCGGCGTTGCACAGCACCGCATGGTCAAAGTTTTTCTTGATGAGCATGTGTTTGAGATCCCGGTACTGGGGGTGGAACCACAGATTGCAGAATTCGTTGGGATCGGTGGTGAGGTCGTACAGCTCCCCATATTCGTGGCCGTGATGCACCACGATTTTGAAACGGCCGTCAAAATACATGGTGGCATAGGTTCCCTTGTTGGTCACGTTGGTGAGGCAGTCATAAAACTCACAATACACCGCTTGTTTGTGGGTATCGGTCTGTTTCTCGCCGGTGAGCAGATCCGCAAAACTGGTGCCCTGCATATAGAAGGGGATCTCCTGCCCTGTGAGCTCCAGCAGGGTGGGCGCCAGATCCACCAGCTCGATGAGGGCCTTGCTCACCCGGCCCGCCGGAATGAGCCCCGGACAGGACAGAATCAGCGGCACATGTACCAGTCCCTCGTAGAAATAGGGACCTTTGAAATACACCCCATGATCTCCCAGCAGTTCGCCATGGTCGCTCATAAAGATCACGATGGTATTTTCCCGCAGTCCTTTTTCATCCAGGAAGTCCAAAAGCCGGCCAAACTGTTGGTCGATGAGCTCAATCTGGGCGTAGTAATCCCGGGTGGTTTCCTTTTTGTGCTGCTCGGTCATGCCGATGATACTGGCTGCGTGCCGGTTCATAGTGCCGTACAGATAATCCTGTGTGTGGAAGGGCGGCTTTTCCGCCAGCTCTCCCTCCTGCCACAGCGGAGTGGGCATGGTCTCCGCGTCAATGCGGTCCTTGCACTCTCTGGGCGGATCGATGGGATGATGAGGGTCGAAGGGATTGATGCTGATGAGGAAGGGCTTTTCCCCGCAGTCCTCGATGAACTGCATGGCCTCCTCCACACACCAGGTGGTCTGGTGATAGGGCACCTCGATGCCCTCATAGGGCTTATAGCCCTCTTCATAGATGGCCTTCAGATAAGCTTCATTGTCCTGACTCCGGGAGGCCGCATGGGTGTTGTCCCAGTGACAGCCCTTGTAGTGCTCTTCCCACTTGATCCCCTTGTCCCGCAGCCAGGTCTGGTAGGAATCAATGCCCTCCTCCCAGTCGTTCTGGGGGTGATGGCTCCACTTGAACACGCTGTAGCCGTCGTCGGTGCGCTTTTCCAGCCGGTCCTTGGCGGCGGTGAGATGCAGCTTGCCCACCAGACCACAGGTGTAGCCGGCGTCGGCCAACAGCTTGGTCACCAGGGTCTCATCCTTGGAGAAGTGATCGTTGCCATTGAAGGTGGCCCGGGTGGTGCGGGGATACCGGCCGGTGAGGAAGCTGGCCCGGCTGGGCGTGCAGATGGGGGCCTGGCAATAGGCTCTGGAAAAAGCAGTGCCCTCCGCCGCCAGCCGGTCCAGATTGGGAGTGTGGATGGCGTCATTCCCCAGGGCGCCTATGGTGTCATATCTCTGCTGATCGGTACAAAACCAAACGATATTATAGGGTTTTTTCTCATACATCCTCTGATTCCTCCTGCTTTTTCTTTTTGCGTACCGTCAACACCACCGACACCACTGCCAGACAGATGAAAATCAGCGAAATGGGCTGGGTGAAAAAGGGTACGATGCTGTTATGACTGAACATGAGTCCTCTGCGCAGATTGGTTTCAAAAATGGGCCCCAAAATGAGTCCCATGATCATGGGGGGTGTGGGGAATCCGAATTTTTTCAGCACAAATCCCACCACGCCGAAAATCAGCACCACAAAAATGTCAAACACACGATTGTTGGAGCCATAGGCACCGATGATGCAAATGGCCATCACAAAGGGAAGCAGTACTTCCTTGGGGGTGTTGAGCACCCTTATAAAGCCGTTCATGGCCAGGAACATCATCAGCAGCATGCACACATTGGCCACAATGAGCGCCCCGAAAATGGCATAGATCAGCTCTTTTTGCTGCACAAACATCAGCGGGCCGGGGGAAACCCCCTGGATCATGAAGCCGCCCACCAGCATGGCGGTGACGGCATCCCCGGGAATGCCCATGGTGAGCAGAGGAATCATGGCTCCGCCGATACAGGCATTGTTGGCGGTTTCCGAGGCAATGATTCCATCTACGCAGCCGGTGCCGAACTTCTCCGGATGCCGGCTCTGTTTTTTGGCGGTGGTATAGGAGATGAGGTTGGATACTCCACCGCCAATGCCCGGCAAAATGCCAATGCCGGTGCCAATGAGACAGGAACGGAAGAAATTCCACACCTGATCTTTGTACTCCGCCCAGGGAATGCGGATTTTTTCCACTTTATACGATACCTTTTCCTGATGTTTCAACACATAGGCCTTTTCGGCGGTCTCGATGATCTCCGCCACCGCAAACAGGCCGATGAGCACAGGCAGCTGGGCAAATCCGCCGTCCAGCGCCTGAATGCCAAAGGTAAACCGGGGCAGCCCGTCAATGGGGTCCGCTCCCACAAAGGAGACCACAATCCCCAGAAAGCCGGCGATCAGCCCCTTTTTCAGATTGGGGCCGGACAAACTGGCCATCAGGGTCAGGGAGAACAGCACCACCGAAAAATAGTCAAAGGGCGAAAAACCCATGGCAAACTCCGCCAGATAGGGGGACACAAAGATCAGCACCACAAAGCTGAACATGCCACCCAGGAAGGAGGCCAGAATGCCGGTGGACAACGCCTTGCCCGCCTCGCCCCGGGCCGCCATGGGCGCTCCGTCAAAGGTGGTGGCGATGGAAGAAGGGGTTCCCGGAATCTTCAGCAGAATGGCGGAGATGAGACCGCCCGAAATGCCGCCGATATACAGTCCCACCAACAAACTGGTGGAGGGAATCATGTCCATCCCAAAGGTGATGGGAATACAGAGTGCCACCGCCATATTGGCCGTCAGACCCGGTATGGCGCCGAACACAATCCCCAGCGCTACGCCGCCCAAAATCAACAGCATAACCTGCCAATTCATGATGGACATCAGTCCAGACACGATTGCATCCATTTGATTTCACTCCCTCCTTTACACCAGCAGGCCCGCGGGCAGCAGCACATGAAATGCATTGCGGAACAGATAATAGGCAATGGCCGAGCCCACCACCGAAATCACCAGGAAAAAGGGGAGCTTTTTCCGGTTGAAACAGGAGAGCACATACATCTGCCCGGTCATATACACCGCGGTGGCAATGAGATACCCCGCCCACTCAATGAGAAATACATAGGCCGCCAGCAGCCCAAAGGTCAAATACACCGGCAAATCTTCCCGCCTGATTTTGGCAGCTGCCGGCGCCTGGGAGGAAGCCGGCTGCCGGATGGCGGCCTTACAGCCATCCCACAGCACCAGCACGCCCAGCACCAGCAGCACGCCCGACAGCAGCGTAGGCACCAGTTTGGCTCCGTTCTGTCCCACGTCCGAGGTTTTGACCAGCTGCGCTCCCCAAAACAGAATCCCCGCCAACACGATAATCGCCGCGCCGGAAATCAGATCCTTCTGTCTGATCCATTTCATAAAGCATCCCTCTTTCCGCGGTATCACTGGTCAAATACCGATTTGTACTCATTGTACTGGCTCTCCAAATTCTTGATGTACTCCACCGATTCCTCCGGCGACATATATTCCACTGTGACGAAGTACTGGTCAAACTCCTTCTGTACCTCGGGGTTTTCGCACACCTTCTGCATGGCCTCGGAGAACCGGTTGATCACCTCTTCCGGCGTGCCCTTGGGGAAGGCATAGTAGTAATACTTGTCGTTCAAAAAGTCCATGTCAAAACCCTGCTCATTCATAGTGGGAGCATCAGGCAGCAACGGGTGGGACTCCTCTTCCGTAAATACGCCCAGTACCCGGAAATCCCCCGAATCAATAAAGGACTTACTGTTGGAATAGTATCCCGTATATGCCGCGATTTGACCACTCATCAGCGCGGCCTGCAGCTGAGACTGTCCTCCCAGGTCCACGATATTGAAGGTGACACCTGCCTGCTCCTCCAGCATTTTTACCAGGAAATGTGCCATATTGCCGGTCCCTGAGGTCCCGATGTTGATCTTGCCGGGATTGGCTTTGGCATCCTCCACCAGATCTTCCAGCGTTTCGTATTTGCCGTTGGCGCTGCCCAGCCACAAATTGCACTTGTCAAACATCCCGATGCCCGCAATCTCAAAGTCATCCACATAGGAGAAGTCCACCACGCCGGTCATCTGCTGAATCAGCCCCGCATACTGGAAAAACAACGCCGTATAGCCGTCCGGGTCGGCATCTTTCACCTGCCGGGCACCCACCGCGCCGCCGGCCCCGGTCACATTGTTGCACACCAGGGGCACACCCAGCTCTTCCTCCAGGTATTTGGAAAAAATACGGGCGTTTAGGTCAGTGTCGCCGCCCGTCCCCATGGGGATGACAATTTGAATTTCTCTCTCCGGATAGCCGCTCTGGGTCTCCTGCTGGGAGGTTCCCGGATCCGCAGAACCGGAGGTGGAAGTGCTGGTGTCTGTGTTTGTTCCACAGCTGCACACCGCCGCTGTCATGGCCATGGCCACGGCACAAACCAATGCTTTCTTCAACATGATGCGCTCCTTTCTTTTTCTGAAATCGTTTTCAAAAATAGCGATTTCTCTCCCCATAAAACTTTCATCAAAAACGCTATCAAAGGAAAATCTATCATACTTATGATTTGATAACGTTTTCAAATTTTTACAGTTTTAGTGTATCATTCCGCCTGCCCCTTGTCATCATACATTGTAGACAAGAAAAAAGTGTTTTTTTGTTTTGTCTGTGCAGAGTTTTGGCAGTATCACCATTTCTCACCGGACATTTATGGGACAGGTGCTCTCACGCACCACCAGTTCCGGGGTGATGCGCAGCAGTCTTTGAGAACGTTCTCCCCGCATATAGCGCAAAAGCGCCAACGCCATGGTCTCTCCAATGGTGGTCATTTTGTTGTCGATGGTGGTCAGCGCCGGATCACAGAACTTGGCGTAATCGGTGTTGTAATAACCAGTCACCGACACATCCCGGGGAATGACTTTCCCGGCCGCTTTGAGATATTTGATCACCCCGCAGGCCGTCACATCGCTGTTGGCCATCACCGCGGTGTAATCCTGCACTTCTTTTTCCAGATATTCCACAATGGTCTGGCTGTCATCCAGCCCCGGATGCAGCGTAAACACATACCGCTGAGGCAAATCGCTGCCATGCTGCTTCATCACCTGCAAAAATGCCTGGGCCTTGATGTCCTGCACCCAGCTGTTGGCCTCCTTGATAAAGGCGACTTTGCGGTGGCCCAAACTGCACAGATACTCGGTCAGCTCCACTGTGGCCCGGTCCATCCCCCCGAAAACATGCACGATATTGGGTGCCTGCAGATTGCTGTTGAGCATCACAATGGGAGTTTCGGGGAAATAACGGTTCAGAGTTTCCTCCACCTCGGAGCAGCTATAACTGACGCCGATGAGCACCAGACCATCCACCTTGCGGGAGGACATGCCCTTGAGAAAGCGAATCTGTTCGGACAGCTCCAGGCCGGTGTTGCACAACAGGGTATCATACCCCTGCCGGCTCATGGTGCGCTCCACCGTATAGGCGATGGTGGAACAGTTGATGTGCCGGATGTCGGGGGTGAGAATGCCGATGGTCCGGGTGGAATTGGAAACCAGACTGCGGGCAATGGAATTGGGAATGTATTCATACTTTCTCAATACCGCATTGACCCGCTCCCGTTTTTCCGGCTTTACATTGGCAGAGTTATTGATCACACGGGAAACGGTTGAAACGGATACCTTCGCCTCTTTTGCAATATCGATAAGTTTCATGTTTCTCTCTCCGATCTTTACCGCATCATTCTGGCCGCTCGGGCCAGGGCTTCAAAATCCTGCTGGAAAAAACTCCGATAGCTTTCGCAGAAAACGTTTTCTGCCATGCCTGTGCCGGTGACCGGTTCCCGGTCCCGCCGGCAGCCGCCCCGACACAGGGCAAACCACTGACAGGCGCGGCATTTCTCTCCCCGGTCCAGCGAAATCTCCACAAACCGTCTGGCATTGGGGTGATTTGCCATCTCTTCAAATCCGTTGTCCAGGATATTGCCCACCTTCCACTCATCGGTGACGTAAAAATCACAGGGATAGACACTGCCATCCGCCTCCATGACAAACTGACAGGCACAGTGACCGGTCATGGAGCAAAGCAGCGGCGGCTCTCCCCGCAAAACCCCCAGATAGTGGTCGATGTGCTGCACGCTGGTGTAACGCCCCTGACACAAATCGCCATACCAGGCCTGAAAGACCGCGTGGAGAAACTGCCCATACCGTTTGGGCGTCAGTCCGAACCGGGGATCGGGCTGCTCTCCCATGGGCGCCAGACAGGGAATGAATTGCAGATACCGAAATCCATTTTTGCACAGGGAGCGATACACCTGTTCCCCGTGGCGGGCAATGGACGCGGTCACCACGCACAGGATATTGAACTCCACACCATGCTTCTCCAGCAGCTGCGCCGCCCGCAGTACCCGTCCATAGGTGCCCTTGCCCTCCGGGTCCACCCGCAGGCTGTCATGGATCTCCCGGGTGCCGTCCATGGAGAGTCCCACCAGGAAATTCCGCTTCCGCAGAAAAGACGCCCACGCCTCATCCAGCACCATTCCGTTGGTCTGGATGGCATACCGAATGGCCGTCTTTTTGTGATTGCAGCGGTCCACCAGATCGCAAAACTCCTCAAAATAGTCAAGTCCCCGCAAGGTGGGTTCTCCCCCCTGAAAGGAGAAGGTACAGGTTCCATCGGCAAACTCCAACGCTTTGCGGATGATGGCCTCGGTCACCTGGGGCCCGATCATTCCATAGGACTTCACCTGACGGTGGTCGCTTACATCTTCATAAAAACAGTACCGGCAACGCAGATTGCACAGGCTGGACGCCGGTTTGATCAGCATACTCAAGGGCGGCATGACAATGCTCTCCTCTCCAACACTTTTTTTCATTGTACCGCATTCGCCCATAAATGTATACCGCCTGACAAAAAAATCCCCCGGAACATAAGTTCCGGGGGATTTTGTGGAGCTGGCGAACGGAGTCGAACCATCAACCTGCTGATTACAAATCAGCTGCTCTGCCATTGAGCCACGCCAGCATGGAAATTGGTCGAGGCGACAGGACTTGAACCTGCGGCATCTTGGTCCCAAACCAAGCACTCTACCAAACTGAGCTACGCCTCGATACCGTCGCCTTCGCCTCAGCGACGATACTATTATACGCAAATCCCCTCCGGTTGTCAACCATTTCACCGCCTTTCCCTGATGGCCCGCAACGCCACCGCTCCGCACAGCAACAAGCCCAGCACGCCGAACAGTCCGTAGAGATACCGCACCAAAAAGGAAAAATCACAGGCCCCGAACACCACGCTGCCACTGCACAGCACAAACAGTCCCAACCGGCTGCGGCCCATGCTCCGATCCAGCACATACCCGCAGCCTGCTCCGGTGGTGAGGATGGCACAAAGCGCCACCACCGTATACAGCCGCACCATCCTTTCTCCCCCCAGAGAAGCCAGATACAGCACCGGAATTTCCAGTCCCGCCACCTGGCCGTAAAACGCCCACAGCGCTCCGTAGAGCACCAGCAGGCACAGGCCAAAGCCCCCGGCGCTCAGCAGCGCCACCCGGGCCGTCCAACGGGGATTGCCCCGCTGCGCCGCCAAGGTGCATAGCACACTCACCCCGATGATGCTGTTGTAGCCAAAATACAGCACTGCCGAAGCCAGCGCTCCCCCAGTCTCCTGCGCCAATCCCGCCGGACCTGCAAACACCGCCACATCCCGGGTGAGCAGGGCGTACAAGCACAACAGCACAATCCCCACCGCCATCATGGGAGTAAGCACCGAAAACAGAGCGGTTACCCCCCGTTCTCCCCGTAGCAACAGCGCCATCATGCCCACCACATACAGAGCAAACCCCCACACCGGCTGCCAACCCCAGGCCTCCTGAGACAACGCCCCCAGGGAACTGCCCATCACGCCAAACACCACAAAGAGAAAGGCCACAAAAATCCCGTGGAGCAGCGCCCCCAGCCGGGGGCCGCAGCACGTCTGTAAAAAGGCATACAAATCAGGATACGCCCGGTTCCGGCTCAGGCTCAGCACCCCGCGGCACAAAAGCCACAGCAGCAAAATCACGCAAGTCACACCCAGCAGACCGGAAGGCCCGAACCGGGCGAAATACTGCAGCACTTCCTGGCCGGTGGCAAAACCCGCCCCCAATACCGCGCCCAAAAACATACTGGCCGCCTCCAGTGGTTCCCGCCAGCCTTTCCAATCCTTTTTCATGGTGTCACCCCCATTTTTTGCCTGTTTTTCACTATATGAAAAAAAATACCGGGAAATGTGGGAACCTTTTCCTAGGTTGCGTCGTCATAATGACAGAATCCAATCACCACCCCAAAAGGAGGAACCTACCATGAAAAATACTACCAAGAAGCGTCTTATGGCAGGCAGTCTGGTCTGCACTCTGGCCCTGGGCGGTCTGACCATCACCGCCGCCGAGGAAACCCCTCTGAAAGAGGCCTTTCAAACCATCCAGGCGGTGTTCAACAGTGTGACCATCTCCACTGATTCCGCCTATCTGCCCGCCGGAGAGGGCTATGAACTGGAAAACGGCCAGACCGTTCCCTCTTCCATCCTGTATGAAGGCACCACCTATCTGCCCATCCGCAAACTGGGCGAACTGCTGGAACAGGATGTGCAGTGGGACGGTGAAACCAGCACTGTGCGCCTCACCGACGCGGAAAAGCCTCTGGTACAGCAGGCTGTGGAAACCGCCTGTCAGTACTTTGAAATGCCCAAGGGACAGATGCTCAGCGCCGAGGAAGTGGAAGCCCGGTATGGTCTGGACCCCGATTCTCTGGCCAGCTACTGTCTGATGCCCCCTTCTTTCATTGTGTCGGCTTCTGAAATCTCCATTGTGGAAGTGAAGGATGCCGCCGATATCCCCGAGGTGAAGGAAGCTTTCAAAAAACAGCAGGAAACCATCATGAAGAGCTTTGAGTTCTACCTGCGGGATCAGTATGAGATTGCCAAAAACGGCATCATCGGCGTGCAAGGCAACTATGTCTATCTGATCATGCACAAAAACGCCTCTCAGGTGGAAGATCTGCTCCAGGTACTGCTGGCAGCTCCCCAGGAATAATGTCATCCTCTTTTTTTCTTCCCAATACAAACACAAAGGCCGCATCCTTTCGGATGCGGCCTTTGTGCCAAAAAAAGAGAAAGTTGGGGGGTTATGAAAAAGTTGTATCGGAGCGATTCTCCGGGATATTGTCGGGGGAAGGGGAACGGTGTGATGAATGCGCCGTTCCCATTTGTTTTGTTCAGAGGAATCTTTTATGTTATGGTCTTATGATACCCCATATTTATGAGCGAATTATGTTGTAAAAGTAAACAAACCTTAAAGCTTTTGTGGCCAATTTATGAACAATCTTCCAGAAGTTGGCACTGCAATTGCTGCACTGTATCCGCCACTCCATCGGCCCCGGCCCGCTCCAGTTCCTCACGTCCGCCATAGCCAAAACTCACCCCAATGCAGGGCAATCCCAGCTGGTGCGCGCCCTCTACGTCAAAGCACCGGTCCCCCACCATCACCGCCGCCGCTCCGGGAGCCACTCCCGCCTGACGCAGCACATGGGCGATCACTTCCTCCTTTTCCACCCGGGCGCCGCTGAGCTCACTGCCCGCCACATAGGTGAAATACTGCCGGATGTGAAAATGCTCCAAAATCCGCTCCACAAATACCTGGGGTTTGGAAGAGGCCACCAGCAGCACCTGACCTGCCTCACAGAGGGCCTCCAACAGCTGGGGGATTCCCTCATACAGGCGGTTTTCAAAAATGCCCCGGTCGGCGAAATACACCCGATACTGCTCCACCGCCCAAGCGGCCTGTTCCGAGGAAATGCCGCAGAACTGCTGAAACTGTTTTTGCAGGGGCGGACCGATAAACCCGGTCAGTTGCTCTTTGGGAGGGACGGGACGGCCCAGCTGCCGGAGGGCGTACTGCACGCCGCCGGTGATCCCCTCAAAGGGATCGGTGAGAGTGCCGTCCAGGTCAAACAGCACATAGTCATAACGCCGCATAACAAGCTCCTTTCTGGATTTCATCAAAAAAGCCACCCTCCGCATGGGACGGACGGTGGCTTTTGGGCTCAAAACTCAAATCACTGGTAGATGGGATATTTGGCGCACAGTTTTTCCACTTCTGCGCGGATGGAATCGGCACTGCCCTCAAAGTCCACAATGGTCTTTTTCAGCAGCTGGGCGATCTTCTTCATATCCTCTTCCACAAAGCCCCGGGAGGTGACGGCAGGAGTGCCTACCCGCAGGCCGCTGGTGATAAAGGGACTCTGGGGATCATTGGGGATGGCGTTCTTGTTGGCGGTGATGTACACCTCATCCAACCGCTTTTCCAGCTCCTTGCCGGTGATGCCAAACACACGCAGATCCAGCAGCAGCAGATGGTTGTCGGTACCGCCCGACACCATATTGAAGCCCTCCTGACGCAGGGCCTCCTCCAATGCCTTGGCGTTCTTTACAATCTGGGTCTGATAGGCCTTGAACTCGGGAGTCAGCGCTTCGCCGAAAGCCGCGGCCTTGGCGGCGATGATGTGCATCAGCGGGCCGCCCTGGGTACCGGGGAAAATGGCCTTGTCGATCTTCTTGGCAATCTCCTCGTTGTTGGTGAGGATGAGACCGCCCCGGGGACCACGCAGAGTCTTATGAGTGGTGGTGGTCACCACATCGGCGTAGGGCAGGGGACTCATGTGCAGGCCAGCGGCTACCAGACCGGCAATGTGGGCCATATCCACCCACAGATAGGCGCCCACTTCATGAGCGATGTCCGCCATCAGGTCAAAACGGATTTCACGGGGATAGGCGCTGGCGCCGGCAATGATCATTTTGGGCTTGTGCTCCTTGGCCAGCTGCCGCAGCGCGTCGTAATCAATGCGCTGGGTTTCGTCATCCACTCCGTAGGGGATGATGTTGTAATTCTTGCCGGACATATTCACAGGACTGCCGTGGGTGAGATGTCCGCCATGGGCCAGATTCATGCCCAATACGGTATCGCCCACATTGCACAGGGCAAAGTACACCGCCATATTGGCCTGGGCGCCGCTGTGAGGCTGTACGTTGGCAAACTGGCAGTCAAATACCTTTTTGGCTCTCTCCCGGGCCAGATTTTCCACCACGTCCACATATTCGCAGCCGCCGTAATACCGCTTGCCCGGATATCCTTCGGCGTATTTATTGGTCAGCACGCTGCCCATGGCCGCCAGCACCGTTTCGCTGACGATGTTTTCCGAAGCAATCAGCTCTATGTTTCTGCGCTGACGCAGCAGCTCCTGTTCCATGGCCTGCCCCAGCTCACTGTCGATTTGCTTGATAAATTCGATCGATGCTTGCCCTTGCATACATGCACATCCTTTTTGTTGAATTTCCCGATTGCAGTCCGCATACAGGTTGTTTTCATTATACACCTTTTCCCATCTCTTTTGCATGTCATTTATCCATAAAAATTTGCAAGCAAAAGCGAATATTGCTATAATGAATATACATACATTCCGGCCCAAGAGAGGAGATCTGCCATGCGCATCAAGGAAAAAGTGACGGGGATTTTGGACACGCTGGACGCCCGATACGGAGTGGCGGAGTGCAGCCTTACCTACCAGCACGCCTGGCAGCTGCTGGTGGCGGTACGGCTTTCCGCCCAGTGCACCGACGCCCGGGTCAATCTGGTGACCCCGGTGCTGTTTGAGGCCTATCCCACCCTGGAGAGCCTGGCCCAGGCCGATCCCCTGGATGTGATGGAAATTGTAAAGCCCTGCGGATTTTACAAGGTGAAAGGCCAGAACATTGTGGATATGAGCCGCATGTTGCTGGAGAACTACGGCGGACAGGTGCCCGACACCATTGAGGAATTGGTGAAGCTCCCGGGAGTAGGACGCAAAACCGCCAATCTCATCTGCGGGGATGTGTACGGCAAACCGGCCATCGTGGCGGATACCCACTGCATTCGCATCTCCAACCGGCTGGGCCTGTGCAAAGACCTGAAAGAACCCGAAAAGGTGGAAAAACGTCTCAAGGCCATCATTCCCCCCGAACGTTCCAACAATTTCTGCCACCAGCTGGTGTGGTATGGCCGGGAAATCTGTACCGCCCGGAGTCCCAAGTGCGGCGAATGTCCCCTAGCCCTCTACTGTGACCACTTCCACAAAGGCGGCAAACCCGCGGCCAAAAAGACCACTTCCAAAACCACCGCTAAAAAAACAGGCGCCGGCCAATCCTGACCGCCGCGCCGGAGAGGAGCGCCCCCATGCCCCATACCAAAAAGGCCCATCGCGACTCCGCCTACAATGTGTTAAAACGCGCCCAGAGCCTGCGCTATCCCCTCATCGGACAGGGCATCGTGGTGGGGGTGGCGGCCAGTCTGGTCACCATCGCCTACCGGCTGCTCATTGACCAGTCGGGCATTTTGCTGCAAACGGTCATTGACCATGCCCGGGGCAATCTGTGGCTCATTCTGGGATGGATGGCTCTTTTGCTGGTGATGGCGGTATTCATCGACTGGCTCAACCGCAAGGAACCCATGAGCGCCGGCAGCGGCATTCCCCAGGTGGAAGGAGAACTGTGCGGCCTCTTTGACGCCAACTGGAAACGAGTGCTGCCCATCAAATTTATCAGCGGCATTCTCACCTTGGGCTGTGGCCTGTCCATGGGGCGGGAAGGCCCCTCGGTGCAGCTGGGCGCCATGGCGGGCAAAGGGGTCTCCGATCTGTGGAAACGCAGCAAATCGGAGGAAAAACTGCTCATCACCGCGGGAGCCGGCGCCGGACTGGCCGCCGCCTTCAATGCCCCTCTCTCGGGGCTGCTCTTCGCTCTGGAGGAGCTGCACAAAAATCTCTCCACCGATGTACTGCTCTCCACCATGGCGGCCTGTGTCACGGCGGATTTCATCTCCAAGTACGTCTTTGGTCTCACCCCGGCCATCTCCTTTTCCAATGTGGAGATGCTGCCCTGGAATATGCTGTGGGTGGCAGTGGTGATGGGTCTTCTCACCGGCGCGCTGGGAGCGTTTTACAACTTCTGCTGCAACCTCACCCAAAACCTCTATTCCGCCTCCACCTGGCTCACCAGCCGGGGCAAATTGATGATTCCCTTTTTCTTCGCGGGACTTTTGGCCTTTACCTTCCCCCAGGTGCTGCGGGATGGCCACAATCTCATCGATCTGCTCATCTATGACCGGCCGGGCATGGGAATGCTGCTGCTGATTCTGGTGGTCAAATACGTCTACTCCATGATGTGCTTCGGCAGCAATGCCCCCGGCGGCACATTGGTGCCTCTCATCGTGCTGGGCGCGCTCATCGGCGGCGCCGCGGGTACAGTGGCAGTGGAGGTGTTCCATGTGGATGCGGCCCTCTACCAGAATTTCATGCTGCTGGGAATGACCGGCTATTTTGCCGCCATCATCAAAGCGCCCATCACCGGCATTCTGCTCACCTGTGAAGTCACCGGTTCCTTCCGGCAATTCCTGCCCTATTCCATGGTGGCGCTGGTGGCCTATGTGGTGTCCGATCTGCTGCAGGCCAAGCCCATCTATGAACAGCTGCTCAACCGTATGATCGCCACCCGGGGGGAAAATCGCCATTCCAACCAGTCCTTCACCACCAAAACCCTGGTGGAAATCCCCATTTACCACGGCTCCCGGGGAGAGGGCAAAACCATCGGGGAAATCCCCTGGCCGGCGGACTGTCTGGTGGTATCGGTGCAGCGGGATGAGCGGGAGATCATCCCCAAGGGAGGCGTACGGCTCTATGCCGGAGATACCATCGTGCTGCTCACCAACGAGGAACGGGTACACCATCTACGGGAACGGATGGCCCGTCTTTTCCAACTGCGCACCCAATAAGGAAATGTGTGAAAAGTTATCCACATATCCACCGGCAGTTTGTTCAAAACTGTGGAAAACCCGTCTGTTATCACTCTTTTTGCCCGCTTTTTCTTGAAACAGCCTGTGGATTGTGATAGAATATCACATGTATTTGTTAAAATAATGCCATTTACATAAGGAGGAAGTTATGTCCGGACATTCCAAGTGGAAAAATATCATGCACAAAAAGGGCAAGACCGATGCCCAGCGTGCCAAGGTGTTCACCAAAATCGGCATTGAAATCACTGTATGCGTAAAGGAGGGCGGCCCCAATCCCGCCTCCAATACCAAGCTGCGCGACCTGATTGCCAAGGCCAAGCGCAACAACGTGCCCAATGACAACATCGAACGGTGCATCAAAAAGGCCAGCGGCGCCGACAGCGCCGACTACCTGGATATGCTGTATGAAGGCTATGGCGTAGGCGGTATTGCGGTGATGGTGGAAACCCTCACCGACAACAAAAACCGTACCGCCGGCAATCTGCGCCACTACTTTGACAAATTTGGCGCATCCCTGGGCACCTCCGGCTCTGTGAGTTGGCAGTTTGAGAAAAAGGGCAGCGTAGTCATTGAGGACGAAGGGGTGGATGAGGATGCCATCACCGAGGCCATCTTTGACAGCGGCGCCATGGATTTCTCCCACGAAGACGGCGCCTATGAGATTGAAACCCTGCCCGAAGAGCTGCATCAAGTGCGGGATTTCATGGAGGAAAAGGGCTACAAAATCGCCTCCTGTGAAACCGGTTATTTCGCCACCAACACAGTGGATCTCACCAATCCCGATGATGTGGAAAAAATGCAGAAGCTGCTGGAAGCGCTGGAAGACGACGACGATGTGCAGAACGTCTACCACAACTGGGGCAATGAACCCGAAGAGGAAGAAGAATGATTTTCTGCTGTATCTGGCAAAAATTCCGAGAAATCAGGGAAAACAGACCACATATACTTTGCTGAAAACACAGCCGTTATGTTTTCTCGGATGTGAGTTGTGAAGCTGGAAACATTGGCAAAAGAGTATCTGATAGAGATTGAGGTCAGAAAGTATACCCCTACGATGATTCGGGGGTATCGCATTGGCCTCAATCTCTTTTTGCGTTTTTGCAAAGAGTATCTTGACCTAGATGAATGGCTGGAATCAAAAAACAGAGAAAAAATTCCACCCAGTTGAATGTTTGCTTGAAAAAATATGTTAGGCTTTGGAAATAGGCATAGGGCTTTGACATGAAGCAAGCCCTCTGCACTGGCAAAATACCCTACGCAGAGGAAATATCCCGAGTTGCACAGACAGTTTTGATATTTGACAGTGAAAAAGCAATTTCACAGATGTTGGGTAAAAATACAGAACGACAGACCCAGCAGAAGTTGCAGAACCAGAAAAAGCAGCAGATTCTCCATAAGAAAAAACAACGAGCAGGAATGGTGGTGTCATTCTTGCTCGTTGTGAAATTTTATGCCATCCTCTGCCAGTTATTTGTGCCCAAATACTTTCATGGCCTTCCTCATATTTTCCCTGATTTTGACACCAAACGGACAGTTGGACTCACATCGTCCGCACATCAAACAATCGTCTGCTGTGGCTGCGAGTGCCCAATAATGCTGCGCTACCGTTTCCGGCACCGTATCCTGCTGTGTTGCCAAATCCAAAAATTTCGTCACAGCCGCAATGTCGATATGTGCAGGACAGGGTTGACAGTGGTTGCAGTACATGCAGCGTCCTGTCATGTGGATGGCATTTCCGCAGCTGAAAATATGACCATAGCTGCGTTCTTCATCCGTTACTTCATAATATTTTACCGCTTCCAGCACTTCTTCCACAGTATGACAACCAACGATCACTACCTTCACACCGTTGCGATCCAAACAATATTGAATACACTGGGGCACAGTCATTGCCACACCAAAAGGAGAACTCTCTGCTTTCAGCAGTGTGCCTGCTCCCAGCGGCTTCATAACAGTGATTGCCACGCCCTTGGCCTCACAGGCCGAATATAATTTCTGACGGGCTTCATCCACTACAAGACCGTTTTTTTCCATCCCCTTAAATTCCATGAGATCATAAATATCGGTATCCGCACTCTCCATATCATAGGCTGGATTGATGCTGAACATCAGAACATCAATCACACCACTTTCCACAGCTTTCAAGGCGATGTGCGGATTATGGGAACTCATACCGATATGCCGAATCGTTCCTTTTTTCTTCAATTCTTTCGCATATTCCAATACCGGCCCTTCAAAAACAGTCTGAAAATCCTCGTCGCTGTCAACATAGTGAATCATACCCACATCAATGTAATCAGTATGCAAACGCTCTAAAAGGTCAGCAAAAGAACGCTTGGTCTTTTCAATATCCCGTGTACGGGTGTACTGACCATCCTCATAGACCGTACAGAGATGGCCTTGAATCATAAACTGATCCCGCCGTCCCTGCAAGGCAATCCCCAGGTTATCACGAGTGGGAGCCTGCGGCATAAAAATGTCAATGTAGTTGATTCCATTCTCCTGTGCTGCATCAATAATTGCGGTACTTTCTTCCGCAGTGAGACCATTAAACCATTCCCCGCCCAAACCAATTTCACTCACTCGCAAACCAGTTCGGCCCAATGTTCTATATTTCATAATTTACGGTTCCTCCTTCGTTCTATCAGACAAATATAACATTGCAATATAAGAAAAATATATTATACTAGCATTGTATATGTCTTTATTTTTAATAACAAGTACGCACATTATTTTTAGAAAGTGAACTAAACTTCACTATTGGAAGGAAGAGCGCAATGGAGAAAATTTTTGTGACCTGCGAAATGGAAGTTACTTTAAAAATGATAGGCGGAAAATGTAAGCCGCTTATCCTGGAAAGTCTCATACAAAACGGAACTCAAAGATTCAGTGAATTGATGCGGGAGATCACCCAAGTTTCTCAGAGAACGCTGACCAATCAACTCCGGGAGCTGGAAAGCGATGGTCTGATTGTCCGCACTGTATATGCAGAAGTACCACCCAGAGTAGAATATTCCATCACTCCTAAAGGAAAATCTCTGGAAAATATTCTGGAACTTATGTGTGAATGGGGCGAAAAAAATATTGATGAACGTTTTGTAATGACCAATCCACAGTGTAGAAACTAAAACAAAAATGAACTGTAACGTCAGAACAGTATATCTCAATGAAGCACATCTGCAATTTTCTTCAAAAATTTTTTCAGAATCTGCAACAAAACAGAGAAGCTATCTGTATATAAAGTGTCACAGGAAAGAACATACCAACTCTTATGGCGAAAGGATGAATATTATGTTGAACAAAAAGACCGTAGCGGCAATTCTCTCCCTGGCACTGGCAGGTTCTATGACAGTTCCTGCGGTAGCGGTGGATGCTTCCAATCATCAGCTTACCCCCGATGTAAAATCTGTGATTTCGGGATATACGCCTGTGATTTCAGACTACACTCCTGTTATCGCTACCCAAAATCCGCTTACCCGTGCGGAACTGGTAACAGTGCTATATGAAAAAGAAGGAAAGCCCAGTGTCAATTTTGCAATGGATTATGCCGATGTAGCCGCCGATGCAGAGTATGCGGAGGCAGTGCGCTGGGCATCCAGCCAAGGAATTGTGAGTGGATATGGGAACGGAAATTTTGGCCCCGACGATTCGGTTACAAGGGAACAGTTAGCAGTCATTCTCTATCGCTATGCCCAGAGCAACGATCAAGGCTTCACCGGAAACTGGGCTTTTCCGCTTGGCTATTCAGATGCCAATGAAATCAGTGAGTTTGCCTATGAAGCCGTCTGCTGGATGACAATGAAGGACATTATGGGGCCTGCGGAAGAAAATCTCTTTGCTCCCAAGGCAGAAGTAACCCTTGAAGCTGCCAATCAGGTATTTGAACAATACTTCAACATTATGGAAACAGTGGAGATTCCCAATCCCTTTATCTCCTGCCAGACAATGGATGACGCTGCCCAGATCGCCGGATTTTCCATGACTCTTCCGTCCAGTGTTCCAAACTGGGTCAACACTTCTAAAATCCGTGCGGTACAATCCAATATGATCGAAGTAATTTACCAGGGAAATCAAAATCAGCTTACAATACGTAAGGCTGTGGGCACAGAGGATATCAGCGGTGATTTTACCACATATTCCGATGTACATACCGAAGATGTAAACAACCATTGTGTCACTGTGAAGGGCAACGATGGCAAAATTATGGTAGCAACCTGGACAGATGGCAATTACACTTATTCCATTCAGACTGCAGCCGGTCTGGAGCACGATGCATTGGTCTCCATTGTTTCATCGGTTCAGTAACCATGTTTTAAAGCGCCGCACGGAAAAATCCCGTGCGGCCCATTTATATCACAGGAGAAAAAACATTGATAAAAACAAATTACTACGCCACTCTTTGGGACCCGGCAGAGCGGCTCTATTCCTTTATCCAATCATGGGCATCTCAATTATTGCTGCGGTTTGCGGCCATTGCAAGGAATCATACACAGGAAATCACTGCTGAGCGCACATCTATCAATCAAAAAGCAGAGGAAATAGTAGAACATTATGGAAATAGTATCCTTCGCCTTGCTTATTCTTATCTGCACAATATGACCGACGCCGAAGAAGTCTTACAGGATACACTGATTCAATACTTAAAAACCGCACCTGTTTTAGAAAATGAATCACACGAAAAAGCATGGCTTTTTCGTGTGGCGGGAAATTTGAGCAAAAACCGTATTGATTATAACAAAATACGCAGTACAGATGAATTGAATGAGACATTGGTGGCCGAACAGCGGGAGGACCTGTCTTTTATATGGGATGCTGTAAAAATGCTTCCTGTCAAATACAGAGAAGTCATCCACCTGTTCTATTACGAAGATCTGCCAACAGCCCAAATTGCTGACATACTGAAGGAAAAGGAATCTACAATCCGCTCCCGTTTGATGCGCGGACGCGAAAAATTGAAATCCATCTTAAAGGAGGCGTACGATTTTGAGTGAGGCATACAAAGAGGTCATGAACCATATTGCAGTAACCGAAGAAATGAAATCTCGCATTTTGAAAAATATTGCGAATGCCAATTTGAAAAAAGAAAAAGTCATTCCGTTCTTCTTTGCAAAACGATATATGACCATTGCCGCCTGCTTGGTACTGCTAATTGTCGGCACCGTATCCCTTACCACTTTCCGTACCCCAGTCCAGCCTGAAAATCCGTTAGGAACTGGAAACACCATCCTCAGTATAAAAAAAGCGTCTTCAGCTGATGAACTTTCCCAGCTTGTGGGATTTGAAGTGGAAGATTTGAGGTATATTCCGTTTGCTGTCACAGAGATTCAATACACCTCCTATCAGGAGAAATTGGCCGAAATAAAATACAGTGGTGAATTACAGAATCTGGTTTTCCGTAAAATAGCTGGGGAAACAGATCCTTCAGGTGATTTCACATCTTACTCAGATACCTTAACACTGAGCTGCAACAATATGTCCATATCACTAAAAGGAGAATCCGACATGTATACCTTAGCGGTTTGGAAAGATAAAACCTATTCTTATTCAATTCAATCTTCTGTGCCGCTTTCTGAATTGGAATGGATCCGCATTTTTGAAACAGAAGGGTAACATGAATCCAGAAGTGAAATAGAACTCTCTTTTAGTATAAATGAACTATAAAAAATGGAAAAAAGAGCGAAGCGGAAAGCTTCGTTCTTTTTTATTTTGGATGTATACAATCATAAAAAATTAAATAAAACACTCTTTTTTCAATTAAACAGATGAAAAAGGAGTGTTTTTTATTCAAAGATGTCTGGTTGTCAAAAATGTTTTCTCCAATATAAAACAGAACAATTATGTAATCGTAGTATAATAAATTATAAAAAGTGTACACCGTTATTATCTAGCTGATTTTAGCTTAACTCAACACAAGCGCCTATTCATGTTGTTCCATTGCTATCCTTTTCTTCAGTATAATAAAATCATCAAATGAAGGAGGCAACGCCATGAACACAGATAAAATTTACGCAGAACAACTCGCCAACGAGTATGCACCGAAGAACGATTCCAAAGTAATTGCTCTCCGCAAGCTGGATGCTAGAGCAAAACTGCCGGCAACCATTTTCACCTATACACAATTAACAATAATTCGCTAAATGCCTAAACAAAAAAGATTTATTAAGGGTGTTGTAAAAACCATTCTTTCATTGTACTCAGGACCTTCACCAGTTCGTCTTCCTTGATCACATAGGGAACCATCGCATACAGATAGTTCAAGAACGGACGACTGAACACACCGCGTTCATACGCAAATTGTTGGTATCCCTTGATGGTATTGAAATCATAGACCTCAATGCAAACACAAGCACCCATCATGCGGATTTCTTTAATACGCGGATCGGCAAATTCTTTCATTTCACGACGGGTGATTTCTTCAATCCTGCGGATTTTGGCCATATATTCCTGCGATTCAAATATTTCTATGGACTTCAGGGCTACGCTGCAGGCCAGCGCATTGCCCATGAAAGTAGGACCATGCATCAAAGCATGAGAGGGATTATCGTCATAAAAGCCCTCATATACCTTCCGGTTGGCAACAGTGACAGCGTGACCGATGTACCCGCCGGTTAAAGCCTTGCCGAGAACCAGAATATCCGGCAAAACCAGATCGGCAACAAAACGGTTGCCGGTACGCCCGAAGCCTGTCGCAACCTCATCAAAGACAAGAAGCACATCATATTGATCGCAAAGCTCCCTTGCCCGTTTTAGGAACGAAACGTCGTACATTCTCATGCCGCCCGCACCCTGCAGCAAGGGCTCAACAATAAAGCAATTCAGACGGTCATGATATTCCGCAAAAGCTTGCTCAAGCGCATCAATCTCAGTGGAAATATGAAGGACATTTTTGCTTTCGCCGTATGCCTTTAAGACAAAATGGTAGTCCTCATCATCGCCCACCTCCATGGTTTTAAAAGTATCCCCGTGATAGGCATGCTCTAACGCCAATACCATGGTACGCTGTGTTTCTTCCCGGTTCATATAATACTGCAGTGCAATTTTTAGGGCAACCTCTACCGCAACGCTGCCAGAATCAGAAAAAAAGCAGTAATCCAGATCACCCGGCAGCCAGCTCTGGAGCTTGGCGGAAAGCTTTTCTGCCGGTTCATGGATCAGGCCGCCCAGCATTACATGGGCGAATTTTTGCAACTGTGTTTCAATTGCCTGATTGAGTTCCGGGTGCTTGTACCCGTGGATCACGCTCCACCAGGAAGACACGGAATCGATCAGTTTCTGATCTTCGGTATACAGATAAACCCCTTCTGCATTGACGATCTTATAGGGGGTCTTCATTGTTTTCATCTGCTCATACGGAAACCAGATCATGTTCCGTCCCCTCCATTCTCCTCATAAAATCCTTCCAACACGTCAAAAGGAATATCCAGATCGGTATCGCCATCTTTGACGCAGGCCACCACATTCAGGCCCGTCATGGTTTCACACATCCGTTTATTATCCTCGTGCAAAGGATTGCCCGGCTCATAGTGGTTGAAGATGATGCCCTTCACCGGTATTTTGCGGGCGTTCATATATTCAGCGGTCAGGACCACCGCATTGATGGTTCCGAGACCCGCATCAGCGATCATCAGACAGGCCAGGCTGCGGGCCTTGATAAAATCCTCCAGCTGGATTTTTTGCTCATCAAAGCGAAGCGGGCAGAGAATACCGCCCGAGCCTTCCGCAGTGACATACTCATATTTATCGCATACCTGATCAAAGTTCTTGAGCACACAGTCCATTTCAACGGAATTTCCCTCAAATTTTGCTGCCAGATGCGGGGAAACCGCCATCTCATAAATGTACGGGCACATCTCTTCCAGCGGCTGCTCGATTCCGGACATGATTTTCACCTGCAAGGCGTCACTGGGGATCAGGCTGCCATCCGGACGCCGGTCATTGCCGCTCATGGCAGCCTTGTAGTAAGCGGCGGATTTTCCGCCTTCCCGCAGCTTTTTGACGATCAGCCCCGTCACATAGGTCTTGCCCACATCTGTGCCGGTCCCGGTGATAAACAGATTCTTACTCATTGCAGATCTTCACCTCGTATCCCAGTTCTTTCAGCAATGCCATATCCGTTTTGGTCGTGATGCCCGCGGTCGTCAGCATATCGCCCGAAATCGCCGCGTTTGCCCCCGAGGTAAAACAGCTTTTTCCTTTGTCTGGTAGCAGGCCCCTTCCACCCGCAAGGCGGATGGACGCCTTCGGTAGGATAAAACGGTAGACCGCCACGATCCTGCACATATCTTCTTTCGTCAGTTTCCGGTTGTTCTCAAGCGGCGTACCGGGGATGGGGTTCAGCATATTCACAGGTACACTGAGCACCTCCAGTTCCCGCAGGCTAAGCGCCATGTCAATCCGATCTTCCACCGTTTCACCAAGCCCCATGATGCCGCCGCTGCAAACGGAAAGCCCTGCGGCCTGTGCTGCCCGGATCGCTTGTACCTTATCCTCGAAGGTGTGCGTGGTACAGATGTTCGGGAAATTTCTGCGAGAGGTTTCCAGGTTATTATGTACTCTCGTCACACCGGCGTCTTTCAGCTTCCGAAACTGCTCTTCATTCAGTAGGCCAAAAGAAACGCAAACCGAGATCCCTACTTTTTCTTTGATCGCCCGGACAGCTTCGCACATTTCATCCACTTCCCGGTCGGAGAGGCGCTTGCCGGATGTAACAATGGAATAGCGCAGCACGCCCTGTTCATGGTTGCACTTGGCCTGCGCCACGATCTCCTCCTTGTCCAGCAGCGGATAGGTGATCGCACCGGTATGGTTACACGCGGACTGGGCGCAGAATTTGCAATTTTCAGAGCAGTTTCCGCTTTTGGCATTCACAATCGTACATATATCAAATTGATCGGCACAAAAATACCGGCGGATTTTATCGGCATTTTCGCATAATTCAGAGAGAGGCTGCTCATATAAAAACAGCGCTTCTTCTCTTGTGATCTGTTTACCGTTCAAAACTTCAGATGTCAATTCATGTAAGTTCATTTTCATACCCTCACATTCTGCTTTTTCACATGATCGGAATCATTCTTTTTCCAATAAATGCTCCGAGAATACATAACACGATATCCCCCGGCACAGCCAAAATAAAGCAATACAGGAACAGTGGCCACAGCCCAATCGGAGTGCCAAGGTAAAAATTGCTCATCAAATAGTAATATACCATTCCGAACAGATAGACGATTCCAAGACCGATAAAATTTGCCACAAACAAGCGTTTATAGCTTGGGTTAGAAACCTTATTGGCAATGACACCTGTCACATAGGAAGCGACCGCGAAACCGATGATGTAACCAAAGCTCGGTTTGAGGATATAGGCAAAGCCTCCGCCCTCTGCAAACACGGGAAGTCCGATAAGCCCCATAAAAATATACGCGCAGACGGATAAGGCTCCGAGTTTTCCACCAAGCAGAAGGCCCGCCATCATAGTAAATAACAGCTGCAGCGTAAACGGCACAACAGGAACCGGAATTTTGATAAATGCGCCGACTGCGATTAGGGCAACAAAAAGGGAACACATAACTAAATCTTTTGTCTTGTTTTTTGGCATATAACCTCCTAATTTAAAAACACATACTAATTTCGCCTGATGAATAGCAATCTTCTATACCATCAGGATATTTCACTAACAAGCGGCACTCATTGTCTATATCAACGACAACAGCGTTTTTTGATTGATTGAAACCCCTAAGAGTGACTTGTTTGCCAATTACAAAACTTTGATTTCGGTATTGCTCCACATAGTGGGTTTGATTTACAGCAGAGTAGTAACTGCAAAATCTGTTTAAGAATATTAAAACCAATCTGTTTTTTACATCGTTTTATTTTTCCTAAAAAACAGCTCCCGCAATAGAAAATAGCTCATCCGGAAAGCCGTCCTTCAGTTTATAAATGTTGATTCCAAGCCCAAGCACAGCATAGTCCAACAAACCGCTTTCAAGATTAAATGAGCCTATTGTTAAAATACCGCAGACCTTTTTACCACGTACAAAAATATCATTTACCCATCTAATCTCCGCTTTTTCATCAGACACTACTTCGATACCACAGCCATTGTGGTAATTCTGACAGCTTATTGAGCAGAGGAGTTTTCGGGGTGCAAAGCAAACTCATATATACATCGGTATCTTTAGAAAAAAAGAAGCTGCGGCTCGATCTTCTGCGGCCAGCGGTCTGCTCATTGGCAAGAATCATATGGCCTTCAGGGTTTCCCATATTCGCTTTATCCCGCACAGAAGCATTGGTGGATTCCACGATATCCGTCACATAGATTTCCATATTTTGAATCTTGGAGCATCAATATTTGCGGATTTACTGTGCCGATAGAATATCGGTTTGATTGGAAAAACAGTATCTTTTATTTGTTACAGCATCCATCAGATAACCCCCGTTTTGCAAAGCTTTAACAGCTTTTCAAACAGCAGCTCGGGATATAGAAAGTTTATGAGCTATACCTTCACCTGACAAATAAACTCTCTGCTTGATTCAAATAATTCAAGAACCTTTTCTTTGGTTATCATTCTACCGCCTCTTCAAACAGTATGAGTATAACATCTCTTTTTCAAAATTGTCAACTTAGTCGCGCCATTAAGTTTACAATATATGTGGTTTTTGAGATATTGAATTATTTTCAAGTATGACAGTAAATACATCAGAAACCTGCTCAAAAGAATGCCTTTTGATATGCTAAATTGTTTCAAAGTTCCTGTCCTTCCCTTTTGTTTTTATGTGAAGTCCACTGTTTTATCTGTATTTGTGACACCATTCTTGAGGTGGTCTGTCGATCTATATCCTCATGCAGCATACGGGAAACCACTTTTTTTGCTGTTAAACATCAAAAGCGGGCTGTACTTTTCACCAAAAACCTGCTGTGCCCGGTTACTTCCTGCTCCTTTTCGGGGCAAATGGCTTGTTTTGCTTCATAGAACTGCACTGGATCAAAGCCCTACGCCTGCTCCCGAAGCCCGGCATACTTGTTCAGGGCAGGGTACGGCGTATTCAGAGAGGTGTTCAGGCGTTCCTTGACCTTGCGGAGATACCCCAGCTGATAGCAGCACAGCAGGAGGTTTTTTGGTAGATTCTCCATGGTCCTGCAACCACACCCTCATGAACCGTAGGCCGTTCCAGCAAACCACGCTCAGCATGGCTGTGGTGGGCGATGCGTTCGTCATGTCCGGCACGCTCCAGATGGCGGTTTGCCGCATCCGCCCATGCAGCTCGCCATAGGACAATCTGTTTGTCGCTGTTCCAGCGTTTCATGATGGGATTCTGCCTGCCAAATTCAGTGCTTTTGGGGTACTTGGACACCCGTTTATACCCCTGTGCCTGCGCTGCGGAAGAGACCATATACACCTTCTTTTTTCCCACCTTGTACCAATACTGTTTCTCCCATCCATCGGCCTGTGCCTATTGGAACTCGGCGGCGCTAAAGCCCCGTTCCTTGCCGTCGTTGACGCAGACAGATTCTTTCTCGGTCTTATACTGCCATTTTCCCTTTTCATTCAGCGGGCGCACTGTCAGCAGGATGTGGGCATGAGGATTGTGTCCGAGAGGATATAGATATACCCCGCCAGTACAGAAGGAATCTGTTTCTGGCAGGGTATATCTATTTTGCTACTTTTTACATTGCAGCTGTTCATGGGCTTCCTGCTGGACGATCAGCCCAACCGAAAAGCCATACTTGAAATGGCTCTCGGTTTCCTCGCATTGAGCGATAGCGGTCTGCGCCCGGAGCTCTTCCACCAGCACATAGTCCTCTTTGCTGAGCCGCTGGGATAGCTGTCCCATCAACGCTTCACAGGTTTTGACTGCCTTGTGGTATTTCGGGGACATGGGCATTATTGTTTCACAGGGATAAAACTTTCCGTTATACATGGCTTCTAAAATCATTGCGTTCCTCTCTCAACAGTAGACCAGCTCAGCCAGGACAATTTCCTCAACCCTGATGTGGATGGAGTCATGGAGCGCCCCCATGCCATCTGGTTGGCAGCTTTTAGGGATTCTGTGACACCCTCTTGCTGCATCATGGCTTTTTCAATGATTTTCAGTCGTTACCGGCAAGCAGTGTCGTTTTCCTCCAAGGGGGGAAATCACTTTGGGGTGACAATGAAATTAGTATACAGAATGGACCGGTGTTCTTTTAAGTACGGCGCATCCGACCGTATTTCCCGATATGATACTCTTTTGTGTCCCATAACACAAGATCAGGAATAAGATAGTCGCCACAGGTGTATTCCACCCTCTATGCTAAAAGATTCTGTTTTATTACAGTTGACAATTTTTCAAAAAGCATGGTCAAAAACCATGGTAAGCAGATTTTGGATTGGCTTTTTGTAAAAAAATTGCAGCAACCAGTTCTCTTAATTTTTAGATTCATAGTATATGTGGGTAAATATCTGTGTGAATATGGATATGGAAAATACAAACCCCACTCCGACACCCATATTGATAAAGCCATCATAGCTCGATACTTTTCCCATAATCAGCATAGCAAGCATTAAAACAAAAGAAATACCTTGTGTAAGCTGAAATGCTTTGCTCATGGCTGCCCGTTCAATGAAACGATTTCGCTCATCCAACTCATCCAACTTGTCTTCCTTTGACAGTTTCCTGGAAAGACTTCTTGTAATTTCACTGCTACCAATTATAAGCAAAACAAAAATCAGCACCAAGCCACTTATCGCTATATTATTACGCCAAATATCCATTATCAGATTTAATGTGCCTATAGAAATGCAAAATACACCTGAAACAAACTTTTTCTTGTTATAAATCTTCATATTGTTTGTCCTCCATCTCTTTATTTTCTTTTAGGCAACATAGGTCTTCCACCGTCACGCCGAATATCTGCGCTATTCTATATGCTAACATGAGAGACGGGCTGTACTGTTCCTTTTCGATTGATATAATTGTTCTTGAAGAAACGTGAACCAAATCAGCCAGTTGCTGTTGAGTCATCTTTGCTGCAGCCCGTAATTCCCGAACTTTAGTTTTCATGGAATCATTCCTTAATATGAAGTTTACTTCATATTATCAGTGCCATTGTATTTTGTCAATCACTCAGAAAGCAAAGATGTGCTGAAACAAATTGCCTCTTGCTGTGATGATTTTAATCTGGGAAAAATGAAAACAAAAAAACCGTTGATTCCTTACATAGTGATGCAAATCAACGGTCCGTTTTGTATATAGCTGAGGGGGTTGTTAAACCCCAATCGCAACAGCTTATTGATTCAATATCCATGGTAAATCCATAAAAAACATAAGATCAAAGTGTGGCTCAGGAAAATTGGGTGCGCCGTATGGATAACAATCATGTCCGCAGTACACAGACCCCCAGTCAAAACGCACAGAATCGTTTGGGTGAGGATCATTCAACATATGTCCTGCAATGCGATAATGAAATTGATAAAGGTGACCCTGTTGGGTTTCATACAGTTCACACACATAGGTGGGCTTTTCGGGTATGGCCCCAAAGACAGACAGCCATTCTGTCACCATGGGTGGCAGTTGTTTCTGCCCGACTAAAGCTAAAAAATTTCGGCAATCACCACATTCGCAGTGCCAGCCTGGGGACTGTTCATACCACGCTGCAGTGGCAGCTTTATCAAATTCCACAGCATAATCTCCAATGGTGTAAGGTTGCATGGGTACCACTCCTTTCATTTTTGTCATTTTGCATGCTCAGGTGTGCTCCAGAACCGCCAGGCCAAGAAAGACCGGGCAGCCTTATCGCAAAACCCATCGCTGTCCATCGGGCATTTCATACAAAGAACCGGAAATCACTTCTAAAATTTCCCCACTGGGATAGCGCCGAATCACCACTTCTTCCCAATAGTCAGGTTCTTCCTTCCAGCGACTGAAATACATCCGGTCTCCCTCTCTGCCATAAAAGGACTCTGTATTTCCAATGGGGAATTCTGCTTTTTCGGGCCAGATCACTTGAAATACATTCTCCATCCCTTGCCTGGTCAGCATCAAGGGTGCCTGCATCAAGAGCAAATTGTAACAGTCCTTTACTTCGGATAGCGGGATTTCTGCTCGCAAATTTGTCTGGCTTGTGGCAGGCTCATACTGAAAAATACGAATCGCCGATGCGGGGAAATCCACCATGAGAATCTGCAATTTCCCGTTTTCAAAGGCCGGCGCACCAAAATACTGTCCTTCTTTTGCCTCCATGGGCTCCACTACCTGACCATCTGGATAGTGAATAAACACAAGACGATTGCTGGGAATGGACTGGCGATTACGAAACAATTCCTCTGCTTCATATAGATCTCCGCTGGCATAATCGCAACACCAGTACCATCCGTTGCTGCCTTCTATCTTTGTCATATTGGACACGCCGTTTGTGTGGATAATTTTCATATCGTTTCCTTTCTGTTGTGATCGGCTCCCCATTCTTCCCATTCTGCATTTTTCAAAGTCATAATGGTGTATTGGGGATACTTGTTATGAATTTCCGTAAGATAAATATCTGTCCAATTTCCATAGAGCCCGTCTCCCGTAACCTGAAAATCTTTATGGTTCCAGGCAGAAGCTTTATATGTGGAATCAATCCTTCCGCAAATTTCGCATTGCCTTCCCCAGGCAAAACTACTGCTGCCATAGTGCAAAATGATTTTTTGATAGCGATGTTTATGATCGGACCTTTTTTGGCTCTTGGAGATGGCAGCTGTTTTGGATTTTTTCTGATGAACAGGAGTTTCAACGGAAGGTGATTGTTGGCGTGCTTTTTTATACAGATGTGTTTTTTCACGGATCATCTCAAAATTCCTTTCGTGGTTTAGTCCCAGAAATTGAAAACAATTTCGCCCAATGTCCGGGGTCTCCAATATGTGATTTGCTCGATTTCAGCCTTATCCAGATTGCCCACTAAATGGGACCCATCCTGCTGAAGTTCTGACAGTGCCAGCAGATGAATATCAGGAGCGGCCAGAGGAAAAGGGGCCTCCATGAATTCAATGTCCCCAAATTCTATGGTTTTGGCAAACGCTACCCAGGGATGGTACGCATTTTCCAATATGTATAAATTTTTATACGCTATTTCCATTTGGACAAAATAAAAATTTTTGGCTGCAAGGTCCATATCAAAGGAAAGGACGGTGCCATGCTGTTCCCGCGCGATGGAATAGCAAAGTCGCTGAAAGAGCCTTTCCTCTTGCGGAACTGCCAAATCCTGCAAAACGCCAAATCCGGTAATTCCCTTAGGAAGCATTTTACCTCCTCCTTTGCTTGAAATCAGGTACAGGTGTGCTCATTCTATCATAAAGATATGAACAAATCTATACAGTGGCATAATTCACGCTTATGAGAAGACTGATAATAAACAGATCAACAAATTAAAATATTTAACAAGTTACCGTTGGGTCAAGTCGTATTGGACGCAACTCTCTTATTCATCTATAACAAACCATTTTTTTACCTCTGAGTTATGACATACATGACAAATGATCCATCTGGGCAATGAACCCGAAGAGGAAGAAGAATAAAAACACAAAAAAGGGAACCCAATTGGGTTCCCTTTTTTTGCACAAAATATGGACAAAATCCTGCGATGGCTCACTCCAGGAATTCCACGCTTTCGTCTTCGCCGATGGCCAGTTTTGTATAGGTCAGCGTATCTCCCTCATAGGTGGTGTACACACCCAGAAACGCAACATCCGGCGCCAGCTCCGCTTTGCTGTATGTTGTGCCGTTCAAGACCATATCAGGGCCGTCGCTCAGCATGCCAATGGCGGATTCCGTCTCCACATTGACCCCCTCACAGGATATAAACACCTTAATGAAGTTATCCTCCAATGTGGCTTCCTTAGCAGCGCCCGAGGTGGCCTCCTTACAGGTCACCACAGAACCCTCCCCAAAGGAGCAGCCTCCGCCCAGGGTAACCATGGCGTGGTAGTCCCCCACGATGGTAAGTCCACCATTGAAGACGCAGTTGTCAAAATAGATGGCGCTGCGCAGCTCATTGCCAGCATCCCGCGTGCTGGCGGGGTCAACAGTGACAGTGACCATTTTCTCAAAGGTCACATCATAGACCTCCACAGGTTCGCCAGCTTTCAGCTGATAGTCGTACTGCACTTCAGTATCGCCAGCGCCAGGGTCTTGGGCCTGTACGGAACTGCTGGTATCGGCTCCAGGATCATCGGTCTGGGTAGAACCGCACGCACAGAGCGTCAGCAGCATAGCCGCTACCAATAATGCAAGCAACTTTTTCATCGTGATACACCCTTCCTTTTCCATTTAATGACGCAATCACGTCTGGTATTGTCAGCGTATCACAATTCAGGTTCGACTTCAACAAAATTTATTTGAAAATAGCTGTTTCCTCTGCTGGCAGCTGCTCTCTCACACACCTTGATGGATCAGCTCCTGCAAATCACTGACAAACCGGCAGACATGAAATCCATCACAAACCGCATGGTGAACCTGTATGGACAGAGGCAATAAAATTTTGCCATTTTCCTCAAAATACTTTCCCATTGTGAAGATAGGCAGCAAATAGCTGTACCCGTTTTTCAAATTGAGATTGAATCCTTCAAAGGTGGTCCAGGGAACCATGGAGACAGGAAAAGTATTTTCCGGAACAGCCGGTTTTGCCTCCATTTTTTCCACCTTTCCATAAAGGGACAGATCTTTTTCATACGCTGCGCAGAAATCCTTATAATTGGAACAATATTCCGTCCATACATTGGAGAATGTCTCCGTCTCCTCATGAAAAACGGTATAGCATGGAGACATCTCATCATAGACTCCCAGTTCACCCTTCTGGTTGAACGCCATTCGAAATTCTGCATGGCGATTGACCACGGTGGCAAGATGATACAGCATCGTGGGATACAATTTTTGATGGCTGTTTTTTATGGGTGTGATATCCAATTTGGTGGTCATGCTATAGGTACAAGGCACTGCTGAAAAATAATGTTCAAAATATTCTTTTCTTGGCCAGCTGTTTTGATCGATCACAGTAAAAATCATACAATAAATCCCTCTTTTTGCAACATCCAGGTGTCTGTCCTGGCATTGCCCGTTTTTTACAATTTTAACACAGAAACAAATCCATTGCCATTCTTCCCCAACAAAACCCGCCCCGACAGAAAAAGACTGTTGGGGCGGGTTTTCCACCAGTATTTTACTTACATTTTTTCTGAGAATGCTCCCTAAATTCCTGCCATAGACCCATTCGCTCATATTGGTCCTCAGGCGCATCGTTCCACATCATCAGTTCCACCATATAGTCAATCATCATTTTTTCCACCGCCTCATCCTGCAGAGGATGATTCTGATAGGGGTCGGTCTGCAGGTCAAACAGCAGATTCCCAAAGCGATGGTGATTGATGGGCTGATGGGGCCGGCCTTTGGAGGGAATTTTCATCACGTGACAGCCCTTGGTAAAAGAGAAGGGCGGATGCCATTCGGCCTGGCTCAGTTCCTGAGGGGTGAACAGGGAAAACATGTGCATGGGCATCAGCGTATAGGTGTAGAGCGGCTGGTTGTCCGGGCGGGCAGGCCCCCGCAGATAGGTATAACGGCCGTCGGTCACACACACCTGCCCGCCGTTGGCACCGTAGAGGGCCGCTTTGCGCACCGGCACATCCTGAGCGATGGTATCCCGCAAGTCATGCCCCTGCATATCGGGAGGCACCGGAAGGTCAAAATAGCGCAGCAGCGTAGGAGCAAAGTCAATCCACTGCACCAGGGCCTGCCGGCGCTCTCCGCGGCAGCCGCGCCGAGGGTCCCAGATAAACAGCGGCGTGTGGCACTCTTCGTTGTAAAAAGGCGGCACACTCTTGCCCCACCAGTCGTGCTCTCCCAGCAGAAAACCATGGTCGGTGCACACAATCAGCAGGGTGTCCTCCCACAGCGAAAGCTCATCCATGGCATCCAGAAACCGCCCCAGGGAGTGATCGCACATGGACAGCAGCGCCGCGTACTCATACCGCACATGCTGCTTCTGTTCATCGGTCTCGGTCACCGGCCCGTACTCCGGCCAGTCAAAGGTAGGGCCGTCATAGTCATGGGGATAGAGCTTCTTATATGTCTCCTGGGTAAAGTAGGGCTCATGAGGATCAAAGGTCTCAATCTGCAAAAACCAGTTGTCCTCCCCACTGTTGGTGCGCATGAATTCCAGTCCCTTGTCAAAGGTGAGGGTCTGGGGCTGTTTCTGCTCGGTATCCAGATACTTTCGATTGATTACATCCTGCCAGAACAGTTGATTTTTCCGCTCTTTGGTGTCCCGGTGGTTGAGATTGCGGGCCAGGTCCACCTGGGGCACCGCCACCTCGCCCTTCCAGGGGTCACCTTCCTGTCCCCGGTTAAATTCCCAGGTGTTGTACCGGGTGTGATAGGTGGCGCCGCCATCCTCCCAATAGTGATAGTGATCGCTCACCAGATGGGTGTACACCCCATTGTGCCGCAGAATGTCCACCATGGAATCGTCAAAGGGCTCCAGCGGCCCCCACACCCGGTGCAGAAAATTGTGCCGTCCGGTGTGGAGTTCCCGCCGGGCCGGCATACAGGGCAAACTGCCCACATAGCTGTTGTCAAAGACCACCGTCCGCTCCGCCAGCCTCTGGAAGTTGGGGGTATGGGTCCAATCACATCCATAGGGCGACAACATTCTTCTGTTGAGGGTATCAAACATCAGTAAAATCGCTTTCATACCGTCCTCCTTACTGCGCTACTTCATCCGTCTCCACACAGTGCTGCGGCTCACGCCCAGACGCTTTGCCGCTTTGCTCTGATTCATCTGTTCCTCTTCCACGATGGCTCTCACCACGTCGTTCATAATCTCATCCAGCGTGCCGGTAAAATCCACATTTTTGCCAATGGCATGGGCCGCCGATACCTGACGCTGCTCCCCTTGCAAAATTTTCTCCATCTCCGCTTCGGTGACATAGGTACCCGCAGCGGTGAGCACCACCGAACGAATCACCCGCTTGCACTGTTCCACGTCGGTTTTCCAGTCGAACGCCTTCAAAAGAGCCAGTGCTTTTTTGTCCAGTCCGATGACACTGGTACCAAACTCCTGGTTGTATACGGCGATGAGTACATTGGCCAGGCTCTCAATGTCCTCTGTCCTCTCCTGCAGGGTGGGCAGCACCAGCTCCAGCTCGCTGACTTTTTTATACAGCTTGTAATAAAACCGGTTGCTGGCCACATCCTCTTCCAGGCTATAGCGGGCAGTGGAAATCAGCCGGTAATTTTTCAGTCTGGGATTGCCGGTGAGAGCCTGATACAGCTTTCGCTGACACTCCAAATCCAGCGCCTGCAAGTTGTTGAGCACCAGAGTGCCTTTGCCCATCATGGCAAACACCGAAGACTCTCCTTGAAAAATGGCGTCCATCTGCGCTTCGTCCAACAGCTCACACTGGAGAATCACCATGGCGTAATCCCGGTACCGGCTGTAGGTGTGCATCATCTGGGCCAGCTGTTCCTTGCCGGTTCCCTCTTTGCCGGTGAGCAGCACCGAACAGTCGCTCTTGCCATACAGCTGGGCATCCTGCATGAGGGTATGCACCCGCTGGCTCAGCCCGATGAACGGATTGAAAAAAGGTCCGCTGTCCTGATCCGCCCCCCGTATGGTGAGCGCACCCTGGTGGATTTCGGGGTTTTTGGGGGTGCTGCGAATGTAATAAACCAGATACTGTTTTTCTCCTTTTTGCAACAGCTTGGAAAAGAAAATCCACTGAATATCCTCATGCTCCCGATAAAACAGAGTCTCCTCCCGCAAAACTGCATTTTCCATCAGAACCCGGGCAGTTTTCATCACATAGTCATAGTGGGTATGGATGCTCTCCATACTGCTGTACAAAAGCCCGCCGTCCTTTTCAAACACCATGGTATACTGCCCGCTGTACAAAATCACATCTTCATACACCGCGTTTTTCTGGGTGACGGTTTTCAGCTGCCGGTGCATGTACACCGCCCGGTCCAACGCCTGCTGCACACTGGTCCGTCCGGAGGGCAAGATGATTCCATTAATGCCGAACCGCTTGGCCACCATCACCATGGTATATCCGCCGATCACCAGGGAATATTGCTGCTCCCGCAGGTTTTCCATCAGCGCCACTGCGTCATTGGCCGATTTGACACTGAACACATCCGCCTTACAGTGCATCAGCTGACAGATCACCGGAATGTCTCCCATCAGGCTTCTATGATTCACAATGGCAATTTTCCCACTGTAATCCTGCACCGTTTTGAGCACCTTCATCACGTCATAGGCCGATACCGTAATGTCAATCACCGGAATGTCCAGCTGACTGCGCAGCACCTCAGTGGCTTCGCCCCGGCCAATCAGAACATGGTAGCCATTCTTGCTGATCTCTTCATTCAGCCGGTCCATATTGAGATGGTTGGCCTCTTTCACATCCACCTCAATGTCATCCCGCTCCTGGGCAATCTCCCGGGCCTGTTCCCCCAGCTGTCTGTAGGCTCCCACAAACAGCGCTTTTGTCTTCTGGGACATGCATCCACCTCCGCAACGTTGCCAATATTGGCACAGACTCTCTCCATGGCGAAAGAGCCTCTCGCATTTGCGGCAGGCTCCTTCTTATGGATTTTTATGTGGTTTAGTCGTCCGCCACTGTATTGGCCCGGGATTTCACATTGAAATACAAAATGGCCGCGATAAAAATGATCACCGCTATGGAAATGGGACGGAACACAATAAAACTAAAAAGATTGACGTCCGCGGCTTCGGCTTCGGTCATGCAATACCGCAGATACTTTTCTCCCATGCCGCCCAAAATCAGGCCCAGCACACAGGGGGCCACCGGAATTTTGAACCGCTTGAACAGCAGGCCCACCACGCCGAACAGCAGTGCGATAAACACATCCACCACTTTGTTGCGGATGCTGTAGGCACCGATCAGGGAGAAGATCAGCACCACCGGCACAATGTACTTGACCTTCACTGTCAGCACCCTGGCAAACAGCTTGACGCCGGTGGCGCCGAAAATGCACATCAAAATCACCGCCAGCAGCATACCGAACATGAAGGTATATACCAGGGGCGCATTGGCGGAAAACAGCTCCGGCCCGGGGTTCAACCCGTGGACGCACATGGCTCCGTACAAAATGGCGGAGGTGGCAGAGCCGGGAATGCCCAGCGCCAGCAGCGGAATGTAGCTGCCGCCGCAGGCCGCGTTGTTGGCACATTCCGGACCCAGAATCCCGTCGATGTTGCCCTTTCCATAAGGGGTGCTGTCCAGCTGTTTTTTGGAGGAACGCACCATGCCGTAGGCGATGAAGGAACCCACTGCCGCCCCGGTACCGGGCAGAATGCCAATGATGGTTCCCACCACGCCGGTTTTGAGCAGCGTCACCCAGTGGCGCAGGGTGGTCTTCAGAGCGTCCAGCATGCCGGTCATCTGAGGCAATTCGCCCGGCGTCACATCGTGGTCCTTGTTGCTGATGAGAGTGAGCATTTCAGTGATGGCAAACAGGCCCACCATCACAGCCACCAGGTCAATGCCCGCCCGCAGCGAGCCGATGCCATAGGTGAACCGGATGCTGCTGGTCCATCCGTCAATGCCCACACAGGCCAGGATCAGGCCCAGCGAGCAGGAGAAAATTCCCTTCCAAATGTTTTTGCCCACCAGACCGGCCACCACAGCCAATCCCGCGATGCACAGCAAAAACATCTCCGCATCGCTGAATTTCAGCGCCAGATCCGCCAGCTTGCGGGTGAAAAAGAACATGGTAAACACACCCAGCAAGCCGCCGATGGTACTGGCAAAAATGGAATAGTAGAGCGCCTCACAGGCGTGTCCTTTTTTGGCCAGAGGTGCACCATCCAAGGCGGTACAAGCCGCTTCTCCGGTGCCCGGCACATTGAGCAGAATGGCGGAGATGGAACCTCCAAAGGTACTGCCCATATACAGCGCCGAAAGCACCAGCAAGCCGTCAGTTGTGTTCATGGTGTAGGTGATGGGCAGCAGCATGGCCACCCCCACCGTTCCATTGAGCCCCGGAATGGCACCAAAAATGATGCCCAAAATGGTGCCGCCCATGGTCAAGATCAAAGTCCACGGCGTGAAGGACTGCAAAATCGCATTCAAAATTTCCATAACCTAACACCTCAATTTCAAAATGCCGTCCTTAAAATGCGTCCGGATACTGCTCATAGGCCTCTTCCGCCACCGTCAGATAGTCCTGCAGCTCCTGGGTAAACTGCGCGCCTTCCTTGAACGCCGCGATTTCACCGCCCTCTGCCAGGGCCTGCACATAGTCTTCCCGTTCTGTCAACTCTTTCATGGTGGCTTCCACTTTGTCCACAATCGCCTGATCCACGCCCGCCGGGAACACCCAACCGCGCATCACATCGTCCACCACATCGTAGCCCTGTTCCGTAAAGGTGGCGTACTCCGGATATTCCTCCAGCCGTTCACTGGTGAAAATCCCCAGCACCGTTCCGTTGTACTCTTCAATCTGGCTGCCGAATTTAGCCGCCAGCACGCCGATATCATTGTTGTTGCCCATAAGTGCCTGGGCGCTTTCGCTGCCGCTGGATCGAACCACTGTGGAAATGTCAATGTCCAGCGCATCTTCCACCATCAGGCTCTCCAGCAGGTGGGTGGCGCCCGATGTGGTACATACAATTTGACCCGGGTTGGCATTGGCCGCCGCGATCAGATCATCCAGACTCTTGATCCCAGACTTTTCACTGGCGGCCAGAATCATGGGCGTATTGGTCATGCCGCAGGCAAAGGTAAAGTCATCCAGCGTAATGCCCAGGTCATAACACACCGTATGCAATCCATAGTCGGTATTCTGGCACATGCCCATGGTATACCCGTCATTTTTGGCCTCCGACATAGCCACCGTTGCGTCCAGAGCGGTATCGTAATTTTCAATGACAATCTTGACGCCCCATTCCTCCTCCAGAAAGGGGATAATGAGTCTGGCCAGAGTATCTGACCCGCCGCCCGCCGGAGAGGGCATGATCATGGTGATGTCCCGCTCAGGCCAGTTTTCCGCGGAGCCTCCGCTGGTTCCGCTGCCGGAGGGATTTGACGAGTCACACCCGGTCAAGCCCGCCAGGATCGTGGTTGAGAGTGCCGCTGCCATCCATTTGTACATCCTGTTTTTTTTCATAGTTTCCACTCCTTCTCCGTACGGTGTTTTTTTCTTTTTTATCATGTAAAGAGACTGCCTATGGGCATGTACATTTCCAGCCACAAATCAAAGACCAGATAGCACACGATGATAAATACAACGCTGAAAATCAAATTCCACACCAACACCTTTTTGCTGCCAAATCCCTGTATGATACCGTTGATCACCAGCGTCAGCAAAAACAGCGCCGGCAACAGTCCAATGAACTCCTCTAAAATGGCAGTAAGTAAAATCGCCACAATGGTGGCAATTTCCTTGCGGGTCAGACGAAAGACTCCCACGTCGGTAAAACTGTTTTTCAGCGAAGAGAGCAAAATGGCGCAGGAGCTGAGTCCCAGCGGAATCATAATCACATAGGGCCACACTCTGGCGCTGGGATTTTTGATGCCGCCGATGGAAAAGAAAATCACCAGGGAAAAGATCACCAGCGCAAGGCCCAGATAGAACTCTCCATTTTGCAGCAATCGGGTTTTTTTCATTTGTTTCACCTCACTTTCCGAGATCACCAGGGGGCATGGCGCATGGGCAGAGGATCCACCGTCCATGCCATTTTGTTACACAGTTTCACCAGCATCTCCTGCCGGATGGAGGCAAACGCCGGGTCTCTCCAGCGATTCACCCGCTCGATGGGGTCCTGCTGCAAATCATACAGCTCCCCATCCTGCAGCGTGTGATACAACACCAGCTTATACCGGTCGTCCAGCACCATGGTGGCATGGATATGGGGTTCGTTCCAAGGCAGAGAATTGTAGTATTCACAGTACACATCGGTCACCGGCGGGGTGTCCTCCTGACCGCAGAGATAGGGGTACAGGGATTTGCCCTGCATATAGGCCGGAATTTCTATGCCGGCCGCTTCCAGCAAAGTGGGCGCCAAATCGATCAGCTCCACTGGTACGCCGCACCGTTTCCCGCTCTGGAAATTCCCAGGCCAGGAGAAAATAAAGGGAACCCGCACCGACGGTTCATAGAAGAAGGGGCCTTTGTAATACATGCCGTGATCTCCCAGCAGTTCGCCGTGGTCGGACATATACACCACCAGGGTGTTTTCCGCCTGTCCCGACTCTTTCAGGTGGTCCAGCAGTCTGCCCACTTGATCATCGATGAGATCACACATGGCCCAGTAGGCGGCTTTGATGTATCGGTGATCCTGCTCGGTCATATTGGCGGCGGGATAGGAGTACCACTTGCCCGAATAAAAGCGTTTGCTGTTGGTGGCTTTATAATATTCTTCCTTCTGAATGACCGGTTTGTCCTCCAGCTCCTCCGGCGTGAAGTTGGGAAGAGGAATGTCCTCCAGCCGTTCCAGGTAGGGTTTGATATACTCCTCCGGCGGGTCAAATGCGGCGTGGGGATCGAAATAATTGATGACAAACATCCAGGGATCATCATATTCCCCGCAGCTGTCGATGAAGTTCATAGCCTTGCTGGTACAGAAGGTGGTTTGATGCCATTGAGCAGGCATCCCCTTTTGCACATACCGGCACTCCTCCATGGGCGTCACCTGATAGGGAACGCCCCGCTCCCGCAGCCACAGTTGATAGGCATTGGTGGGCTGCCGGTGGGAAGAGGCATGGGTCCACTCAAAATAGTGAAATCCATCGTCAATTCTCCGTTCGCTTCTGGGAGAGGAAGAGGGCTCACAGGCCGACAGATGGAATTTCCCGCACAGGCCGCAGGTATAGCCGCCGTCCGCCAGCAACTTGGAAAACAACACCTCCCTCTCGGGGATATCCTGTCCGTTTTGTCTGCAGCAGGTGGTGCGGGGATACCGGCCGGTCATAAAACTGGCACGGCTGGGCGTACATACGGGGTTTTGACAATAGGCCCGCTCAAAGAGTACGCCCTCCTGGGCCAACCCATCCAGATTGGGGGTGCGGGTAAATGAATTCCCATAGCATCCCAGTGTGTCATACCGCTGTTGATCGGAACAGATGATTAAAATGTTGGGGCGTTTATTACTCATACATATCTGTCTCCTTTATTCTAATTTTTGGATGGAAATGTAGTTGTCCTCCACTCGGCCGCGCCATTCTTCCACCGGCTGAGGCCTCACCTGCCGCACCCACTGGCTCAGCAGCGCATTGTGCTTCAAATCCACCTCCAACTGGCGCAATGCCCGCTGAGGTTCCCAGTAGACGCCCATCTCCACCATTAGCCGTTCTCTGACCTCCCGGTAGGCCTCTTTGTCTGCTAGATCGTGCAGTTCATGAGGGTCCTTTTCCAGATCGAACAGCTGGGGCTGCTCATACCCCGCATGACGGATGAGTTTATATGGTCCCATCCGCAGCATGGCGCTGGGGGCGTCTCCCTTGATGTCGGAACATTCCGCAAACACCACCCGATCCCGGGGGATGGATTTCTCTCCCAGCAGACAGGGCATCAAATCCAGTCCGTCGTATTCCGGCAGGGCGTACTCGCCTGCCAGAGACAACAGGGTAGGTGCCACATCCAGCAAACTGGTCAGCTCTCCGATTCTGCGGCCCGGCTGAAGGTGGTTTTTCCAGCGGAAAATCATGGGAATATGGCTGGCTCCTTCATAGAAATTGGTCTTCCAGAACAGGCCGTGCTCTCCGATGTTATCCCCATGGTCCGAACCGTAGATCACCAGGGTATTTTCCGGATCAAAGCACCGGTCCACCTGCTCCACAATCTCTCCCACCAAGCTGTCCACATATTCCACCATGCCATAGTAGGCGGCCCGAATCCGCCTCACATCCTCGTCGCAGATCTGGTCCAGCTCCCGGTTTTGCTGCCACTTCTGCATGGCGGGGTGAAGGGCCTCATACTCCTCCCGGGAAACGGTCCCCATGGGAGGCAGCGTCCGATAGTAGTGGGCGAACAGATCAGGAGGTGCGATGTAGGGACAGTGGGGACCATAGAGTCCCACCAGCAAAAACAGCGGCCTTTCCTCCTTTTGTCCCCGCCGGGTCAGATATTCCAGTGCGGCATCGGTCACCTCTCTGTCATACTGCAAAACCGCAGAATTGCCGCCGCCCGATTTCTGGATGGCTTTGATGTGCTGGTAGGAAGTCCTCTTGAAATCTCCATACACCTCCTCTTCATTGTCATAGCCCATGAACGAAGCGGTGATGTCACCCACCAACCTGGTTTCAAAGCCATGACGCTGATCCCAGCCCACAAAATGCATCCGTCCGCACAACACCGTCTCATAGCCATCCAGCCGCAGCGCGTGCACAAAGGTGGCTTTATCCGACGGATAACACTGCATATTGTTGTACACCCCGGTGTGAGAGGGCAGGCGGCCCGACAGCAGAGCGGTTCTACTAGGCACACACAGCGGCGATGCACAATAGCAATTTTCCAGCGTCACTCCCTCCCGGGCCAGCTGGTCCATATGAGGCGTACGCACTATGGAATCTCCATAGGCGCCAGCCACTGCGGCGTTGTGCTGGTCTGAGAGAATATAGATGATATTGGGAGCACGATTCACCATATTTCCTCCTTTCCGCATTGGTTTTACCATGGGTTTTTTTGTCTGTTTCTGTTTTAATCATATGATTTGAAAAATAGACCGTCAATTGAAGTTCGGCCACTCATTGTCCCATTTTTATACATTTCATTTTGCTCCCATAAAAAAAGAAGGGGAAATTCCCCTTCTTTTTTTCAAATATGATACGTTCATTTTATTTTTCCATATAATTGATTGATTTCTGAACATTTTCTGTAAAATTTGGTTTTTTTCAAAGCAGGACATGCTATTTTGAAACAGATTCTCCTGGGAAAAACAACAACGCCGCCCATGGCTTAATGGACGGCGTTGCTTGGGAAAATCAGTAAAACAGTTTCAAAATACCGGTGGTGGCCAGCGGCACCAGTGTGATGATCGCCAGAATGAAAAAGAATACCGCGAAATAGGGCACCGAGGCCTTCAAAAAATCTTTGGTTTTGCACTTGGTTACACTGCAGGTCACAAACATCAATGTACCCATGGGCGGCGTAATGGCACCGATGGAGAAATTGAAAATAAAGATGAATGCGAACTGAATGGGGTCAATCTGGAAGGCCGCGGCAATGGGTGCCAACAGCGGCACCAGCACAATGGCAGCGGCAGTACCCTCAATGAACATGCCCACCACCAGCAAAAACAGATTGACCAGCAGTAAAAAGAGATATTTGTTGCTGATGGTCAGCAGCATCCATTCGGAAATTTTCTGGGGCACCTGTTCTTTGGTGAGAATCCAGGCAAACACCGAGGCGGCTCCAATGATCAGCTCAATGGCGCCGGTGGTGATCACCGCCTCCTTGATGCCCGCCACAAAGTCATCCCAGCTGAGCTCCCGGTAGTAAATGCCCAAAAACAGGGCGTAGGCCACCGCGATGGCTCCCGCTTCAGTGGGTGTAAAGACGCCAATCCGAATGCCGCCGATGATGATGATGGGCAGACAGAGAGGAAGCAGGGCTTTGGTAAAGGCCTGCATGAAATCACGGACGGTGGCCTTCTCTGTGCGATAGGGTCGGTACCCGTTTTTCTTGGAAATCACCGCAGTCAATACCATAAGACACACACAGGTGATGAGTCCCACTGAAATGCCGCTGATGAACAGCTGACCAATGGAAACACTGGCCAATGCGCCATACAGAATCATCAGTACCCCCGGAGGAATCAGAGGGGTAATCACCGCTGAAAACGCGGTGACCACAGTGGAAAAAGGCTTGGGCAATCCCTGCTTCTCCATCTCCGGCACCAGAATTTTCGCCTCCATGGCGGCGTCTGCGATGTTGGAGCCACACAGGCCGCCCATCAAGGTGGACATGAGAACATTGACCTGTGCCAGGCCCCCGCTCATGCGCCCGGTCAAAACGGTACAGAAATGCATGATCCGAGTGGTCACGCCGCAATAATTCATAAAGACCCCCGCACAGATGAAAAAGGGTGCGGCCAACAGGGGAACGCTTTCCAGGCCGGAGGTAAACCGCTGCACCACAATCTGCATGGAGACCTCGGGCACCAGGAAAAAGTAGCTGATGGAGCCCAGCATGATGGAAACAAAGACGGGAATTTTACTGAACAGGCTGACCAGCAAAACCACCGCGGCTACACATACCGCATTCATTGTCCATTTCCCCCTTTGCAGATGTATTTCTCTTTATAATTTTTCACCCAATACAGTACATAATGGACCATCATAAACACACACGCAATGGACACGCTGGCGTAGTTGATAAATACGGGAAAATGCAGAATATTGGTGGTTCTGCCTGTATAGTACAAATCCACCGCCCGCATAAATTGCTGCTGAGCCAACAGAGCCAGAATCAATAAAACCACAATCCCGATGATCCACTCAAACACCTTCTGAATTTTGGCGGGCAGCATTTCCACGATCACTTCAATGGCAATATGTTCATTGTTTTTACAGCCGGCCGAAGCGCCCCAAAAGGCCACTTGTACCACCAGAATAAACTGAATTTCCTCCAGCCAGGTCAGGGGATCGTTCATCACATACCGCATGACCACTCCAAATATGGTGAAGAAAATCAGCGCCATCAGGCACACTCCCGCAATGGCATAGTCCACATTGTACAAATACCGCAGCCATTTCTTTTTTTTCATAACAACCTCTCCTCTACCTGCGGGGCAATGGAGCGGGCAATGGCCTCTCCTCCCGCCTGATTCAAATGCAGATGATCGCCGCAGTCGTATTCCTCCCGCAGCGCTCTGGGCAAAGCCGGGTCCCGTACCACCTGTTCCAAATCCACCAGCCCATCAAACACACCCGACGGTTGATTGCGCAGAGTTTCATTGACCTGCCGGCGCAGCGCATCATCCTCTTCCTTCCACAAATTCTGAAAATTCCAATAGGGAAGCAGTGTGGAGACCAGCGCCGTTGCCCCGTGGTTGTGAATCAGGGTCCCACAGGTGTTCAGGCCTTCCCACAGCTGGGAAAAGGTGACTTTTTCCCAGGCCGGAGCAATGCCCGCTGTGGGATGCAGAATGTCGTTGATGCCCATCAGCATCAATACCATGTCCACTTTGCCCCGGGAAAACACATCCCGTTCCAGCCGCTCTTTTCCGCAGATCCCATAATGCTGTCCAAACACCGAGCGTATGGAACCATCGTGTAAAATCCGGTTGCCGCAAATCCCCGCGTTGATGACCGAAATGCCGCCGGGCAGCTTTTCGTACAGCTTCCGGGCCAATGCTTGGGACCAGAATCCATGGTGTGTCAGCGAATCGCCAAAGGCTACAACCACCTTTGGGTTTTCCCCGGTCCACACCTCCACGCCGTTTACGGCGTAAAAACACTGAAACCCCGTTTTGTACCGGAAAAATGCGTACCATTGGGACTGCTCCTGACCGACAAACCCATCGGACCACAACTCGTTTCCGTCAAATCGATTGATGACCCGGGTGGTACACCGCTCCATACAGCAGGCGGAGCCCCAAATGGTCTGAGGTTTATCCACATAGACGGAGACGGCCAGCCACTGTCCCGGCTGAACCGGATACTCCACCGGATCGCTGTACAACTCCTCTCCCGCGGGAATCACAATTTCCCCTTTTCCTTCCACTGTTACCTGCCGCATGGAATCGGTACAAACCCTTTCGCCTTCCAGAGCAGTGGACAGGGTGACTCCCGCCAATTGCAGATCGCTTTTCCCATACAGATTGGAAAAATGCAGACGCACTTTGCCGCCCCGCAGGTTGTTGTAACAAAAAATCCGCTGCGTAGCGTTTTGCACCTCAATGGGAAACTCGTGAAAATTGGTTTCCAGGTATCCCCAACTTCTGATCCACTGCTCCATTTTAACTCCTCTTTTCTATCAGCTGTTTACAATCTCCAGCAGCGTATCATACAGACCGGGTGTCCAGCTCTGCATGTCGGGATACTCAAAAAATCCCTTGGCTGCCTCGATAAATTCATCCGTATTGATCTGGGTGAAGGTCACCCCTGCCTTTTCCAGTTCCTGTTTGCATTGCTCATCCAGCTCTTCCAAATAGTCATTGGCCTGATTGAACGCCTCATCTCCCGCTTCTTTCAACAGCGTTTTCTGTTCCTCGCTCAATCCATTGTAAAATCCCGTACCGCAAACCGACATATTGGGCTGGCGCATATGGGGCTGCTCCACACAGTATTTGGCCACTTCATAGGTCTTTCTGGACAGGATGTCGGCGTAGGGATGCTCCAGACCATCAATCACGCCCTGCTGCAGGGAAGTGTAAATCTCACTCACCGCCATGGGAGTGGGAGAGCATCCCAATGCGGTAAAGCCCGCCACAAACGCCACATTGGTGGGTACCCGAATTTTCAGCCCCTTGAGATCCGAAAGGCTTTCCACCGGCGTCTTGGTCAGAATGTGCCGGTCTCCGGTACGTCCGTTTTCTGACAGAATCATCAAACCTTTTTCCGCCACCTGTTCCTTGATGCCCTTCCACCAGTCACTCTGGTAAATTTTGTCCAGCTGTTCATAGGTCTGCACCAAAAACGGCATTTCCATGGCGCTGGCTTCCGGTACTGTCATATCACAAAAATCCGCAGGGTCACAGAGATTGACAATGGGGTCATTGGCAAAACAACGATCCAGCATATCAGTACACGACCCCAGTTGACTGTCGGGGTACAAGGCGCTTTCAAACAATCCATTTTCATTGAGCATGTCCACCATGACCGGCATCTTATCCACAATGGCTGTGCCCGCAGGCAGCACTGTGGTGATGGACAGAGATTGCGCTTCTCCCTGAGAACTGGATACAGGCGCTCCTGTGTCATTGGCCTTGGAGCCAAAACCACAGCCACTCACACAGCAGAAACAAAGGGAAAGCACCAGACAACATGTGATATACCTTTTCATTGTGAAACTCCTCTCTTTTATGAATTCACCAAAAACAGGTTTTGTTTTTTCGAATTCATTGTAGAAGAAAAACAAAAGAGGGTCAATGAAGTGAACGTTTCAATAATGAACAGTAAATTTCCAAAATATTCCTCCCATTCAAATCTGTTGCAAAGTTAAACATGTACTTCGTTGACTCTATCCTCCCTGTCACTATACTGAAAGTATACCAGAACCATAAGGAGGATAGACTGATGCAAGATTTTACATTGGCTATGGTACAACATGATTCCTATTTGGGCAAGAAAAAAGAAAACCTGGAAAAAACTCTGTATTTTATGCAGCAGGCACACGAAAAAGGAGCAGACCTGGTGGTGTTTCCCGAGCTCAACATCACCGGTCACGCAGGACATATCCTGCTGCGAAAAGAAGCGGAAGAGTGGCAGGACAGCCCCAGCTTGCGGGCTGTGTGCGATGCCGCTCAAAAATGGAACATCTATGCCGCGGTGGGTATGGCCACCCTGGAAAAGAACAAATTGTACAACCGGCAGATTCTCTGCGGCCCGGAGGGAATTGTAAACTGGCAGGATAAAATTCATCTGTCACTGGACGAGGAAAAGTACTTCACCGGAGGCAGTGAATTTCGAATCGCCCAGCTTCCCTTTGCCAAAGTGGGAATGATCATCTGCTATGACTGCTTTTTCCCCGAGACCGCCCGGTGCCTGTCTGTATTGGGAGCGGAAGTTTTGCTGTTCTGCAACGCCGCCCGGCATGTGGATACCGACTGGATTCAGTGGACCCAGGACCCGGAACAGCAAAAGCCCATTGTGGCCGGGATGAAGGAGTACTTTTCCATCATCGCCCGGTGCCGTGCTCTGGAAAACCGCTGTTACGCGGGACTGTGCAATGGAACAGGGGAATCGGGAAAATGGGTGGGAGTCACCTCCAACCACGCGGGGGGATGCCTGATTGTGGATCCCTGTGGCAGCATTCTGAGCCAAAGCTCCACCCCGTTCATCCAGGAGGAAATGATTGTGCAAAAATTGTCCGCAGAAAAAGAGGAAAGTTTGCGGCAGCATCCCAACGCCCCCATGAAAAAACGAAAAAAAGCCTGTTTTTCTATTTTGACTCAATAAAATTGGAGGCACTTTATGAGGATCATTCGCATCCTGGCGCTGGTACCCTATCCCAGCATACAGGAAACACTCAACGACATTGCCAATGAATGGGGAGAGGTACAGATCTCTGCCATGCTCTGTACCCTTCGCAACCGGGAAAAGCTCCTCTCCTCCATCTGTTGGTCTGATTATGATATTGTACTGACCCAGGAGAGCAACGATCCTCAATGGAATCACACCCTGCCCCTGCCTGTGGTGGAAATTCAATTTTCCTGCCAGGATATCATCAGCGCCATTCATCTGGCTCAATCCACCCATCCTGGCTTTGCCATCCTCACCACCCGGGAAACCCAGTCTCTCATCAAAAGCTGCTGCAACATCATACAGTGCGGCGCACCTCTGATTGCCCTATCGACCGAGCAATCTCTCTCCGCTGCCATTGACTCGGTACAACAACAGGGATGTTCTCTGCTGCTGGTCCATCCGGCCCTGGCCCAACAGGTCCAGCAGCAAGGCATCAACATTATGCAGATCTCCTACAGCAAAAAAAGTGTGCTGGACGCGGTACGACATGCCATTTCCATCGCTTCCTTTTTTCTCACACAAAAAAGGGAAAATGAGTTCTATCAGCTGGCTCTTGGAATGCAAAACCAGGAAATTTACCTGTTTGACCAAACCCATGAGCTGATTTTCACATCCGAAAAACAGAAAAATTCCTATGTTTTGCAATGGCTCAGAAAAAAATTGTCCCTGCTGGAGGAACAGAATGTTGTGCGGTGTTACAAAGATCACGAACAATACACCTATTCCGCCGCCGGGCAAAAAATTCTCTCCCACGATGTGGTGTGGTACTGTTTTGCTGTGACCCGTATGGAACATCTGGAAAAACAAATCACGGTGGGCATCCAGTACAAAAGCCGGGAAACCATTTCGGAACATTCCTTTCACATGTTTTTTTACACCGAACTCTATCTGGAAATCCGCAAATTTGCTGAAAAATTCGCGGCGGAAAATACGCCTGTACTGATTTTGGGGGAAATCGGCACCGGAAAAGATGAGTTGGCCAACTCCATTTTTCTCCACAGCAAACAGCAGAAAAATCCCTACTACATCATAGACTGTGGTATCCTGCACAAAAAATCGTGGAAATTTTTGATGGAGCACCCCCTGTCCCCCATCTATGACACCGGCAGCACCCTGTATTTCAAAAATTTCATCGAGCTGGAGTCAGAGCAAATTCATGAACTATATGCCCTGACCCACAACAGCAATCTCAGTAAGCGAAACCGGCTGATGTTTTCTTACGAATATGGGTATCTGCCCCAAAAAGAAAACTCCCTATGCAATTTTTTAAAAAATGATATGGGTTGTTTTCCAATCATTTTGCCCACCCTGCGGGAGGATCTGAGCAATCTGCCCGCTATGATCGGACTGTACCTCAATCACATCAATGTGGTCAAAAACCGGCAGATCATGGGCGTGGAGCCCGAAGGGATTCAATTGCTGCAGGAATTTCGGTGGCCTCAAAACTATACCCAATTCAAAAGAATTTTGGATCAGGCAACCGTTCTGGCCTCCGACTCCTATATCACAGCCCAGCAGCTGCGCTTTATCATCAGTAATGAAAAAACCATTCTTCCCGTTTATGGCACCAACCAGTATTCTCTGGACATCTCCCGTACCCTGGAAGAAATGCAGCAGGAAATCATCACAGCGGTGCTCCAGGAAGAACACATGAATCAAACCAGTGCCGCCAAACGGCTGGGCATTAGCCGAACCACTTTGTGGAGGCTACTGAACAAAAATCCAGGGGCTTTTCCAAAACAATAAAAAAATCAGGGGCCCTTCCCGTTGGGAAGGGCCCCTGACCATTTTCCTGTTACAAATCCTGAGGCGGCTCCTCTTTTTCCAGCCACTCGTCGTGGTATTCAGTCTTCAGCCAGTTTTCATAATTCTGCCGCACCGATTCCCAAACCGCCGGCCAATCCACTTTGGTAAGATCCCCTTCATCCCGGAACAGATCGTCATAAAAGGTCTGCAGACTGTCCTCCGGATTTTCCTTGTACTCTTCGTAAAAGGCATCCATATAGGCGCCAAAACGGGGATCTTCCATCTGATCGGGTCCCATCAGGATTGCCTCAAACTCCTCACGGGACCAGGCTTTGCCTTTGCGCAGCGAGCGGGGCATCGCTTTTACCCACTGGGCCAGCCGGTCCAAATTTGCCAGAAAATGCGCTTTGCCTTCCTGGCTTTCCAGCAGAGGCAATACATCTTCGATCAGCTTGTAAAAGGATTCTTCCATCTGACCAAATTGGGTACGGCTCGTATTTTCTTCCATCAGAAACACTCCATTCTACCGCCTGACGGCGTTTAATATACTTTCATTATGAATTGAGGATTTCTCATTGTCAATCCAATTTTTTCCGGCCATTGTGCCAAAAAAACAGCCAAAGATTCTACAGCAGACCCATACTGTGCATCACAAATAAAAAAGTGGTGATGGTCACTGCGGAAAACAGAGTGGTAAACACAATGGTGCCCGACGCCAGCACGCTGTCATTGCCCATATTTTCCGCCATGATGTAACAGCTGGGGGTGGTGGGAGACCCCAGCATGATGAGGATGGCCACCAGCGCCTGTCCTCGGAACCCCAGCGCCACCGCCACCGGCAGCAACAAAAGCGGTTGCGCCACCAACTTGATACAGCCGGACACAATGGTAGGAGCCGCTTTTTTCAGCGCCTTGCTCCAGGTGAAAGACGCACCGATGGCCACCAGGGCCAGCGGAGTGGACATAGCGGCAAAATTGGCCATGGTTTTTTCCACAATGGGCGGCAGCGAAAGAGACCATATGGAAAAGGGCAGCCCCGCCAGAATCCCCAAAATGATGGGATTGGTGACAATGCCCCACAGAGCCTTTTTCATCTGGGCCCGTCCATCCACCTGTTTGTTGCTGTACAGGGTGAGCACAATCACCGCGAACACATTATACAGAGGCACACAGGAAATGATCATCAGCGGCACCATACCCGCGCTGCCATAGATATTCTGTACAAAGGCCACTCCCAGCACCGCCGCGCTACCCCGATAGGAGGACTGAATAAAACTGCCCAGCATGCACCGGTCCTTCACATACCACAGAGAAAACAACCAGATCACCGCCATACAGGCCGCAGTTCCAAAAAAACAGAACAACATGAAACGGGGGTCCATCAAAGAGGCAAAATCCATCTCCGAAATTTCCCGGAACAGCAAAATGGGCAGCGTCACCCGAAAGTTAAACCGGTTGACCACTGTGATAAAATCTTCGGTAAACATCCCCAGTTTTTGCAGTCCCCAGGCAATGGCCATCACCAGAAAAACCGGCAGTGTGGCATTGAGACTATAGATCAGACTGTCCAAATTTCACTCCCCCCTCACAGGAAAAACAGGACCGGAAATCCGGTCCTGTCTGCATGCATCAGCGTTTTTTGCGGGCCTTTTTCTGCTCCTCCCGCTCTTTGCGGCGGGCTTCCTCTTCCTTCTGCCGCTTTTCCATGATGCGCTTCATCTCTTTTTCATACTCTTTCTGATACCGCTCCATGGCCTCTTTATATCCCTTGGGATCATAGATCTTCAGCCGCAGCCGTTCCAGCAGATCCGCCAGATGGGTAGGCGCGTCATACTGCACCAGAGAAGCCGCCCGGGGGACCTGATACAAATCCACATTGGGCAGATGCTGCCGGTACGCATTCACCAGCTTTTTACCCAGCCGAGGCATCTCCATAAAGCCCATGGCTGCAAAACCATTGACTTCCGATACAAATTTTTTATCCCGATGGGTGGGACGGGTGGTGATCTGCAAATACCGCAAAATTACCATCTTCTGCATTTTGGTGATGCAGCGATGGGTGTATTCCCGGCCCTCTTTCAATGCGGATGTGGAAAAGGCCAGATTTTTACGCAGCTTGTTGAAGGCATAGTGGGACACAATGCCGTTCATCACTGAAAAAGTCAGCTTCTCAAAGCCGCTGGGCCGGATGTAATTGCACCCGCAGCCCAAAATGCCCATTCCAATCACCCGGTCAGGCTGCTGGTAGAGAATGTCCTGCACAATGGCGCCGCCAACACCCTGGCCGATAAACAGGGCTTTTTGCACGCCGGCATCCTCCAGTACCGCCAGAATGTCCTCGGTGATCAGCTCAAAGGAGGGCAGTACATCCACCGGCTGGCTCTTGCCATGGCCCCGCAACTCGGGCAGCAGCAGATTGTATGTATCTTCAGGCAGCAGTTCAATGAACTTGCTGAAGCTGTTGTGATCCACCGCAGTGCCATGGATCAGCACCAGGTCGATCCGTCCCTCCACATAAGGATCGGAGGTGTAGTAGTGCAGGGGGCATTCCCCCCGCATCAGGGTATGACGTCTGAGATTGTTTTGCATGGTGTTTCATCCTCACTTGTGGACCGCCGCCGGCCTATCAGAATTTCATTTTCTCTTCCAGATACGCCCGCAGCTCACTGACGGGGATACGCTCCTGGCTCATGGTATCCCGGTCGCGGACGGTCACACAGCCATCCTCCTGGGAATCAAAATCATAGGTGATGCACACCGGAGTACCGATTTCATCCTGCCGGCGATACCGCTTGCCGATGGAACCTGCCTCGTCGTAATCCACCATGAAATATTCGCTCAATTCCTCGTAAATCTTCATTGCGCCCTCGGAGAGCTTTTTGGACAGGGGCAGCACCGCAGCCTTGAAGGGAGCCAGCGCGGGGTGCAGACGCAGTACCACACGGGTATCGCCCTTGGCTTCGTCCACCACTTCCTCGTCGTAGGCATCCACCAGGAAAGCCAGGGTCACACGGTCGGCGCCCAGCGAAGGCTCCACCACATAGGGAATGTACCGTTCGCCTGCCTCCTGATCAAAGTAGCTCTGGTCCTTGCCGCTGGTATTCTGGTGTGCAGTCAGGTCAAAGTTGGTACGGCTGGCCACGCCCCACAGCTCGCCCCAGCCAAAGGGGAAGAGGAACTCAAAGTCGGTGGTGGCATTGGAGTAGTGGGACAGTTCTTCCTGCTCATGATCCCGCATACGGATGTTTTCCGCCTTCATGCCCAGATCGTCCAGCCACTTGCGGCAGTACTCCTTCCAGTAGGCAAACCAGGTGAGTTCGGTGCCGGGTTTGCAGAAGAATTCCAGCTCCATCTGTTCAAATTCCCGGGTACGGAAGGTGAAGTTGCCGGGGGTGATTTCGTTCCGGAAGGACTTGCCCACCTGGCACACGCCGAAGGGAATCTTCTTACGGGTGGTGCGCTGGATGTTCTGGAAATTCACAAAAATACCCTGGGCGGTTTCGGGACGCAGATAAACGGTAGACGCGCTGTCCTCGGTGACGCCCTGGAAGGTCTTGAACATCAGATTGAACTTGCGGATGTCGGTGAAGTCACTCTTGCCGCAGCCGGGGCAGGGAATTTTCTTTTCCCGGATGTACTCCACCATCTGTTCATTGGTCATGGCCTCCACCACCATGTCGGTGATGCCGTTTTCCGCGTTCCACTCCTCGATGAGCTTATCTGCCCGATGACGCATTTTGCACGCCTTGCAGTCGATGAGGGGATCGTTGAAGGTGGCTACGTGGCCAGATGCCACCCACACCTGAGGATTCATCAGAATGGCAGCGTCCAGTCCCACATTGTAGGGATTCTGCTGTACAAATTTTTTCCACCAGGCCTTTTTCACATTGTTTTTCAGTTCTACACCCAGAGGACCGTAATCCCAGGTGTTGGCCAGGCCGCCATAGATTTCGCTGCCGCTGTATACAAAACCGCGGCCCTTGCACAGAGCGACGATTTTTTCCATGGTTTTTTCGGTATTGTTCATGTTGGATCTTCTTCCTCTCATCTGTATTGATTTCCGCCATCCGGCGGGAAAAGAGTCATTTTCCGTCTTTTCGATTGTATCACACTTTGCCGGGGATTTACACCATTTTCTATCAAAAAGAGAGTTACACACAGTTTCCACAGATTTATCCACAACTGTTTGTACCAATCGCCAGTCTTTCCACCTGTTTTCGACAGTCCTTTCCAAACCGGTGGCCTGTCAATCCATCAATTGAGTCCCTATTTTTCCCTTTTTTCAGAAAAAACAGGAGAATTTATCCACAAGTGGGTGTTATTTTGTGGAAAACTTCTACATCAGCAAAATGAGGATTATTCCACACTATCCACTGATTCTTCCACAGGTTGAGCGGAAATTTCCTCTTCCCCCTCATCCTCTTCCCGGACGGTACGGGCCAGGGTCACCACCTTTTCCTCTTCGGAAAGGCGCATCAAAATGACACCCTGGGCAATCCGGCCAAACTGAGACACATCGCTGGCAGAGAACCGGATGATAATGCCGTCGCTGGAAATCAAAATGGCGTCGTCGTTGTCATCCACCACCTTGATGCCCACTACCTTACCGGTCTTTTCGGTGATATTGTAATTGGTCACGCCCTTGCCGCCCCGCAGCTGCAGTTTGTACTCATGCAGCGAGGTGCGCTTGCCATATCCCTTTTCGGTGATGGTGAGCAGCGAAGCCTCTGGGTGGCGAACCATACTCACACCCACAATGTAGTCATCCTCTTCCAGCAAAATGCCCCGCACACCCCGGGCACTGCGGCCCATGGGACGGACATCCTTCTCATGGAAACGGATGGCTTTGCCATCATGGCTGCCGATGACAATTTCATTGTCGCCGCCGGTCTTTTTCACACCGATGAGCTCATCGCCCTCGTCCAGCGAAATGACGATGATACCACCCTTGCGGGAGGAATTGACTTCGTCCAGCGCCGTCTTTTTCACGGTGCCGTTTTTGGTCACCATCATCAGGTAATCGCCTTCGCTGAACTCCTTGACGCTGATCATAGAGGTGATTTTTTCCTCAGGGTCCAGCTGCAGCAGATTGACAATGTTGGTGCCCTTGGCGGTACGGGAGGATTCCGGCACCTCATACCCCTTGAGCCGGAACATCCGGCCCTTGGTGGTGAAGAAGAGCAGATAATTGTGGGTGGAGGCGGTGAACATCTCCTCGATGAAGTCCTCCTCCTTGGTGGTCATGCCGGTGATGCCCCGGCCGCCGCGGCGCTGGGCCTTATAAGTGGAAACCGGCAGCCGCTTGATGTACCCCTGATGGGTCATGGTGTACACACATTCCTCCTCCTCAATGAGATCCTCAATGTCAATCTCATTGTCGATGAGGGAGATTTGGGTGCGGCGCTCGTCGCCGTATTTTTCTTTCAGTTCCAGCAGTTCCTGCCGCACAATCTGCAGAACCTTGTTCTCGTCGGCCAAAACGGCGGTGAGCTGTTCAATCAGCTGCTGCAGCTCTTTGAGTTCGGCCATGATTTTGTCCACTTCCAGGCCCTGCAGACGTCCCAGACGCATATCCAAAATGGCCTGGGCCTGGATCGCCGACAGTTCAAACCGTTCCATCAGCCGTTCCTTGGCCTCATCGTAGCTGGTGCGGATGATGTGGATCACTTCATCGATGTTATCGCAGGCAATCTTGAGACCTTCCAGAATGTGACACCGTTCCTTGGCCTTGCGCAAATCGTACTGGGTACGCCGGCGGATGACATCTTCCTGGAAGCGAATGTACTGGTCAATGATATCCCGCAGATTGAGAATCCGGGGCTGGTTGTCCACCAGCGCCAGCATGATCACCGAAAAACTGTCTTCCAGCTGGCTGTGCTTATACAGCTGATTGAGCACCACCTGAGCGTTGGCGTCCTTTTTCAGCTTGATGACCACCTGGATGCCCACCCGGTCGGAGGATTCGTCGTGGATGTCCGCAATGCCCTCGATGGTCTTGTCGTTGACCAGATCGGCGATGCCGCTGACCAGCCGGGATTTGTTGACCATATAGGGAATTTCCCGCACAATGATGCGAGTGCGGCCGTCCTTGCCCTCCTCAATTTCACAGCAGGAGCGCACCTTGATGCGGCCCCGGCCGGTATAGTAGGCGGCCCGGATTCCACTGCGGCCCATAATGGTGCCGCCGGTAGGGAAGTCCGGCCCCTTGATGTGCTTCATCACGTCGTCCAATGTGGCTTCGGGGTTGTCAATGACCTCCACAATCCCGTCCACCACTTCCGAGAGGTTGTGGGGCGGAATGTTGGTGGCCATACCCACGGCGATGCCCATGGAACCATTCACCAACAGGTTGGGGAAACGGGAGGGCAATACCACCGGCTCTTGGTGAAGTTCATCAAAATTGGGTTTGAAGTCCACCGTTTCCTTTTCGATGTCGGTGAGCATATCGCCGGCCATGCGGGACAAACGGGCTTCGGTGTATCGATAGGCAGCGGGCGGGTCTCCGTCCACTGAGCCAAAGTTGCCGTGTCCGTCCACCAGAGGATAGCGCAGCGAAAAATCTTGGGCCAGACGCACCAGGGCGTCGTATACCGAGCTGTCCCCATGGGGATGATACCGGCCCAGCACGTCGCCCACTGCAGTGGCCGATTTACGGAAGGGACGGTTGTAAAACAGGCCGTCCTCATACATGGTATAGAGAATGCGGCGATGCACCGGTTTGAGACCATCCCGCACATCGGGCAGCGCCCGGCTGACGATGACGCTCATGGCATACTCCATAAAGGAGGTGGTCATCTCTTTTTCTATATCAACGTCGACGATCTTCTGATCTTCATAATTCATGGATGTGTTCCCTTCTTTCCTTCATGCCGCTGTCAAATGTCCAGATTGTCCACATGATACTTGGCATTTTTGTGGATAAACTCCTTCCGCGGCTCCACCTTTTCTCCCATCAGCACTGAGAAAATCTTATCCGCCGCCAAAGCGTCTTCCACCGTCACCCGCAGCAGCGTACGGGTTTCGGGATTCATGGTGGTCTCCCACAATTCCTGACTGTTCATTTCGCCCAGGCCCTTGTACCGGCTGATGTCCACCTTGGCAGTGGGATTGTCCGCACGCAGTTGAGCCAGTGCACGGTCCCGCTCACCCTCGTTGAACACATTGATCACCTTTTTGCCCCGGGTGAGCTTGAAGAGGGGCGGCTGAGCCAGATATACATGGCCTTCGGTGATGAGAGGCCGCATAAACCGGAAAAAGAAGGTGAGCAGCAGGGTACGGATGTGGCTTCCGTCCACGTCGGCATCCGCCATGATGATGATTTTGTCATAGCGCAGCTTTTCCAGATTGAAATCCTCACCGATGCCGGCGCCCAGCGCCAGAATCACCGGTGTCAGCTTGTCATTGCCGTACACCTTGTCAATGCGGGCCTTTTCCACATTGAGCATCTTGCCCCACAGCGGCAGGATGGCCTGGTATTTGCTGTCCCGTCCGCCCTTGGCGCTGCCCCCTGCGGAGTCACCCTCCACGATGTAAATTTCAGTTTTGCTGGGGTCCTTTTCGTTGCAGTCCGCCAGTTTGCCGGGCAAACTGGCGCTCTCCAGAGCCGATTTGCGCCGGGTGTTCTCCCGGGCACGCCGGGCGGCTTCCCGGGCACGGCTGGCAGTGGACGCCTTGTCAAACACCGTCCGGGCCACACCGGGATTCTCCTCCAGAAAATCCTTCAGCTTTTCACTCACCAGACCTTCCACCAGGGTCCGCATATCGCTGTTGCCCAGCTTGGTCTTGGTCTGTCCTTCAAACTGCGCGTCCTTGAGCTTGACGCTGATCACCGCGGTGAGTCCCTCCCGGGTATCCTCCCCCGAAAGATTGGTGTCCTTTTCCTTGAGCAGGCCCTTTTCCCGGGCGTAGTTGTTGATCACCTTGGTGAGAGCCGACTTGAAGCCTGTTTCATGGGTACCGCCCTCGGTGGTGTGGATGTTGTTGGCAAAGGAAACCAGCGTTTCGCTGTAGGAGTCGTTGTACTGCATGGCCACTTCGGCTTCCGCGTCCTCTTCCACCACTGAAAAATAGATCACATCGTGCAGTACCGTAGCGGTCTTCTGCTCGTTGATGTATTCTACAAAGCTGCGGATGCCTCCCTCATAGTGAAGCACCTCTTCCCGGATTTCCTCCTCCCGGCTGTCCCGCAGACGAATCCGCACACCCGCGTTGAGGAAAGCCTGTTCCCGCAGACGTTTTTCCAGTACTTCCCAATCGTATACCGTCTCCTCAAAAATCTGAGCGTCCGCCTTGAAGGTGATTTTGGTGCCGGTGTGATCCGCCGGTCCCACCTGCTTTACAGGAGCGCAGGGAGTGCCCCGCTCATACCGCTGAAAATACTCATGCTGGCCATCGCACACCCGGGCTTCCAGATACTCGGACAGAGCGTTGACCACCGAGGAACCCACACCATGCAGGCCACCGGACATCTTGTACCCCTCGCCGCCGAACTTACCGCCCGCATGGAGTACGGTGAGCACCACTTCCAGGGTGGAAATTCCCATCTGCGGATGAATCCCCACCGGAATGCCACGGCCGTTGTCGGTGACGGAAATTACATTGTCGGGCAGGATTTCCACCAGAATTTCGGTACAGAAACCCGCCAGTGCCTCGTCGATGGCATTGTCCACGATCTCATACACCAGGTGATGCAAGCCCTGGGAAGAAGTGGAGCCGATATACATACCGGGACGTTTGCGCACCGCTTCCAGACCTTCCAGCACCTGGATCTGACTTTCGTCATAGACCAGATTGTTCTTGTTTTCTTCCATACTGCATAACTCCTATTCTCTGCCCGCACAGACTGGGCTGTATTTACCGCGTTTTACCGGATGGCGATTCCATCCATGAACCCAGACCGTTTGGTGAGGGTGGTGGTGGAAATTTGAGAGATGTACACCACTGGTTTGCCGTCCACCTGACACACTACGTAAGATTTTGGAATTTCCTCCGACACATTGACCACACTGCACTGTTCCTCCGAGGTTTTGAGAAATTCCCGGGTGATGCGGGAAATGGAAGTGGTCTCCATGTCAAAAATGCCGATGATATGTTTCATATTCACCACTGTGTCGCTTCCCAGATGGATATACACACTTATACCTCCTTGTCATGGCGGTCTTTTTGCTGCATCGCACGGCGGTACAACACCAGACTGCCTGTTCGGTTCAGAACAATCAATAACACACAGGTGACCAGAAAGGTCAGCGCTGTGGACTCAAGAAAGGGTTTGAGTCCTTCAAAAAACACAAAGGCACAGAGCAGAGTCAGCATATTGAGTCCCTGCATGCCCTCCAGTTTTTCCATATGGAGATCGGCGCCGCACAGGGGACAGCGCACGATGTTGCGCAGGGAAAACCACTGAAATTTGGGATGCATTTCCCCGCCGCAATGACTGCACCGCACTTTACCCATGCTGCTCCTCCTCTGTCTGCCTTTGTATGGGAATCACCCGGCTGCCGGTGAGATGGGCAAACCGCTCTTTGTCACAGCAGGTGATCAGCACCTGCCGGCCGCTGATGTGACTGGCCACATACTCCTGCCGGCCGGCGTCCAGTTCGCTCATGATGTCATCCAACAGCAGCACCGGATACTCCCCAAACTGTTCTTCAAAAATATCGCACTCCGCCATTTTCAGGGAGAGCACACAGCTGCGCTGCTGTCCCTGGCTGCCATAGGCCCGGGCGCTGAACCCATTGATGCGGATGTCTACGTCGTCCCGGTGACAGCCGGTGAGGCTGCCCCGCAGAGCAATCTCCCGGTCCATGTGCCGCTCCAGCTGATCGGCAAAGGCCCCGGCGAGTTCCTCCAGCGAGCCCTCCAGTGAAATGCCCGGTGAGGGCCGATAGACCAGGGAGAGTTCCTCCAGTCCTCCGGACAGCTCCCGGTGGGTGCGGCGGCCAAACTCCTCCAGCTTTTCAATGTAGGCCCGGCGGGCCTGCATCAGCTGGGCGCCGCTGATACTCAATTTGTCGTTGTACAGCCGCAGTAGATCCACATACTGCCGTCCGCCGTCCATGCGGCGGAGCAGAACGTTTTTCTGCTCCAACAGCTTCTGATAGGTGGAAAGCGCGCTGTAATAGCTGGGCTTCATCTGGCACAGACTCATGTCGATGAACCGCCGCCGCTCTCCCGGGCCATTCTTGATGAGAGAGAGGTGTTCCGGCGCAAACAGCACACATTTCAGCGCGCCCACAAATTCACTGCGCCGCTGTTTGACTCCATTGCGGAAAAATTCCTTCCGCCCGCCGGCGTACTTCACCAGCAGCTGCTGCTGGCGCAGGCCGGAAAAATAGGAGAGCGCCACTTCGTATCCCCGGCACCCCCGCCGAAGCATCTCCCGGTCGGCCGCCCCACGAAAAGAACGGGTCACCGCACACAGAAACACCGCCTCCAGCAGGTTGGTCTTGCCCTGGGCGTTGTCGCCGCACAGCACATTGATGCCCGGGTCAAAACTCACATCGCCCTGGGGATAACTTCTGAAATTTTGCAGCAGCAGCCGGTCAATGTGCAAACAGCGTCCCTCCTACAACTATCTTTTCCATTTTTATCCTTTTTCAGACATCACTGGATTTCCAGCGTCAGCTGGCCGGCCACCGTCACTCGATCACCCGGCCGCAGCTTTTTACCCCGCATGGTGCACACTTCGCCGTTGACCTCCAGATAGCCCTCCAAAATGGCCTCTTTGGCTTCGCCGCCGCTCTCCGCCACACCGGCGAATTTCAGCAGCTGATCCAATCGGATAAACTCACTGTGAATGGTAATTTTCTCAGTTTTCATTGGCCTTCAACCTCACTGGCAGTACCAGGAACAAATACTTATCTCCCTCACAGGGGGTCATCACACAGGGGGACAGGGGAGAGGACAGCTCCAACCGCACCTGTTCCTCTTCGCAGGCCTTGAGGGCATCCAGCAAATACCGGTGATTGAAGCCGATTTCAATTTCTCCGCCCTCGCTCTGAATGTCCAGCTCATCCTGTACCTTGCCGATGGTGGACATACACTGCACCCGTAGGGTTTGATCCTGAATTTTTACCCGCACCGGGCTCTTCATTTTGTCATTGATAATCAGCGCGGCACGTTCCACACAGCTGGTAAATCCCCGTACATCCACTGTGGCGAAAATTTTGTTGTTCTTTGGGATGGCGTTGTTGTAATTGAGAAAATCCCCTTCCAGCAAACGGGATACCACCGTTACCTGATCAATTTCAAACACAATATGGCGTTTGGTGAGCACTACCTGCACCTGGGCTTCCTCATCATCCGAGAGAATTTTCAAAATTTCACCCAGCGTCTTGCCCGGCACCACAAAGGACATATCTTCCACCTGTTGCAGGGGTTCTCTGCGCAGGGCCAGACGGTATCCGTCCACCGACACCACCCGCAGTTCTCCGTCGGAGATCTCAAACAGGCAGCCGGTGTGAACCGGTTTGTTGTCGTTGGTGGAAACCGCGAACAGCGTCTGCCGGATCATGCTTTTGAGGACGCTTTGGGACAGGGAAAAGGACTTTTCTCCCTCCACTCTGGGCAGCTCGGGATATTCCGCGCTCTCCAGACCGATGATGTTGAAATCAATGCGGCCACACTGAATCCGGGTCATCAAATTGGCGTCCACCGTAACGGTCACACTGTCCGAAGGCATTTTGCGCACAATATCACCCAGCATTTTGGAATTGATGACAATGCTGCCCGGCTGTTGGATATCGGCTTCCAGCACACTTTCAATGCCGATTTCCAAATCATAGCCAGTGAGCTTCAGCCGTCCCTCATCCATGGTTTGCAGCAGAATTCCCTCCAGAGCGGGCAGGGTGGACTTGGAAGTCACTGCCTTTTGTACCACGTTGATGCTGTCCATCAATAAATCTCTGTCACAAGTAAACTGCATCTGAGTCGCTCCTTTATAATATTAAAAAATAAAACCTTATTCTCTTATTTATTTTTTTATAAAACAAATAATAAAAAACAGTAGTAGTAATAGGGACTGTAGAAATGTTGAAAAGCGGGAAAGACAAGCAAGATAAGCCTGTTTTGGAAAAGAACAGCCGTGTGGGCAATTCTCTGTCTGTCCACAGGAGATATGGCAGGCGGGGAAAATGTCCACAGCGCCGTGGATGAGTATTTCCACGGGGTGGAAAAATTGTGGAAAGTCCCGCCGGATTTTCCACTTATTTATCCCCATTCCACAGGGAAACTGTCCACAAAACGGGGGATGGGAGGGCTTAGCCCTCCCGAATATTTTTCATAAGATCATGTACCTGTTGTTTGAAGGAAGCGTCCGCTTCCATTTCCTGTTCCACCTTTTTGATGGCGTGCATCACGGTGGTGTGGTCCCGGCCGCCAAAGTGTTTGCCGATGGCGGGCAGGGAGAGATCGGTGGTTTCCCGAATGATGTACATGGCGATCTGACGGGGCACCGCTACTTCGTTGGTGCGCTTTTTGCTCAGCAGATCCGCCGGTTTGAGGCCGTAGTATTTGGCCACTTCCAGGGCAATGCTGTCAGGGGTGAGGGCTTTGCCGCCGCTGTTGGTAAACATATCCTGGATGATGCGCAGCACATTGGCTTCAGTGATTTCCTGGCCGGTGAGTTGGTGCATGGCCTTGATCTTTTTCACCGCGCCTTCCAGCTGCCGGATGTTGGTTTTTACATTGGTAGCCACCACTGCCACCACATTTTCAGGCAGCTTCATGCCCAGTGCGTTGGCCTTGCGCTGGATGATGGCCATACGAGTTTCCAGATCGGGGGGCTGCACGTCCACAATCAGACCCCACTCAAACCGGGTGCGCAGACGTTCCTCCAAAATCGCCATTTCCTTGGGAGGACGGTCAGAGGTGAGAACGATCTGCTTTTTGGCTTCATACAGAGTATTGAAGGTGTGGAAGAACTCCTCCTGGGTACCTTCTTTGCCGGCGATGAACTGAATGTCGTCCACCAGCAGCAGGTCCGCGTAACGGTATTTGCTGCGGAACTCCATCTGTTTGCCGTTTTGAATGGACTGGATGAATTCGTTGGTGAACTCATCCCCCTTGAGGTATACGATGTTGGCTCCGGGATTGTTTTCCCGGGTACGGTTCATGATGGCGTACAGAAGGTGGGTTTTGCCCAGGCCGCTGCCGCCGTAGATGAACAGAGGATTGTAGGCCGCTGCGGGGGTATTGGCCACCGCCACTGCCGCCGCGTGGGCAAACTGGTTGCTGTTGCCTACAATAAAAGTATCAAAGGTGTATTCATAATCTCGATCGGGAGAGGCCGCCGGTTCTTCCCGAGTCGGGGCCTGGGGTTCCTCAATTGGGAAGGGTTTTTCCCCTTCCTCCAGAAAACGCAGTTCATAAGGATGGCCCAGCACCGCCTCTACCGCTTCGGCCAGCACCTGGGAAAACCGGGCTGCAATTACTTCCCGGTAGAAAGAGCTGGGCAGAAAAAACGCAATGGCGGTCGCCGAAATGGCCACAATGTACACATCCCGGAACCACAGATTGAGAGAGGATTCTTCAATTTTTTTATTTTGCTGCAGGTATTGCAGCACACCCTGCCAAATTTCCTGATATTTTTTGGCCAGATCAGGTCTGGTATTTTGCAGGTCTACATAGGGGTTGTACACACCCTCGCTGTTTGCCATGATGCCGTTTCTCCTCTTTTTTTGTAAATTCGCGCAGCAGGGCGCCATCTGGACGCACCGATACAGAATCATTGTAACACAAAATCACAGCTGGAACAACTCAAATTTGCGAAAAATTGGCGTGAAAAGTGTGGTAGTGTTTTTTTGGCAAAATGCTCAAAATACAAAAAATCCCCGTATGGGGGCAAAATTGCAGAGTATGAGAAAACGGGGATTTTTTTACCAAAAAGTTTGGACAACAGCATATGGTGTTTTTGCATGATGCGGAGGACAGCATGGTGTGGAAAACCCCCTTTTTCAGGGAGATTTGGGCTACGGTGGCCGAAAATTAAGTATTGACAAGATAAATTTCTATAATATATAATGAGATGTAATTGGACATCAAAAGGCAGACATGGCAAATAGAGAGAAGCAAGTGGCTCCGCCACTGGCCGGCAGGTGCTTTTTTCTCTGTGTTTACCTTTTTGCCAAACACAAAAAGGAGGTGGAAAGATTGAAGAGAACCTATCAGCCCAAGAAGAGACAGCGTTCCAAGGTGCACGGCTTCCGTAAGAGAATGCACACTTCCAACGGAAGAAAGGTCCTGAAGTCCAGAAGACTCAAGGGCAGAAAAAGACTGACTCACTAAAATCGAACACATCCGCTCCGGCGGAGCAAAAGGTCACGCTAGGTGGCCTTTTTGTTTATTCTCAGTTGGCGCTGTCATTTCCTTATATATAGACACGCGCCGCAGTGGGTGATCGCTTATGAAAAAAACATCGATGATCAAGAGCAATCGAAAATTCCGGTTTTTATACACCCGGGGGAAAACCCAGGCCAATTCCTACCTTGCTCTGTACGCGCACAAAAATAAATCCGGGGAAAATACCCTTGGCATTACGGTAAACAAAAAAATCGGCAAGGCAGTGGTGCGCAACCGGATCAAACGTCTGATCAAGGAGAGCTATCGGCTCATGGAGGACGAGTTTCAAAACGGGCTGGACATCGTGGTGGTGTCCCGGTTCCGCATGGCTCATGCGGATTACCATAAGACGGCCCGCGCCATGCGGGATCTGGCCAAAAAACTCAGTCTGTTGGAGGAGAAAAAAGCATGAAACAACTGATGGTGTTTCTCATTTCGCTGTACCGGCGGTTTATCTCGCCGCTCAAACCTCCCACCTGCCGGTTTTATCCCACCTGTTCCACTTATGCCCTGCAAGCCTATCAGAAGTACGGCTTTTGGAAGGGCAGCTACTTGACCATCAAACGGGTGCTGAAATGTCACCCCTTTCATCCTGGAGGGTATGACCCTCTGCCCTAACAAATTCACCGGGGCTATGCCCCACAGTGGAGGAATCAGAAAAGAATGACTATTATTTATCAAGCTCTCGGATGGCTGCTGGGCACCATCTATGGATGGGTGAATTCCTATGGTCTGGCCCTCATCCTGTTCACTGTCGTAATCAAGACCATCCTGTTCCCCCTCTCTGTGCACCAGCAAAAGGCCATGGCCAAAACCGCCAAACTGCAGCCCAAGGTGCAGGAGATTCAGCGCAAGTACAAAAACAATCGGGAAAAGCAGTCCCAGGAGCTGATGAAGCTCTACAAAGAGGAAAATGCCAATCCCACTTCCGGCTGTCTGCCGCTGCTCATTCAATTGCCCATCATCTATGCCCTGTACCGGGTGATCACCACCCCCTTGCAGTACATCGTGGGCCTTTCCCTGGAACAGATCCAGCATGTGGTTACCACCCTGGGAATGGACGTGAGCAAATTTGGCGAAGGAGCCGATGCGGTCCTCAAATTCGCCAAAGCCAATCAAATTGACATTGCCAATCAGCTGTCTCTCAACATCGACAAATTTCCCGAATTTGCCGATCTGCAGATGATTGATTTCAACTTTTTCGGGATGGATCTGGCCAAAACCCCTGAGCTGGCGCTGGATCCGCTGATCCTCATTCCCATTCTGGCCGCGCTGGCAGGTTTTCTCTCCAGCTGGTATTCGGCCAATTACGGTCCCAGTGCCGCCATGGCCAATGAGCAGACCAAGAGCATGAACCGTTCCATGCTCATCACCATGCCTGCCATGTCCCTGTGGTTTACCTTCATGATGCCCGCCGGCGTGGGTATTTACTGGATTATCTCCAGCGTGATGATGATTGTACAGCAGTTCGCACTGAACAAGATCTTCCCGGTGGAAAAGACCAAGCCCCTCACCAAGGAAGAGGAAAAAGCCAGACGCAAGGCAGAACGTAAGGAAGCCATTCGCCGCAAAGCCGAAGAGGCGGAGGAAATGCGGGAGAAGGCCCGTCTGATGCAGGAAGAGGCCAAGCGTCTGCAGGAAGAGGCCCAGAAGGAAGCCCAGGAGGCCAGTGAAGAAGAGGAAGAAGAGGAGTCCCAGCAGCCGGCGGAGCCGGAAAAAAAGGACAACTCCAAAAATATCTTTGAGGAGTGATGGACCATGAAAAAAGTAATTCAAGCCAGCGATAAGACCAGACAGCTTGCCATTGCGAAGGCCATCCAGCAGCTGGGCTGCACCGAGGACGACATTTCTGTGGTGGTTCTGCAAAATGAAACCAAGGGATTTCTGGGATTTGGCGGAAAGCCCTGCATTGTGGAAGTGACGTTGCTCACTGAAGAAGAGGAAGAGCCCGTGGCTCCCGTTGTGGAAGAAAAGCCCGCTCCTGTGGAAAAGATCCGCGCCAAAGAGGAAAAGCCGGAAAAACCGGCCCGTCCCGTGGAAAAGAGAGCGGAGAAAAAGGTGGAAAAGAAGGAAGAGCCCAAGGTGGAAAAGGCAGAGCGTAAGCCTGCTGTATCCGAGGTGCCTCAGGAAAAGATGGATGCTGCCGCTGCCTTTTTGGAAGATGTGATCGGCAAAATGGGTGTGGAAGTACATACCAGCATCACCTCTCAGGCGGAGGAGATGAAGGTAGTGCTGTCCGGTCCTGATATGGGTGTGATCATCGGCCGCCGGGGTGAAACCCTGGACGCGCTGCAGTATCTCACCTCTCTGGTGGTGAACAAGGACGAAGAGGGCTACATCAAGGTGACCCTGGACACCGAAAACTACCGTCAGAAGCGGGAGGAAACCCTGGTGCGTCTGGCCACCAAGCTGGCCGGCAAGGCGGTGAAGTACCGCCGCAACATTTCGCTGGAGCCCATGAATCCCTATGAACGGCGGATCATTCACGCCGCGCTGCAGGATTTTGAAGGGGTGAGCACCTATTCCACTGGCAGTGAGCCCAACCGGAAGGTGATCATCGCCTGTGACGGCGTACAGAGCAAGCCCACCAAGGCCTCTCAGGAAGGCCGTGGCGGCCGGGGAAGAGGCGGCGAAGGCCGCGGTTACCGGGGAGATCGCCGTCGTGGCGACCGCAAGCGCAGCTACCGGGAGGACAGACGGGGCGATGACCGTTCCGATGAACCCATGGTGAGCAGCGCCACCGGTTACAAACCCACTCCGGTGGCAGGAGAAAAGCTGGCTCGGGCTGCCAAGGAAGACTGATTTTATAAGAAGAAACGCTTCGGAGCGAGTGCCCCGGAGCGTTTTTTATGCCCGCAGGAAGGAGATGTGGTCGCTGAGAGAAGTTTTCTGTGGAGAAATGCCATTGCAATTTGAGGCGGCATTGCCTATAATGGGTTGTGGATATTTTTTGAGAAAGAGAGGCGAAAACCATGGAAAACACCACCATCGCGGCCATTTCCACACCCTTTGCCCCGGGAGGCATCGGCATTGTGCGGCTGTCCGGTCCCCGGTCGGTGGAAGTGGCGGACAGGCTGTTTCATTCCCAAAAGGGAAAACGATTGAGCGATCGGCCCACCCACACCCTCACCTATGGCAGCATTTGTGACCCTGCCGATGGACAGCTGGTGGATGAGTGTCTGGTGAGCGTCATGCGCGCCCCCCGCACCTATACTGGGGAGGATGTGTGTGAAATCAACTGCCATGGAGGCCTCTATGTGTGCGATAAAGTGCTGCGGCTGTGTTTGGAGCAGGGCGCGGTGCTGGCCCAGCCGGGGGAGTTTACCAAACGGGCGTTTCTCAATGGCCGGATGGATCTCTCCCGGGCGGAGGCGGTGATTGATCTCATTGAGGCGGAGAGCGGCGGTGCCAGCCGCAATGCCGCCGCCCAGATGGGAGGACAGATGGCCCGCCGCATCACCCAGCTGCGGGAAGCGCTGGTACGGGTGAGTGCCGACATTCTGGTGGAGGTGGAGTATCCGGAGGAAGACACCCCCCATCTGGCGGAAGAGGAAACACTGTCCCGGCTCCAGGAGCTGGAGAGCACTCTGCGCCGTCTGTATGGGTCTTTTGAAGCGGGCCGGGCCATCCGGGACGGCATTCAGACCGCCATCGTAGGGCGGCCCAATGTGGGAAAATCCTCCATCCTCAACCTGCTGGCCGGCTATGACAAGGCCATTGTCACCGACATTGCCGGCACCACCCGGGACGTGGTGGAGGAAAAGATCCGGTTGGGGGATGTACTGCTGCGGTTATATGACACCGCGGGCATCCGTTCCACCGGCGACCGGGTGGAGCAGCTGGGAGTGGAGCGTTCCATGGCCCTGTTGGAGCAGGCGGAGCTGATTTTCTATGTGGTAGACAGCTCCCAGCCTCTCACCGGTGAAGATGAAACCCTGCTGGAAAAGCTGGACCCCCAGCGTACGGTGGTACTGCTCAACAAGCAGGATTTGCAGCCAGCGGTGGCCCGGGAGGACATTCCGGCCCGATTCCAGCAGGTGGTATGGCTGTCCGCCCAGGATGGACAGGGCATGGACCGGCTGGAACAGGTGGTCCGGCAGTTGTGTCTGCGGGGCATCGACGGTCTGGAGCAGGGGGAAATCGTCACCAATGCCCGTCAGCGGGAATGCCTGCTGCGGGCCCACGAGAGTGTACAGCAAGCGCTGACCTCTCTGGGGGCGGGAATGCCCTTTGACCTCATCACCATCGATTTGCAGGACGCCATCGACGCGCTGGGAGAAATCACCGGGGAAACCGCCTCGGAAGCCATCATCGGCGATATTTTCTCCCGGTTCTGTCTGGGCAAGTAAGAGATAGGAGCGACTATGGATTATCAGGCAAAGGCATATGACGTAGCGGTGATCGGCGGGGGTCACGCCGGCTGTGAAGCCGCCTTGGCGGCGGCCCGGCTGGGGCTTTCCACCGCGCTGTTCACCCTCAATCTGGACTGCATCGGCAACATGCCCTGCAATCCCTCCATCGGCGGCACTGGCAAGGGACATCTGGTGCGGGAGATCGATGCGCTGGGTGGCGAGATGGGAAAAATCGCAGATAAGACCTTTTTGCAGAGCCGGATGCTCAACAAGGGCAAGGGACCGGCGGTGTATTCCCTGCGGGTACAGAGTGACCGGCGGCGGTATCAGATGGCCATGAAGCAGGTGCTGGAACAGCAGGAGGGCCTGGAAGTGAAACAGGCGGAAGTGGTGTCCATCGCCGCGCCTCAGGGCCGGGTGGAATCGGTCACCACCCATCTGGGCGCCGTCCATCCGGTGAAGGCGGTGATCATCGCCACCGGTACCTATCTGGGAGGCCGGATCATCGTGGGGGACTGCTTTTACGATGGCGGGCCCGACGGCAATGTGGCCGCCAACCGGCTCACCGATTCTCTGCGGGAATTGGGGCTGGACCTGATGCGGTTCAAGACGGGAACACCTGCCCGGGTGAATCGCCGGAGCATTGATTTTTCCCAGTTGGAGGAGCAGCGGGGAGATGACATCATCTACCCCTTTTCCTTCGAAAACAAAGACATTGGGGACAATCAGATGGTGTGCCACCTGACCTACACCAATGCTGAAACCCATCGGATCATCCGGGAAAATCTGCATCGCAGTCCCCTGTACAGCGGCAAAATCACCGGCATTGGACCCCGGTACTGTCCGTCCATCGAGGACAAGGTGGTTCGGTTTGCCGATAAGGAACGGCATCAGCTATTCATTGAGCCTATGGGACTGGACACCGAGGAGATGTACATTCAGGGCTTTTCCTCCAGTCTGCCGGAGGATGTGCAGATTGCCATGCTGCATACCCTGCCCGGTCTGGAACACGCCCAGGTGATGCGTACCGCCTATGCCATTGAGTATGACTGCATCAATCCTCTGGAATTGCTGCCCACGCTGGAGTGCAAAAAGGTACAGGGTCTGTACGGCGCAGGACAGTTCAACGGCACTTCTGGCTATGAGGAGGCGGCGGCCCAGGGGCTGATCGCCGGCATCAACGCCGCTCGGAAAATTCAGGGCAAGGAACCGGTGGTGCTGGACCGCAGTCAGGCGTACATCGGCACCCTCATTGACGATCTGGTGACCAAGGGCACCAACGAGCCCTACCGGATGATGACCAGCCGCAGCGAATACCGGCTGCTGCTGCGCCAGGACAACGCCGACGAACGGCTCACTCCGCTGGGGTATGAAATCGGGCTGATTTCTCCGGAGCGGTATGCCCGGTTTACCGAAAAAATGGAGGCCATTGCCCGGGAAAAGAAGCGGGTGGCGCAGGTGACGGTGAAATGCACCGAGGAAAACAATCGGTACATCACCACTCTGGCGGAAAAGCCTTTGACAGCGGGCATCCGGCTCAGCGAGCTGCTCAAACGCCCGGAGTTCACCTATGAGAATCTGGCGCCGCTGGACCCGGAGCGTCAGCCGCTGCCCCGGGAAGTGTGGGAACAGGTGGAAATTTCCTATAAATATGAAGGGTATATCCGCCGCCAGCAGACCCAGGTGGAGCAGTTCCGCAAACTGGAAGGCCGCCGTCTGCCGCCGGATATTGACTATGAAGCCATTGACGGACTGCGGCTGGAGGCCCGGCAGAAACTGGCCCGCATCCGTCCGGAAAATGTGGGGCAGGCCTCCCGCATCTCCGGGGTGAGTCCTGCCGACGTGACGGTATTGCTCATCTGGCTGCAGCAGAGAGGAGGCAGACCGTGAACGAAATCCAGATTTTACAGGAGGGATTTGCCTCCTACGGCCTGCCTCTCACCCCGGAGCAGGAGCAGCAGTTTTTGGAGTATACCCAACGGCTGCTGGAAACCAATCAGGTGATGAATCTCACTGCCATCACCGACCCGCCTGAGGTGATGCGCAAACATCATCTGGACAGCGTCTATCCCCTCACCCTGTCCTGTTTCACTCCCGGCTGCCGGGTGGTGGATGTGGGCTGCGGTGCAGGGTTCCCCGGGCTTCCTATTAAACTGGCCCGGCCTGACATCTCCCTGACCCTGCTGGATTCCCTGGCCAAGCGGGTTGGGTTTTTGCAGGGTTGTGTGGACGCATTGGGGCTGGAAGAAGTGACCTGTATTCACGCCCGGGCCGAGGAAGCGGCCCGTCAACCGGAACACCGGGAGCAGTATGATGTGGCGGTGTCCCGCGCGGTGGCCAATCTACGAGTATTGGTGGAGCTGTGCGGCGCCTATGTGAAAGTGGGCGGTGTGTTTGTGGCTCTCAAAGGTCCCGGTGCGGCCGCGGAAGTGGAAGAGGCCCGCACTGCTGTGGGTTCCATGGGCTTTGCGCTGGAAGAGGTTCGCTCCGCTCCCATCCCGGGAACTGATTTGGAGCACTGTCTGGTAATCTTGCGAAAAAAACGTCCCACTCCATCTCATCTGCCCCGTCCCTTTGGCAAAATCCGGAAAAAACCGCTGTGATAGGCAAACGACCTGTGGAAAGCAGGTCGTTTTTTGTTTAATTGGAAGAAAAATGGAAAAAACTCTTGCAAAATAGGAAAAATATGGTATTCTATAAATATGGAAATGATTTCCAGTTCTTTTGCATCATCCCCGGACGTCCGGGAAGGAGGAAATACCATGCTGCAAACCATTTATCACAGTTTGACCAAACAGAAGGTTCCCGAGGAATCCCGGGTACAGGAAATTGCCATTGATCGAATTTATCCCAACCCCAATCAGCCCCGCCGTGAATTTCAAACCGAATATCTCAGTGAGCTGGCCGACAGCATTCGGACCTATGGAGTGCTCCAGCCCATTTCCGTGCGGCGGATGGGTGATTATTATGAACTCATTGCAGGCGAGCGCCGGTTGCGGGCAGCCCATAAGGCGGGGCTTACTACCATTCCTGCTCTGGTAATGGACGCCAGTGATGAGGATTCTTCCGTATTGGCACTGATTGAGAATATCATGCGCCGGGATCTCAATTTTTTTGAAGAGGCAGAAGGAATCAAAAAGCTCATTGACCTCTATGGATTCACCCAGGAGGAAGTGGCGAAAAAGTTGTGCAAAACCCAGTCGACTGTGGCCAACAAATTGCGAATTTTGAAACTGCCCGATTCGGTGCGCAATTTGATTCAAAAATATGGTCTCACCGAACGACATGCCCGGGCACTTTTGAAATTGACCAGCGATGTGGATCGGGAAAAGGTGGTTAAGTATGTGATTAAAAACAATTGCAATGTGAAGCAGACGGAAGAATTGATTGACCGGCTGTTGGAAAATCGGGAGAAACGGGAAAGCAAAAAAATGTTTGTGTTCAAGGATATGCGGATTTTTGTCAATACCATCAACCATGCACTCAAGGTGATGCAGCAGTCGGGTGTGGATGCCAAGGCCAAAAAGAAGGAGACAGATGACTACATTGAATATGTGATTTTGATTCCCAAAGAGGCCCGGCAGCCGGAAGAAAATAAAACAGTTTGAGGGCCTTTGTGGCCCTCATTTTTGTTTCACGTGAAACCCTTTGACCAGGTATTTTTGCTGTTTCACGTGAAACAGTATGAAAAATAGACCAATCTCTTGCTAATCCCATGGTTTGTGATATAATGAGTAAGGACGAAAAAAGGAGGAGAACCATGGGAAAAATCATTGCCATTGCCAATCAAAAAGGCGGTGTGGGCAAAACCACCACCACCGTGAATCTGACAGCATGTCTGGCGGAACAGGGAAAAAAGGTGCTCCTCGTCGATTTGGACCCACAGGGCAATGCCACCAGTGGGTTTGGAATCAATAAAAAAGCCCAAGAGTACACCGTATATGATGTGCTCATTGATGAGTTGCCGCTGCAGCGGGTGGTGTGCCGTACCGCTTACCCCAACATTCAGGTGGTGCCGGCCAACATGGATTTGGCTGGTGCAGAAGTGGAACTGGCTGCTGTGGAAGGACGAGTCTACCGTTTGAAACAAGCCATGGAAGAGGTGTTGGAGCAGTATGATTTTGTACTGATTGACTGCCCGCCTTCGTTGGGGCTGCTGACCCTCAACGCCATGTGCGCCTGCCACAGTGTATTGGTGCCGTTGCAATGCGAATACTATGCACTGGAGGGTCTTTCTCAGCTGACCAACACCATTCGTCAGGTGAAAAAGGGAATGAATCCTTCTATTGAATTGGAGGGCATTTTGCTCACCATGTACGATGGCCGCACCAATTTGTCCTTGCAAGTGGTGGAAGAGGTAAAAAATTATTTTCCGCAAAAGGTGTATCACACCGTCATTCCGCGCAACATTCGTCTAAGTGAGGCTCCCAGTTTTGGAAAGCCCATCATTGACTATGATAAGAATTCCAAAGGCACCCAGGCTTATCGGGCGCTGGCGGAGGAACTATTGAAAAAGCAGCCGGGAGGTGACATGAATGGCTAGAAAAGGCGGACTGGGCAAAGGGTTCAGCAGTCTGCTGGAAGACAATTTTATGCAAGTGGAGCAGCCTCGCTCGGGAATTTTGCAGGTAAAATTGACCCAGGTGGAACCCAATCGAAAGCAGCCCAGAAAAACCATGGATGAGGAAAAAATCAGCCAATTGGCGGATAGCATTCAGCAGCATGGCATCATTCAGCCGCTGATCGTACGGGAAATTGCCCCCGAGCGGTATCAGATTGTGGCCGGAGAGCGCCGGTGGCGCGCCTGCAAGTTGGCAGGACTGGAAGAAATTCCAGTAGTGGTGAAAGAATATTCCGATCGGGAAACAGCTGAAATCGCGCTGGTGGAAAATCTCCAGCGGGAAGATCTCAACCCCATCGAAGAGGCGGAAGGATACCGTTCTCTGATGGAAGAGTATGATATGACCCAGGAGGAAGTGGCCCAGCGGGTGGGAAAATCCCGGCCGGCGGTGGCCAATTCGCTGCGGCTCATGCAGCTGCCCGATGACGTCATGGACCTCATCAAATGGGGACAGCTTTCAGCAGGGCATGGACGAGCTCTGATTCCATTGGGTAACCGGGCCATGGAAGGTGCTGGACGAGTGATTCAGGATGGGCTCACTGTGCGCGGTACCGAAAAACTGGTGAAAAAAATGCTCAAACCCCAGCAGGATTTGCCGGAAAAAGAAAAAACTCCGGAAGAATATCAACTGCAGATGGTGGAAGAGGAATTGACACAAAATTTTGGCCGCCGGGTAAAAATCAAATCCACAGGCAAAAAGGGCGGTAAAATCGAATTGGATTACTACTCAGAAGAGGATCTCAACCAGCTGATCGACGCATTGCGGCAGCTGGGGTAAGAGGAGGCCATATGGAAGAGAACAAGAAAAGTAAAAAATTTCTCTGGATCTATACCATTGCCCTGTTTACAGTGTGCCTGATTCTGGTATTTTTATCGTCTTTGCGGCACCAGCAGGCCATGGATTTTGAAGAGAAGTACAACCAGCAAATTGTGTTGTCAGAGGGTGTGGAAAAGGATCTGGAGCAACTCAAGCAGCAGCAAAAGCAGACCGAAGAGGACATGCGTGCGCTGGAGGAAGAAAATCAGGAATTGCAGGAACAGGTCAATGAGTACAAGGTGGAAGTCACCAACCAGAATCTGCTGATCATGGCACAGGCGGCTTATTTTAACGGAGATGAGGAAAAAGTACTGGAGCTGCTCACACAAATTCCGGCTGAGGACCTTCAGGAGGAGGAACTGGCCGTATACAACGCACTGAAAGAACAAGTAGGAATGTAAGGGGAGAATGAAGTTATGTTAGATATCAAGTGGATCAGAAGCAATCCGGACGAGGCAAAAAAGGGACTGGCCAAGCGGGGCGGCGAATATGATATCGACGGTCTGCTGGCACTGGACGATCGCCGCAAAGCCATCATTCTGGAAGTGGAAGAGATGAAGGCCAAGCAAAATCGGGAGAGCAAGCTGGTACCCCAATATAAAAAAGAAGGCAAGGATTGCGCACCGCTGTTTGCCGAAATGAAAGAACTGGCGGATAAAATTAAGGTACTGGATGACGAACTCAAGCAGGTGGAAGAAAAGCAGCGGCAGACCCTGCTCACCATCCCCAATGTGCCCAATGAGAAGGTCAAAGTGGGCAAGGACGACAGCGAAAATGAGGAAATCCGCAAGTGGGGCGAGCCCCGCAATTTCCCTTGGGAACCCAAAGCCCACTGGGACATTGGCAAGGATTTGGATATTTTGGACCCCGAAACCGCCGGCAAAGTCACCGGTTCCCGGTTCCACTTCTACAAGGGATTGGGTGCCCGTCTGGAACGCAGTGTGATCAATTTTTATCTCAACACCCACACCCAGCATGGATATACCGAAGTGTTCCCGCCCTTCATGGTGAACCGGGCCAGCATGACCGGCACCGGCCAACTGCCCAAATTTGAGGAGGACGCTTTCAAGGTAGCCAATACCGATTATTTCCTCATTCCTACCGCTGAAGTACCGGTGACCAACATGCACCGGGATGAAATTTTGGATGCCAGTCAGCTGCCCATCAAGTACTGCGCTTATTCCGCTTGCTTCCGGGGTGAGGGCGGCAGCGCCGGCCGGGACCAGCGTGGTCTGATTCGCCAGCACCAGTTCAATAAGGTAGAATTGGTAAAATTTGCTAATCCTGAAACTTCTTATCAGGAATTGGAAAGCCTGACCAACGACGCCGAGCGGGTGCTGCAGCTATTGGGACTGCCCTACCGCGTGGTGCGGCTGTGCAGCGGCGATTTGGGCTTCTCCTCTGCCATGACCTATGACATTGAGGTGTGGATGCCCTCCTATGGCCGGTATGTGGAGATTTCCAGTTGCTCCAACTTTGAGGATTATCAGGCGCGCCGGGCCAACATCAAGTTCAAAGATGGCCCCAAGGGCAAGGCTCAGCTGGTACACACCCTCAACGGAAGTGGTGTAGCCATTGGCCGTACGGTGGCCGCCATTCTGGAAAATTACCAGAACGATGACGGCAGTGTGACCGTCCCCGAGGTACTGCGGCCCTATATGGGATGCGATCTCATCAAGTAATAAAAAGAAAAAGGAGGGCGAAAGCCCTCCTTTTTTGTTGAGAGAAAATGCTTGACTTTGCCACAGGCCTGTGCTAGAATAATATAGCACTTGACTTACGGAGAGATGTCCGAGTGGTTTAAGGAGCTAGTCTTGAAAACTAGTGATCGCGCGAGCGACCCAGAGTTCGAATCTCTGTCTCTCCGCCATTCACTTTTCTCTTACAACTCAATCGTGTTTACCGTACAACATGGAGATGTACTCAAGTTGGCCGAAGAGGCGCCCCTGCTAAGGGTGTAGGTCGGGTAACCGGCGCGGGAGTTCAAATCTCCCCATCTCCGCCAGAGTACTGTGGCAAAATCTATATCAGATTTTGTCCGGTAAAACAAGGACAAACGGGCCTTTCAGAAGAAATTCTGAAAGGCCCGTTTGTCGTATATATTCAATTTTTATTGTATGAGTGGATTTCTCCATGGTTGGAAATGTGCCTAATTTTATTGTTGGGCACATTTTTTCTGTCTTTGGGATTGGGTGGGGATTGCCTCCAACTTTTCTGCTTATGCATACAGGTGATCAATGGCAGCCATTGCATCTGTGGCATAAGATAATACGGGGTAATTATTCCCTTTTAAGTTTATGGTTAGGAGGCAACACCATGGGTGTTACAAGTTCAAATAAACAAATCGATGTAAATCGTATCGATTGTGATGGATCATTAAAGGTGACACTTGCCCTTTCAGCAGCACCGAATATTTCATCCAATCCAACCGATATTGTCTTGGTGTTGGACCGTTCCGGCAGTATGGCAGGCAGTCCACTTACCAATATGAAAGCAGGAGCGAAAACTTTTATTGATATCATTGATCAGGCTACCGACAGCGACCAAGATGGGAATATCGGTTCCGGCAGCCGGATCGGGATTGTCAGCTTTGCTGATACGGCTACGGTAAACACACAATTGATTACCTCTGTAGCCACGTTGAAAAGCGAAGTAGACAGCTTGACAGCAGGAGGATCTACCAATCATGCGGATGCTTTTGATAAGGCAACACAGCTGTTTGATCCCCTTTCCACAAATGCAAAGGTGATTGTCATGTTCACAGATGGCAAAACTACGGCTGGTCCACCTCCTGCTCCAGTTGCGGCAGCAGCCAGGGCATCAGGTGTCATTATTTACTGTATCGGTTTGATTGGATCAGATGGCATTGATGTAAGTGTGTTGAACGACTGGGCAACCGATCCAGATGCTTCCCATGTGGCAGTCACACCGGATGATGCTGATTTGGAGGAGCTGTTTAAGAATTTAGCCGCAAACATTTCTAAAACAGGCGCTACTAATATTGTCATTGATGAAGTAGTGAATCCTGATTTTGTAATTACAAGTGTAATTCCACCCACAAAAGGAACCGCTATGATGGTCAATTCAAATACCATTCAGTGGAAAATTGATGAACTGGGTGTATCTGCAAATGAAGGTGCCTCTTTAGAGTTCTATATTAAACACATGTCACAGGATTTAGGCGAAAAACTGGTGAACCAGTCCATCACCTACTCGGATAATGAAGGCAATGTGGTGGTTTTCCCTGATCCTTCTGTAACGGTGGAATGCAGAATTGTTGTGAATCCTGAACCATGTCCCATTCCTGTGGATTTAACCATTGACAGATGTCAGGATTCTGTTGTCATCGACATGGGAGACACTTATCTGGAATCTTTGGGACGGATTCTTCAGTTGGATGTCACAGTTAAAAATGTCTGCCCCAGAAAACGCGTTGCATTGGCGGTAATTCTGACCGAAGTGGATAGCAATGGCGTTGAGTATCAACGAGGAATGAAAACCATTACCATTCCGGCACACAACTATCCCAATTGTCGGGATGTGCTGGTTAAATGCATCAAATTTATCATTCCAGAGGATTTGGATGTATCGGGAGGAACACCGGAAGCTATCTGTAACGCAAGAAACTTCAAAGCTCGCTTTATTGCTCATAACATTGATACCGATTACAGTTGCTGTGATTCGGTCATCACTGTCCTGTAGCAAACAGTAATGCTTTTAGTCTGTAGAGCTTGCGGGTTATAGGCACTGTTTTCTGTATTCTAATTTTATATAAGAGGTGTAGAAAATGAATGAAAATAGATGTGGCAGCCGCAATCAAAAAATAAAGGATTGCGGTCCTGAGCCGTTTATTGCAAACATTGATCATTTGGCAAAAATGAACCTGAACTATCGAACTGCGTTATGGACAGGGGAACATCTACAAGTTACCTTGATGTGCATTCCGGTTGGCGGCGATATTGGGGTGGAAATGCATGAGTATCTTGACCAGTTCATACGGATTGAAGACGGATGTGCTTTGGTTGAGATGGGAAAATGTAAGGATGATTTGGCCTGTAAGCAGAGAGTAAATAGCAATTTTGCTCTTTTTGTTCCAGCTTGTACATGGCATAATATTATCAACGTTGGTCGTACACCCCTTAAACTGTATTCCGTTTATGCACCGCCTGAGCATCCCTTTGGAACGGTTCACAGAACCAAAAAAGAAGCGGAATGTGATGAAAAGGATAAATAAGGAAAAATGCCATTATGATCTGATATTTTTGATGGGGTATCTATTTGGCAACAATACAAATCGGAGCAAGCAATTTTGCTTGCTCCGATTTTTTTACGCCAGAGGGTCTGGAATGCTGATTTCCCGGGGACTTTCCATGTGCAGCAAGGTGGCTTGGTACGCTGCGGCCGGATCTCCCGCTTCCATGGCCTGCACCATGGCCTCATGTTCCTGCCAGGTCTGTTCCATCCGGCCAGGATGGGACAGAGAATGGGCCGCCAGATCCCGAAATCGATGCAGATAGCTGTCAAACAGCTCCCGAAAATGGGGATTGCCGGAAAAATCCACCAGGGTGGTGTGAAACCGGCTGTCCAGCTCCAGAAAATCCGGCAGCGCCTTGGGCCGGTCCATGAGTTTGTGCTGGCGTTCCACCAGAGAGCGCAGTAGTTTCAAGGTTTTCCGGGCGGCGGGTGTATCGCATTCCCGGGCCAGGGCCCAGCTGCAATGCCCTTCGATGGCACATCGCATCTGGATGGTCTGCTCCACGTCCTCCTTTGTGAGCTGGTGCAGTACAAATCCCCGGTTGGGCAGGATGTCCAGATAGCGCTCCTGAGAGAGCCGCAATATGGCGTCCCGCACCGGTGTGCGGGAAATGCCCAGTTCCCCCGCGATGCGGGTTTCGGAGTACATCTGTCCCGGCTGATAGACGCCCTGTAGAATATTTTGTTTGATGGCTTCGTAGGCCTTGTATTGCAGCGGAGTGGTGGGTTGCATGGGAAGCGCTCCTTTCCTGTGATAGTTTCATAGTACAGGAAAACCAGCGGGCAGGTCAACCGGTAAACTGCCACAAAAACAGCAAAAAATTCAGCCAAAAAATCTCTTGACCGGTATACCGGTATACAATATACTGTAGGGGAAGGCATCTTGCGAAAGGAGCGATGACAGATGAAAGCGGGATTTATCGGATTGGGTATCATGGGAGGCCCCATGAGCCGCAATCTGCTGCGGGCAGGCTGTGAGCTGCTGGTGAACGACGTGGAGCCAAAGGCTTTGCAGCGGGCAGTGGAGGCGGGCGGACAGGCCGCCACCCGTCAGGAAGTGGCCGGCTGTGAAGTGGTGTTCACCATTTTGCCCAACGGAGACATTGTGCGGGAGGTCTTGTTGGGGCCGGAAGGAATTGCCCAGCATATGAAACCCGGTTCGTTGGTGTGCGATATGAGTTCGGTGACGCCGGTGCAGTCCCGGGAATTTGCCGATGGACTGGCCCGGTATGGCGTGCGGTTTGTGGACGCTCCGGTGAGCGGCGGAGAACCCAAGGCCATCGATGGAACCCTGGCTTTTATGGTGGGCGGCAGCCAGGAGGACTTCCGGCAGCTGGAACCCTATTTTTCCATCATGGGGGCCTCCAGTGTGCTGGTGGGCGGCACCGGCAGTGGGTCGGTGGCCAAGCTGGCCAATCAAATCATTGTAAATCTCACCATCACCGCGGTCTCGGAGGCCATGGTGCTGGCCGAAAAGGCGGGTACCGATCCGGAGAAGGTCTATCAGGCCATCCGCGGGGGATTGGCAGGCAGTACGGTGCTGGACGCCAAGGCACCTATGATGTTCCGCCGGGATTTCAAACCGGGCGGGCCTCTGCGCATCAATCTGAAGGATATGAAAAACGTCATGGCCACTGCACACGATCTGGATGTTCCCCTGCCCTTCAGCAGCCAGCTGGTGGAAGTGATGCAGGCCCTCAAGGCGGGCGGACATCTGGGCGATGACCACAGCGGCATTGTACAGTATTTTGAAGCATTGGCGGGGGTACAGGTCCACCGTCACACAGAGGAGGAAGCCTGATGCGCAAGTGTGAATCCATTCCCTTTTCCATGCTGGAGCAGCTGCCGCCCGCCCGGGAGGCGGAGGCGGACGCTCTGCTGCAGCCCCTGCTGGACCGTCAGCATCGCAAAATCGTAGTGCTGGACGATGATCCCACCGGTGTGCAGACGGTGCATGACATCTCGGTGTACACCGACTGGAAGCCTGAAACGCTGCTGGAGGGATTCCGGGAGGAAAACCGGCTGTTTTTTGTGCTCACCAACTCCCGGGCGTTCACCCGGGAACAGACCATTGCCGCCCACCGGGAGATGGCCCAGGCCATCGCGGCGGCCGCCCGGGAGACCGGACAGGATTTTCTGGTGATCAGCCGCAGCGATTCCACCCTGCGGGGCCATTACCCCACCGAAACCGAAACCCTTCGGCAGCAGCTGGAGGAATTGACCGGACAGACCTTTGACGGAGAGGTGATCTTCCCCTATTTTCGGGAGGGCGGCCGGTATACCCTGGGGGATGTGCACTATGTAAAGGAGGGCGAGTGGCTGGTTCCCGCCGGACAGACCGAATTTGCCCGGGACAAGACCTTCGGGTACCGCGCTTCTGACCTGAAGGAGTGGTGCGAGGAAAAAACGGGGGGAGCTTATCCTGCCCGGCAGGTGGTTTCCATCACCCTGGATGAGCTGCGGGCACTGGATGTGGCGGGCATCACCAGCAAGCTGATGGTGGTGCGGGACTTCGGCAAAGTGGTGGTCAACGCGGCCCATCCCGCTGATGTGAAGGTGTTTGCCGCAGCCTGTCTCCGCGCGCTGGAGCAGGGCAAACGCTTTTTGTACCGCAGCGCAGCGGCCCTGCCCAAAGTGCTGGGTGGTGTGACCGACCGGCCCCTGCTCACTCATGAGGAACTGGTGGAAGAGGGCAATCCCCATGGGGGCATTGTGCTCATCGGCTCTCATGTGCAAAAGACCACCCGGCAGATGGAGCAGCTGCGCCATTGCCGCAAGCCGCTGGAATTTCTGGAGTTCAACCAGCATCTGGTGCTGCAGCCGGGCGGATTGGCCGGTGAAGTGGACCGGGTGGTGGCGTTGGCCCAGCGGTCCATCCAACAGGGACAATCGGTGGTGGTGTACACCCGTCGGGAACGGTTTGACATTCCGGGCGGGGATGCCGAAGCACAATTGCGGGCCTCGGTGGCCATTTCGGACGCAGTGACCAGCATCATTGCCCGGCTGGAGGTGAAACCCTCCTTCATCGTGGCCAAGGGAGGGATCACCTCCAGCGATGTGGGGGTGAAAGCGTTGCGGGTGCGGCGGGCCACCGTGATGGGGCAGATCCGGCCGGGGATTCCCGTATGGCGCACCGGAGCGGAGAGCAAGTTCCCCTATATGCCCTATGTGATTTTCCCGGGCAATGTGGGAGAGGACGTCACTCTCAAAGAGGCAGTGGATTGTCTGATGGGGATATAAAAAGAGCCAGAGGCCGCTTGTGCGGCCTCTTTTTCATTGACAAGGCTGGCAAAAACCGGTATACTTTCGTTATAGTTTATAAAATATAACGAAAGCGGGGATGGACCATGAAGAAGATGAGAGGATTGGCGCTGCTGGTGGCGGGATTGCTGCTCACCGGCTGTGGCGGGCAGACGGCCCAGAACAATACCAGCACCCAGCCCAGTGTCAGCCGAGAAAACACCCAGGCGCAAACGGTGGAACTCAACATCAGTGCGGCGGCCAGCCTCACCGATGTAGCGGAGGATCTCACCCAGCTGTACGCGGAAAAGGCGCCGGAAGTGACTCTGACCTTTACCTTTGGCTCTTCGGGAGCACTGCAGACCCAGATTGAACAGGGAGCCCCCTGCGACATCTTTTTTTCCGCGGCGGTGAAACAGATGGACGCGCTGCAGGAGCAGGATCTCATTGACGTGGACAGTCGGGTGGATCTGTTGCAAAACAAGGTGGTATTGATCGTACCGGCGGGAGCCGAAAACCCGGCGGGTTCTTTTGAAGAGGTGGCCGGGGATGGGGTTTCCCTGGTGGCTCTGGGAGAGCCCTCCAGCGTGCCGGTGGGACAATATTCCGAGGAGGTGTTCACCTCACTGGGGATTTTGGACGACGTGAAGGCCAAGGCCAATTATGGCTCCGATGTGCGCCAGGTGCTCACCTGGGTGGAGAGCGGTGAAGTGGACTGCGGTGTGGTGTATGCCACCGATGCCGCCACCAGCGATCAGGTACAGGTGGTGTGTGAGGCGCCCGAAGGCAGTTGTCAGCCGGTGATCTATCCGGTGGCGGTGACCTCGGGTAGCGGACAGCCTCAGGCCGCCGCTGATTTTGTGGAATTTTTGCAGAGTGACGAAGCCATGGAAATTTTCGCTCAGTATGGATTCGCGTCCAATCTGGGGGAATAAACAGGGAAAGGAGGGGGCTCTATGGATTTGCATCCGCTCATTCTCACGCTGCAGGTGGCGGCACTGGGCACCCTTCTGTCCTTTTTCACCGGCATTGCGGCGGCCTGGGGCGTGATGCGCCTGCGCCGGGGCCGGGGGCTGGTGGATGGCTTGCTCACCCTGCCCATGGTGCTGCCTCCCACAGTGGTGGGCTTTTTTCTGCTGATGGTGTTTGGAAAAAACAGCCCCTTGGGACAGCTGCTCAATCTGCTGGGCCAGTCGGTGATTTTCAGCTGGCGGGGTGCAGTGGCGGCGGCCTGGGTCATGGCCTTTCCGCTGATGTACCGCACCGTTCGGGGGAGTATGGAGCAGCTGGACGGGGACATTCTCCACGCGGCCCGGACCCTGGGGATGGGTGAGTGGCAGGTGTTTCGCCGGGTGGCGCTGCCCAACCTGCTGCCTGGTATCGTGGCAGGGGTGGTGCTGGCCTTTGCCCGGTCCATGGGAGAATTCGGCGCCACCATTATGCTGGCGGGCAATATCGCGGGCAAAACCCGTACCATGGCGGTGGCGGTATACACCGCGGTACAGGCGGGGGATTACGGGCTGGCCTATCGGTGGGCGGTGGTGATCTGCCTGCTGTCCATGGGCTGTATGCTGCTGCTCAATCTGTGGAATGGCTGGTATGCCCGCCGCAAGGGCAGACGGGAGGGATTTTGATGCTGCAGGTGCGCATCCGCAAACGGCTGGGGAACTTTCAGTTGGATGTGGAATGGGAAACGGAAGAGCGGCTGGCGCTGTTGGGGGCCTCCGGCGCCGGCAAAAGCGTGACGCTGCAATGCATCGCGGGCATTCAAACCCCCGATGAGGGACTGATCTGTCTCAATGGACGTACTCTGTTTGATTCCCGGCGGCGGGTGGACGTGCCGGTGTGCCGCCGGAAGGTGGGGTTTCTATTTCAGAATTACGCCCTGTTCCCCAACATGACAGTGGAGGGCAATGTGCGCTCCGGGCTGGCCGGCAGCCGAAGGGACTGGCGCCGGGCGGACGTGTCTGCTTTGCTGCGGCGGTTCCGGCTGGAGGGCCTGGAGCGCAAATACCCCACTCAACTATCGGGGGGACAGCAGCAGCGGACGGCGCTGGCCCGGATGCTAGCCTCTCAGCCCGAAGCATTGTTGCTGGACGAACCCTTTTCGGCACTGGACACCGGACTGCGGTGGGAGCTGGAACAGGAGTTGCGTACCCATCTGGCTGATTTCCCGGGGCCGGCGGTGCTGGTGACCCATGACCGGGAGGAAGCCTATCGGTTGTGCGGAGAGATGGCGGTGATGGCGGGAGGAGAAATTCAGGTGCGGGGGCCTCGCCGGCAGGTGCTGGCCCAGCCGGGGACCCGTTCCGCCGCCCGCCTGTTGGGCTGCGAAAATCTTTCCTCTCTGGAACGGCGGTCCGACGGGAAGGTGTGGGCGGTCCAATGGGGGGTGCCGGTCGCACCGCCCCGACCTGCCGAGGCGGTGGGCCTGCCGGCCCGAGCGCTGCGCGCCGCGCCCGGCCCCGGGGAGGGCCGCCTGCTGTGCCGGGTGACCAGTGTGGTGGAAACTCCTCATCAGGCCATTGTGCTGCTGGAGGGCCAGGGGGGAGAGTCACTGCGCTGGGAAACCGGTGAACCGCCTGCTCCGGGGCAGCAGTTGTGGATGGAATTGCCTGCCCGGGAGCTGCTGTGGCTGGACCGGGACGCTTGACAAAGAGCCCTCCCCGCGCTATGATAGTAAAAAAGCAAAAGCGACGATGGGGAAGTAAAACACAGCCACGTCCCGCAGAGAGCCGGTGAGGGTGGAAATCCGGTGGAAACGGACTGTGACAAATGGACCCCGGAGCGCATGGGCGAACCCGAAACGGCAGTAGTCTGTGCCGCATGGCAGCGTTATGGCCGAGAGTGGGCGTCCCCGGGACGTCAAATAAGGTGGTACCGCAGGAGAGTTCCTGTCCTTTGGAAGGGCAGGAACTCTTTTTTGTTTTGTGAGAAGGAAAGGGTGTGGAAAGGATGAAAGAATTGCGTCTGGGCTATGGCGAGGGCCAGGTTTGTCTGCCGGTGGAAGGCGCAGACTGGGTGGAAGTATTGGAGGAGAACCCCATGCCGGTGCTGGAAGATGTGGAAGAGGGCTTCCGGCAGGCCATGGAGCATCCCATTGGAGGGCCCGGGTTGGAGCAGGTGGTGGAGCCGGGGGATCAGGTAACTCTGGTCATCAGCGATATCACCCGGTACTGGATGCGGCAGGATAAACTGCTGCCTCTGCTGGTGGAGCGGCTCAATCGTCTGGGTGTGGCCGACGAGGATATGGTGGTGCTCATCGCGTTGGGAACCCATCGGCCTCAGACCGAAGCGGAACTGGATCAGCTGCTCACTCCGGAGCTGCACCGCCGTCTGCGGGTGGCCCAGCATGACTGTGACTCCGCCGATCTGGTGGAGGTGGGGACCACCAGCCGGGGTACAGTGGTACGGGTGCACCCTCTGGTGGTGGGCCGCAAGGTGATTACTATGGGCGCCACCGTCCACCATCTCATGGCGGGCTTCGGAGGGGGCCGCAAGAGCATTCTGCCCGGTGTCAGTGCTCGGGAGACCATCCTGCAGAACCATCTCCACTCCCTCAGTCCCGATCAGCCCTGTTCCAATCCTCTCATTGGCAGCGGCGCCGTGGAGGGCAACCCCCTCAACGAGGACATGGTGGAAGCCGCGGCTATGGTGGCTCCGGTGTTCGGCGTGAACATTGTGGTGGATTCCCACAGCCGGCACAGCCGGTTTTTCTGTGGACACTGGTATGAGGCCTGGCGGGAGAGCTGCCGGTATGTGCAGCGTCACTGCGGGGTGGAGATCCCCCGCAAAGCGGATGTGGTCATCGCCTCCTGCGGAGGATACCCCAAGGACATCAGCCTGTACCAGGCGGTGAAAACGCTGTTCAACGCGGCCCAGGCGGTGAAGGAAGGCGGCACATTGCTCTTTTTGGCCCAATGCCGGGAGGGCGGCGGCGCGCCGGAGTTTTTTGGCTGGATTGAGCCCCAGCGGGAGGGCCGGTTGGATGCTGCTCTGCGGGAGGGCTTTAACATTCCGGGGTATTTGTTTTATGCGGCCTGTGAGGTGACTCGCCGGTGTCAGGTGCGGATGCTCTCCTCCATTCCGGCCCAGGAGGTGCGGGATATGGGGATTCTGGCCTTTGACCAGGTGGACCGGCTGCTGGAGGGTGTGGATCTGCGGGGCAAGGGGGTCTATGTGATGCCCTACGGCGGCAGTGTGGTGCCGTTTTACCAGCCCTGACGGAAACGTGACGAAGAAAGGGGAAACAACATGAATATTCCACTGCTCATCATCATAGCCTACGTACTGGTGCTCATCGGCATCAGCTGGGCGGTGTCCCTGCGGGGCAAAAAGGACGGGGATTCCTTTTTGCTCTATCAGGGTAAAAACAATGTGTGGGTGACGGCGGTGACCATCGCGGGAATGGCCATCGGTGGAGCCTCTACCATCGGCATCGCGGAAAATGCCTTCAGTGTGGGGCTGTCCGCCGGATGGTACAATGTGGCCTGGGCCATTGGCGCCATTGTGGCCGGCTGCTTTGTGGTGGTGCGTTTCCGCCGCAGCGGCCACACCACCGTGGCGGAACTGGTGGAGGAGATGTACGGCCGTCCCACGGCACATCTCACCGTCTTTGTGCAGATTGTGCTGCAGTGTACCATCATCGCCCTGCAATACATCGCCGGCAGCTCCATTCTGGCCTCCCTGCTGCCCGACGTGTTCACCCGGGAGAGCGGCATGCTGTTCAGCTTTCTCATCTTCATGGTGGTGGCCCTCATCGGAGGTATGGGGTCTGCCAGCCTCAGCAATGTGCTCAACGTGGCGCTGATTTACATTGGGGTGATCTCCGCCTTTTGTATGGTGTATTTTCAGGCCGGGGGCATGGACGCGGTACAGACCCTGGCCGCCAGTGAACCCCAGGTGCCCTATTTGGATTTTGTGGCCGGCATGGGCCCCGGGGTCATTCTGGCCTGGATTTTTGTGATGATCACCACCTGTGTGTCCATTCAGAGCGTGCTGCAGATCGGACTCACCTCCCGGGATCACCTAGCCGCCCGCAAGGGCTACTGCATCGGCGCGGTGCTGATGATTCCCATTGGCTTTTTGTGCGCCATGCTGGGCATTTGCGCCAAGGTGATTCTGCCCGATGTGACCGCCACCGGAGCGCTGCCCCAGATCATTCTCTCTCTGTCGCCGGTGGTGGCGGGCATCACGCTGGCAGGCCTGTGGGCCGCCGATATGTCCACCGCCTGCAATGTGCTCATCGGATGCTCCACCACGGTGAGCCGGGATGTCCTGGCCCGCAGTCCGCTGCGGGGACTGCTGCAGCGCAACAGTCTGCTGGTGAACAAGGCAATCATCCTGATTCTGGGCTTGCTCACCTATCTGCTGTCCTCCCGGTTCGGCACCATTTTGAGCGCCCTCAAGGTCTCCTCGGCCCTGACCATTTCCACCGCCCTGGTGGTGATGGGCGGTCTGCTGCTGCCCCGTCTGTGCAGCCGCAGCGCCGGTGTGGGGGTCATTCTAACCGCTATCCTCTCGGCGGTGGTGTGGTTGGCCTGCCCCCAGATTCAGCCTCTGTTCGGCGATGTAGTGTACTTCATGTGCGCTACCAATCTGCCGGTGTTTGTGGTGCTCTGTCTGCTGGATCCCAGAAAAGTCAAGGTTCCGGCGCAAAAAATGGAGGATGAATGAAAAAAGTAGGTTAAATAGCCAAAATCCCTTGCATTTTGCGGAATTTTGCAGTATAATCCATGTGTTATCAAGGCGAATTGGAGCCTGTACGCTTCCCCCATGGAAGCGGTAGCAATCGTGACCATCCTCTTTGGGAGGATCATAGCCATACGGACAGCTGGGTCAAATGCCGGTTTTGGCAACTTTCGTTGCCTTATTGATGTAAGTAGGGGTTCTGTGCCGCGGCGCGGCCAAACAGCACACTTGTGAAACAATCAATAAGAGTAGTAAAAGTAAGGAATTGCTATATAGACTCTGACTTCTGCCCGGACGCCAATACCGGCGGTATGAGCGTACTTTTCGCAGACTTCACAGGTGTATTGTGGGAACAGTCCCCATGATACGCCTGTTTTTTTATCTGGATTTTTCCAAAAGAGGAGCGCAGTGGAATGGGAAACAAACTGAAACTCTATGGCTTCAACAATCTGACCAAATCCCTCAGTTTCAACATCTACGATGTGTGCTACGCCAAGAGCGAACGGGAACAGCGGGACTATATCTCCTATATCGACGAGCAGTACAATTCGGAGCGTCTGACTAATATCCTCTATAAGGTGACCGAGATGATCGGCGCCCATGTGCTGTATGTGAGTCGGCAGGATTATGAGCCTCAGGGAGCCAGCGTCACCTTTCTGGTGGCGGAGGAGAGTATGCTGGGCAGCCGGCTGGGCGAGGCCGAAGTGCTTCAGGGCGATACGGTGGTGGCCCATCTGGACAAGAGCCATGTGACGGTGCACACCTACCCCGAATACCACCCCGATACCTGTCTGGCCACCTTCCGGGTGGACATCGACGTGGCCACCTGCGGGGAGATTACCCCCCTTTCCACGCTGGATTATCTCATCGGCTCCTTTGATTCGGACATCATCACCATGGATTACCGGGTGCGGGGGTTTACCCGGGATATCAGCGGCAAAAAGCTGTTCATGGATCACGAGATCACCTCCATTCAGGATTACATCGACGATAAGACCCTGAAAAAGTATGATGCCATCGACATCAATGTCTACCAGTCCAACATTTTCCACACCAAAATGCTCATCAAAGAGATTGATCTGCAGAATTACCTCTTCAACACCGACGTGTATGAGCTGCCGCCCCGTACCCGTCTGAACATCTCCAGCAGTCTGCGCAAGGAGATGATTGAGATTTTCAGCGGCAGCAACATCTACTGAGCGGGTCCGGCCCGGCGGGAAGGAGGAGGACAACATGGACCAGAATCGGGCTCCCATTCTGGAAGCGCTGCAGCGTTTCCGGCGGGAGCGTATTGTACCCTTTGATGTACCGGGTCACAAACGGGGCAAGGGGAATCCGGAGCTCACCGAGTTTCTGGGGGAAAAGTGCATGGGGGTGGATGTGAATTCCATGAAGCCCCTGGACAACCTGTGTCACCCCATCTCGGTCATCAAGGAAGCGGAAGAACTGGCCGCCGACGCCTTTGGGGCGCGGCAGGCCTTTTTGATGGTGGGGGGCACCACCTCTTCGGTGCAGAGTATGGTGATGGCCGCCTGCAAAGCAGGGGAAAAGATCATCATGCCCCGAAATGTGCACCGCAGCGCCATCAACGCGCTGATTCTCAGCGGCGCCCAGCCGGTGTATGTGAATCCCGGCGTCAACCGGGAGCTGGGCATTTCCCTGGGTATGTCGGTGGAAGCGGTGGAACAGGCCATCGCGGCCCATCCTGACGCCCGGGCGGTGCTGGTGAACAACCCCACTTATTACGGCGTGTGTTCTGATCTGCAGCGCATTGTGGAGCTGGCCCATGCCCATGGGATGCTGGCGCTGGTGGATGAGGCCCACGGCACCCATTTTTATTTCGGAGAGGACCTGCCGGTGTCGGGCATGGCTGCCGGGGCGGATATGGCTTCGGTGAGCATGCACAAATCAGGCGGCAGCCTCACCCAGAGCTCCTTTCTGCTGGTGGGAGGCAATCGGGTGAGTCCCGGTTATGTGCGGCAGGTGATCAACCTCACCCAGACCACCAGTGCTTCCTATCTACTGATGTCCTCCCTGGATATCAGCCGGAAAAACCTGGCCCTGCACGGCCGGGAGATCTTCCGCCGGGTGGCCCAGCTGGCCCAGTATGGCCGGGAAGAGATAGGCCGCATCGGCGGGTATTACGCCTATGGGGAGGAGCTGTGCAACGGCGGAGATTTCTTTGCCTTTGACCGCACCAAGCTGTCGGTGCATACCATCGGCATCGGGCTGGCGGGCATCGAGGTGTACGATCTGCTTCGGGATGAGTATGACATCCAGATTGAGTTCGGCGACATCGGCAACATTCTGGCCTACATTTCGGTGGGCGACCGGGAACGGGATCTGGAGCGGCTGGTATCCGCCCTTTCGGAGATCAAGCGGCACTATCAGAAGGACCCGGCCGGGATGCTGGATCATGAGTACATTGATCCGCTGGTGGTCTATACTCCCCAGCAGGCTTTTTACGCGCCCAAACAGGCCATGCCCATGGAGCAGAGCGCCGGAAGGGTGTGCAGTGAGTTTGTCATGTGTTATCCGCCGGGCATTCCCATTCTGGCGCCCGGAGAGCGCATCACCCGGGAGATTCTGGACTTCATCGCCTACGCCAAGGAAAAGGGCTGTTCCCTCACCGGTACCGAGGACAGCACATTGGAGTCCATCAACGTGATACAGGAGGGATGAAGATGGAATTGTGGTTCAGCGAGCGGCACACCCCCAATGTGAAGCTCTCTGTGAAAATAGACCGGCAGCTGTACAGCGCCCAGAGTGATTTTCAGCGCATTGATATTTTTGAGTCGCCGGAGTTTGGCCGGTTTCTCACCCTGGATGGCTACATGATGCTCACCGAAAAGGATGAGTTCATCTACCATGAGATGATTGTGCATGTGCCCATGGCGGTCAATCCCGCCATCCAGCGGGTACTGGTCATCGGCGCCGGGGATGGGGGAGCCATCCGGGAACTCACCCGCTATGAGAGCATCCGTCACATCGACATGGTGGAGATCGACCCCATGGTGGTGGAGGCCTGCCGTCAGTGGCTGCCCCGCACCGCCTGCCGGCTGGATGATCCCCGGGTGACCATCCACTATGAGGACGGACTGAAGTTTATCCGCACCTGCGAAGGGGAATACGATCTGATCATCGTGGACTCTACCGACCCCTTTGGCCCGGGCGAGGGCCTGTTTACCAAGGAATTTTACGGCAGCTGTTATCGGGCCCTCACCGACGAGGGAATTCTGGTCAACCAGCATGAGAGTCCCTTCTACCCGGAGGACGCCATTGCCATGCAGCGGGCGCACAAGCGGATTGTGCAGTCCTTCCCCATCAGCCGGGTGTATCAGGCCCATATCCCCACCTATCCCTCGGGCCACTGGCTGTTTGGCTTTGCCAGCAAGAAGTTCCACCCGGTGCGGGATCTGCGGGCTACCCCCTGGAAGAAACTGGGCATTGAAACCCGGTATTACAATACCAATTTGCATCGCGGCGCCTTTGCCCTGCCCAATTACGTACAGACGCTGTTGGAGGCAGAGGAGCCGGAAGAACCCCAGCAGGATACACAACACAAAGAGGAGGAATGAAATATGGGAAAGTGTCTGATCATCGGATGCGGCGGCGTGGCCGGTGTGGCCATTCACAAGTGCTGTCAGAACAGCGAGGTCTTTTCGGAGATCATGATCGCCAGCCGTACTAAGAGCAAATGTGACAAACTCAAAGCGGAGCTGGAGGGTAAAACCAAAACCATCATTCATACCGCTCAGGTGGACGCGGATGATGTGAACCAGCTCATCGCACTGATTCGGGAATTCCAGCCCGAGCTGGTGATGAACATTGCCCTGCCCTACCAGGATCTCACCATCATGGATGCCTGTCTGGCCTGCGGCGTCAACTATATGGACACCGCCAACTATGAGCCGGAGGACACCGATGATCCCCAGTGGCGGGCCATCTATGAAAAACGCTGCAAGGAAGAGGGCTTCACCGCGTACTTTGACTATTCCTGGCAGTGGGCCTACAAGGAAAAGTTTGAAAAGGCCGGTCTCACCGCCCTGTTGGGCAGCGGCTTTGACCCCGGTGTGACCCAGGCCTATTGCGCCTATGCCCAGAAGCACATCTTCGACACCATCGACACCATTGACATTCTGGACTGCAACGGCGGCGACCACGGCTATCCCTTTGCCACTAACTTCAATCCTGAGATCAACCTGCGGGAAGTGTCCGCTCCCGGCTCCTACTGGGAGAACGGCCATTGGGTGGAGATTCCTGCCATGAGCATCAAGCGGGAGTACAACTTCGACCAGGTGGGCCAGAAGGATATGTATCTGCTGCACCACGAGGAGATTGAATCCCTGGCCAAAAACATCCCGGGGGTCAAGCGCATCCGGTTCTTCATGACTTTTGGCCAGAGCTATCTCACCCATATGAACTGTCTGGAAAACGTGGGGATGCTGTCCACCACACCAGTGGAGTTTGAAGGCCACAAGATTGTGCCCATTCAGTTCCTCAAGGCGCTGCTGCCCGATCCCGCCAGCCTGGGTCCCCGCACAGTGGGCAAGACCAACATTGGCTGTATTTTCACCGGCACCAAGGACGGCAAGAAGCGCACCTATTACCTCTACAATGTGTGCGATCATCAGGAGTGCTACCGGGAAGTGGGCAGCCAGGCCATCAGCTATACCACCGGCGTGCCTGCCATGATCGGCGCCATGATGCTGCTCACCGGCAAGTGGAACAAGCCCGGTGTGTATACGGTGGAGGAGTTCGATCCCGATCCCTATATGGAGGCTCTCAATAAGTGGGGCCTGCCCTGGCAGGAAGATTTCAACCCCACATTGGTGGAGTGAGACTGCAAATGAGATATGCCGCGGAGGAAGCCTGCAAAGGAAATCCTCCGCGGTTTTTTATATAAGAAAGGACAAGCGATAGGAGGGGGAGTTGACACCGTCACCGGCCCGTGGCATAATAGGCATGGTATTGATGTAATATGCGGGTATGGCGGAATTGGCAGACGTGCAGGATTTAGGTTCCTGTGCCGCGAGGCGTGTGGGTTCGACCCCCACTACCCGTACCACAAAAACCGCTGCGGCAAAAATGGTGCCGCAGCGGTTTTTTTATACAAGAAAATCCCAAGCAAACAAAAATGGTGTTCAAAATTTGTGCTTGTGCATAAAATCATATGACAATATCCGTTTAGAACGCACAAAAGTGGAGAATCAGGGGGAAAACCCCCCCCACCTCTTGCAAAACAGGCAAAAAACAGCCATAATAAAAGTGTATGTTAAGAGAATTGCGCATCCCGGTAAAATTTCGGGATAAACTGGAAGGAGCGACCAGAATGGCGCATTGCGGCATAATTTTGGCGGCGGGCAAAGGCACTCGGATGAAATCAAATGACCCGAAAGTACTTTGCCAGCTGCTTTTTAAGCCCCTGGTGGGGTGGGTAATGGATGCCAGCCGGAAGGCGGGTATGGAAGATCTGTGTGTGGTCACCGGCCATGGACGCCAGCAGGTGATGCAGGCGTTGGAGGGCCAATGTGAGTTTGCGGTGCAGGAGCAGCAGCTGGGCACCGGCCACGCGGTGATGCAGTGCCGGGAATTTCTCCGGCGGCATCAGGGCGATACTGTGGTGATTTTGTCCGGCGATACTCCGCTGATTGAGGCGAAAACACTGGCGGAACTGTGCCGGCAGCATGAGGAGCAGCAGGCCAGTGCCACCGTATTGGCGGGCCGGCTGGACAATCCCTTTGGCTACGGCCGCATTTTGCGGGATGAGCAGGGCAATGTCACCGGCATTGTGGAGCAGAAGGACGCCACGCCCGCTCAGCAGCAGGTGAAGGAAATCAACAGCGGCATTTACGCTTTCCAGGCGGAGGAGCTGCTGCAGACACTGGATCTTCTCACCAATGACAACGCCCAGGGCGAGTACTATCTCACCGATACCATCGGAATTCTGGTGAGCCAGGGCAAGCGGGTGCGGGCCATGGTGTGTGAGGATTCCCAGCAAATCATGGGCATAAACGACCGGGCGCAGCTGTATGAAGCCGCGCAGGTGGCAAAAGAACGCATCCTCACCCACTGGATGAAGGAAGGCGTCACCATTTACGACAAGGCCAGCACCTACATCGCGCCGGACGCCCAGATCGGCCCCGATACCCACATCTATCCCTCCACCATCATCAAGGCGGGAGTGACCATCGGGGAAGGCTGTGTCATCGGCCCCAATACCCAGCTGGAGCGTATGACCATCGGCAGTCACACCACAGTGAACGCCTCGGTGGCCAGTGATTCCACCATTGGGGATCGGGTGCAGGTAGGCCCCTTTGCCTATATCCGGCCGGGCAGCCGCATCGGCAATGACATCAAGGTGGGGGATTTTGTGGAAGTGAAAAATTCCACCATCGGAGATGGCACCAAGATTTCTCATCTCACCTACATTGGCGACAGCGATTTTGGCGGCGGCATCAATGTGGGCTGCGGTACCGTGACGGTCAACTACGACGGCAAGCGGAAATTCCGCACCGTGGTGGAAGACCATGCTTTCATTGGCTGCAATACCAATCTGGTGGCGCCGGTGACGGTACGAGAAGGAGCTTATATAGCGGCAGGCTCCACCATTACAGACGAAGTGCCGGAGAAAAGCCTGGCGATTGCCCGGGCCCGGCAGATAAATAAAACAGGATGGAAAAAACGGGAGGAATAACCATGATAAACCACGGTAAAGACATCAAGATTTTCGCGGGAAATTCCAACATCCCTGTGGCACGCAGCATCGCCACCGCATTGGGAACCAAGCTGGGCGACGCGACGGTACAGACTTTCTCCGACGGTGAGATTTCGGTGAGCATCAATGAAACGGTGCGTGGCAGCGATGTGTTTGTGGTGCAGTCCACCTGCTCCCCTGTAAACGATCATCTGATGGAAATGCTGATCATGATCGATGCCTTCAAGCGGGCGTCCGCCGGCCGGATCACCGCGGTAATTCCCTATATGGGCTATGCCCGTCAGGACCGCAAGGCCAAGGCCAGAGATCCCATTTCGGCCAAGCTGTGCGCCGATATGATTTCCGCCGCAGGTGCTGACCGGGTGCTCACCATGGACCTGCACGCGGCGCAGATCCAGGGCTTTTTCGATATTCCTGTGGACCATCTGTTGGGTGTGCCCATCCTCACTCCCTATTTCGTGCAGAAGTTTGAAGGCCGCAAGGACAATCTGGTATGTGTTTCTCCCGACCTGGGTTCTGTGACCCGTGCCCGGAACTTTGCCCGCCGTCTGAATGTGCCGCTGGCCATTGTGGACAAGCGCCGGGAAAAGGCCAATGTGTGTGAAGTCATGAACATCATCGGTGATGTAAAGGACAAGGATGTCATCCTGGTGGATGATATGGTGGATACCGCTGGTACCCTGTGCAACGCCGCCAAGGCTCTGGTGGAACGGGGCGGAGCGGCTTCCGTAACCGCCTGCGCTACCCATGGCGTGCTGTCCGGTCCGGCCATTGAGCGGATTCGCGACAGTGTGATCAATGAACTGGTGCTGCTGGATACCGTTCCGGTGGAGGGCGAAAAGAAGCTGGATAAGATCACCATGCTGCCCTGCGCCCACGTGTTTGCGGAGGCCATTGAGCGCATTTACGAGGATCTGCCCGTATCTACGCTGTTTATCTGAGAACTACATAACAACCCAGTCAAGGGCGGAGATTGATTCTTCGCCCTTCTCTGTATTGTGCCGAAAAAGGGAAAAAAGAGAGAACTTTCCCGAATTGTGTTTCCCGTGGAACATTGACAAGGAGGAATGCAAATGAAAACCATATCCATGCAGCGGGTGAAAACTCCGCAGCAGATTGAGACCACCGCCCAGCTGGCCGACCGGATCTGGCACCAGCATTATGATACGCTGCTGGGTGTGGCGCAGGTGGACTACATGGTGGAGCTGCTGCAAAGCGTTCCGGCCATCACCCGCCAGCTGGAGCAGGAGGGGTATGAGTACTATCTGATGGAGCTGGACGGACAGACGGTGGGTTTTCTGGGCATTGTGCCCGGCAAGGAAGGACTCTTCCTCAGTAAAATTTATGTGGACGCCGCCGCACGCCGGCAGGGAGTGGCCCGCCGGGCGGTGGAATTTTGTGAAGAGACCGCGCGGCAGCACAAGCTGGGCCGGGTGTGGCTCACCGTCAACCGGCACAACAGCGGGTCCATCGCGGCCTATCAGGCCATGGGCTTTGTCACCATCCGGGAGGAAGTGGCGGACATTGGCGGCGGCTATGTGATGGATGACTACATCATGGAAAAACAGGTGCAGGAGGAAGCATGAAAATTGTGGTAGGGCTGGGGAATCCCGGCAGAGAGTATCAATACACCCGGCATAATATCGGATTTTGGGTGATAGATTATATAGCGGACCGGATGGGCTGCAAGGTGGACCGGGTGAAGTTCCGGGGTCTGTATGGCGAATGCCGCATGGGCACCGAAAAGGTATTGCTGCTCAAGCCGCAGACCTATATGAATCTCAGCGGAGAGTGCATCCGGGATGCGGTGGAATACTATAAACTGACCATGGAGGATGTGATTGTGGTGTATGATGACATTTCCATGGAGGTGGGCAGTCTGCGCATCCGGGAAAAAGGCAGCGCCGGCGGTCACAACGGCATCAAGTCCATCATCTACCAGACCCGCAGCGACCAGTTTCCCCGGGTCAAGGTGGGGGTGGGGGGCAAGCCCCATCCGGACTATGATCTGGCCGACTGGGTGCTGGGGCAGTTCACCCGGCAGGAGGAAAAGGTGCTGGATGGGTTGCTGCCCAAGTGCATGGAGGCAGTGGAACTGTTGGTGGCCGGCCAGCCCAAGGAGGCCATGAACCGGTGCAATGTGACGGTGAAGAAACCCGCTCCCCCGGCGGCGAGCGGAAATGAGGGATAATATGGAAGGATTGCTGCACATCCCCGGGGAACGATTTGAGTTCAACCGGGTGGTCAATGCGCTGGAACGGGGAGAATTTCCCGTTTTGATCAACAACATCGCAGAGGGACAGCGTCAGCATTTGCTGGCCTATTGCCAGCGGCAGCTGGACCGGCCGGTGCTGTTCATCGCCAAGGATGACTATGAAGCCACCGGAGTGCTGAAGGGCGTGCAGGCGTTCTGTCCGGAGGGAGTGTATCACTATCCCCAGCGGGATACGGTGTTCTATCCGGTGGAGGGGCGCAGCTATGAGTGGGAACACCTGCGCATCCGCACCATTGACGCCATCCGCCGGGGCAAGGCTAGGATTGTGGTGACTACCATCGGAGCGTTGCTGCAGTTTTTGCCGCCGCGGCAGGCGTTTTGCGATCGGTTTTTCACCCTGGAGCCGGGCCAGCGCATGGAGCCGGAGCAGCTGTGCCAACGGCTGGTGGAGGCCGGGTATGTCCACGCCGAGACCATTGAGGGCGTGGGGCAGTTTTCCCGCCGGGGCTACCTGGTGGATGTGTATTCCCCTGTGGAGGATCAGCCTCTGCGAATTGAGTTTTTTGACGATGAGATTGACACCATTGCCCCCTTTGACCTGCTCACCCAACGCCGGGGAGAATCGGCGGAGCAGGCCCGCATCGCGCCGGTGAAAGAACAGTTGCTGCTGGACCGGCCGGGGGCCATTGCCACGCTGGAGAGTCTGGTGAAACGGGCCCGGTTGTCCAAGCGGGACAATCGGGAGGAAATCGTGGCCCGGCTGGCGGAGGATTTGGAACGGGTGCGGGAAGGCGGCGAGCTGTTGGGCTTTGACCGGTATTTTTCGCTGCTGCAGTCCCCCGCCATGCTGGAGGAGTATTTTCCCGGGGAGTTTGGCGTGCTGCTCAGCGATTATCAGGGCATCAAAAAGGCGGCCGAGGACATCCAGTGGCAAATGAACGAGGATGTGAAGGAACTGCTCACCCAGATGGTGGGGTATGGACGGGGCGCCGCTTTTCAGTTTGATTTCACCGAGGTGCTGCGACGGCTGGAAAAACGACCCACCGTCATCACCGAAAATTTCAACAATTCCAGCTTTGACATTCCCATCCGCACGCTGATCTCTCTGGCGGGCAAGGGGCTGTCCTCTTTCACTTCCTTTGAGTTTTTGCAGGAAGAGGTGCAGTATTACCGGGAGAAGCGGTTTGGCATGGTGATCTGCGCCAGTACCCCCCAACGGGTGGAAAAGTTGCGGCAGCTGCTGGAGGAAGAGGGAGTTCCGGCGGCGGTGGTGACTCCGCTGGAGCGGCTGCCCCAGCCGGGGGAATGTGTGCTCACTGTGGCATCCAGCGGACAGTCCATGGAGTATGAGACCGCCGCACTGGCCATTTTGAGTGAAAAACATGGAGCGGAGGCGGTGGGCCGGCGCAAAACCACCCGGCGCAAAGCCGCCCGTAAGAAAGAGCCCCTCTTTTACAATGACTTAAAGCCCGGCGATCTGGTAGTCCACAGCAACTACGGCATCGGACGGTTTGTGGGCATTGAGAAGATCGAGATTGAAAAGACCGCCAAGGACTATGTGAAGATTGCCTTTGCGGGAAGCGATACCCTGTTTGTACCCTGTAACCAGCTGGATCTCATCAGCAAATATGTGGGCAGTGAAAACCGGCAGGTGAAGCTCTCCAAAATGGGGGGCGGGGAGTGGAACAAGACCAAGGCCCGGGTGAAGGCTGCGGCCAAGGAGATGGCCCGGGAGCTGATCGCGCTGTATGCGGCGCGGCAGCAGCTGCCCGGCCATGCCTTCCCGCCCGACGATGAGCTGCAGGCGGATTTTGAGGCCAAATTCCCCTATGAGGAGACCGATGATCAGCTGCGCTGCGCCGAAGAGATTAAGCGGGATATGGAGCGAACGGTGCCCATGGACCGGCTGCTCTGCGGCGACGTGGGATTTGGCAAAACAGAGGTGGCCATGCGGGCCATCTTCAAGTGCATCTGCGGCGGCAAACAGGCGGCGGTGCTGGTACCCACCACACTGCTGGCTCAGCAGCATTACACCACCATGCTGGAGCGGTTTGAGGGGTATCCGGTGCGCATCCAGGTGCTGTCCCGGTTCCGCACCAAAAAACAGCAGGAGGAGATCCTGCGGGACGTGAAAAACGGCATGGTGGATGTGGTGATCGGCACTCACCGGCTGCTGCAGAAAGATGTGAAATTCAAGGACCTGGGGCTGCTGGTGGTGGATGAGGAACAGCGGTTTGGGGTGCTGCACAAGGAAAAGCTCAAGGAGCTGGCCCGCAATGTACACTGCCTCACCCTCAGCGCCACCCCCATCCCCCGCACCCTCAATATGGCCATGAGCGGCATCCGGGATATGTCTACCATCGATGAGCCGCCCCGGGACCGGCATCCGGTGGCCACCTATGTGTGCGCCTATGAGCCCGGAGTGATCCGGGACGCCATTGCCCGGGAATTGCGCCGGGGTGGGCAGGTGTTTTATCTGTACAACAACACCGAACACATCGCCGAGGAAGCCGCCAAAATCCAGCGGCTGGTCCCCCAGGCCAATGTGGAATTCGCCCATGGAAAGATGACCGAACAGGAAATTTCAGCGGTGATGGGACGTTTCCTGGACCGGGAGGCGGATGTGCTGGTGTGCACCACCATCATCGAAACGGGAATTGACATTCCCAATGCCAATACCCTCATCATCACCAAGGCGGATCATCTGGGGCTGGCCCAGCTGTATCAGATCCGGGGACGAGTGGGGCGCAGTACCCGCCGGGCTTATGCCTACCTCACCTACGAGGCGGGACGGGTATTGCCCGAGGACGCCGTCAAACGGCTGATGGCCATCAAGGAGTATACCGAGTTCGGCAGCGGTTTCAAAATTGCCATGCGGGACTTGCAGATCCGGGGTGCGGGCAGCATTTTGGGCACCAGCCAGCACGGCCATATGGAAAATGTGGGCTATGACATGTACCTCAAGCTGCTCAGCGAAGCGGTGCTGGAAGAGAACGGTCAGGAGAAGTCCATCCCGGTGAGCTGTACGGTGGATCTGTTCATCAATGCCTACATTCCCGAGAGCTATATTCACAGCGGGGAAACCCGTATTGAAATTTACAAGAAGATTGCCGCCCTGCAGACCCCCGAGGACGCGCTGGACATCCGGGATGAGCTCATCGACCGGTTTGGGGACATCCCCGAGAGCGTCAACAATCTGGTGGACATCGCGCTGATGCGCAATCGGGCATCGGCGTTGGGCATCCGGGAAATCAGCCAGAAGGGGGAAAAACTCTATGTGTACCCCACCGATCTCACACTGGAGGGTATGACCGCTCTCACCCAGTCCTATCAGAAACGCATCACCTTCCTGTCGGGCAAACAGACGGGTTTTGTCATTCAAAAACTGCCCCAGCAGAGCGGAGCACAGGCCATCAGCGAGATGCTGGATCTGCTGTGAGCCGGGAAATTCCCACTGTTTTGGTTTACAACTGGGTCTGCCGGTGCTATAATAACAAAGTATCACCCGTAAAATCGGGCAAAATAGGAAAAACAAAACAAGGGCAGGCAAGGCCTGTCCCAAGGAGGATACACTGTGAAGAAACAAATGATTGCAGCAGCTCTCAGCGGAGCCATGGCATGTACGCTTCTCAGCGGCTGTGTGGTCAATGTGGCCAACATGGGAACGGTGGACGGCGAAGAGCTGTCGGTGGGGATGTTCAACTACTATCTGATGGATTCCCTGTCTCAGTTCACCAGCGACAATGAAATCAGCGATTACGCGGCCTTTGAGGCGTTTACCAAGGATGGCAAGACAGCGGCGGAGCTGGTGGTGGACGGCGCCTATGAACGGGCCGCCAAAACCGCTCTGGTGCACCGTCTGTGCGTGGAAAACGACTGCGATGTGACCCAGCAGGAGATCGACACCTACAAGACCTATCTGGAGCAGACGTATGCCCAGTATGGCATGTCCCTGGATGATCTGGCAGGCATGATGGGCATGGAGACCGATGTGTTCCTGGAGAGCCAGGTGGAAAATCTGTACTATAATAAGTTGCAGGAAAAGCTCTATCCCTCCGAAGAGATCGCGGACATCAGCGACGAAGAGGCCAAGGAAATTTTCATGAGCGACTATGTGCGGGTGAAGAACATTCTGTTCCAGACCAAGGACCCCTCCGGACAAACCACCTTTACTGACGCTCAGATCGCAGAGGCCACCGATGAGGCCAATGCCACCCTGGAAAAGATCCGGGCGGGAGAGGATTTTGAGAGCTTTTTGAGCCTCAGCGATGACCCCGGCACCGAATCTCAGCCCGACGGCTACATCTTCAATCAGCAGGACAGCTATGACGCCGCCTTTATTGAAGGCTCCTTCGCACTGGAAGTGGGCGAGGTGTCCGATCTGGTGGAGAGTGCCTATGGGTACCATATCATCAAGCGGTATCCGCTGGACGACGACCCCAAGTACTTTGAGGAAACCAAGGAGACCATCAAGAGCGACGCCAAAAACGCCGCCACCCAGGAGCAGTACACTGCCAACCAGCAGAAGCTGGAGGAATATCTGGCGCCCATGATCGCCGACATTCCGGTGGAGCGCAACCAGAGCAAGATTGACAAACTGGATTTCAAGAAACTGATGGGTGAATAACACAAAGCCCCTTCTCCCAAACTGGGAGAAGGGGCTTTTTTACTGCACAGAAAAACCCGCTTCCAACGGGGGAAGCGGGCCTGCATTACTTTTTCTTTTTTTTGATCCAGTTGCGGGGGCTGCCGAAGAGCAGAGCCATGACGCCGCCCTCCACATCGGCGGCTTTTTTGGTGATGAAACCAAATACAAAAAAGGCAAAACCGATGAGGAACATGGTGGTCTGATTGTTTTCGTCGCCGGTGTTGGTCATAAATCCTGCGGCGAAGAACACCAAACCAAAGAAATAGTACATGATGTGGCTGAATTTTTTGGGATTGGCAGCCTGGTTGGGATCGGGATCGCTGTAGTCCGGCATTTCATCCGAGAGAATATCCCGTTCCCGCCATTTTTTTAAAGGGTCAAATTTTTTCATGATGGTTCTCCTTTTTGTCAGCCCTGGGCGTTCTGCTTCAGGTACGCGTTGATGAAGCCGTCCAGATCGCCGTCCATCACCGCGCTGATGTTGCCCGACTCAAATCCGGTGCGGTGATCCTTCACCAGGGTATAGGGCATGAACACATAGGAGCGGATCTGGCTGCCCCATTCAATGGCTTTCTGTTCGCCCTTGATGTCGGAGATTTTCTCCAGGTGTTCCCGTTCCTTGATCTGCACCAGCTTGGAGCGCAGCATCTTCATACAGGTTTCCCGGTTCTGCACCTGGCTTCGTTCGGTCTGGCAGGACACCACAATGCCGGTGGGCAGGTGGGTCAGACGCACCGCCGAAGAGGTCTTGTTGATGTGCTGACCGCCGGCGCCGCTGGAACGGAACACATCCATTTTGATGTCTTCGGGCCGGATTTCCACCGATACGTCGTTGGGGATTTCGGGCATGACTTCCAGCGAAGCAAAAGAGGTGTGGCGGCGGCCGGAGGAGTCAAAGGGCGAAACCCGCACCAGCCGGTGCACGCCCATTTCACTCTTGAGATAGCCGTAGGCATTGACCCCTTCAATCATGATGGTGGCGCTCTTCAGGCCGGCTTCTTCGCCGTCCAGATAGTCCAGGATTTTGTAGGAAAAGCCATGGCGTTCCGACCACCGGGTGTACATGCGGTAGAGCATCTGGGCCCAGTCCATGGCCTCGGTGCCGCCCGCGCCCGCGTGGAAGGTGAGAATGGCATTGCTGGCGTCGTATTCGCCGTTGAGCAAGGTTTCCAGGGTGATGTCATCCACTTCCTGCAAAATGGCATCATGGGCGGCCTGAATCTCATCCGCCAGGGATTCATCATCCTCTTCAATGGCCATTTTCAGCAGGGTGACGGCATCCTCGTAGGAGGCCTTCAGCTTTTCGTAGCGTTCCACCTTGTCCCGTTTCTGCTTGGTTTCGGTGATGATCTTCTGAGAGTTTTCAATGTCGTCCCAAAAACCGGGCACCGTCTGCTTGTATTCCAGTTCGCTGATGTCGTTGAGCAGGTCGTCGATCTTCAGGGCTGAGCGGAGGTTTTCGATTTTCTCCTCCTGCGCCGCAAGCGATTGCTTGAGCTCATCGTATAATATCATAATTTTCCTCCATTTTTCTGGTCTAGTATGTATTATAATGAATTTCCTCCTCTTTGTAAAGGGTGGGAAGCGGGAATTCAGGCGGATGACAGGGCTCCGCAACAGGATGTGGGGGATGGAGCGAAGCCTGTCCACAAGATGGCTGTCCGGGTCCCAAAGCGTTGTGATAGTGCATAAAACAAATGCCGGTAAATCGTAAAATTTGTAAGAAATTTTAGAAAAAATTTAGGGCCAAAACCATGCAAAACCCTTGCAAAAGCGGGATGTTTTGGGTATAATATACGGGTATGATATGCGATGAAGCGGGAGGTGGCCGGCCTCGAGCCGGGAAATTTCCGCCGAGTATGTCCGATTTTAAACCGGGCGACGTAAATACTGTGCACATTACGTACTTGCTGCGTGCAAGGACCAATGATGATGCGCCGGAACATTCCGGCAATTTATCTGGATTTATGCCCAGGCTGTGTGCGTCAAAGGGAAGGTTAAATCCAGTTTTTATTTGGGGAGGGTGTAAACACCCGGAACTGTGTGCAGTTTTTTATGTCGTACGACCAAAAAACGTACGATTTAAGGAGGCAAGCAAAATGGCAGAAGCAAAAGAAAAGATCCGGATCAGACTGAAAGCGTATGACCACATGCTGATCGACCAGTCCGCAGAGAAGATCGTAGAGACCGCCAAGAGAACCGGCGCAGCCGTTTCCGGCCCGATCCCGCTGCCCACCAAGAAGGAAGTGGTGACCATCCTGCGTGCGGTGCACAAGTACAAGGACAGCCGCGAGCAGTTTGAAATGCGCACTCACAAGCGTCTCATCGACATCCTGAAGCCCACCACCAAGACGGTGGAAGCGCTGATGAGCCTGGATATGCCCGCCGGCGTGGAGATTGAGATCAAGCTGTAAGACGCCATGAGAGGTCATGTTGGCAGACGCCAACCAATAACCAAGGAGGAATGAAACATGAAAAAGGCAATCATGGGTAAGAAGATCGGAATGACTCAGCTGTTTGATGAAAGCGGCAAGGTTGTTCCCGTAACCGTAATCGAAGCAGGCCCCTGCGTCGTGGTTCAGAAGAAGACCCTGGAAAACGACGGCTACGAAGCTGTGCAGCTGGGCTACTGCGATCTGGAAGAAAAGAAGGCCAATAAGCCCCAGAAGGGTCACTTCGCCAAGGCCGGTGCGGCTGTGAAGAAGTACCTCAAGGAGTTCCGGCTGGAAGACTGCTCCGCCTACAACGTGGGCGACGAGGTGAAGGCTGACGTGTTCGCCGCCGGCGATAAGGTGGACGTAACCGGTACCTCCAAGGGCAAGGGCTTTGCAGGCGTTATCAAGAGATGGAATCACGCAAGACTGCGTATGAGCCATGGTACCGGCCCTGTGCATCGGGAAGTGGGCTCCATGGGCGCTTGCTCCGATCCCTCTCGTGTCATGAAGGGTAAGAAGATGGCCGGTCAGCTGGGTAACGAGAGAGTGACCGTGCAGAACCTGGACGTGGTGAAGGTGGACGTGGAAAACAACCTCATCGTGGTCAAGGGCGCCATCCCCGGCCCCAAGGGCGGCGTGGTTTACCTGAAGAACACCGTGAAGAACGCCTAATGAAAGGAGGACAACCAAATGCCTAAGGTTACTTTGTACAATATGAACGCTGAGAACATCGGCGAGATCGAACTGAACGACAGCATTTTCGGCATCGAGCCCAACAAGGTGGTTATGCACCAGGCTGTTGTAAATTATCTGGCCAACCAGAGACAGGGCACCCAGAGCGCGCTGACCAGAGCAGAAGTGCGGGGCGGCGGCATCAAGCCCTGGAGACAGAAGGGCACCGGCCGGGCCAGACAGGGCTCCATCCGTGCTCCCCAGTGGACTCATGGCGGCGTGGTATTCGCTCCCAAGCCCCGTGACTACTCCTACAGCCTGAACAAGAAGGTAAAGCGGCTGGCTGTGAAGTCTGCCCTCTCTGCCAAGGCTGCCGCTGACGAAGTGATCGTGCTGGATCAGCTGACCTTCGACAGCATCAAGACCAAGAACATGGTGGCTGTACTCAAGGCATTCGGCCTGGACAGCAAGGCTCTGGTGGTTATGAGCGGTGTGGACGAGAACGTGATCAAGTCCGCTGCCAACATCCCCACCGTGCGCACCACCATCGCTGCAAACGTGAATACCTACGAAGTGCTGAACTGTGATAAGATGATTATCACCAAGGATGCGCTGACCAGACTTGAGGAGGTGTACGCATAATGAGAACCGCTCACGACATCATTATCAAGCCCGTTATTACCGAGAAGAGCATGTACGCCATCAGCGAAAAGAAGTATACCTTCTACGTGCCCCTGGACGCCAACAAGATTGAGATCAAGAAGGCCTGCGAAGAGCTGTTCGGTGTGAAGGTGCTGAAGGTGAACACCGTGAAGCTGCCCGGCAAGGAAAAGCGCATGGGCGTGCACACCGGCTTCAGAAGCGACAAGAAGAAGGCGATTGTGACCCTCACCGAGGATTCCAAGACCATCGAATTCTTCGACAGCTTGATGTAAGTCCAGGACTAAGGAATTAAGGAGGCAAAATAGATGGCTATTAAGAAATATATGCCGACCTCTCCCGCGAGAAGAGGTATGACGGTTCAGGATTACTCCGAACTCTCCAAGGTAAAGCCTGAGAAGTCCCTGCTGGAAACCCTCAAGAAGAATGCCGGCAGAAACTCCTATGGCCGCATCACCGTTCGTCACCAGGGTGGCGGCAACAAGGTGAAGTACAGAGTGATCGATTTCAAGAGAGATAAGATCGATGTAAAGGGCACCGTAGCCACTCTGGAGTACGATCCCAACCGTACCTGCAACATCGCGCTGGTACAGTACGAGGACGGCGACAAGAGATATATCCTGGCTCCTGTGGGCCTGAAGGTGGGTCAGGAAGTTCTGTCTTCCAAGGACGCTGACATCAAGGCCGGCAACTGCCTGCCCCTGGCCAACATTCCCGTAGGTACCTTCGTGCACAACATCGAGCTGTACCCCGGCAAGGGCGGTCAGTTGGTACGTGCCGCTGGCAACCAGGCTCAGCTGCTGGGTAAGGAAGGCGGCATGGCTCTGGTTCGTCTGCCCTCCGGCGAAGTTCGTTATATCCGCCTGGACTGCAAGGCTACCATTGGTCAGCTGGGCAATGTGGATCACGCCAATGTCAATGTGGGTAAGGCTGGCAAGAGCCGTCACATGGGCAAGCGTCCCCAGGTCCGCGGCGTCGTGATGAACCCCTGCGATCACCCCCATGGCGGTGGCGAAGGCAAATCTCCTGTTGGTATGCCCAGTCCTGTGACTCCCTGGGGCAAGCCTGCTCTGGGTTACAAGACCCGTTCTAAGAAGAACAGAAGCGATAAGTTCATCGTGAAGAGAAGAAACGACAAGTAAGATAGAGAGAATCAGGAAAGGAGGCTTCCCAAATGGGCAGAAGCATTAAAAAAGGTCCTTTTATCCAGCCGGCGCTCCTCAAGAGAGTACAGGAAATGAACGAAGCAGGCGAAAAGAAAGTGCTCAAGACTTGGTCTCGTGCATCCACCATTTTCCCCGATTTCGTTGGTCATACAGTGGCGGTACATGACGGCAGAAAGCACGTGCCGGTGTACGTGACCGAGGATATGGTAGGCCACAAGTTCGGCGAATTTGCTCCCACCAGAACCTACAAGGGCCATGCCGGAAGCAAGACCAGCAATAACGGCAAGAAGTAATTCGCGGAAAGGAGAAATAACGATGGAAGCTAGAGCACACGCAAAATTTGTGCGGATTTCCCCCCGCAAGGTCGGCGTGGTGGCAGACCTGATCCGGAACAAGCCGGTGGGCATGGCCATCGCCATTCTGAAGCAGACCCCCAAGGCCGCTTCCGGTATCCTGGAAAAGCTGCTGATGAGCGCTATGGCCAACGCGGAAAACAACCACAATATGGACGTTTCCAAGCTGTATGTAGCTGAGGTGTACGCCAATGGCGGTCCCATCCTCAAGCGGATCATGCCCCGGGCACAGGGCCGGGCCTTCCGCATCTACAAGCGGACTTCTCATATTACCATTGTTCTGAAAGAAGCAGAATAATTACGAAAAGGAGGTAAATTATGGGTCAGAAAGTTAATCCGCACGGCCTGAGAGTCGGCGTGATCAAGGATTGGAATTCCAAGTGGTTCGCAAAGGATGAAGTATTTGGCGACACCCTGGTAGAGGACCACAAGATCAGAGAATATATCAAGAAGAAGCTGTACGCTGCCGGCATTTCCAAGATTGTCATTGAGCGTACCGCACAGCAGCTGCGCATCAACATCCACACTGCCAAGCCCGGTATCGTCATCGGCCGTCAGGGCAGCGAGATCGAAAAGCTGCGCGGCGAAGTTTCCAAGCTGATTGGCGGCAAGAGCGTCTACATCAACATTGTGGAAATCAAGCAGGCTGATCTGGATGCCACCCTGGTGGCAGAGAACATCGCTTCTCAGCTGGAGAGAAGAATCTCCTTCAGAAGAGCTATGAAGCAGTGCATGCTGCGCTCCATGCGTATGGGCGCCAAGGGCATCAAGACCATGTGCTCCGGTCGTCTGGGCGGCGCTGAAATCGCCAGATGCGAAAGCTATCACGAAGGTACCATCCCCCTGCAGACCCTCCGTGCCGACATCGACTACGGCTTTGCAGAAGCCAATACCACCTACGGTAAGATCGGCGTGAAGGTTTGGATCTACAAGGGTGAAATTCTTCCCGAAGTGAAGAAGGCTCCGGTGGAAGGAGGCAAAAACTAATGTTGTTACCAAAGAGAGTTAAGTTCCGTAGAGTTCACAGAGGCAGAATGAAGGGAAAGGCCACCAGAGGCAACTTCCTGGCATACGGTGATTTTGGTCTGCAGGCCACCGAGCCCGCATGGATCACCTCCAACCAGATCGAAGCCGCTCGTATCGCCATGACCCGTTACACCAAGCGTGGCGGTCAGGTGTGGATCAAGATCTTCCCCGACAAGCCTGTGACCGAAAAGCCCGCTGAAACTCGTATGGGTTCCGGTAAAGGTTCTCCCGAATACTGGGTGGCTGTGGTTAAGCCCGGCCGCGTGATGTTCGAGATTAAGGGTGTCAGCGAAGATGTGGCCAGAGAGGCCCTGAGACTGGCCAGCTACAAGCTGCCTGTGAAGTGCAAGATCATCAAGAGAGAAGAAGAGAAGGCAGGTGTAGACGAATAATGAAGGCTAACGAAATCAGAGAAATGACTGCAGCCGAGCTTTCTGCAAAGCTCGTGGAGCTCAAGTCTGAGCTTTTTAACCTGAGATTCCAACACGCTACCAACCAGCTGGAAAATCCCATGAAGATCAAGTCCGTTAAGAAGGACCTGGCCCGGATCCAGACCATCTTAAAGGAAAAAGAGCTGGCGGCCAAGTAAGTTCTTTGAAAGGAGGAAGACAGGATGGAAAGAGCATTTAGAAAAGTCAAAGTCGGCAAGGTCATCAGCGACAAGATGGATAAGACCATCGTGGTGGCCATCGAAGGCAGAGTCAAGCATCCTTTATATAAAAAGATCGTAAAGCGCACCTACAAGCTGAAGGCTCATGATGAGCTGAACCAGTGCGGCGTGGGCGACACCGTGAAGGTGATGGAGACCAGACCCCTTTCCAAGGACAAGAGATGGAGACTGGTAGAGATCGTAGAAAAGGCCAAGTAAGACAGAGGGAAGGAGGATACGAACATGGTTCAACAGCAGACTTATCTGAAGGTTGCTGACAATACCGGCGCCAAGGAGCTCATGTGCATTCGTGTGCTGGGCGGCAGCGGCAGAAAGTATGGCAACATCGGCGACGTGGTGGTAGCTTCTGTCAAGAAGGCAACACCAGGCGGCGTTGTAAAAAAAGGCGACGTAGTCAAGGCGGTTATCGTGCGCTCCAAGAAGGGCCTGCGCCGTCAGGACGGTTCCTATATTAAGTTCGATGAGAACGCAGCAGTCATCATCAAGGATGACAAAAACCCCAGAGGTACCCGTATCTTTGGCCCGGTGGCAAGAGAGCTGAGAGAAAAGGATTACCTGAAGATCCTGTCCCTGGCACCTGAAGTTCTGTAAGTTTATCGGAAAAGGAGGATATGAGAATGAATACACTTCATGTGAAAACCGGCGATACCGTCGTGATCCTTTCCGGTAAGGACAAGGGCAAGCAGGGTAAGGTGGTCAGCACCAACCCCAAGGCCCAGAAGGTCGTTGTGGAAGGCATCAACGTGGTGAAGAAGCACCAGAAGCCCAGAAGACAGGGCGAAACCGGCGGCATCATTGAGATGAACGCTCCCATCTACGCCTGCAAGGTGATGGCTGTGTGCCCCAAGTGCAACAAGCCCACCCGCGTGGCTATGAAGATGGAAGGCGACAAGAAGGTCAGAGTTTGCAAGCACTGCGGCGCAGCTCTGTAAGAATGCCCGAAAGGAGGTAATTCGAGTGGCTCGTTTGAGAGAGAAATACAACAGCGAAGTAGCACCCAGCTTGATGAAGAAGTTCGCATACAAGAGCGTAATGCAGATCCCCAAGCTGGATAAGATTGTGATCAATATGGGTCTGGGTGAGGCCAAGGAAAACAGCAAGGTGATCGACAGCGCCATGAAGGATCTGGGCATCATCACCGGCCAGAAGCCCATCGTGACCAAGGCCAGAAAGTCTGTGGCCAACTTCAAGCTGAGAGAGGGCATGCCCATCGGCTGCAAGGTGACCCTGCGCGGCGAAAAGATGTACGAATTCCTGGATAGACTGTTCAGCGTGGCTCTGCCCCGCGTGCGTGACTTCCGGGGCATCAACCCCAATGCCTTTGACGGCCGGGGCAACTACGCTCTGGGCATCAAGGAACAGCTGATCTTCCCTGAGATTGAATATGACAAGGTAGACGCCATCAGAGGCATGGACATCATTATGGTGACCACCGCCAACACCGATGAGGAAGCCAGAGAGCTGCTGAGCCTGATGGGCGCTCCGTTCTCTAAGTAAAAGGGAGGGAAAGACAAGTGGCAAGAAAAGCAATGGTATTGAAGCAGCAGAAGCCTGCTAAGTTTTCCACCAGAGCCTACAACAGATGCAAGATCTGCGGCAGACCCCATGCCTACCTGAGAAAGTACGGCATTTGCCGTATCTGCTTCAGAGAGCTGGCCTACAAGGGCGAGATCCCTGGCGTGAAGAAGGCAAGCTGGTAATAGTAAACAGAGAAGGAGGTACGACTTATGCATATTACTGATCCCATCGCGGATATGCTCACCAGAATCCGCAACGCCAATGCTGCCAAGCATGAGAGCGTGGAGATCCCCGCTTCCAAGATGAAGAAGGCGATCGCAGAGATTCTGCTGGAAGAAGGCTATATCAAGAATTTCCAGATCATCGACGACGGCCTGCAGGGCATCATCAAGATCACCCTGAAGTACGGCCCCGGCAAGAGCAAGGTAATCACCAGCCTGAGAAGAGTATCCAAGCCCGGTCTGCGTGTGTACAGCAGCTGCGAGGATATGCCCAAGGTGCTCAAGGGCCTGGGTATCGCCATCGTGTCCACCTCTAAGGGCGTGATGACCGATAAGAAGGCCAGAGCCCTCAACGTGGGCGGCGAAGTGCTCTGCTTCGTGTGGTAAGCACTACCGGAAATTTTTTAGATAGATTTTTTGTATTCGATGCAGAGAAAGGCGCAAGCCTTGTATGTGTCTGAAATGAGGAGGTAACACCATGTCTCGTATAGGCAGAAAGCCCATCGCGATCCCTGCCGGCGTGACCGTGACGGTAAACGGCAATGTGGTTTCCGTCAAGGGTCCCAAGGGTGAGCTCACCAAGGAAATGCACAAGGATATGATCATCAAGGTGGAAGGCAACGAAGTTGTTGTGTCCCGCCCCAGCGAAGATAAGCTGCACAAGAGCCTGCACGGCCTGACCCGCACCCTGATCGCCAACATGGTAGAGGGTGTAAACGTTGGCTTCAAGAAGGAACTGGAGATCAACGGCGTTGGTTACAGAGCTGCCAAGCAGGGCAAACAGCTGGTCATGAACCTGGGCTACTCTCATCAGGTATTTGTGGATGAGATCCCCGGCGTTATCACCATCGATGTTCCCGCACCCAACAAGGTGATCATCAACGGCATCGACAAGCAGGTGGTGGGCCAGTTCGCCGCAGAAGTGCGCGAGAAGAGACCCCCCGAACCCTACAAGGGCAAGGGCATCAAGTATGTGGATGAAGTGATCCGTCGCAAGGAAGGTAAGACCGGCGGTAAGAAAAAGTAAGAAAGGAGAGTAGTTACACATGATTAAAAGAGCGAGCAGTAATGACGCCAGACTCAAGAGACATCAGAGAATCCGTAACAAGATCTCCGGTACCGCTGAAAGACCGAGACTGAACGTTTTCAGAAGTCTGAAAAATATCTACGCCCAGATCATTGACGACGTGGCGGGCGTGACCCTGGTTTCCGCATCTTCCCTGGAACTGGAAGGCAATGGCGGCAACAAGGATGCTGCCAAGGCTGTGGGCCAGCTGGTGGCCAAGAAGGCTCTGGAAAAGGGCATCACCGAAGTGGTGTTCGACCGGGGCGGCTATGTGTACCACGGCAGAGTGCAGGAATTGGCAGAGGGCGCCAGAGAAGGCGGCCTGAAATTCTAAGAGAAGGAGGAACACTAGGTGGAAACAAGAATTGACGCAAGCACCCTGGATCTCCAGGAAAGAGTCGTAGCCATCAACCGCGTTGCCAAGACCGTCAAGGGCGGCCGTATCATGAAGTTTAGCGCACTGGTGGTGGTAGGCGACGGTGCCGGCCACGTAGGCTGCGGCATGGGCAAGGCATCTGAAGTGCCCGATGCCATCCGCAAGGGCATCGAAGACGCCAAGAAGAAGATGATCAATGTCTCCCTGAAGGGTGATACTCTGCCCCACGAAGTGTTGGGCGAGTTCGGTGCCGGCCGCGTGCTGCTCAAGCCCGCTGCAGAAGGTACCGGCGTAATCGCCGGCGGCGCAGTGAGAGCTGTAATGGAGCTGGCTGGCGTGAAGAACGTGCGGACCAAGTGCCTGCGTTCCAACAATCCCAGAAATGTGGTCCTGGCCACCATCGAAGGCCTCAAGGCCATGCGCACGGTGGACGAAGTTGCGGCCATCCGTGGCAAGAGCGCGCAGGAAATTTTAGGTTAAGGAGGGGCTAGAGATGGCAAACCTGAAGATTACTCTCACCAAGAGCCTGATCGGCAGACTGGAAAAGCAGATCGCGACCGCTCACGCCCTTGGCTTAAAAAAGATCAATGACGTAACGATTCAGCCCGACAATGCTCAGACCCAGGGTAAGATCGCCAAGATCAGCCACCTTATCTGTGTGGAAGAAGCTGAATAAACAAGGAGGTGCCAGGCATGAAACTTTACGAGCTTTCCCCCGCGGTGGGCGCTACCACCGAGGGTAAGAGAAAGGGCAGAGGCGCCGGCAGCGGCAATGGCAAGACCGCGGGCCGTGGCCACAAGGGCCAGAAGGCCAGAAGCGGCGGCGGTGTTCGTCCCGGCTTTGAAGGCGGCCAGATGCCCATTTACAGAAGACTCCCCAAGAGAGGCTTCAACAACATTTTTGCTAAGACCTACGCCACTGTGAATGTCGACCAGCTGAACAAGTTTGAAGACGGTGCTGTGGTGGACGCTGAGGCTCTGCTGAACGCCGGTGTGATCGGTAAGATCTGCGACGGTGTGAAGATTCTGGGCGGCGGCGAACTGACCAAGAAAGTCACCGTGAAGGCGGTTGGCTTCACCGCTACTGCAAAGGAGAAGATCGAAGCCGCTGGCGGCGTAGCAGAGGTGGTATAATGATCGAAACATTGAAAAACGCGTGGAAGCTGCCGGATCTGAGAAAACGGCTTCTGTTCACTGCTTTCATTCTGCTGATCTTCCGGTTCGGCAGCTTCATTCCGGTACCTTTCATTGATACCGGTGTGCTGGCCGCCAAGATGAGCGAAAGCAGCGACACCATCTTCGGCGTTTTCAACATGTTGTCCGGTGGCGCCATGAGCCAGGCAAGCGTCTTTGCCATGTCGGTTTCGCCCTATATCAACGCCAGCATCATCATCCAGCTGCTTACAGTGGCCATTCCGGCACTGGAACGGCTGGCCAGAGAAGGCTTGGAGGGCAGAAAGAAACTGACCCAGATCAGCCGTTATACCACAGTGGCCATCGGTTTGATCCAGGGCTACGGATTTTACACCATCATTCGCAGCTGGGGCGCCATCCCCTCTGCGGTCAACAACTGGTTCTCCGCTCTGGTAATCGTACTGTCCTTCACCGCTGGATGTGCGTTCATCATGTGGTTGGGCGAACAGATTACCGATAAGGGCGTAGGCAATGGCATTTCCATCATTCTGTTTGTGGGCATCATCTCCGGCATCCCCGGCGGTGTGGGCACCCTGCTGGCCAACAACACCAATGTGGTGCTGCTGGCGGGCATTGCGCTGGTGGCCCTGGCTGCGGTGGCCTTTGTGGTGTTCATGAACGAGTCCGAGCGCCGCATTCCGGTGCAGTATGCCAAGCGTGTAGTAGGCCGTAAGATGTACGGCGGTCAGTCCAGCCACATTCCTCTCAAGGTGAACATGGCCGGTGTTATGCCCATCATCTTCGCCTCTTCCATCTGCTCGCTGCCTTCCACCATCATCATGTTCTTCCCCAATCTGGATGTGAACTCCTTCTGGGGCAGAGTGCTGATGACCTTGCAGCCCAGCAGTATCTGGTACGGAATCATCTATTTCGTACTGATTATCTTCTTCAATTACTTCTATATCGCCATCCAGTACAATCCTGTGGAGATGGCCAACAATATGAAGAAGAATGGCGGTTTCATTCCGGGCATTCGTCCCGGCAAGCCCACCGCCGATTTCATCACCCGGACCATGTCCAAGATTACCCTGATGGGTTCCTTCTTCCTGGGCGTGATCGCTGTAATGCCCATCATCTTCAATACCGGCCTGCATGTGCAGGGCCTGTACTTCGGCGGAACCAGCCTGCTCATCGTGGTAGGTGTGGCACTGGAAACGGTCAAGCAGATCGAGGCCCAGATGCTGATGCGGAATTACAGAGGCTTTTTGGAATAATGAAAGCACACCATGTTATGTTAGGGGGTCAATGATATGAAACTGATCTTTTTGGGCGCACCCGGCGCGGGCAAAGGCACCCAGGCCGAATTCGTGTGCGAAGCGCTGAACATCCCCTCTATCTCCACCGGCGCCATCATTCGGGAGGCCATCAAAACTGGCACCGAAATGGGAAACAAAGCCAAGGAGTACACTCAGAAGGGCCAGCTGGTTCCCGATGAGGTGGTCATTGGCATCATCAAGGAACGTCTGGCTCAGGAGGACTGCCGGGATGGGTACATTCTGGACGGATTTCCCCGTACCGTACCCCAGGCCAAGGCATTGGACGATATGGGCATTGTGATGGACCATGTGATTTCCATTGAAGTTCCCGATGAGGAAATTGTGCAGCGAATGGCGGAGCGACGTGTGTGCGAAGAGTGCGGCGCCACCTACAATCTGAGCGCCAAGCCCTCCAAGGATAATGTCCACTGCGACAAGTGCGGCGGCAAGCTCATCATCCGCAAGGATGACGAACCCGAAACCGTACTGAGCCGTCTGAAGATCTACCATGAAACCACCGAGCCCCTGAAGGATTATTATGCCGCCAAGGGCCAGTGCAAAGTGGTGGACGGCACCAAGGGTATGGACAATACCCGCCGTCAGATTTTTGAGATATTGAAGGTGGACGGATGATTACCATTAAATCTCCGGAGGCAATTGAAAAAATGAAGGTTGCGGGACGGATCACCCGGGGAGCGCTGGCCGAAGTGCAAAAGCACATAGCGCCCGGGGTATCCACCTGGCAGCTGGATAAGGTTGCATATGATTACATCTGCAGCCACGGGGCAAAACCTTCTTTCAAGGGATACGGCGGATTTCCCGCCACCATCTGTGCGTCGGTCAACGACATGGTGATTCATGGAATCCCCAACAAGCACACCATCCTCAAAGAGGGGGACATCATCAGCATCGATGTGGGTGCCTATATCGGCGGGTACCATGGAGACGCCGCCCGGACCTTCCCGGTGGGGGAGATTGGCGATGATGTGAAACAGCTCATCCAAGTGACCCGGCAGAGCTTTTTTGAGGGACTGCAGTTCGCCCGGGAGGGCAATCGCTTAAGCGATATCTCCCATGCCATCGGCAGTTACTGTGAGAGCTTTGGCTATGGTGTCGTGAGAGATTTTACAGGGCATGGCATCGGCAGAGCCATGCACGAGGACCCGGCCGTACTCAATTACGGACCGCCCGGCAAGGGTGTGCGTCTGCGGGCCGGAATGGTGCTGGCCATTGAGCCCATGGTCAACCTGGGCACCTGGCAGGTGAAAGTCCTGGAGGATGGATGGTCCACCGTCACGTGCGACGGCAAGCCCGCCGCCCACTATGAAAACACCGTACTCATTACGGAAGATGAGCCGCAGCTGCTCACCGTTCTATAAGGAGAAGGGCGTATGGACATTGCGAAATCGTGTATTGTGCGAGCCACAGCCGGTCGCGACAAAGGCAAGCTCTTTGTGGTGCTGGAGGTGAAGGACGGCTATGTCTTGCTGGTCAACGGCAAGGGACGGCGTCTGGAAAATCCCAAGCGCAAAAAACTGCGGCATGTGCAGTTTTGCAGCCAGAATCTCACCCGAGTGGGCGAGAAGGTGCTGCGGGGCGATAAGTTGACCAACGCGGAACTGCGGCGAACACTGAGCGAACTGGAACGAAACGACACCGAGTAAGGAGGGATTCCCATGGCGAAAGAGGATATGATCGAGCTGGAAGGCAGAGTATTGGAATGCCTGCCCAACACCACTTTCCGGGTGGAGCTGGACAACGGACATCAGATCATGGCGCACATTTCCGGGAAGCTGCGTATGCACTTCATCCGGATCCTGCCCAACGACAGGGTCACCGTTGAGATGTCTCCTTATGATCTGACCAAAGGGCGGATCACCTGGAGAAGCAAGTAAGAAACAACAGTTAGGTAACGCCGAGAGGCGGAAGGAGGTACTACCATGAAAGTAAGACCGTCTGTAAAGCCTATTTGTGAAAAGTGCAAGATCATCAGAAGAAAAGGCAAAGTTATGGTGATCTGTGAAAACACAAAGCACAAGCAGAAGCAGGGTTAATTTTCATACGATACGGAGGTGTAACAAGAATATGGCAAGAATAGCCGGTGTAGACTTACCCAGAGAGAAGCGAGTTGAGATTGGTCTCACTTATATTTTCGGTATTGGCAGAAACCGCGCCGTGGAGATCCTGAAGAACACCGGGATCAATCCCGATACCCGCGTAAAGGACCTGACCGAAGACGATGTACAGAAGATCAGAGATTACATCGACAAGAACTACGAGGTGGAAGGCGATCTGCGTCGTAACGTAGCGCTGGACATCAAGAGACTGATGGAGATCGGCTGCTATAGAGGCCTGCGTCACAGACGTGGCCTGCCCGTGAGAGGCCAGAGAACCAAGACCAACGCCAGAACCCGCAAGGGTCCCAAGAAGACCATTGCAAATAAGAAGAAGTAAGGAGGGGGAAATATCATGGCAAAGGCTAAGAAGGTTGTTAGAAAAAAGCGTGAGAAGAAGAACATTGAGCGCGGCTGCGCCCACATCCGTTCTACTTTCAACAATACCATTGTGACCATCACCGATACTCAGGGCAATGCACTGTCCTGGGCCAGCGCTGGTGAGATGGGCTTCAGAGGCTCTCGTAAGTCCACCCCCTTCGCTGCGCAGTCTGCTGCTGAAACCGCTGCCAAGGCCGCTATGGAGCATGGCCTCAAGACGGTAGAAGCTTATGTAAAGGGCCCCGGTGCCGGCCGTGAAGCCGCCATCCGTGCGCTGCAGTCCGCTGGTCTGGAAGTCAGCCTCATCAAGGATGTTACTCCCATCCCTCACAATGGCTGCCGTCCGCCCAAGAGAAGAAGAGTCTAATCCCAAAAATCTGAAAGAAGGAGGAAAACGCACATGGCTAAGAACATGCAACCCATTCTGAAGAGATGCAAGACCTTGGGCATCGATCCCATTGTGATGGGCATCTCCAAGAAGTCCAACCGCAACCAGAAGCAGAACATGAGAAAGAAGCAGAGCGAATACGCCATGCAGCTCAATGAGAAGCAGAAGGTTAAGTTCATCTACGGCGTGCTGGAAAAGCAGTTCCGTCACTACTACGAGAAGGCCACCAAGATGGAAGGCATCACTGGCGAAATGCTGCTGCAGCTGCTGGAGCGTCGTCTGGACAATGTGGTGTTCCGTCTGGGCTGGGCCAACACCAGAAGAGAAGCCCGTCAGATCGTGAACCATGGCCACATCCTGGTCAATGGCAAGAAGGTGGATATCCCCTCTTACCTGGTGAGCCAAGACGATGTTATCTCTATCAAACCAAAGAGCCTGGAATCTGAAGGCTTTAAGAAAATTTTGGAGGACAACGCCAGCCGCGCGCTGCCCAAGTGGCTTGAAAAGGACGAGAACAACAATGGCAAGGTCATTGCTCTGTCCAATAGAGATGACATTGATTTCGAAGTGAACGAAACCCTGATCGTCGAATTGTACTCCAAGTAATATCCATTACACCGGGTTTTTCTCCCGAAGCTGTTTCGGGAGAGAATCCTGTGGAGTCGCTTAGACGGGCAGTGTGTACCCTCAAGTACCCCAGAATATTGGAGAAGACATTGAATCACAAAGGAGGGTTAATACGTGATTGAAATCGAAAAGCCTCGCATTGAGTGTGTCAAGACCACGCCGGACGGAACCTACGGCAAATTTGTGGTAGAGCCGCTGGAACGCGGGTATGGCATTACACTGGGCAATTCCCTCAGACGGATCCTGCTTTCTTCCCTGCCGGGCACCGCTGTGTGCTCTGTGAAAATTGAAGGTGTACAGCATGAGTTTTCCACCATCCCCGGTGTCAAGGAGGATGTGACCGAGATCGTGCTGAACCTCAAGGAACTCACTACCATCCTGCATGGGGATGGCGTCAAGGTGGTACACATCGAGGCGGAAGGCCGCTGCGACGTGTGCGCGGGAGACATCAAGTGCGATGCGGATGTGGAGATCATCAACAAGGATCTGCACATTGCAACCCTCAACGATGATGCCAAGCTGTACATGGAGATCACCCTGAAAAAGGGTCGTGGCTATGTACCGGCTGACAAGAACAAACAGGCAATGGGCACCATCATTGGTACCATTCCGGTGGATTCCATCTTTACTCCCGTACACAAGGTGAACTACACTGTGGAAAACACTCGTGTGGGCCAGGTGACGGATTATGATAAGCTGACGCTGGAAGTTTGGACCGACGGCACCATCTCCGCTCAGGAGAGCATTTCCCTGGGCGCCAAGATCCTTTCGGAGCACCTCAACCTGTTCATTGATCTCTCGGATGACGCCAAGAACACCGAGATCATGGTGGAAAAGGAAGAAACCCGTAAGGAAAAGGTGCTGGAGATGACCATCGAAGAGCTGGATCTGTCTGTCCGCTCGTTCAATTGTCTCAAGCGTGCTGGCATCAATACGGTAGAAGACTTAATCAATAAATCCGAAGAGGACATGATGAAGGTGAGAAACCTCGGTCGTAAGTCCCTGGAAGAGGTCATGCACAAGATGGATGCCCTCGGCCTGGGTCTCAAGAGCGACGAGGAATAAACCTGCCATAGACCCATGACGGAAGATACGCATATGAGGAGGTAAACAGGTATGGCAAAGGCTCGCAAGCTGGGCAGACCCACTGACCAAAGACGCGCCATGCTGCGTGCCATGGTCACCTATCTGCTGGAAAACGGCAAGATCGAGACCACGGTCGCCCGCGCGAAAGAAGTAAAAAATGTGACAGAAAAGATGATCACCCTGGGTAAGACCAATACCCTGCACAGCAAGCGCCAGGCTCTCTCTTACATCACCAAGAGAGAAGTGGTGGTAAAGCTGTTCGACGAGATCGCCCCCAAGTACGCTGAGAGAAATGGTGGTTACACCAGAATTCTCCGTACCGGCCCCCGTCGCGGTGACGCTGCTGAAATGGCCATCATCGAACTGGTTTAATTCAGCCCATTCATTGAGAAAAACCCCGGCAGAGTTTCTGCCGGGGTTTTTTGCGCGGCAAAGGGGGATTCCCCCGGCCCTGCCGGTGTGGTATAATGAAACAAATACCCGAAAAAGAGAGGAAGCCACTATGAAACACAGGAAAAAATGGGCGATTGCGTTGGGGATCTGCCTGCTGCTGGGAGCGGTGGGTATGGTGCTGCTCTATCGCAGCCAGCACCCCTATGCCCTGCAGCTGAAAAAGTTTGTCAAATATCAGGTGCTGCATATGGCGCCCTCCACCCAGAAGCAGGAAGTGGAAGGTCTGCCTGAAGGGTGGGAGATGCAGCTCTATGTGAACGGGGAACAAGCCCAGGAGCGGCAGTTCGACTACAACGGCGACAACAAACGGGTGTATGAGGCACAGGACCGCACCCGGCTGGTGAATTACAGCGACGGCTATCAGATGGATTTTCCCGCCGGTACGGAGTTTGATTTCAGCCTCAGTGCGGCGGTGACCCGGGCCGAGGGAGAGGGGTATCAGTGTATCATCTCCCGGGAGTATTCCCCCTATCAGAGCATTGAGCAGGCCATGGCGGATGGGTTGGCCCAGCTGGTGCCCTGGTATACCTTTGACGATGGCATTGACCAGTACATTGGATATTATCAGAGCCGGTTTTTGCTCAACGAGGGTTGGCAGGAGCTCAACCGGGTGACGGTGAGTCAGACCGAGCCGGTGGAAGCGGCGGGGAATTCGGGCATTGTGTACCATGCGGTGATTGAGGAGATGCCGGACGACCTCTATGACGCCTACAGTTATGTATATCTGCGCACCGGCGGACGGGATTTCATTCGGATTGTACTGAAATACCGTCATGAGGATGCCGAGGAAATGCAGGGGCAGATCCCTCAGATGCTGGAAGAGTTCCGGCTGTTCCAGCCGGTGGGCAGCGGCGGATTGTACACCGATTTTAAGCCTGAGCTGCCGGATTTCTGGACCGAGGAAACCAAAGAGCTGTACCATCGCATCGCGGACAGCGATGATTTGCGGTGGGGCATTTTCGTGGAGGACATTTACGGCGAGGGCATTGAGACGACGGTGCCTCAGCTGGAGGAGGAGCTGGACTATCGCTTCCCGGTGATTTTGTCCTATGTCCATTCCATTCACGACTTCCCCACCGAGTTCATGCAGAAGAACTGGGATGAGGGGCGCATTGTGGAGCTCACCTACCAGCTCACCGAAAACAACAACGAGGACATGTTCGGCTACAGTCCTCTGCTGGATCTGTACCGTGGCAAAGAGGATGCCATCCGCCGGTTTGCCCGGCAGGCCAAAGAGTTTGAGCACCCCTTCCTTTTCCGGGTGTGCAATGAGATGAACAGCGACTGGACCAGTTACGGCGGTGTGGTGAATATGGGAGACCCCGATATTTTCATTGCCTGTTGGCGCAGGATGTATGAGATTTTCCAGGAGGAAGGAGTCAACAACTGCATTTGGATTTTCAATCCCAACGACCGAAATGCTCCCCCCAGCCGGTGGAATGATTCTCTGGCCTATTACCCCGGCAATGAGTATGTGCAAATGATCGGTGTCACTGGATACAACAACGGCACTTATTACACCCAGTGGGGCGAAGAATGGCGGGAATTTGACGTGATTTACGATCACATTCAGGCGTTGTACGGGGAGACCTTTGGAGAATTCCCCTGGATCATCACCGAATTTGCCTCCAGCAGTGTGGGCGGCGACAAGGAAGCCTGGATCCGCAATATGTTCCAGCACATCGGTAAGTACCCCAACATTAAAATTGCGGTGTGGTTCAGCTACGCGGACTGGGATGCGGAGGGCAATGTGGCCCGTCCCTATTGGCTGGATGAGACGCCGGGAACGGTGGAGGCGTTCCGGGAGGGTCTGGCCGGCTATACCCGGGAGGGCTGGCACTCCTGAAATTGGCAATGAAAAAGGATGCTTTCTTATAAAGAAAGCATCCTTTTTTGCGTTTGTCAGGCAGGGGGGATTCCCGAAGAGGGAACGGGATACCACACCACTGAATCCCCTTCCTGCAAAATACGGGTTTCGGCGGGCTCTTCCACTGGCTGGCCGTTGATGGTGTAATACCATCGTCCCTGCCGGCCGTAGTCAAAATCCAGCAGCGGGTATTCTTCCAGTGCCGCCTGGGTGAAGGCTTCCACCGAAAAATCATCCCGGAAGGGCATGGTGAAGCTGCCCTCGCTGCCGCCAATGGAGAGGGTGAGATCCCGCGGTTCGGCAGGGGGCTGAGGCTGGCCTGCCAGAGGAGGCGGGGTGACCAGTCCTTCCTGGCTGTCCCGGGGAGAAACCAGTTCCTGCTGATCCAGCGGAGAAGTATAGGTTTGCTGCAGGTCTGCCGCGCTGAAAGAACTCTGCACATTTTGCAGAAAATAGTATCCTGTGAAGCATGCAAACAGCCCGCAGAGAATGAATAGCATCCATTTTTTCATAAGGGTGTACCACCTGCGTCAGGGCCCTTTCTGAGGTCTGTTCTTACAGTATACTACAAAGTGGGGGATGAGAGCAAGAAAATTGCGGAAATATGGCATAAAGTGGGGATAAATACAATATATAGTGGAGTTTTGGGTGGATATAGGCCGGAAAAGAATAAAAATTTCACAACCGGCGCAACCTGTGCATAGAAAAAACTGTGCGGAGGAGGCGTTGGCATGCAGCGGGAAAAGGGACCAGGTTTGTGGGATTGGGTACGAAATCGGCTGGCCTTTGACCAACCGCAGCGAGTGGGACCCTTTGCCATTCCAAGGCTGGGGGATGCGGGAGAAAACGATCCTGAGGAGCGGGATTTTGGAGAGGCGACTCAGCGGCAGAACACGCCGGTCACCGGACAGTTGGAAAAGGATCTGGCCTATGTGAAGGAGCAGTTTTGCTCGGACCGCAATCCGGATTTGATTGTGCGGCGGCTGCGGGCGGGAGACCGGCCGGTGGCGGTGCTGTACATCGACGGTATGAGCAGCCGTGTGGATGTGAGTGATTTTATTATCCGGCCCTTGAGTCGTCAGGGGCTGCCCCCTGAAGAGGAACAGCCGGTGGCTCAGGCGCTGCTGGACGTAGTGGAAGTGGGCAATGTACAGGCCCAGGCCAGTTTGGATGAGGGGATCCGCGGGCTTTTGATGGGGGACAGTCTGGTGCTGGTGCAGGGGGCCTCTCAGGCCTTTGTGTGCGAGACCAAGGGGTATGAGCGGCGCAGTGTGAACATTCCCCAGACCGAAGGAGCGGTGAAAGCGCCTCAGGAGGCCTTTACCGAGAACCTCAAAACCAACACCACTCTGGTGCGCCGGATCATCAAAAACCCCAGGCTGGTGGTGGAATACACCATGGTGGGAGATGTGAATCGCAGCAGCTGCGCAGTGCTGTATATTGACGGCCTGTGCAATCCGGCCATTGTGGAAGAGGTGAAACGCCGGCTGGACAGCTTGCGGGGAGATTTTATCTTTGGCAGCGGCATGCTGGAGCAGTTTATCGAGGACAATCCCTTTTCCATTTTTCCGTCGGTGCTTTCCACCGAGCGACCTGACAAGGTGGCAGCCAACCTCAATGAAGGACGGGTGGGCATCATTCTGGACGGCAGTCCCTTTGGGGTGGTGGTGCCCATGACCCTGTCCAGCATGCTCACCACTACCGAAGACACCTCTCTGCGCTGGCAGTATGGTACCCTCACCCGCATCATTCGATGCATTGCGCTGTTTGCGTCCATCTACCTGCCGGCGCTCTATGTGGCGCTGACCAATTTCCATCAGGAGATGATTCCCACCGACATTCTCATCGCCATTGCCCAGGCCCGGGAAAATGTACCCTTTCCCTCGGTGGTGGAGGCCTTTCTCATGGTGCTGTCCTTTGACCTGATCCGGGAGGCGTCCACCCGAGTGCCTGGCATCATCGGCAACAGCATCGGCATTGTGGGGGCGCTCATTTTGGGACAGGCTTCGGTGGAGGCCAATCTGGTCAGCCCCATTTTGATTATCATTGTGGCTTTCACCGGCATGGGCTCTTTTGCGCTGCCCGATTACTCCTTTACCTTTGGCGTGCGACTGCTGCGGATTTTTCTGCTGCTGTGCGGCGTGGTAATGGGCTTTGTGGGCATCGCGCTGGGCACCGTCATCACCCTGGCCCTGATGGTGGGAGAACAGTCCTTTGGGGTGGACACCCTGGTGTTGGAGGAAAAAGAGGGAGAAGAGGGCGGACAGGGACTGGTGTTCCGCCGTCCGGTGTGGCAGCGGGAATTGCGCAGCCGGCGGCTCCATCCGTTGTACCGGCGCAATCAGCCCCGGGTATCCCGTCCCTGGACCAAAGAGCCCCCAAAATGGCACAGATGAGGAGGAGAAACAGGATTGGAACGCAAACTCAGTGAATTTCAGGTCTTTGCCATGCTGGCGTTGATGCTGCTGGCCAAGACCTTTTATTCCTACATCAAGGTGTTGTGCGGACAAGCAGGTCCGGCGGCCTGGCAGCTGGCGCTGGTATCTCTTGTGGTCGCCGGTGGATTTCTGTGGATTTTGGGTCTGCTGTTGGAGCGCTTTCCAGGTGTGGGGCTGGCGGAGATTCTGCAGCGCACCTTTGGCCCGGTACTGGGTCGGATTGCAGGACTTTTGCTGGTGGCCCATGGGGTGTATTATTGCGGCATCAATCTGCGGGAGGGTGCGGAACTGCTGCGCTCCTACCAATTGGGCAACACCAATGTGCAGATGATTTTGCTGGCGCTGCTGCTCACCATGCTGGTGCTGGTGCGAGGAGGTGTGACCTGTGTGGCTCGGGTATCCGCTGCCTGTCTGTGGGTGGTACTGGGTGGCTTGGGTGTGATTTTGCTCATGTCCATCCCCCAGTATGAGCTGGTGAATTTGCTGCCGGTGTGGGGGCGCGGCGCACAGGCCACCCTAAGCGGCGGTCTGTGGGGCAGCAGCGCTCTGGATGAGCTGCTTATGCTGCTGGTGGTGGCTGACTGTATGCAGCATCCTGCCGCAGCCCGTCGGGCTGGTTGGAAAGCCCTGCTGGTGGCCGGGGGACTCTTGGCGCTGTCCACCCTGTGCTATTGTCTGGCCTTTCCCTACAACATCTCCCAGCTGCATATGTCGCCGGTGCTGGAGATGGTACGCCGCATTTATTTCAACCGGTTTTTTGAACGGTTTGAAGCCATTTTCCTGTTCATATTCATTCTGTCACTGGTGTTGGATGTGGCGGCGTACGCCTGTCTGACGGTACGGCTGTATGGCAGGATGTTTTCCATCCGGCGGACCACCGTTATGGCGCTGCCCTTTTTCTTTTTGATTTTCACGGTGGCGCTGGCACCCCGGAGTTTTACCACCCTGCTGAATGTGCATTTGAACATCTTGCGTCATTACAGCATTGTGTGGCAGATGGGAATTCCCCTGGTGGCATTGGTGGTAGCGGTGCTGCGCGGGAAAAAAGGAGGGACATCGGATGAAAAGCAGATGGGCTAACCGGGCGGCGGCGTTGGCACTGGCTGGGGTGATGACCTTGTGCACCGGCTGTCAGGAGGCCAGAGAGGTGAATGATCTGGTGTTTCCTCTATTTCTGGGTGTGGATCAGGGAGAGGGAGACAACCTGCTGCTGACGGTGAAATTCCCCACCTATACCGGATCGGGCGGATCGGCGCCCACCAGTGGTGGAGAGGAGGACCCTTTTGACCAGGGAGACAGCAATGTGTACACCATTCAATGCCCCACCATGGTGGAGGGGATTGGCATGTTGTCCCGGCTGATGCCCAAACAAGTATCCCTGACTCATGTGGAATTTCTGTGCATTGGGGAGGAGCTGGCCCGGGGAGGCGTGAGCCGGTATATCATGCCGTTGCAGCGGGATGAGGACAGCAGTAACATCATGCAGGTGCTGGTCACCCAGGGACAGGCCAAGGAGTTCATCATGGAACACTCCGCCAAAATGAGCGGCAATTATACCCGGGAAGCCTCTCTCATTGTGCAGAGCGGGTCAGACGCCGGCACCCGAAGCCTGCGGTTTGGAGAGTTTTACAACCAGTTGTACGCCACCTATATGGATCCTGTCACCCTGTATGGCGGTGTGATGAAGGAAGAAAATCAGACCTTGCCTTTCTGGCAGCGGGACGGCATGTGGAATGAGCTGGGCACTGGTATGACGCCTGCGCATCTCAATGTGGAGGGCCCCCAGAAATCACTGGTCACCGGTCTGGCGGTCTTTCAAGGGGACCGAATGGTAGGGATGATGGACAGTTATGAACAGTGCCTGTATGATCTGATTCAAGAGGGGACGGTGGAAGAGCTGAGTTTTGAAGACCCCCAGCAGGAGGGACGGTATTTGGCTCTGCTGTTGGGCCCCGACCGTCCCACCCGGCGAAAGGGCTGGGTGGAGGATGGAGTATGCCATGTGAAATTGGAGGTATTCCTGGAGGGAGATGTCCAGGAGGGTCAGGTGGAGACCTTTTACGAGAGCCGGCAGCACATTGAGGAGCTGGATGAATATATAGAAGGAATTTTGCAGCACGATATGGAGCGGCTGTTGGAGTTGGCTCAGCAGCAGTGGAAGGCCGATATATTTGGACTGGGGCGGCTGTTCATTGGCGGGTGTTCCACTGTGGATGAGTGGGAGGCATTTGACTGGTTCAGCCGGTATCCCCAGTGTGAAGTGGAATTGAAGGTGCATTATACCACTCGGCGGGGCAGCATTCTCTATCAGGAGGATGAGGATCAGTCGGAGATGGATTTGCAGAAATTTGAGGAAAGAAGGTGAAGCAGGTGAGTACGGCACAATGGTGGGGGATCGTGGCGGTGCTGTTGGCCTGCGGCTATACCCAGTGGTATGGCGTATGGCTGTGGCGCAGGGGAGAGCGGCTGGCCTGCGCCGGGCTGACCTTGCTGTGTGGCAGCGCGGTGATAGCGGCGCTGACACAAACCCTCACCTGGATCTGAGGATTGACAGGAACCATCCCTCCGGGGTAGTATGAAAGACAGAAGGAGGGGAGGATCATGGCCATTGAGGCAGTGATTTTTGATATGGATGGGCTGATGTTTGACACCGAGCGGCTGTCGGTGCGTACCTGGCGGCATGTGCTGGCGGAAAGAGGGCTAACCCTCACCGATGAGCAAAACCAGCGGCTGGTGGGCCGCAATGAGGAGACAGGCAACCGGGTACTGGTGGAGCTGTATGGCGATGCCATCGGGGATGTGAAACAGTTTCGGGCCCATCGGGAAGAGGTGCGGCGGCAGTGGCTGGAGCGGGACGGAGTAGACCGTAAACCAGGGCTGCTGGAGCTGTTGGAATTTTTGCGGGAGGCGGGCATTCCCTGCGCGGTGGCCTCCTCTTCGGCGCCCCACAAGATCGACTATCTGCTGGACCGGTATGAGCTGCGGAAGTATTTTCGGGCGGTGGTGAGCGGAGAGGACTTTGCCGAGAGCAAACCCCATCCGGCCATTTTTTACAAGGCGGTGGAGCTGCTGGGAGTGCAGCCAGCCCAGGCGCTGGTGCTGGAAGATTCCCCGGCGGGGATTGAGGCCGCCTGGCGGGCGGGAATTCCCGCCGTACATATCCCGGATTTGATTCCACCGGATGAAACCACTCGGGCCCACAGCTGGCGGCAGGCGGAAAATCTGCTGCAGGTGGTGGACATCATCCGGCAGGCCAACGGCATGGAAAGGGAAAAAAGCCCAAAACCTCTGTAAAAGATCAATTTCCCCAATGAGTGGCAAAGTGACACAACAAATGAAAAAACACCCGGTGTAGGGGCATTTTGGGCAAAATAAAAAGACCAGCGATTTCGCTGGTCTTTTTTATGGAACAAAATTGTCAGATGCGGCAGAAGGTGTGGTCACCAATCACCGCGTACACTCGATTGTTGATAGCCCCGCGGGAGAAATACACCACATCGTTGGCCAGGATGTTGGTTTTGCCATCCAGTACGGCCTGCATGTTGGCGTATACCCGGGCGTCGGGCTTGGCCCGTCCCAGTGCCTTCACACTGGTAAACTGGCCCTTCTGATACAGCACCTCAGTGACGGTGTTGGGGAACCGGCTGTTGATCACCCGATTGAGGATGACCTCTGCCACAGCCTGCTGACCCTTGTCACTCTGGTTGCCCGCTTCCAGCCAGATGATCTTGGCCATCAGGTCTTTTTCTGCCTGGGTCATACGGCTTACCGCAGTGTAGTACCGGTTTGCTTTTTTGGCTTCTTCCTGACGGATCAGCTCCATCAGTTCCAGTTTGCGGCCATCGGCCTCCCACCAGGTGGCACCAGCGCCCTCGATTTCCCACTGACGGTCGGGGTTGTTTTCCTCCCGCAGCTGCTCGGCAAACTGATGCAGCTTATTCTGTTCATTTTGCAGAATGTCTACCTGTTGCTGCAGGGTGTAGCCGCTGCTGTACAGGGTGGATACAATCTCCTTATAGCTTTCATTCACCTGGGCCAGGGTGAGCGCCGAGGTGTACGAGGTTTCAAACGCCAGAGAAGTGCCAGTGAAAAGCATGGTAAGCAGCACAACAGACAGACCCATCGCAGAAAGTTTCCGCATGTAATTCTTCATGAGTTACAGCCTCCTTTTTTTCTTGATTTTTACCCGTTTCAGAGAAGATGCTAACCATTTTCGCACCAGTTTAATCACGTAACGGATAAAAATGTGGGTGGGCTCACCACCTCACAAGGGGGTATTATATAGGAGAAGCACAGGAAAGTCAAATTTCCCGGCGGAAACCCTTGTCATTTTAGACAAAAAACGAACATATATTCCCCCCTAAAAGGGGGCAGAGGACAGTGAAAAATGGGGGATTCTACCAAAGAATCCCCCATTTTCTGTGCGTTTTCATCAAAATTTGAGTTCCATTTACAGGATAAAACAACCACAAAATGGAAATGATTTGACAGATGTTACAAAATTGTTTCAAAATTTTTAAGCGCCCCAGTATTTTCTGTCCAGATTTCTATACTGGAGGGCTTCCAGCAGATGTTCTTTTCGGATGATTTCGGACTGTTCCAGGTCGGCAATGGTACGGGAAATCTTGATGATTTTGTCGTATGCCCGGGCGGAAAGAGAGAATTTTTCGAAGGCATTCTGAAGCAGTCGACGCACGTCGGATTCCAGGGGGCACAGTTGCTGGACCAGATCCGGAGTCAGATGGGCGTTGCAGCGGACGGAAAATTTTTCGTAGCGTTTTTTCTGCATTTCCCGCGCGGAGCGCACTTGCTGCAGCAGTTGGGCGCTGCTCACCCCTTCCGACGCAGGGGCGGTGAGATCTTCAAACCGCACCGGGGGCACCTCGATGTGCAGATCAATGCGATCCAGCAGCGGACCGCTGATTTTGCCCAGATACCGGCGCACCGATTCCTCCGAACAGCTGCAGCGGCGGGTGGGATGTCCCAGATAGCCGCAGCGGCAGGGGTTCATGGCGCACACCAGCATGAAGCGGCAGGGATAGCTGACACTGCCGCTGGCCCGGGAAAGGGTGATGCGTCCTTCCTCCAGGGGCTGACGGAGAATCTCCAGGGCGTTTTTGGAAAACTCGGGGAGCTCATCCAGAAAGAGTACACCGTGGTGGGCCAGCGATACCTCTCCAGGCCGGGGAGAGGAACCGCCGCCGGCCAGACCTGCGGCGGAGATGGTGTGGTGAGGGCTGCGGAAAGGCCGCGTGGTCACCAGCGGGTGTTGCTGGTCGGTGAGCCCTGCCACCGAATGGATGCGGGTGGTTTCCAGCACTTCGCTCAGCTCCATGGGGGGCAGAATGGTACGCAGCCGCCGGGCAATCATGCTTTTGCCCGAGCCGGGCGGTCCAATGAGCAGCAGGTTGTGGAACCCAGCGGCCCCGATGAGCGCCCCACGTACTGCGCCGGGTTGGCCCTTGACATGGAGAAAGTCCAGCTGGCCAGCGAGAGCCTGTTCCTCCGAATCTTTCCACAGGGTATGAGTGGGAGAGAGGGGGTGAGTTCCCCGCAGGTGGTCCAGCAGCTGCCGCAGATGTTCCACCCCGTAAACGGTGAGTCCGGGCACCGCACCCGCTTCGGCGGCGTTGGCGGCGGGCACATACAGAGTGGAAAATCCCTGCTGCAGGGCGGTGAGGGCCATGGACATCACCCCTCGCACCGGGCGCACCGAGCCATCCAGCGCCAATTCACCCACAAATACACTGCTGCCCAGGGCTTCCCAGGAGAGGAGCTGTTGGCCGCACAACAGGGCCAGCAGGATGGGCAGATCGTACAGGGGACCTTCCTTTTTAATATCAGCAGGAGCCAGGTTGACAGTGATGCGGTGGGAGGGCAGGGGCAGGTCACAGGCCGCCAGCGCACTGCGCACCCGTTCCCGGCTTTCCTTGACTGCGGGGTCGGGCAGTCCCACCATATCAAAGGCGGGCAGTCCAGCGGAAAAACGGGCTTCCACCGTCACCGGCGAGCCGTCCACTCCCCACAGGCCGCAGCTGTTGATGCGTGCATACATCTGATATCCCTCTCTTCTTTCTTTGCCTATTGTTCACAATTCCATGATACCCACACCGCGCCGAAATGGCAAGAAAAAAACGGGGCTTGTCCCCGGATTCCCCTTTACACCACCGGGTTTTGATGTTAAAATATGATATGTGAATCATTGGTTTTTTCAGTAAAAAACACGATGGAACAATATAAGGAGGGCGATACCCATGGCAAGAAAAATGAAAACCATGGATGGCAACAACGCGGCCGCATGGGCTTCCTATGCATTTACCGATGTTGCGGCTATCTACCCCATCACCCCCTCTTCTGTAATGGCAGAAGTGACGGATGAATGGGCTGTTGAAAAGAAGGAAAACATCTTCGGTCAGCCTGTTAAGGTTGTGGAGATGCAGTCTGAGGCCGGTGCTGCCGGCGCTGTGCATGGCTCTTTGGCCGCCGGTGCTCTCACCACCACCTACACTGCTTCCCAGGGCCTGCTGCTGATGATCCCCAACATGTACAAGATGGCCGGCGAACTGCTGCCGTCCGTAATTCATGTCAGCGCCCGTTGCGTGGCTTCTCACGCTCTGAACATCTTTGGCGATCACTCCGACGTGATGGCCTGCCGTCAGACCGGTTACGCCATGCTGTGCTCCAACAGCGCACAGGAAGTTATGGACCTGGGTGCTGTGGCTCATCTGGCTGCCATCAAGGGCAAGGTTCCCTTCCTGCACTTCTTTGACGGTTTCCGTACCTCTCACGAGATCGACAAGATCGAGGTTTGGGATTACGAAGACCTGAAGGAAATGGTGGACATGGACGCTGTGAAGGCATTCCGTCACAACGCTCTGAATCCCGAGCACCCCGTGCTGAGAGGTTCCGCGCAGAACCCCGACATTTTCTTCCAGAACAGAGAAGCATGTAACACCTATTACAACAACGTACCCGCTGTGGTAAAGGAATACATGGACAAGGTTAACGCCAAGATCGGCACCAACTATGACCTGGTGAACTACTACGGCGCTCCCGATGCAGAAAAGATCATCGTGGCTATGGGCTCTGTGTGCGAAACCATCGAAGAGACCATCGACTACATGATGAGCAAGGGCGAAAAGGTTGGTCTGGTGAAGGTTCACCTGTACCGTCCCTTCCCCACTGAGGCATTCCTGAAGGCCGTTCCCGCTACTGTGAAGAAGATCGCAGTGCTGGATCGTACCAAGGAGCCCGGTTCTCTGGGCGAGCCTCTGTACCTGGATGTGTGCGCTTCCTACTACACCGCCGAGACCCGTCCCATGATCGTGGGCGGCCGTTATGGTCTGGGCTCCAAGGACACCATCCCCGCAGACATTATCGCCTGCTACAAGAACCTGGACAATGCTTCTCCCAAGCAGCGCTTCACTCTGTCCATCACCGACGATGTGACCGAGCTGTCCCTGCCCAGAGAAGAGAACCCCGAGACCGCTGCTGAAGGCATCACCGCCTGCAAGTTCTGGGGCCTGGGTTCCGATGGTACTGTAGGTGCCAACAAGAACTCCATCAAGATCATCGGTGACCACACCGATCTGTATGCGCAGGCTTACTTTGCCTACGACTCCAAGAAGTCCGGCGGTATCACCGTATCTCACCTGCGTTTCGGCAAGAAGCCCATCAAGTCCACCTACCTCATCAACAAGGCCAATTTCGTAGCCTGCCACAACCCCTCTTATGTGGACAAGTATGACATGGTAGAGGACCTGATCCCCGGCGGCAAGTTCCTGCTGAACTGCGCTTGGGATGTGAACGAGCTGAGCGAAAGACTGCCCGGCAAGATGAAGAAGTACATCGCTGACAACAAGATCGAGATGTACACCATCGACGCCATCGGCATCGCCAGAGAGATCGGTCTGGGCAACAAGACCTCCATCGTACTGCAGTCTGCATTCTTCAAGATCGCCAACGTGATCCCCTTCGAAGATGCCAAGAAGTACATGAGAGATGCTGTGGTTAAGTCCTTCGGCGCCAAGGGCGAACGCATCGTGAACATGAACCACGAAGCCATCGAAAAGGGCGAAGCCAACATCAAGAAGATTGAGATTCCCGCTGACTGGAGCAACGCTGTGGACGCTCCCAAGGCTGAGAGCACCGCTCCCGCTTTTGTGAAGAACATTCTGGAGCCCTGCAACGCACAGGCTGGCGACAATCTGCCCGTATCCACCTTCATGGACATGGTGGACGGCCATATGCCTTCCGGTACCTCCGCGTACGAGAAGAGAGGCATTGCAGTGGACGTGCCCGAATGGGTTGCTGCCAACTGTATCCAGTGTAACCAGTGCTCTATTGTTTGTCCCCACGCTGCCATTCGTCCTGTGGTGCTGAATGCTGACGAAGCCGCCAAGGCTCCCGCCAACATGAAGACCAAGAAGATGATCGGCAAGGGCTGCGAAGAGTACCAGTTCGGCATTGTGGTTTCCACTCTGGACTGCTCCGGCTGCGGCAACTGTGCAAAGGTTTGCCCCGCCAAGGAGAAGGCTCTGGTGATGAAGCCCATCGATTCTCAGATGGATCAGCAGGATGTATTTGCCTTCGCCGGCACTGTGTCCGACAAGGCTCTGCCCTTCAAGAAGGATTCTGTCAAGGGTTCTCAGTTCTATCAGCCCCTGCTGGAGTTCTCCGGCGCCTGCGCTGGCTGCGGCGAGACTCCTTACGCCAAGCTGATCACTCAGATCTGCGGCGACAGAATGTACGTTTCCAACGCCACCGGTTGTTCTTCCATCTGGGGCGGCTCTGCTCCTTCCAACCCCTACACCCACAACAAGGCTGGCTTCGGTCCCGCATGGGCTAACTCCCTGTTTGAGGACAATGCCGAGCATGGTCTGGGTATGGCAGTTGCCACTAAGCAGCTGAGAGACAGACTGGCCGGTCAGATCGCAGCCATCGACTGCGCTGGCGTGAAGGAAGCTTACACCGCTTGGATGGATACCTACAACAACGGTGAAGCCAATGCTGAACCCACCAAGAAGCTGATTGCAGCTCTGGAAGCTTGCGGCAGCGACGCTTGCAAGGAAGTTCTGGAATACAAGGAATTCCTGGCTAAGAAGGCAGTGTGGATCTTCGGCGGCGATGGCTGGGCTTATGATATCGGCTTCGGCGGTCTGGACCACGTGCTGGCATCCGGCGAAGATGTGAACGTGATGGTATTTGACACCGAAGTGTACTCCAACACCGGCGGTCAGGCATCCAAGTCCACTCCCACCGGCGCTGTGGCACAGTTCGCAGCCGGCGGCAAGCCTATCAAGAAGAAGAACCTGGCTGAGATCGCCATGACCTACGGCTACGTATACGTGGCACAGGTGGCCATGGGCTACGATATGAACCAGACTGTAAAGGCCATCCACGATGCAGAAGCATATCATGGTCCTTCTCTGGTAATCGGCTACGCTCCCTGTATCAACCATGGTATCAAGGGCGGCATGACCGACACCCAGAAGATCATCAAGAATGCTGTGCTGGCTGGTTACTGGCACACCTTCCGGTTCGATCCCAGACTGCTGGCTGAGGGCAAGAATCCCTTCCAGCTGGATTCCAAGGCACCTTCCGCTTCTTACAGAGACTTCATCATGAACGAAGTTCGTTACAGCTCTCTGGCAAGAAAGGTACCGGAAAAGGCCGAGGAGATGTATGCCCTGTCCGAAAAGCAGGCCATGGAAAAGTACGAACACCTCACCAAGTACGGCAAGTTGTTCGACTGATCTCCTGTTACCAAAATGTGAGAAAGGGAATGTATCGCAAGATACATTCCCTTTTTTGTGTTTCATTAAGAAGACAACCCCCGCTCTTTCAAAGGGCGGGGGTTGTCTGTCAGGAGAAAAAGAATTTTGAAAATCAATAGGGACATTGTCTGGCTGGCAGGGGGTCCATGGTAAACGCCATACGATCCATGAGTTGTTTCATCAGCTGCATTTTCAGGGGCTGATGTGCCGGATCATCCCAGAGGTTGTAGTGCTCTCCCGGATCCTCCTTCAAATCGTACAGCTCGCCTACCTCAAAGCCATGGGTCACCACCAGCTTGTACCGCTTTGTTTTGAGCATGGTCAAATAGGCAGGAGGGTCGTTGTAGGCCAGGGCATTGTAGAATTCACAGAATACATTCTCCCTGTGGAAATCTTCCGCATCTTTTTGCAGCAGCTTTGTGAAAGAGGTGCCCTGGAGTCCCTGGGGATAGTCTAGTCCCAGCAGATCCAGTAGGGTGGGAGCTAAATCGGTCAGCTCTATCAATGCGCTGCGGCGTACATTTTGAGCGATATGCCCCGGCCAGGACAGAATCAGCGGCACTGAGGACAGGCATTCATAGAAGAATGGGCCTTTTAAGTAGATTCCATGGTCCCCCAGCATTTCTCCATGGTCGGACATGAAAAGAATCAGTGTGTTGTCCAGTAGATTCCGTTTCTTCAAATGGTCCAGCAGCCGGCCTATCTGGTCGTCGATGAGTTTCACCATGGCATAGTAGGCGGCCTTGATGTACCGATGGTCCTGCTGGGTCATGTCATGCACATTGTACCCCCGATTGGATTTGGAACTGTTGGTGGTGAAGTTGTGCTCTTCCAGCTGGAAAACCGGTTTGTTATCCAATTCGCCTTCCACATAGTCGGGCAGGTCAAACTGATCCATCATGGAGATAAAGTGGTCCCAGTAGTCCTTAGGGGGGTCAAAGGGAGCGTGAGGATCAAAGGTATTGATGGTAAAGTGCCAGGGGCGATGCAGATCTTCACAGGTGTCGATGAAACTGATGGCCTTTTCCACACACCAGGTGGTGTAGTGGTATTGGGCGGGCATTCCTTCATCCACGTAGGAGCACAGAGAGCTGGGCGTGACCTTGTATTCCACGCCTTTCTCGTGCAGCCAGCGGTGGTAGGAACTGGTGGCCCATTTGTAGCAGGGCTCATGACACCAGTCGAACACATCAAAGCCATCGTCGATGCGTTCTTCGGTGCGATAGGTATGAGTGGGATGCCCCGGGGCCAGATGAAATTTTCCGGCCAGACCACAGACATATCCGGCGTCGTGGAACAGTTTGGTGATCAGCGTTTCCCGGCCGGGAATTTTTTGGCCGTTTTGACGGCAGGTGGTGGTGTGGGGGTAACGACCCGTCAGGTAGCTGGCCCGGCTGGGGGTACAGACCGGCGCCTGACAGGTACAGTTTTCAAAGAGAACTCCACTTTGGGCCAGGGAGTCGATGTGAGTGGTGTTGGTAAAGGGATTTCCATAACAGCTCAGACTGTCCTTCCGCTGTTGATCGGTACAAATCCATAAAATATTAGGCTGCTTCATTGTCTGCTCCTCTTTTCGTGAATGTTTGTATGGTTACAGGTAATTTCCAAAAACCAGGTGAGGAATTCCCAATGTAATCACAGGGAACAGGTTGACCAGCACCAGCAAAATAAGCAGTGCCACATAGTAGGGTTTTACGGCGCGGACTGATTCCTGAAAGGAAATTCCACCGATTTTGGAGGTGATAAACAACACAATGGCCATGGGTGGGGTCAGTAGTCCGATCATCAAATTGAGTACAAAAACGATGCCAAACTGGACCACATTCATTCCCAGCGCCTCGGCGATGGGAAACAGAATGGGAGCCGCAATGACAATGGCGGCGTTGGTTTCCAGAAGCATTCCCATCACCAGCAAAAAGAGATTGATGATAAGAAGAATGACCCAGGGATTGTTGCTGATGCCGAATAGACTGTCCGCCAGTTTTTCTGCGATTTGCAGATCGCCAATGACCCAGGAAAACACCTTGCCGGCGGCCAGCAGCAACATGATCAGACCAATGGAAACGGTGGCCTGTTCAAACGCTTTTATCAGTTCCTTGAGATTCAGGTCTCGATAGACAAAAATACTGATGAAAAGTGCGTAGATGACGGTGGCGGCACCGGCTTCGGTGGGGGTGATGTTGCCGTTGAGAATGCCCCCCAATAAAATCACCGGAGCCAGCAGGGCCCAAAACGCCTCTTTGAAGGCGTGCCAGATTTCACCGGCTGAAGCCCTGGGACGTTTGTAAAAGTTCCGCTTGCGGGAGATGATGTACACCACCACAGCCATGAAAAGAGCCATGAGAATTCCCACGCTGATGCCGCCTAAAAACATGGCGCCAATGGAAACGCCCGCAATGATTCCCACATTGACCATGGGGTTGCTGGGGGGGACAATGGGACCGATGATGGAGGAAACCGCGGTAATCCCCACTGAAAAGTCGGTGTCATATCCCTTTTCCTTCATGGCCACGATTTCGATGTTGCCCAGACCTGCGGCGTCGGCGTTGGCAGAGCCGGACATTCCGGCGAAAATAAAGCTGGCCAGAATGTTCACATGGGCCAGTCCGCCGGTGAGGTGGCCCACACAGGTGTCGGCAAAGTTGAAAATTTTCCGGGTCAAGCTGGAGCCGTTCATCACAAATCCCGCCAGAATGAAGAAGGGGACCGCCATGACGGTGTAATTGGTGATGCCGCTGATCATGCTCTGTACCACATAGGACACTGGCAGTTCACCAGATAGCAGCACATACAGGATGGAGGTGATCAGCATGGCAAAGCCGATTTTTACATTGAGCAAAAGACTGCCCAGAAAGACTGCAATTACAACCCATTCCATGAGGATCCTCCTTTACAGTGATTTTTGATGGTGGGTGGAACGCTGCCAAATATCATCCAATAAAAAGTACATCATGATAAGACAGTTGACGGGACAACCGATGTACAGCCAGCCTTTGGACAGGGGCAGCATGGTCATGGGAATGGGCATTTGCCGCACAATCAGACCGATGCAGGCGTATGCAATGACTCCCAGTGTCAAAATGGTGATGCCATCCACCACATTGGACCAGAGAAGGTTGGCTTTGGGGGAGAATTTTTGGGTGATAAAATCCACTGCCACATGTCCATGTTTGCCCAGGGTGTAAGAGGTGGTGAAAAAGGCAAAGTAAGAAAGTAGCAGAATGGTCAACTCCTCCAGGAAATTCAGTGAAAATCCCAAAAGATTGCGGCAAATCACTTGGACCATGACTCCAATGGTGATGGTGACAAGCAGTGCGATGGAAATGTAGAGAAGTGCTGTTTGTATTTTTTCTCTCATGATGACCCCACTCTCTTTTGATGACGGTATGGTTGCATGTTGTTATGCCTGGGGATCCATGGCTTGCATTGCCTCCCATACACCCTCCATCCAGTCTGCCTGGAACTTGTCCAATGTGGATTGAATGGCTTTTTCCTTGAAAGCGGCGATATCAATTTGATCTGCCGGAATGACGGTGACGCCGCTGGCCTCAATTTCTTCCAGATGCTTTTGATCCATTTCCTCCAGTGTGGTGTTGTAGTATTCCGCACCTGCCTTCATGGCATCGTGCATGATGGTCTGGTAGTCAGAGCTCACACTGTCCCACCAGGCTTTATTCACATGATAGGCCCGGTAGCTGTACTGGTGGTTGGTAAGCATCAGATGGGACTGCACTTCCTGGAACTTGTTGGCGTAAAACACTTCTATGGGATTCTCCTGGGCGTTGACCACTCCTGTTTGCAGAGAACTGTACAGATCGGACAGGGGGACGGGGGTCACGCTCACTCCCAGCGTTTCCCATGCAGCCACCTGGGTGGGTACGGCCGGAATGCGGAGTTTCAAACCCTTGAGGTCATCGGGGGAAGTAATGGGGCGATCGGCGGACAGCATTCTGCCTCCCCGCAGCTGAAGCGCGTCAAAAAAAGCATAGACTCCATAAGCTTCCAAAAGCTTTTCGTTGATCATATCTCCATATTCACTCTGCAAAAAGGCTGCGCAGTGTTCTTTGCTGCTGAACGCAAAGGGAATGGTCATATAACCCACAATTTCAGGGGCTGCGTTGGAGGACATCATGTCTGACATCAGAATCATGTGGGCGGTGCCTTCAGAAACTGCCACGCTTCCATCTTCATCTTTGTTATACAGCTGTCCTTCAAAATAACGCTCTACTTTGATCTCACCATTGGAGTTTTTCTCTATTTCGTCCGCCACCAGATTGTTGGTGCTGAGGGCAGGCTCCGCTCCGCTGTTGAACGCCATTTTGAAGGTGAGCTTGGCATCCTGGGTGGGAGTGGAAGAAGGACTGCCGGAGGGATCGCCGCTGGTGGATGGCTGAGCATTCAAGTTGGTAACACCGCAGCCAGTGAAGGACAATGTCAACATGGTGGCCAAACTGGCACACAGCATTTTTTTCATAATTTTTCCTCCTTTAATTGATGTGAAATTTTGTGGATGGATTTTTGGGTAAACAAATTGGCCGGGTATAGACGTAGTTGCTTCACCTCCACGCAAGAAAAACTAGACAATATTGTGAAAAATATTGGTAGAATTTCACTGATTTTTATTGATTACGTGGTTTTTCTATGGTACTTATGATAATATAAAACTGTATTCAAATCTATTAGAGATTTGATATAATATATACAATATTGATTACTTTTGGGCTGGCAGAAGGAGTTATAAAAATGGTGCAGAATCAATCTGTGGAAAAACACTGAAAACTTTGGCTTGATTTGTATAAAATGATAGTGAGATGGGGAGGAAGCGGGTATGTCTGTTTTGCAAATCATTGAATCACAGTGCATCGATACAGTGAGCGAAACCCGTTATCGGGTACACTGGAATGTGGATTCCCGGTTTTATCCTCAGGTTCATGATTTTTTTGAGTTGATGCTCATTATTTCCGGTGAATTGGAATTGACATTGGGCGGCACCAAACATTTTTGTCTGAAAGAAAATGAACTGTTTTTGATCCGGCCCTATGAAGTGCATGACAAAGCCATACCCTCCAGCTGTCACTACATAAATTTGTCCTTCCCCAGACGTGTGGTGGATGATTTGTTTTCTTATCTAGGGGAAAACGAAACCAAAGAATTGGTGCTGGGTGCGCCGGATTTGATGCCGGTGCCTCTGACCCGGTATGACACCGAAATTTTGGAATATAAACTGGAAGCTCTCAATGCCATTCCCATTGACCAGCCCAATGTGAAGCGGAGAAGTTTGCGCTGTCTGGTGATTGACATCATCGCCAATTATTTCATCTGCGGACATCCATGGAAATCCTATGCCAATGACATCCCCACCTGGCTCATTCAGATGACCACTGAACTGAAACAACAGGCCAATTTTCTCAAGGGACTGGATTATATTTATAACAGCTATCCGCTGTCCAAAGAGCATATCTGCCGGAGCTTTCAGCGGTATTTGAAAACCACCCCCTCCCGTTATGTCAATGACATCCGGCTGAACTATGCTGCCAATTTGCTTTCCTACAGCGACAAAAGCGTCATTGATATCTGTTTTGACAGCGGTTTCAATAACATCAGTTATTTCAACCGGCTGTTTAAGGAAAAGTACGGCTGTACCCCCAGGAGCTATCGAAAATCTCAATTTCATCGCTGATGGGATATAAGTGACTTGTGCCGGGCGGAAATTTCTGCTATAACCAAAGAGAAGGAAAGGAGAATCGACCATGCGTTATGAAGGCATTGTATACCGGCCGCCCAGTGAAGCGGCCAGTTTGATTGTGCAGCTCACGGTGGGCTGTGCCCGCAATACCTGCACCTTCTGTTCCATGTACAAGGACAAACGGTTTCGGGTGCGTCCGCTGGCAGAGGTGCTGGAGGATTTGGAAGAGGGACGTCTGTACTTTCCCCGGGGAGTGCGCCGGGTGTTTCTGGCGGATGGGGATGCGCTGATTGTTAAGACAGAGGATCTGCTCACCGTATTCCGGCGCATCCACGAGCTGTATCCCGAGGCGGAGCGCATTTCCATGTATGGCGCCCCGGCGGATGTGCTGGCCAAAAGTCCTGAGGAGCTGCGTCAGCTGCGGGAAGCGGGCCTGGGAATGGTCTATATGGGCCTGGAGTCGGGCGACGATCAGGTGCTCCGGGATGTGAAAAAAGGAGTCACCGCCGCCCAGATGATCGAAGCGGGCCAAAAGCTGAAAGCCGCGGGCATCCCCATTTCCATTACGCTGATTTCGGGATTGGGCAGCCGCAAAGGGCTGCGGAACCACGCAGTGGAATCCGCGCGGGTGATCAGTGCCATCCAGCCGGAGTATGTGGGATTTCTCACCCTGATGGTGGAGCCAGGTACTCCGCTTTTTGACCAGGTACGCCGGGGAGAATTTCAGTTGCTGGAGCCGGAGGAAGTGGTGGAGGAAATGGAGCTGTTTTTGAGTCATGTGGACAGTCCGGGTACGGTATTCCGGGCCAATCACGCTTCCAACTACATCAATCTGGCCGGAGATCTCAATGACGACATCCCCCGAATGCTGGAGCAGCTGGCCAGAGCCCGGCGGACCCATCACTATAAACCGGAGAGTTTCAGAGGGCTGTGACCTCTGGGAAAGGAGAAAAATCCATGCGGATGCAATTGCCGGAGGAACAGGTGTCCATGTATTCTCCGTTGACGCTGGCCTATGTGGGGGATGGCGTGTATGAACTGCTGGTGCGGGGGCATATTAGCAAAGAGGAGAATCTTCCCGCCAATAAGCTGCATCATCGGGCCACCAGTTACGTGGCGGCGGGATACCAGAGCGCCTATATGGAACTGCTGCTGCCGCGGCTCACCCCTCAGGAAGAGGCGGTGTACAAACGGGGACGCAACGCCAAATCCCATACCATGGCCAAAAACAGCAGTGTGCTGGATTACAAACGGGCCACCGGACTGGAAGCGCTGTTTGGCTATCTGTATCTCACAGGTCAGGAGCAGCGGCTGGAGGAGCTGTTTGAGGTGATTTGCCAGCACCATGACGAGGTGGTGGAAGAATACCGCCGGGAACGGGCGCAGAAAGGGTAAAACAATATGACCAAAATCAACTGGAAATGGGAGCTGACCCGCTATGCCTGGATGGTGGCGGCTTCTGTGGTTTTCTCGCTGGGCTTCAGCCTGTTTTTGTCCCCCAATTCCATCGTCACCGGAGGGGTCACTGGTTTGGGCATTGTCATCAACCGTTTCAGCGGTGTGAGCATCGGTGTCATCAGTATGGCGCTCAATCTGCCCATCCTGGCGGCGGGCTGGCGGGTGATGGGCAAACGGTTCATTGTGGAATGTCTGATCACCTCCGCAGTGCTCAACACCTGCATTGACGCAGTGGCATGGCTGCCGCCTCTCACCCAGGACCGCCTGATGGCGGCGGTGTACGGTGGCTTATTGCTGGGCACTGCCTATGGTCTGTATTTTCGTACCATGCTCTCCAGCGGCGGCACCGAGCTGCTGGCCCGGCTGGTGCACCGAAAGCTGCGAACCTGGTCGCTCAGCGTGCTGCTGGGCGTTCTGGATGGGTGCGTGGTGCTCATCGGCGCGGTGGCACTACAGGACCCTCAGAACGTGCTGTATGCTCTCATTGTCATTTTCATCAGTACCAAGGTGAGCGACGGCGTGATTTCGGGCTTCCATTATGCCCAGATCTGCTTTATCATCACCAATTTGCCGGAGGAGATCTCCACTGCGCTGCTACAGCGGAGTCCTCGGGGTATCACCCGGTTTGAGGGGGTGGGCATGTACACCCACGAACCCCGCAGTATGCTGATGACGGTGGTGAAAAAGCCGGACTTTATTCCCATGAAGGAGACGGTGCGCAGCATCGACCCCAATGCTTTTGTGATTGTGGCCCAGAGTACCGAAGTGCTGGGCTATGGATTTCGGGACATTCAGGAAAACCAATAATCGATGGCAAAAAGCCCTGACGGAAAGAAAAACCCATTCCGTCAGGGCTTTTTTGCGGAAAAACGGTCCATGAAGCCGGAAAAGTGTGCTATAATGAAAAGGAAGTTTGCGGAAAGAGAGATGAAGGGGATGGAGCGGGAAAACAAGCCCTATCTGGCATTGCTTCTCACCACCTGTCTGTGGGGGAGCCTGTATGTGGGCAATAAATTTGTGCTGGGGATACTGCCGCCCTATACGGTGTTGGAAGGGCGGTATCTGGCGGCGTTGGTGGCCATGGTGCCGGTGCTGCTGGTCCGTCCCCGCCAGAAGCTGGAAAAAGGCGATTGGAAATACATCCTGCTGCTGGGCGGTTTGGGGTATGCGGTGGCCATCTCCATGCAGACGCTGGGCACCAAATTTTCCAACGCTTCCCTGGGCTCGCTGTTTAATTCCCTCAATCCGGTGGTCATCATTCTGATGGCGGTACCGCTGCTGGGTGAGAAAATCACTCGCAGCAAGGTGCTGGCGCTGGTCAGCTCTCTCATCGGTGTGTATGTCATCGTGGGCGGCGGCCTGGAGGGCGACATTGCCCTGGGGATTTTCTTCTCGCTGCTGTCGGTGGTGCTGTGGTCCTTTGTCAGCGTGTGCATGCGCAAGGTCACCCAGAAATACGATCCGTTTATGCTCACCACCTACGGCGTGGTGGTGGCGTTTCTCTGTCTGCTGCCGGTGAGTTTGGGCGAGCTGGCCGCTGTGAATTTTCAAATCCAGCTGAACTGGAAGCTGGTGCTCATCATCGCCTACATGGGGATCTGCTGCACCGGACTTACCCATTTTATGTGGAACTGGGCGCTTTCCAGGGTGGAAGCGGGGAAATGTTCCCTGTTTTATCCCATTCAGCCGCTGTCCGCCTCTATTTTGGGGGCGCTGCTGCTGCGGGAAGAGGTGGGTCCCCGGTTTGTGATCGGCGGACTGCTCATTGTGGGAGGCATTCTCATCAGCGTATTGGGCGACCGGAAACCCGCCGGAGCCCTGCCGAAAGGGGGCAGCTCCAATGGCTGATTTTCTCTTCAGTCTGAACACTGTACTGCCCATGTTTTTGCTGCTGCTGTTGGGGTATGCGCTGCGCCAAAAGGGAATTCTGGACCCGGCCACCACCGGTAAGCTCAATACACTGGTCTTCTATGTAGCGCTGCCTGCCAGCATCTTCTATGACACTGCACTGACCGATTTCACCGAGGAATTTGACATCCGGTTTGTGCTCTTTACCACTGGAGCTACCGCGGTGAGTTTTCTGCTGGCCTGGGGCATTGCCCGGGCGGTGCATATGCGCCGGGAACAGCTCAGCGCTTTTGTACATGGCGCTTTCCGGGGCAATTACATCTACATGGGAACCGCACTGGCCAAGAACATTATGGGCACTGATCATCTGCCACTGAGTCAGCTGATTGTGGCCTTTGTCATTCCGCTGTACAACATTCTGGCGGTGATTTTGTTCAGCGTGGCAGGCAATGGGCAAAAACTCACCTTCAAAAAAATGGTGCGGGACATCCTCACCAATCCCATGATTGTGGCCATTTTGGCGGCGCTGCCCTTTGCGCTGCTGCACATTCCGCTGCCCTTTGCCGCCAGCAAGACGCTGAGTTACTGCGGCAATCTGGCCACTCCCATGGCGCTGCTCATCATCGGCGCCAACTTTGATCTAGGCAATCTGGCCGGCAACTGGAAAAAAGCCGGATTGGCGACCTTTCACAAACTGGTGCTGCAGCCCGCTCTGGCGGTGCCGCTGGCCTATATGATGCACTTTTCCACCGAAGCCATGGTGCTCATCATGGTGTTGCTGGCGGTGCCCAGTGCGGCCAACAGTTACATCATGACCCGCAGTATGGGAGGCGACGCCGAGCTGGGGTCCAGTATTGTGGTCACCACCACGCTGTGTTCCCTGCTCACCATGACTCTGTGGATCTTTGGATTTAAGCGAATGGGAATCATTTGACAAACAGAAAGGAAGAACCAACATGACCAATTTATTCGACATTCAGGGGAAACGCGCCATCGTCACCGGAGGCACCCGGGGACTGGGCTATGGCATGGCAGAGGGCCTGATGGAGGCCGGCTGTCAGGTGGCCATTGTGGGCACCAGCGACAAGGTATATGAAGTGGCCAAGGAATTTTGTGACCGGGGCTTTACCTGTCATGGCGTCAAGGCCGACCTCTCCAAACGGGAGGAGGACTACCGCTGCTTCCAGGAATGCCTGGAAAAACTGGGCGGGGATCTGGACATTCTGGTGACCGCTCATGGGATTCAGCGCCGGCACAGCGCGGAGGAATTTCCCCTCAGCGACTGGGACGACGTACTCAATGTGAACCTCAACTCTGTGTTTATTCTGTGCCAGGAGGCGGCCAAGGTGATGCTGCCCAAGGGGTACGGCAAGATCATCAACATCTGCTCCATGATGTCCTTCTTTGGCGGACAGACCATCCCGGCCTATGCGGCGGCCAAGGGCGGCGTCACCCAGATGACCAAGGAGATGAGCAACGACTGGATGGGCCGGGGCATCAACGTCAACGGCATCGCTCCCGGTTATATGCGTACCGAGATGAACGCGGCGCTGCTGGACCCTGCCAATCCCCGGTATGAGCAGATCACCGCGCGGATTCCGGCAGGCCGGTGGGGCACAGGCGACGACATGAAGGGCGCCTGCATCTTTTTGGCCTCCCACGCCAGCGATTATCTGGGCGGGGCCATTCTGCCGGTGGACGGCGGTTATCTGGTGAAATAAGAGGAATTGCATAAGGAAAGCGGGGGAGTGGCAAATGGATGCGGTGATGTGGAAGGCGCTGTCCATGATTGCAGTAGTGGTGCTGGGCTACGTGCTGAAACGGGTTGGATTTTTCAAACCGGAGGATCAGCAGGTGATTGCCCGGGTGACCATCAATGTGGTGGTGCCTTGCGCCATCATCAACGGCTTTTCTTCCGCCACCATGGACCTTTCCTTTATGTGGCTGGCACTGTTGGGCTTCGGCGCCAATCTGGTGCTCATTGGAGTGGCGCTGCTGCTCAACTGGAATGCGGACCGGGAGCGCAAGGGGTTTGTGGTACTCAACTATTCCGGGTATAACATCGGCGCTTTCGTGCTGCCCATTGTGCAGACGTTCCTGGGTCCTCAGGCGGTGGTGGCCACCTGCTTGTTTGACATCGGCGGTGCTTTTGTGGCCTGCGGCGGCAGCTATGCCATAGGCTCGGCCATCGCAGGCAAAGGAGGGTGTTCGCTGCGCAGCATTGTGACCAAGTTGGTCTCCACCGCTCCCTTTGATACCTATGTGTGCATGGTGCTGCTGGCCATGGCCGGGATTACTCTGCCGGCACCGGTGCTGGCCTTTACCAATCTGGTGGGGGCAGCCAACGGCTTCATGTGTATGCTGATGCTGGGTATGGCCTTTGACTGGCTGTTTGAAAAGACCTATCTGTGGACAGTGGTACAGGCCATTGGCATGCGGCTGGTGTGCAACGGCGCCATGGCGGCGGCGGTATATCGGTTCGCCCCACTGCCGTTGGAAATGCGTCAGGGAGTGGCCATTGCTCTCATGGCGCCCATTGCAGTGCTGGCGGTGGCCTTCACCGGCAAGATGGAGGGCAACACCACGTTGGCGGCCATGATCAATTCCGTGGGCATTGTGGTGGGGGTGCTGGCTCTGCTGGTGATGATCCCCCTGCTGAACATAGGATAACAAAACAAGAAAAGCGGCAAAGGCATTGCCTTTGCCGCTTTTTTGCGCGTAAAAATCAGGAGTCGGTGTTCTTATATTGTTCCTTTGCCCGGGAATACCACACCATCAGCCAGACGGCACTCACCGGAGCAGCCAGCATCAGCAGGAGGCCGATCACCCGCACCACCGGTGTGATGGGAAAAATCAACACCACCAGGCCAGCCAGCAAAACGAAAACAAGAGGAAGGTATTGCACCAGCAGCGCCCATTTGCCGAATTTGTCCCGGTAGATTTGCTTTCCGATTTCGGCCTGACGGATGTCGTCCTCATAGCCTGTGCGGGAAAAGGACACATAGAGCCCCTTGATGATCATACCGATGCACAGTGCCAGCCACAGCCAGTCCAGCAAGGTGGCATCCTTGTACAGCTGGTAGATGGTGTAAGCCAGCAGCCCACCGCCTGCGAACAGGGTGACCAACAAGGTTTTCCAACTCTGTACTTTCATGGGGAGACACCTCCTTTGCTTCATTATACCATTTTATGGGACACAAATGTGCACAAAAAAACCGTATTCCCGTTGGAATACGGTTTTTGCATTGTTATTGCATAGAATTTGCTCTTTTTCTTTCCGAAAGAAATGCGGCAGCCAGACCCAGCAAAGCGGTTCCGCACCCGTAGAGAACTTGAAATCCCTCATCCCGCCAACTGGCGCCGAACCAGTGATAGGAAAAATCGTTGTCCGCGGGAAACAGCAGGACGCCGTGAAATCGCAGCATTCCATAGAGCATGCCGGCGGTCAGGGCCGCAAAGCACAAAAAGAAGCATCCCCGTACCAGCCCTGGGGCGGCCGGACAGCGGCGCAATCCCCAGCGTCCCACAGCAAAGCAGAGCAGACCCATCGGGATGGCAAAGGGCAAATCAATGAGGGCGGTGCTGAGGAAAAGTTGCAGCATACAAACAGCTCCTTTCTAGGCAGACCGGGTGAAAAACAAAATCCGAATCACAGTATCTGGGCAGACAATGCAATTCGGATGGTGATTGGTCGAGGTGACTGGATTCGAACCAGCGGCCCCTTCGTCCCGAACGAAGTACTCTACCAAGCTGAGCCACACCTCGATGATTAGCTTATTTATTATAGCGCAATTTGAGAAAAAAGGCAAGAGCCTTTTGTAAAAACCAGGGAAACGCTTGTCATCTTACATGGATTTAACAAAAGGCAAACAATATGTTGCTTTTTCGCAGCAGGGCATTATTTTACAATAGGTGCGTAAAGAAAATGTAAGATATGATTGTGAAGGAGCGAATCAAGAATGAAAAAGATGATTGCAATGATGATGGCAGCCACCATGGCTTTGGGTGTGACTGCTTGCGGTGGAGATGCACAGGAATCCACCGATACCAGCACTTCTACTTCCACCAGCACCTCTACCAGCACTTCCACCTCTGATACCCAGGCCAGCGGCAAGGTGACCATGTCCGGTTCCACCTCCATGGAAAAGATGGTGAAGATGCTGATTGAAACTTATAAAGAAGTCAACGATCAGATCGAAATCAGCGCAGAGTATCCCGGCAGTGGCGCAGGCATCACCGCTTGTCTGGAAGGCACTGTGGACATCGGCAACTCCTCCCGGAATCTGAAGGATGAGGAAAAGGAACAGGGCGCTGTGGAAAACATTGTGGCCATCGACGGCATCGCTGTGGTGGTGAACCCTGCCAACGGTGTGGAAGATCTGACCCTGCAGCAGCTGTCTGACATTTACACCGGTGCCATCACCAACTGGAGTGAGGTAGGCGGCAACGATGCTCCCATCGTAGTGGTGGGTCGTGAGGCCGGTTCTGGTACCAGAGGCGCTTTTGAAGAGCTGCTGGAGATTGAAGACAAGTGTGCATACGCCCAGGAGCTCAACTCCACCGGTTCTGTGAAGACCACTGTGGCATCCACTCCCGATGCCATCGGCTACATCTCTCTGGATGTCATGGACGACACCATCAAGGGTGTGAAGATTGACGGAGTAGAGGCCACTGAAGAGAACATCAAGGCAGGTTCCTATGCTCTGAGCAGACCCTTCGTAATGGCCACCAAGGGCGAAATTAGCGAAGCCAGCCCCGCGGTACAGGAGTTCCTGAACTGGGTGCTGAGCGCGGAAGGTCAGGCTGTGGTGAAGGAAGCTGGTCTGATCACTGTAGAGTAAAAAACATCGTATAACAGGAAATCACACAGGCAGGTCCGCACACAAAAAGGTTGCGGGCCTGTCTTTGAGCAAAAAGAAGGAGGGATTCCCGTTGCACAAACCTTTGGGAAAGGCCATGTCGCCCAGTATTTTGAGCGGCAGTCAGACCAAGGCGCGCATTGAACGGGTCATGGAACGGATTTTTCTGCTGTGCGCGCTGGTGGCAGTGAGCTGTGTGGCTGCCATTACCATTTATATGTTTGTATCCGGCACGCCCGCTCTGTTTGAAGTGGGTGTGGTGGAGATGCTGTTTGGGACTCAGTGGGTACCTGGACAGAATCAGTTTGGCATTCTGTACATTGTACTGACTTCCATTGTGGGTACGGCACTGGCCATTGTGGTGGGCGTGCCGGTGGCGGTACTCACCGCCATCTACCTGGCGGAGCTGGCTGGAGAAAAACAGCAGAAGATCATCCGTCCCGCGGTGGAGCTTCTGGCGGGCATCCCCTCTGTGGTATACGGTCTGCTGGGCCTGATTTTGCTCAAGCCCGCTATGGCCGCGCTGGAAAAGCTGATTTTTGCGGGCAGTACCACCCACCAGTTCACCGGCGGCGCCAATCTGTTCAGCGCGGTGCTGGTACTGGCCATTATGATTCTGCCCACCGTCATCAATGTGAGTGAAACCGCCCTCCGGGCGGTACCCGCCGATTACAAAGCGGCGTCGCTGGCATTGGGTGCCACCCACATTCAGACCATTTTCCAGGTGCTGTTGCCCGCAGCCCGCAGCGGTGTGGTCACCGCCATTGTGCTGGGAGTGGGACGTGCCATCGGAGAGGCCATGGCCATTGTTATGGTGGCGGGCAATACCGTCCGGCTGCCGCTGCCCTTCAACGGCGTGCGGTTCCTCACCACCGGCATTGTGTCCGAGATGGCTTATTCCCAGGGCTTGCACCGGCAGGCGCTGTTTACCATCGGCCTGGTGCTGTTCCTGTTTATCATGGTGATCAATCTGGTCCTCAACAAATATCTGAAGGAGGGAAACGCACGTGCTTCCAAATGACATTGCTACCGCTTCCGGGGTGGAAGCCGGAAGCATTCCGCGGTCTGCTGCCCGGGATACCCTGTATCGCCGCCGGGTGCGCCCGGTGGATGGATTGCTGCACACCCTGCTCTGTATGAGCGCGGGCCTTACTGTATTGCTGCTGGCCGGGATTCTGGGCTATGTGGTGGTTCGGGGGATTCCGGTGATTGACTGGAGCTTTCTCAGCACCGGCTACAGCATGCGCAACAACACCGACGGCATTTTGCCCTATCTCATCAACACCCTGTACATTGTAGTGATCACTCTGCTGATCACCACTCCCATCGGCGTGGGCGGCGCCATCTATCTCAATGAATACGCGTCCCGGGGCCGTCTGGTGCGCCTCATCGAGGCCACCATTGAAATTCTGGCGGGCATTCCCTCCATCATCTACGGCCTGTTCGGCATGGTGGTATTTGGCTCCATCGTGTATGGCTATGAAAACGGCAAGCCCCTGACACTGGGCTATTCCATCCTCACCGGTTGTCTGACACTGGCCATTCTGGTACTGCCCATCCTCATTCGCACCACCCAGGAGGCCCTCAAAACAGTGCCCACTTCCTATCGGGAAGGCGCTATGGGCATTGGTGCCACCAAGTGGTATATGATTCGCACCATTCTGCTGCCCAGCGCCATGCCCGGCATTCTCACCGGCATCATTCTATCCATTGGCCGTATTGTGGGCGAGTCTGCTGCGCTGATCTTTACCGCCGGCAGCGGCTATGATCTGCCCAAAGAAGGTCTGATGGGTGCAGCTTCTCACGTGATGGATTCTTCGGCCACGCTGACGGTCAAGATGTATCTGGCCGCCAACGAGGGGTACAATGACACCGCTTTTGGCGCCGCTCTGGTGCTGGTGGTGCTGGTGCTGATCATCAACGCCCTGACCAAGGTGGTTTCCCGCCGGGTGGGCAACAAAGCATAAGGAGGCAGTATGGATAAGATCATTACCCGGAATTTGAACCTGTATTACGGGGACAACCATGCCCTGAAAGATATCAACCTGAATATCCCTGAAAAGAAAATCACCGCCCTCATCGGCCCGTCGGGCTGTGGTAAATCCACCTATCTCAAGAGCCTCAACCGCATGAACGATCTGGTGGAGGGAGTACGCATTGAGGGCACGGTGGAACTGGATGGAGAAAACATCTACGATCCCCGTGTGGATGTGACACTGCTGCGGAAAAAGATTGGCATGGTGTTTCAAAAGGCCAATCCCTTCCCCATGAGCATTTACGACAACATTGCCTATGGCCCCCGGATTCATGGCATCCGGAGCCGCAGCCAGCTGGACGGTATGGTGGAGGAGAGTCTGCGGGGCGCGGCCCTGTGGGATGAAGTGAAAGACCGGCTCAAAAGCTCCGCACTGGGACTGTCCGGCGGACAGCAGCAGCGTCTGTGCATTGCCCGGGCATTGGCGGTAGAGCCGGAAATCCTGCTGATGGATGAGCCCACTTCGGCATTGGACCCCATTTCCACCCTGCGCATTGAGGAGCTGATGGAGAGCCTCAAACAGAAATACACTGTGGTGATTGTCACCCACAATATGCAGCAGGCTGCCCGTATCGCCGATTACACCGCCTTCTTCCTGGTGGGACAGATGGTGGAATATGGAGAAACCAGTCAGATTTTCTCCACCCCCAAGGACAGCAGAACCGAGGATTACATCACCGGCCGTTTCGGTTGAGGCCGGTGAATTTCTCTGTACAGGGGCAACTAAAAACAGTATAATGAAGGAGGAACACCATGACCCCAAGAGCAACCTTTGAAAATGAACTGCAGGCCCTCCATGTCACCCTCATCCGGATGGGTGCACTGGCGGAAGAGGCCATCAATCACGCAATTTTGGCGTTTCAGCAGCAGAATGACACGTTGGCACAGGAGATCATCCAGGGAGACAGGCAGATTGATGAAATGGAAAAACGGGTGGAGGCCATGTGCCTTTCTCTGCTGCTGCGGCAGCAGCCGGTGGCCCGGGATTTGCGGGTGGTATCCACCGCCCTCAAGCTGGTGACTGACATCGAACGCATTGGCGATCACGCTTCAGACATTGCCGAGCTGGTGCTGCGCATGAAGGGGGAGCATCTGTATCAGGTGGTACAGCACATCCCTCACATGGCACAGGAGGCCCAGAGTATGGTCCACGATGCCATCAGCGCCTTTGTACAGGGCGACGTACAGGCCGCTCGGGAAGTGATGGCCCGGGACGACCAGGTGGATGATCTGTTCAATCGGGTGAAGCAGGAAGTGGTGGAAATTCTCAAGAGTTCCGCGGAAAACAGCGACCGGTGTGTGGATCTGCTGATGATTGCCAAGTATTTGGAACGGATTGGCGATCATGCGGTGAACATCTGCGAATGGGTGGAATTCAACAGCACCGGCGAATATAAAAATGTGAGAATCATGTAAAATGGAGAAGGAAGTGACGGGATGCCCCAGTTGATCTATGTGATAGAAGACGATGAGAGCATACGGGAGCTCATCCGCATTGCGCTGGAGAGTTATGCCTATCAGGTGCGGGCTTTTGAAACCGCGGAGGAGGCGTTGGCCCGCATTGTGGAAGAACGTCCCGATCTGGCGATTTTTGACATTATGCTGCCGGGAATGGATGGGGTAGAAGCGGTCAAACAGCTGCGGCAGCTGCCCGGAGTGGGGCATACACCGGTATTGTTTCTCACCGCCCGGGATACCGAGCTGGACAAGGTGACGGGGCTGGACAGCGGCGGAGATGACTACATGACCAAGCCCTTTGGGATTTTGGAGCTGTGTGCCCGGATTCGCAGTCTGCTGCGGCGGGCCGCTCTGCCTACGGAGACCGAAAAGCCTCAGCGCTGGAGCATGGGTGGTCTGACGCTGGATGCCGGCACCCGGGAGGTGACGCTGCACGGCAAACTGCTGGAATTGACCTTTAAGGAGTTTGAACTGCTGCAGTTCCTCATGGCCAGCGCGCCCCGGGTGGCCACCCGGGAGGAGCTGCTCAATTCCATTTGGGGGTACGATTACATTGGGGAGACCCGTACGCTGGACATTCACATTCGGTACCTGCGTCAAAAACTGGGAGAGGATGGCAGTGCCTATATCAAAACGGTGCGGGGCGTGGGATATCGCTTCTGTGCCCCGGCGGGGGAGGAAGCACGATGAAACGGGCAATTTTTGGCCGGTTTCTGGCAGTGCTGCTCACCGGTCTGCTGCTGTGCGGCGCAGTGACGGCGGGATTGCTCAGTCGGGTCATCCTGCAGGAGACCCAGCAGAATATGCTGTACGCACTGAGATTGGTGGAGTATGCGCTGGACCCGGAAGAGGATTTGCAAAAGCAGCTGGATACCCTCAATCCTTTGACACTGACCGAGGATACCCGTCTGACCCTGGTGGATGACACTGGACATGTGCTGGCGGATACCGGAGTGGACAGCGATTTGATGGAGAATCACGCCGACCGGGAGGAAATCCGTCAGGCTATGGAAACCGGTGTGGGCATGGCCACTCGGCACAGCGAAACGCTGCACAGTTCTCTATTGTATGTGGCTGCCAAAAGTGAAACCAGTGACTATATCATTCGGCTGGCGGTGCCCTATCGGGGGATGTGGGACTATCTTCCCATTTTGCTGCCTGCCATTTTGTGCGGCATTCTGGCCGCGGTGGTGGTGTCGCTGATTCTGTCCGAGCGGTTTGCGGGCAGTATCGCCCGTCCTATGGTGCAGATCTCTGGAGAACTGCTGCGCAGTCAGGACGGGGATCAGCCTCTGCAGCTGCCCCGGTATCAGTATGAGGAGGTCAATATCATCGCCCGGGCGGCGGAAAACCTCACCGGACGGGTGGAGCGTACCATGAATAAACTGCGGGAGGAACGCCGCCGCATTGATACCATTTTGGACAATATGAGCGAAGGAATGATTCTGTTGGACCGGGATCAGCGGGTGCTGACGGTCAATCAGAGTGCGGGCCGGATTTTGGGCTGTCAGGGCCGGGCGGCGGGAGAGGATCTGGCCATGTATACCCAATGTGCGGACATTCTCCATGGGGTGGACGCCGCCCTGCAGGAGGGCCGGGAAAGCCGGTTTGATCTGGAGGCGGACGGACGGATTTACGCGGTCTATGTGAGTCCCATCCGGGAAGACCAGCTCACCCCACAGGAAAGCGGCGTGATTTTGTTGTTGGTGGATGCCACCAGCAATCGCCGGGCCCAGCAGATGCGGCAGGAGTTTTTCTCCAATGCCTCTCATGAACTGAAAACCCCCCTCACCTCCATACAGGGATTTGTGGAGCTGCTGCGCAGCGGCATGGCAGAGGATGAAGCCACCCGCAAGGAATTTCTGGATCGAATTCACCGGGAAACCCGCAATATGGCCGGACTGGTGGAGGATATCCTCACCATTTCCCGTCTGGAGGCCCGGATGACCGAGGAGAAACCGGTGGATGTGCCGCTGCGGGAAGTGGTGGCGGAAGTTTCGGCTTCGCTGGCACCTCTGGCTGAGCGGGAAGGCGTCCGGTTGCGCATCCAGTGTCCATCGCTGGTGGTGGGCAGTACACGCCAGCAGATGCAGCAGCTGGTGAGCAATTTGCTCTCCAATGCCATCAAGTACAATAAGAGAGGCGGAGAGGCATCTCTCACCGCCGAAGCTCGGGCAGGACAGCTGTATTTGCGGGTGGAGGACACAGGTATCGGAATCCCGTTGGACTGCCAGCAGCGGGTATTTGAGCGGTTTTTCCGGGTGGATAAAGGCCGCAGCCGCAAACAGGGTGGCACAGGTCTGGGGTTGTCCATCGTCAAGCACATTGTGCAGTTTTACGGTGGCCGGGTGGAACTGAAAAGTCAACCCGGGCAGGGAACTCAGGTGACGGTGATCATGCCCATTCTGCGTCAGAGCCAGTCGGAGGAGCAGGCTCAATAAAAGAAATAATAAAACCCTCTTTCGCAGCCATTCGGACTGTGAAAGGGGGTTTTTGCATTGGAAATTCTTTACATAAGGGCAGACCGGGTGCTATCATGGAGAAAAGAAACAGGGAGGGGAAAGCATGAAATGGCTGGGACATTTGCGGACGGTCTGCCATCACAAATGGCTGGTAATGAACTATTGCTTCCGGCTGGGGCTGTATTGGCAGGGACTCACCCACGATTTGTCTAAATTTTCGCCCACCGAATTTCGAGTGGGGGCCAAATACTTTCAGGGAGATCGAAGCCCCAATGAGATGGAGCGGCTGGAAAAGGGATATAGCACCGCATGGCTGCATCATAAAGGGCGCAACCGGCATCATCTGGAGTACTGGATTGACTACAGTTTGGACTCCAGGCAGCCATTGGCGGGCATGAAAATGCCGCCCCGGTACGTAGCGGAAATGCTGTGCGACCGATTGGCGGCGTGTCGGACCTATCGAGGGCAGGCTTATATGCCCGCTGATCCCTATGAATATTATCTTCGTTCCAAACATCATTATGTGATGCACCCGGACACCCAGGCATTGTTGGAAAAGCTGCTGCGGATGATTCAGGAAGAGGGGGAAGAGGCCACGCTTCGATACATTCGTCAGCAGGTACTGTGACAGTCTACGCGCTGTGTCAATTCCACCAATTCCTGTGGATTGCTGATGATGTGGTCCGCGCCGGCGGCCGTCAGTTCCTCCCGGCTGCGGAAGCCCCAGTCCACCCCTACAGTGACAATGCCGGCGTTGCGACCGGTTTCCATATCCACTCCGCTGTCCCCCACATACAGGGTTTCCTGAGGAGCGACACCCTCCTGGGCCAGCAGTGCCAGCAACGCAGAGGGATCGGGCTTGATGGGAATTTCGGGCAGCTGTCCCTGTGCCCGGTCAATCAGACGGTTGGGGAACAGGCGGGCCACCACTTCTACGGTGTTGTTGTGAGGCTTGTTGGACAGCACCGCGGTGCGGATATGACGGTTTTTCAATTCCACCAGCATGGAGAGAATCCCTTCATAGGGCTGGGTGAGATATAGAGTATCCGCGTCGTATTCCCGTTGGTACAGCTCATAAATTCGCTGTTCCAGCTGTTTGTTTTCCCGGCCGGTGGACGCCTGTACCATGCGGGCAATGAGAGTGAATACGCCGTTTCCCACAATTTGTTTATATTGTTCCAATGACAGTTGCGGACAGCCGCAGGCCGACAGAGCCAGATTGCCAAAATGGGCAATGGTGGGAGCGGTGTTGGCCAGGGTACCATCCAGGTCGAATACGCATAATTTAATCATGGTGTTCCTCCATACATAGTGGACAGGTGGGGTTTCTGATACCATTGTAGTACGGGTGGACGGGCAAGTCAAAGGAAGAGCGCAACTTTGGAGGATTGTATGGAAGTGGCATAGCTGCATAGCTAAAAATCATGCAAGTTGTCAATTTTTACCCTGTGTGTTTAGGACTTTACAATGGGGCAAAAGCGTGCTATATTGACAGTAGAAATAGAGAAAGAGAGGTGTTTCCCATGGAGCAGTCTCAGGTAGCCGGCGCAGCCCTCCTGAAGGTGATTTCCTTCAATGTAAAACGGGATGGTTTCGTTGGCCGAAAAAATCGCTGGGACCGGCGTAAAGAGCTGGTGGCACGGTTCATCCAGAACTCGGATGCCTCCATCGTGGGTGTGCAGGAATTGCTGCCCCGTATGCGGCAGGATGTTCAGCAAATGCTGGCGAATTACCGAGTGATTGGATTGGGGCGGTACCAGGGAAAAAAAGCATATAACGATGAACACTCCGACATTCTGGTGAATGATGAGCGGGTGGAAGTGGGTTACCACAAGACCTTCTGGCTGTCCAAACGGCCAGAAAAGGCGGGCAGCCGGGGGCTTTTGGCCCTGTTTCCCCGCATTTGCACCATGGCGGAGGTGTATGTGAAGGAGCTGGACTGCCGGGTGCGGGTGTTCAATACCCATCTGGATTGTCTCAGCGGCTTTGCCCGGGTGCTGGGGGTGCACATCATATTGGATCAGATGAGCCGCCGCAACCGGATTGAAAAACTGCCTACCATTTTGATGGGTGATATGAATGCCACCCCCAACAGCAAATGCATTCGGATTCTGCGGGAAAATCGTCACTTCCACAGCGACATTCACCTGCAGGATGTGTATGATGCCTTGGGTGGGGTGGAGAATATCAACAACACCTATCACTTCTTCAACGGCAAAATCCGAGAGGGCAGCGCGCCCATTGACTATATCTTTGTATCCGAGGAATTTGAGGTGGTGGAGTCGCAGATTTGCACCCATCATGAGGAGGGTCAGTATCCCTCTGATCATTTCCCCATTATGGCCACATTGCGATTGCGGCCGGAATACCTGGCGACAATGAAAAACGGACAGGCGTAATGCCTGTCCGTTTTTTTGCCTGGAAGGGAAAGCCTTCACCGGTCCGTATGTTTTTTGTACAGATGTACAAGTCCCCGTATGCCCCACACCAGCATGCAGCCCACCCAGAAGGGCAGGGCGGTATAATAGAAGAGAAACCAGTCAGGGAAGGCCAGAAAGTCCGAGGGGTCGGTCAGCAGGTAGGTGTTGGGCCCAAAGCCCAGCGGGCCCGCCGCGCCCCAAAGGGCAAAGGGCAGACTCAGCCATACCGGCAGCCAGCGGACCCGGCTGGACAACTGGAATTCCCTGCTGCATAGCACCCCCTGTACCAGCAGGCCCACGCAGAAACAGAACACATTCATAGGGCGCCTCCTTTCCAGGAAAAACAAAAAGAGCAGGTCGTGTGACCTGCTCTTTGCTTTTGCATCTTACTTGGCAGCCTTGGCAGCCTTGATTGCTTCGATCAGCATGGGGGTAACCTTGAACAGGTCGCCGCAGATGCCGTAGTCAGCGATCTCGAAGATGGGAGCGGTATCGTTCTTGTTCACCGCGATGATGCACTCGGAATCCTGCATGCCAGCCTTGTGCTGGATAGCACCGGAAATACCCAGAGCCACATAGATCTTGGGGTGAACGGTCTTGCCGGTCTGGCCAACCTGGTGGTCAGCACTCAGCCAGCCAGAGTCGATAACGGCACGAGAACCGCCAACAACGCCGCCCAGCACTTCAGCCAGCTCTTCAGCCAGCTTGATGCCGCCTTCTACGTTCTTGCTGATGCCACGACCAACAGATACCACTACGTCAGCACCGATCAGGTCTACCAGCTTCTTGGCAGCCTTCACCACTTCGGTCACCTGAGCCTTGATATCGGAAGCATCCAGCTGGAAGGCAGGAGTGATGATCTGGCAGGCATCGGCCTTAGCAGCATCATAAGCAGCCTTCTTCATAACGCCGGGACGCACGGTAGCCATGCAGGGACGGAAACGGGGGCAGATAATGGTAGCCATCAGGTGACCGCCGAAAGCAGGACGGGTCATCTTCAGGTTTACGTCTTCCATGTCGAACTTGGTAGCGGACAGATCCAGAGTGGAGCTGGTCTGCAGGAAGTCAACATAGGTGTTCATATCGATGTCCAGGTGGGTGCAGTCAGCAGTCAGACCGGTGTGCAGACGGGCTGCGCAACGGGGACCCAGGTCACGACCGATGTTGGTAGCGCCTACCAGCAGCACTTCGGGCTTGAATTCTGCAACGGCGTCGCAGATCACCTTGGTGTAAGCATCGGTGGTGTATGTAGCCAGCAGGTCGGACTCGTATACGTACACCTTGTCGGCGCCGTAGCCGCCCAGTTCCTTGGCCTTTTCGGCAATGCCCTTGCCGCCCAACAGAATGCCGCACAGCTCGGTGCCGCGTTCGTTGGCCAGCTTACGGCCTTCAGAGATCAGTTCCAGATCGGTGGGCATCAGCTCGCCATTGCGCTGCTCGCAGAATACCCATACGCCGCTGAAAGCGGCAATATCAGCACTATTGAATGTAGCCATCGTTTTGTTTCTCCTTTCAGTTCTATCAGATCAGGTGCTTGGTAGCCAGGATACCAGCCAGAGTATCGCAGGTACCCTTGTCAGCACCTTCCAGCATCATGCCAGCACCCTTCTGGGGAGGGGTGAAGGACTTGAAGATGTTTGTGGGAGAACCCTTCAAACCGATGGTGTCCAGCTCGATCAGGGGATCGTCCTTCAGTGCGTTGAAGTCCAGTACGGTCAGAGGCTTGCTGTAGCACTCCACGATGCCGTTTACGCTCATGTACCGGGGGGTGTTCAGCTCCTTGATGCAGGTCAGCAGGCAGGGAGTCTGAGTCTTGATGGTCATGTAACCGTCTTCCAGCATACGCTTGCAGGTCACAGTGCCATTTTCCACCTTCAGATCAGCCACATAGGAGATCTGGGGGATTTCCAGCTTTTCGGCGATCTGGGGACCCACCTGAGCGGTGTCGCCGTCGATAGCCTGACGGCCGCAGATTACGATGTCGTCAGAATCCAGACCGATGTTCTTGATGGCAGCGGCCAGAATCTGAGAAGTAGCGAAGGTATCGCTGCCGCCGAATTCGCGGGCAGATACCAGTACGGCTTCGTCAGCGCCCATAGCGATCAGCTCACGCAGCATGCTCTCTGCGGGGGGCGGACCCATGGTCACAACGATAACCTTGCAACCGGTGGCTTCTTTCAGCTGCAGAGCAGCCTCGATGCCATTCATATCGTCGGGGTTGGTGATGGTAGCCATGGACGCACGGTCCAGAGTGCCGTTGGCATTGACTGCCACCTTGCCGGAAGTATCCGGCACCTGCTTTACACAACAAATGATTTTCATTGCTATTGCTCCTCCTTAACCTTACTTTACACCCAGACGTGCAGCGATAACCATTCTCTGCACTTCAGAAGTACCCTCGTAGATCTCGGTGATCTTGGCGTCACGCATCATGCGCTCCACGGGGTATTCACGGGTGTAGCCATACCCACCGAACAGCTGAACAGCTTTACGGGTGGTATCGCTGGCCATCTGAGCAGCAAACAGCTTGGCCATAGCAGCGTCCATGCTGTAGTTCTCGTGGTTCTGCTTCTTCATAGCGGCGGAGTATACCAGGAACTGAGCAGCCTGCATGTTGGTGTGCATCTCAGCGATCTGGAACTGAGTCCACTGGAACTGGCTGATGCGCTTGCCGAACTGTACACGTTCCTTGGTGTACTTGATGGCTTCGTCCACAGCGCCTTCGCCCAGACCCAGAGCCTGGGAAGCGATACCGATACGGCCGCCGTCCAGAGTCTTCATAGCGATCTTGAAGCCTTCGCCTTCCTTGCCCAGCAGGTTTTCCTTGGGCACGATGCAGTCTTCAAAGATCAGGTCACAGGTAGAGCTGCCGCGGATACCCATCTTCTTCTCGTGCTTACCGGTGGAGAAGCCGGGGAATCCCTTTTCCACGATGAAAGCGGAAATGCCGTGGTTGCCCTTGGACTTGTCGGTCATGGCGAATACCACGAAGGTGTCAGCCACGTTGCCGTTGGTGATGAAGCACTTGGAGCCGTTGAGCACGTAGTGGTCACCATCCAGCACAGCGGTGGTCTGCTGACCGGAAGCGTCGGTACCTGCGTTGGGCTCGGTCAGACCGAAAGCGCCGATCTTCTTGCCGCTGCACAGGTCGGGCAGATACTTTTTCTTCTGTTCCTCGGTGCCGTTCTCAAAGATGGGAGCGCAGCACAGAGAGGTATGTGCGGAAACGATTACGGCAGTGGTGCCGCAAACCTTGGCCAGTTCTTCCACAGCCATGGCGTATGCCAATACGTCAGCGCCAGCGCCGCCGTATTCCTTGGGGAAGTAAATGCCCATCATGCCCAGCTTGGCCATCTTTTCGACGGTCTCCATGGGGAAGCGTTCTTCCTCATCGATCTCCTCAGCCAGGGGCTTTACTTCATTCTGCGCGAAGTCGCGGTACATTTTGCGGAGCATTTCATGCTCCTTGGACAGATGAAAATCCATACTAAATACTCCTTTTTTCTCAGAATTGTGTCAGCTGAAGGAATGATGCTATCCTCCCCGCGGCACAGTGGCGACCGGCTGCGACAAAAAAATATCAAAGTCGCCGCTACTATGTATTATAGAGGGTTTTATTGTGGATAGCAAGCAATATTTCGAAAGTTCCAGCAAGAATTTTTTGCAAATTATACAAAATTGGTATAACTGCCATAAACCTCTCCCCAAAAAGGGGCGAGGTTTATGGAGAAAATGGATCTATGTATCTTACTTGGAATAATCGTAGAAGCCCTTGCCGCTCTTTCTGCCCAGCAGGCCAGCGCGTACCATCTTCTTCAGCAGCACGTGAGCCCGGTACTTGGGATCGCCGGTTTCGGTGTACAGTACATCCATGATGGCCAGGCAAACGTCCAGACCGATCAGGTCGCCCAGAGCCAGCGGGCCCATGGGATGATTAGCACCCAGCTTCATGGAGGTGTCGATGTCTTCCACAGAAGCGATGCCGTCGGCATAGATGCCTACTGCCTCGTTGATCATGGGGATGAGGATGCGGTTTACTACGAAGCCGGGAGCCTCAGCCACGTCTACGGGAGTCTTGCCCAGTTCCTTGGACAGGTTGGTCACATATTCAGCGGTAGCGTCGTCGGTCAGCTGACCCTTGATCACTTCCACCAGCTTCATGGCAGGCACAGGATTGAAGAAGTGCATGCCGATCACCTTTTCAGGACGCTTGGTCACAGAGGCGATCTCGGTGATGGACAGGGAAGAGGTGTTGGTGGCGAAGATCACTTCGGGACGGCACAGAGCGTCCAGCTCGGTGAAGATGGCCTTCTTCACTTCCATGTTCTCGGCGATGGTTTCCACGATGAAGTCGCAGTCAGCGAAATCCTTCAGCTCGGTGGTCATGCTCACTCTGGCCAGCACAGCATCCATGTCAGCCTGGGTGATCTTTTCCTTGGCAACCATCTTGGAGAGGCCCTTGTTCATAATGGCCATGGCCTTGTCCAGAGTGGCCTGGTGACGGCTTCTCATGATTACATCATGACCAGCCTGCGCGAAAACCTGTACGATGCCGGCACCCATGGTGCCAGTGCCCAGAATACCTACCTTCATGGTAATTACCTCCAGTACAATAAATTTGGTTGGTTACTTATTGATGTATGGATCGGGTCTGCGTTTTTCCACAAACGCGGTCATACCGTTCTTCTGGTCCTCCGTTTCGAAGCAGGAGCCAAACAGACGGGCTTCAATGGCCACCGCCGAAGCGATGTCCACCTGCATGCCCTCGTTGATGGCCTGCTTGGAGGCGCGGACAGCGATGGGAGCGTTGCGGGCGATCTTCTTGGCCATCTCCACGCACTTGTCCATCAGTTCCGCCTGGGGATAGACGGCATTGACCAGGCCCAGCCGGAGTGCTTCTTCCGCGGTGATCTTACCGCAGGTGTAGATCAGCTCCTTGGCCTTGCCCATGCCCACGATGCGGGCCAGCCGCTGGGTGCCGCCAAAACCGGGGGTGATGCCCAGACCGGTTTCGGGCTGCCCAAATACAGCGTTTTCCGCAGCAATCCGGATGTCACAGCTCATGGCCAGTTCACAGCCGCCGCCCAGGGCAAAGCCGTTCACTGCCGCGATCACCGGGATGGGGAAGGATTCCAGCTTGAGGAAAACAGCGTTGCCTTCCTTGCCGAAATTCTCGCCGCCCTCGCGAGTGAGATCCTTCATCTGGGCGATGTCCGCGCCGGCTACGAAGGATTTCTCCCCCGCGCCGGTGAGGATCAGGCACCGCACTTCATCCAGATTCACACTGTCCAGAGCCGCATCCAGGTCCTTGAGAACCTGATCGTTCAGGGCGTTGAGGGCCTTCTCACGACTGATGGTGAGAAAACCCAGCTGGCCGTCCTGTCTGTATTCTACAAAACTCATTTGTCAACCTACTCTCTTGGGAGGGAAGATTACATCTTCTCTACGATCACAGCTTCGCCCATGCCGCCGCCGATGCACAGAGTGGCAACGCCCTTCTGGCCAGCCTTCAGTTCGTGCAGCAGGGTTACCAGGATACGGCAGCCGGAAGCACCGATGGGGTGACCGATGGCGATGGCACCGCCCTTGGGATTCAGCTTGTCAGCGGGGATCTCCAGTTCCTTGCCCACTTCGATGGCCTGTGCTGCGAAAGCTTCGTTGGCTTCCACCACATCCATGTCAGCCATGGTCAGGCCGCACTTGGAGAAGGCGTGACGAACAGAGGGGATCGGGCCCAGACCCATTACGCTGGGATCCACACCCTTGGAACCGGTGGCGATGATCTTAGCCATGGGCTTGAGGTTGTGGGCCTTCACGAAATCTTCAGAAACTACCAGCACGCAAGCAGCGCCGTCGTTCAGACCGGAAGCGTTGGCAGCGGTCACAGTGCCGTCCTTCTTGAATGCGGGACGCAGCTTGGCAATCTTCTCCATGGAAGTGCCGGCCTTCACATATTCGTCGGTGTCAAATACGATGGGATCGCCCTTTCTCTGGGGGATTTCCACAGCCACGATCTCATCCTTGAAAGCGCCGGAAGCGATGGCGGCAGCAGCCTTAGCCTGAGAAGCCACAGCGAACTCATCCTGCATCTCTCTGGTGATGCCGTACTGCTCAGCTACGTTTTCAGCGGTGATGCCCATGTGGTACTGGTTGAAAGCATCCCACAGACCATCGTTGATCATGGTGTCAACCAGCTGCTGGTTGCCCATCTTCACACCGGTACGCATGTTGTGGATGGCGAAGGGAGCGTTGCTCATGCTCTCAGCACCGCCGGCGATTACGCAATCAGCTTCACCAGCCAGAATGTAGCGGTATGCCAGAGACACAGCGTGCAGAGCGGAGCCGCACACCTTGTTGATGCAGGTGGCAGGGATGTCCACAGGCATGCCAGCCTTGATCATCATCTGACGAGCGGGGTTTTGGCCCTGTGCTGCCTGCAGCACGTTGCCCATTACCACTTCGTCCACGTCAGCAGCGTCCACGCCGGCTCTCTTCAGGGTCTCCTTGATGACGATGGCGCCCAGGTCAGCTGCCTTCAGGGGAGCCAGAGAGCCGCCAAAGCTGCCTACGGCAGTTCTGCAAGCACCGATCAGATAAACGTTTTTCATGTGTAAATCCTCCTACATGTGTGAATTTTGTTTGTTTTTCCTGGTTGGTGATATGTTATCAATCAAACGGGGCCAGAGACCGGATTTTGCGTGTTTCTCACATAATTGTGTAAATTTTAACAAACTTTTTGAAAAAAACAACGAAAATCCACTCTCTCACGACCGAAAGACTGATAATTTTCTAACAATTTAACTATAGCACAGATTCGGGAAATTGCAACCCTTTTTGGTAAGAAAATCGTTAATTTAATAACTAAATTAACGGGCCAATGTTTATAACAATATCATATCATATGAAGGGTAAATTGCAATTCGCAAAATGCCAAGAGAATGGCTGGAAATTTTGTAAGACAGGCTGGTAAAATGGCCCAAAAGGATTGAACAAAATCACTAGTTTCAAAAAGCGACAAACAAAAAAATTGGGCAATTTATCCTATATTTTACACCAGTTTGCTTGCAAATGGCTGGAAATCGTTGTAAAATGAAAATACCAACAATAAGGAGGATGAAACCAATGTCCATTACATTAAAACTCAACGGCATCAACTCTTTTGTGAAGCCGCAGGAAGTGAAAAACCTGGACGCCATGCTGCGCTACAGCAATGAACTGCTGTACAACAAACAGGGGGAAGGCAGCGATTTCCTGGGTTGGGTAGATCTGCCCTTCAATTATGATAAGGAAGAGTTTGCCCGCATCAAGGCGGCAGGTGCCAAAATGATCAGCGACAGCGAAGTGGTGATCGTCATCGGCATCGGCGGTTCCTATCTGGGAGCCCGGGCGGCGCTGGAGTTCATTGAGTCTCCCTTCTATAATAATAAGAAAAAGGACACGCCTGACATTTACTTTGTGGGCAATAACATCAGCTCTGCTTATTTGCAGGACATCATCGATATCGTGGGCGACCGGGATTTCTCGGTGAACGTCATTTCCAAATCCGGCACCACTACCGAGCCGGCCATCGCTTTCCGCATCTTCAAGGAAATGCTGGAGAAGAAGTACGGCAAAGAGGGAGCCAAGGGCCGTATTTACTGCACCACCGACAAGGCCCGGGGCGCACTGAAGAATCTGGCCACAGAAGAGGGCTATGAGACCTTTGTGGTGCCCGATGATGTGGGCGGCCGGTATTCGGTGCTCACCGCGGTGGGTCTGCTGCCCATGGCGGCGGCGGGCATTGACATCGACGCGGTGATGAAGGGCGCTCAGGAAGCGGCCACCAAGTACCGCGATGGTGGCGTGGAAGATAACGACGCCCTGAAGTATGCGGCACTGCGCACCTGCATGTACAGCAAGGGCAAAGCAGTGGAAATTCTGGTGAATTACGAGCCTGCGCTGACCATGTTCGGCGAATGGTACAAGCAGCTGTTCGCGGAGAGCCATGGCAAGGATCAGAAGGGCCTGTTCCCCTGCTCCGCCAACTTCTCCACCGATCTGCACTCCATTGGCCAGTACATCCAGGATGGCCGCCGGATGATGTTTGAAACCGTGCTGTGGCTCAAGAATTCCAAGAGCGACATCACCATCGGCGAGGACAAGGACAATGTGGATGGCCTGAATTTCCTGGCGGGCAAGACCATGCAGTATGTGAACAGCAAGGCTTATGAAGGCACTCTGCTGGCCCATGTGGATGGCGGCACCCCCAACATTGTTATGGAGATCGAGCGGGCTGACGCATATAACTTTGGCTATCTGGCGTACTTCTTTGAGAAGGTATGCGGCCTGGAAGGCTATCTGCTGGGCATCAATCCCTTTGACCAGCCTGGTGTGGAAGCCTATAAGAAGAACATGTTCGCCCTGCTGGGCAAGCCTGGCTATGAAGCCGACGGCGAAGCCCTGGCCAAGCGTCTGCTGGATTGAGTACGCACTGACTGTGGTGACAACAAAAACTCCGGAAGCATTGCTTCCGGAGTTTTTTGCTGCCGGGTATTTTGCGGAGTGAAACAGAAAGAGGATATGCTTTATTTGATAAATGAAGAAAGCTCTTTTGATACAAAAGAGAATGGGTTTGGACGTCAATCTCTGCTATAAATTCCCTTGCGCCGGAGGGAGCGGCTTTGTTATACTGAGAGTGGAAAAAGAAGAAATGTAGCATTGGTCAGCAGGAGGTTGTATGACAGAACATCCCATGGACATGCAGTATTTGCAGCTGCTGTCAGAAAAATATCCCACCATTAGCGCCGCCAGCAATCACATCATCAAATTGCAGGCCCGCCTCAACCTGCCCAAAGGCACCGAGCATTTTCTCAGCGATTTGCACGGCGAATATGAACCCTTTTTGCACATCCTGAAAAATGGCTCCGGTGTCATCAAACTGAAAATTGACGAGCTGTTTTCCAACAGCGTCCCCGAGGCGGAACGCCGCTCTCTGGCGACCCTCATCTACTACCCCGAGGAAAAGCTGGAAATCATCCGCTCCACCTGTCCCGATCTGCGGGATTATTACAAAATCACCCTCTTCCGGCTCATTGAGATCTGCAAATTGATGGCCGCCAAATACACCCGGGCCTATCTACGCAAATTCATGCCCGAGGAGTATGCCGAAATCATCGACGAAATGCTCTACTGTACCGGTGACCGGCGAGTCTCCCCGGAATATTGCGAGAGCATCATTGCCAGCATCATCGATACCGACATGGCGGACAGCTATATCATCGCCATCAGCCGGCTGATCTCCCGTATCGCCATCAACCGGCTGCACATTCTGGGGGACATCTATGACCGGGGACCCGGGGCTGACATCATTCTGGACGCTCTGATGAATTACCACAGCCTGGATATCCAGTGGGGCAATCACGACATTCTGTGGATGGGCGCCGCGGCGGGCAATCTGGCCTGTATTGCCAATGTGGTGCGCATGTGCACCCGGTATGACAATCTGCACACCCTGGAAGATGGCTATGGCATCAGTATTCGTCCGCTGGTTACCTTCGCGCTGGACACCTATCGGGATGACCCCTGCGAGCAGTTCAAGCCGCTGAGCAGCGAAGCGGACGCCCCCAACACCGCCGATGAGGTGGCATTGGCCAAGATTCACAAGTGCATTCTGATTTTGCAGCTGAAAATCGAGGGGCTCATTGCCCGACGGTGCGACCAGTTTGACATGACCCATTATGCGGTGCTGGAGCACATTGACTTTGCCCGGGGTGTGGTGGAGCTGGATGGGAAGGAATATCCTCTTAACGACACCAATTTCCCCACGGTGGACCCGGCGGATCCCTGCCGGCTCACCGAAGAGGAAGAACGATTGGTGCGACGGCTGAAAAATGCCTTTTTGCACAGCGAAAAGCTGCAGCGTCACATTCGCTTCCTCTTTGCGGAGGGCAGTATGTACAGCCGGTACAATGACAATTTGCTGTATCATGGCTGTATCCCGCTGGATGAACAGGGGAATTTCCTGGAGGTGCAGACCCATCAGGGACCGCTGCGGGGCCGGGCATGGCTGGATTTTGCCGACCGGATGGCACGTCAGGGGTACTTTGGCCGGGCTGGCAGCCAGGAAAAACAAAAGGGCGAGGATTTCATGTGGTATCTGTGGTGCGGACGGTATTCGCCGTTGTTCGGTAAACACAAGATGACCACTTTTGAGCGGTATTTCATTGATGACAAGACGGTGTGGGAGGAAAAGAAGAATCCCTATTACAAATGGATCAACGATCCGGCCACCTGTGAGGCCATTTTACGGGAGTTCGATCTGCCCTTGGAAGGGCATATCATCAACGGGCATGTGCCGGTGCGGCGGGGAGAGAGTCCCATCCATGCGGATGGACGGCTGCTGGTCATTGACGGCGGACTTTCCCGGGCCTATCAAAAACAGACGGGCATTGCCGGATATACACTGGTCTATGACTCCTACGGGATGATTCTCACTGCACACCAGCCTTTTGTGAGCAGTGCAGTGGCCATTGAGGAAGAATTGGACATTCACTCTTCCACAGTGGCAACCCAGCGGGTGCATCAGCGCATGAAGGTGCGGGATACCGATCAGGGCAGGGAGCTGCAGGAGAAGATTGACCGGCTGCAGGGCCTGTTGGACGCCTATCGAAAGGGCCTCATCAAGGAAAAGGGCCGGGAACCGGTGGAACGGCTGTAAAAAATAAGCGGGAGAGCAAAAGCTTTCCCGCTTTTTTTTGAAAATGATGCTTGCAATTTGCGGACAGGCATGCTATAATATACCTCGTCTTAGAAAAAAGCGCATATGGGGAGGTTCCCGAGTGGCCAAAGGGGGCAGACTGTAAATCTGTTGCTATCAGCTTCGATGGTTCGAATCCATCTCTCCCCACCAAAAAAGCACACCGAAAGGTGTGCTTTTTGTATAAGTAAGAAAATTTTCACACATCGTAGAGGAGGAGGGGTGTGACAGTGATTAAAGGAAAAGCCTCAAAATATAGCGGAGCATTTTTGCGGGAGAATATGATGGGTCCCAATCCGCTGATGATGTTGGAGGAGATTCTGGAGAAGGTGCCTCTGACCCCTGGGATGAGAGTGTTGGATTTGGGGTGCGGAAATGGCCTGACCTCTATTTTTTTGGCAAAAGAATATGGGGTTCAGGTTTTTGCCTTGGATTTATGGATTTCCGCCACTGAGAATTATCAGCGATTTGAAAAAATGGGATTGGAAAACTGTATTATTCCCATTCATGGAGATGCCAATGATATGCCTTTTGCAGAGGGGTATTTTGATGCGGTGATCAGTGTGGATTCTTATCACTATGTGGGAAACAATGATGTGTTTTTTCATGAGAAAATTCGGCCGTTGCTGAAAAGAAACGGGTGGATTGCGCTGGCAATTCCCGGCATGAAATTTGAGGTGCATCAGAATGTGCCCGGTGAGATGAAACCTTATTGGGAAGAAGAGGCACTGACCATGTGGCATTCCATGGGATGGTGGAAACCCAAATTTCAAAGTGAGCTGGATGATTTGAAGATGTGGGAGCTTGCCTGTTTTGACGGGGCATGGAGAGACTGGCTGAGCTGTGAAAATCCATATGCTGTGGAGGACCGGGCGATGATGAAAGCCGATGGCGGCAAATATATGAATCTCATTGGCATCACTGGTGTTTTGAAATGATAGAAAAAGAGCGGCTTCTTTTGGAAGCCGCTCTTTTTTGATTTACAGTTTGCGATCATCAATGATGCGCTTGGCCTTGCCTTCAAAACGGGGCAGGGAGTTGGGCTCCACAAGACGAACCTTGGCCCGCAGTCCCAGCGTGGAGTGCAGCCGGTCGGTGACCTGCTGCTCCAGCTTTTTCAGTTCGCCGTAGCTTTCCAGCAGGTCGCTGTTGTTCAGCTCCAGCTGAACCTCCATGTTGTCCACCACACCCTCGGTGGTGAGGTGAATCATATAGTGAGGCGCCACTTGATCCACGCCCATAATGGCCGCTTCGATCTGAGAGGGGAATACATTGACCCCCTTGAACACGATCATGTCATCGCTGCGGCCTTTGATCTTGTCCATCCGCACATGAGTGCGGCCGCACTTACAGGGCTCGTAGTTCAGGCGGGTGATGTCCCGGGTACGGTACCGGATGACCGGAATGGCTTGCTTATCCAGCGAGGTCACCACAATTTCACCAGTCTCTCCGGGCGCCAGCACCTCTTCGGTCTCGGGGTTGATGATTTCGGGCAGGAAGTGGTCTTCCGCCAGATGCAGACCATCCCGGTAGATACATTCGCCCGATACGCCGGGACCGATAAGTTCGCTCATGCCCCAGTTGTCGGTGACGATGATACCCATATTCTTTTCAATCTGCTCCCGCATGGCGGCGGTACAGCCTTCTCCGCCAAAGAGGCCCACCCGCAGGTTGGTCTTGATACCCCGTTCCCGGATCATCTCCGAAAGATAGATGGCGTAGGAGGGGGTAGCGATGAGGGCGGTGGTCCCCATATCCTGCATGATCATCAGCTGACGTTCGGTATTGCCGCTGGAAAGGGGAATGACCATGGCCCCCACCTTTTCCAGACCCTGGTGCAGGCCGAAGCCGCCGGTGAACAGGCCGTAGCCAAAGGCAATCTGGGCCACGTCGTCGGGCCCCACGCCCGCCATGGTGACAATTCTGGCAATCAGGTCGCTCCACATGTCCATGTCCGCCCGGGTGTAGCCCACAATGGTGGGTTTGCCGGTGGTGCCGCTGGAGCCGTGCACCCGGACAATTTCCTTGCGGGGCACTGCAAACATGCCGAAAGGATAGTTTTCCTTGAAATCGCTCTTATAAGTATAGGGGAGATACTGGATGTCCTTGAGGGATTTGATTTTGTCGGCGGTCACACCGGCGGCGTCAAATTTTTTGCGGTACATGGGCACATTGTCATAGCAATACTGCACCGTCCATTTCAGTTTGCGCAATTGCAGCTCTTCCAGTTCGCTGCGCTTCATGGTTTCGATTTCTTTTTGGAAGTACATGGTTCTCTACCCCGTTCTGCCGCGGAAATGGGCCGGTTTTCCGCCCCCGTCGGCCGGGCGGACCGGACTTTGCAAATAAAAAAACACAGAACGCGCAAAGACGATCTGTGTCATACAGCAGGCTGTGAGAAAGCAGAGCCCTCATACCGTGGGCCCCGTTTGTTTACTTTTTCCATTCTACCATACTGCAGACATCACGCGATGCCGTATTTCCAGTGTAATATAGATGTGGGATTTTGTAAAGCCCTTTACCGGAGAAAGTCGCCAAAACCGGTTTTTTGTAGATGGCCCAGCACCAAATGGGCAACTTTGCCGGTGAGCAGACCGCACAGCCCGCCCGCGGCCAGCAGCACCGGCAGATAATAGAGCAGAGCGGCGTTGTGAATCACCCAGGCGGCGGCGCACAGCTGTCCCACATTGTGGAGCAGACCGCCCAGAATGCTGACCCCCAGCAGGCTGAAAAGCTGGGAGCGGCGGGCCAGAGCCATCCCGGCGAAGCTGAGCAGACAGCCGGACAGGCTGAAGATGAGGGAGCCGGTGCGGCCGAAGAGCAGGGCCGCCAGCAGCACCCGCAGCAGGCTGATGGTCAATGCACCCCCCAGAGGCAGGGTGAAGAGGGCCAGCAGGGTGACAATATTGGCCAGCCCCAGTTTGATGCCGGGCACCGGGACAGGCAGGATGAGGAAACTCTCCACATAGGAGAAGATGAGGCTGAGGCAGATGAGCAGGCCGTACAGGGCAATGCGGCGAGAGGTTGGGAATTTCACTGGGAGAGCCCGTCCAGATCGCTCTGGCTGCCGCCCCTGGCTTTGATGACCACTTTGTGGGGCAGGCAGACGATGGTTTCGCCCTCCCGGCTGATGGGCGCCATGTGGACGCAGATCTGGTCCGGGCAGTCGGCGCTCTGCATAAAGGCCTTGCCATCCCGGATTTCCAGCACATTGCCCTCGCCGATGGGATAAACGCAGTCGGTGTCCAGCGGCAATGTATCCAGCAGCTGCTCATCCTGCAGGATCATCACCACACCCGCCTCCTGTCTGGGCCATATGAAGTACAGTCCCGCTGCGGCCAGACAGAGCACCAGTCCGGCCAACAGCGCCTTGTCGCCCCGTTTCATCAAAACGCCTCCTCGCCTGGTCGATGAAGACAGTATAGCACATTTTGTCCGGCTTGACCAGTGTAGGGTGCACAGCGGCCTGGGATATGGTATAATGAAGCCACAGAAACACAGAGAGGAAGTGACGGGGATGGGCAGCAGTTTGGGCAGAAGATTTCGTATCACCCTGTTTGGCGAGGGTGGACGTCATCAGCTGGGCGCTGTGCTGGAAGGGGCCGAACAAGGGCTCTCGGTGGATTTTCAGCGGGTGTCGGCGGCGGTGAGCCGGTATTTCACCCTGCGGGGCAAATATGCCGCCGGGCTCAAGGATTTGCCCGGTACCGTCCGGGTGGTGAGCGGTGTGCAGGAGGGCTGTACCACCGGTACACCCATCACCCTGCTGGCAGACAACATGAATGTGGAAAAGCAGAGCCAGGAACTGGTCCTGGAGCCGGGCGGGCCTCAGTTTATCTCGCTGGCTCGGTATGGGGAGATCTCGTCCACCGGTGGCATGGGACATTTGAGCCACAGCCTGCAAATCCCGTTGGTGGCGGCGGGCGAGGTGGCTCGGCAGTTGCTGGCGGAACGATACAGCGTGTTGGTGGGCAGTCACTTTGCCTCGGTGGGACGGGTGCGGGACCGGCGGTTTGACCCGGTGCAGCTGGAGTTGGATTTGCTGGAAAAACTGTCTTACCGATCCCTGCCACTGATTCGACCCGGCGGGGAGCAGCTGGTGGAGGAAGAAATTTCCGCCGCGGCTCACAAGGGCGAAACTGTGGGCTGTACGGTGGAGTGTGCGGTGCTAAATCTGCGCGCCGGAGTGGGATCTCCTCTGTTTGACGGAGTGGAGAGCTGCATTTCCCGGGCGCTGTTTGCGCTGCCCACCGTGCGGGGAGTGGAGTTTGGCGACGGTTTCCCCATGGCGGAAAAGTGGGGCACTCAGACGGCGGACGCCTACTGCGAGAGCGGGGGAAGCATCCGCACCTACACCAATTGCCAGGGGGGCCTCAGCTATGGCGTCACCAACGGGATGCCGGTGGTGTTCCGCTGCGCGGTGGCTCCCATGGGGCGGCCCCGGGCTCGTATGTCGGTGCTGGACTACCTCACCCGAGAGGAAAGTGAGCGGGGCGGCGATGTGTATTACAATCCCTGCGCGGCCCTTTGCGCCCTGCCGCTGGTGGAGGCGCTCACTTGTATCACTCTGCTGGATTTGCTGCAGGAGTGAGGATTTTTGAGAAAATGCAAGAAATCGCCATTTGTTTTCTTGACAGCTTTGTAAAGTATAGATAAAATATAACATGAGGCAGAAGTACACTTTTTCGGTTCTGTCCCTCCCAAAAAACGAATTCTTTTACTTTCTTTTGTGATTTTTTGTTTCGTGACAATCTCAAATTTTACAGCAGGAGGTGGTACTCATTTCCCCACTGATTACAGTTGCATTGTGTGTGGCATGCATCGTCGTTGGTCTTATCATCGGCGTTGCTTATAGAAAAAAGGTCGGCGAAGCCGCCATTGGCAGTGCAGAGGAAGAGGCCAAGCGGATCATCAACGACGCCATCAAGAACTCCGAAAGCAGAAAGCGTGAGGCGCTCATCGAGGCGAAGGAAGAGATCCAGAAGATGAAAAACGACGTGGAAGCTGAACAGCGTGAACGTCGCAATGAAATCAGCCGACAGGAGAGAAGACTTCAGCAAAAAGAGGAATCCATGGACCGTAAGGTGGAGGCTCTGGAGCAGAAGGACGAAAAACTGAATAAAAAAATCAAAGAAACAGAAGCAATCAAAGAAGAGATCGAGCAAATCAAAGAAAAAGAAATCGAGAAGTTGGAGGGGATCAGCGGACTGACCGTCACAGAGGCCAAGGATTATCTGTTGGCCAGCATTGAGCAGGACGTGAAGCATGACGCTGCCCTCAAAATCAAGGAGATTGAAGCGCGCCTGAAAGAAGAGGCGGAAGAAAAGGCCCGGGATATCATTTCGCTGGCCATTTCCCGCTGCGGCGCCGACCATGTGTCGGAAGCCACCGTATCGGTGGTGCCCCTGCCCAATGACGAAATGAAGGGACGCATCATCGGCCGGGAAGGCCGCAACATCCGCACGTTGGAAACCATGACCGGGGTGGATCTCATCATCGACGACACCCCCGAAGCCATCACCTTGTCCTGCTTTGACAGTGTGCGCCGGGAAATCGCCCGCATCGCGCTGGAAAAGCTGATTGCCGACGGCCGGATTCATCCCGCCCGCATTGAGGAGATGGTGGAAAAGGCCCGTAAGGAAGTGGAAGCCACCATGAAGGCGGAGGCGGAACGCGCCACCTTTGAAACCGGCGTCCACGGTGTACATCCTGAAATCATGAAGCTGCTGGGCCGTCTGCGGTACCGCACCAGCTATGGTCAGAATGTGCTGGACCACTCCATTGAGGTGGCCCATCTCTCCGGTCTCATCGCCGCCGAGCTGCATGTGAATGTCACCGCCGCCAAGCGCGCCGGACTGCTGCATGACATCGGCAAGGCCGCGGACCATGAAATGGAAGGCTCTCACGTGATGATCGGCGTGGAGCTGGCCCGGAAATACCGGGAAAACGCAGAAACGGTCAATGCCATCGCCGCCCATCATGGCGACGTGGAACCGGAATCCACCATTGCCTTCATTGTGCGGGCGGCGGATGCCATTTCGGCAGCTCGTCCCGGCGCCAGAAGAGAAAGTCTGGATTCCTATGTAAAACGGCTGGAAAATCTGGAGGCCATTGCCAACTCCTTCCCTGGAGTGGACAAATCCTTCGCCATTCAGGCCGGCCGGGAGATTCGGATTCTGGTCAATCCGGAGAAGATCTCCGACGATGAGCTGGTGCTGTTGGTTCGCAATCTGGTCAAAAAGATCGAGGACGAACTGGAGTATCCGGGTCAGATCAAGGTCAATGCAGTGCGTGAGACCAAGGTCATCGATTACGCTAAGTAACAGAAAAATCAGGGGGCCGCAGGGCCCCCTTTTGCGTGGGAAAGGACGGTAGGCATGAGAGTATTGGCAGTGGGCGATGTGGTGGGCGTCAGCGCCTGTGAATTTCTGCGGCGGCGGCTGCCTGGGCTGCGGCGAGAGCTGGGAATCGACCTGTGCATTGTCAACGGCGAAAACGCCGCCAAGGGCAATGGGGTCACCCAGGAGAGCTGCGAGAGCATTTTTGACGCCGGCGCGGATGTGATCACCACCGGCAACCATGTGTTCCAAAAGAGGGAGGTCTATGATTATCTGGATGATACCCCCATGGTGGTGCGCCCCTGCAATTTGTATCCGGCGGCACCGGGCCACGGGTGGACCACCCTGGATGTGGGAGCTGCCCGGGTGCTGGTGGTCAATCTCATGGGCCGGGTGTATTTGGAGGCCTATGAAAATCCCTTCGCGGCCATGGATAAGCTGCTGCGGGAGCAGGGCGCTCAGGCCGATGTGGTGATTGTGGATTTCCACGCCGAAGCCACCAGTGAAAAAATCGCCATGGCCCATCATCTGGATGGCCGTGCAGCGCTGCTGTTCGGCACCCACACCCACGTGCCCACCGCCGACGAGTGCATTTTCCCGGGCGGGCTGGGGTATATCACCGATGTGGGGATGACCGGTCCCATCTGGTCGGTGATCGGGGTGGACAGCAAAAATGTGCTGCTGAAATTCACAACCCAATTGCCTCAGAGGTTTGAAGCGTGTAAAAATCCAGTCCGGATGCAGGCCATTGTGGCGGAAATCGACGAAAAAATGGGCAAAACCACAAAAATAGAACGGCTGATTCTGGAGTAATGCATAAAATTTCCCGGGAACCTGATTTTATACTAGTATTTGTGCAAAAATTACAGTATAATGATTTCAGAAAGAACAGCAATTGTGGATAACACACAAAAGCTGTGAGGGTGTCCCAAGGGGCATCTTTCAAAAAAGGGGGTTCCAAAGCAGTGGATATTCTAAAAGTATCATCCAAATCCAATCCAAATTCTGTAGCAGGAGCGTTGGCAGGCGTGATACGGGAGAAACAATCCGCCGAGATCCAGGCGATCGGTGCGGGAGCGCTCAATCAGGCCATCAAAGCCATAGCCATTGCCAGAGGGTTCCTGGCTCCATCGGGCATCGAATTGTATTGTGTGCCCGCCTTCACCGATATTCAGATCGACGGGGAAGAGCGGACAGCCATCAAACTGATTGTGGAAGTAAAATGACGATTGTGAAAACGCCATGCAGGCGTTTGTACGGATGCTCCAACCTATGCGGACAGCAGAGATTCTTCTGCTGTCCGTTTTTTTGTCCATGTTGCCCTGGCAGAAGGAACTGTCTTTTTGGCGAAAGGGAGAAAAATCCGTCGACCTCTGTATTTTTTCCGCCATTCTGTTACAATGAGGAAAGCGGAAAGGAGGGGGTCCTATGGAGACGGAAAAGAGAAAACGGCAAAAACGAGAGGGAATCGCGCTGATCGCCCTGTGCGTGGTGGCCGCTGTGCTGCTGGGGATCACCTTGTGGATGATTCGAGGCAACAACCAAGACCAGCCGGAGCCATCTGAGGTGCCTTCGAGCCAGGACCAGCCATCTGGAGAGGGGGTGTCTTCGGATACACAGGGACCTTCTCCGTCGCCGGAACCGGAGCCCGAACCCTTTGACCCCTTTCCTCAGGAGAGCGCCGCAGTGGAGGACAGTTATTTTGACGATGCGGTGTTCATCGGCAACTCTCTCACCGAGGGAATGGAGCTGTTCGGCGAGCTGCCCAATGCCACCTATTACGCATCCACCGGCATTTCAGTGAATCAGATTCTCACCAAGGGAATTGTGGACGGCCAGACGGTCCCCCAGGCACTGGCCAGTCATTCCTTCGGCAAGGTGTATGTGATGCTGGGCATCAATGAGGCGGGGATGGATCAGGAAACCTTCCGGCAGCGGTATACCGAACTGATTGACACCATCTGCCAGACCCAGCCGCAGGCGGTGGTGTATATCCAGTCCATCCTGCCGGTGACCGCCAAGCGGGATGCCCGGGGAGACAACATCAACAATGCCAATGTGGCGGCTCTCAATGGGATTTTGCGGGAGATCGCTCAGGAGCAGGAGGTGTACTATCTGGATGTGGCATCGGCCATCGACGGAGGAACTGGCGTGCTGCCCGCGGAAGTGGGCGGCGATGGTGTACACCTGAGCAAAAAATATTATCTGGTGTGGAAGGAGTACCTCAAAACCCATACGGCCCAGCCGGTGGAACAGGAGCAGTCTCCATCAGCATGAAAAAAACGCCCCGGACGGCAAAAGCCGTCACCGGGGCGTTTATACTATCTGGGGTTGCAACAGAACGGACAGATCTGGAGGCAGCGGAGAGTGAAAAGAGAGGGTCTGTCCGGTCCGTGGATGCTCCAAGGTGAGCCGGGCCATGTGGAGTCCGTGGCGGGGCAGCAGCTGAGGACACTCGGTGCCGTAGAGGAAATCTCCCACCAGTGGGTATCCCAAATGGGCCATGTGCACCCGGATCTGATGGGTCCTGCCGGTGAGCGGCCATACCCGCAGCAGAGTGAAGGGACCGGCGGCCTGCTGAATTTCCCACCGGGTGACGGCGGGTTTGCCGTCGGGACGGACCTCTCGCAGCAACACAGATCCCTCTTTGCGGCCGATGGGGGTGTCCACCAGACCGCAGGGCTGGTCGGGCCTGCCTACCACCAACGCTTGGTATTCCTTGCGGATGGTATGGGCCTCCAGCTGGCGGGTGAGCTGATGGGCGGCATAGGCGTTGCGGGCTAGTAGTACCAGTCCGGAGGTGTTTTTGTCCAGCCGGGTGAGGATGCGGGGCACAAAGGGCTGCTCCTGTCCGGCGTAGCGAAAGGCCAGAAAGTTGGCCAGGGTATGGGTTCGGTTGCCGGGCACCGGATGAACTGGCACCAGAGGCGGTTTGTCCACCACCAGGATCTCCTCATCCTCATAGACCACCGTCACCGGACCTGGAGTGGGGCACACACTGGTGGTCTGGGTTTCCCGCAGAGCCGCCCGTACCTGCTCTCCTGCTCGGAGAGGATGGTTGACCCATTGTGGCTGGCCGTCTACGGTGATGCCCTCCGGTTCCCGTTTCAGCCGCTGGATGATTCGGGTGGACAGCCCCAATTTGCGGCGCAGCACCCAGTCCACCGTACGGCCCTCTTCTTCAGGTGCGACGGTGTGTGTGAGCAGGGTCACCATGACACACCTCCTGTAAAAATTGCCAGATGTCGGCACACACTTCCGCCCGGTTGCTCTCGTGCAACAGTTCATGACGTGCGCCGGGGTACAGTTGCAGAGACACCTGCTGCATCCCGGCCTGACGGTACTGGTGGGCAGCCCAGCGGGGGCCCCGGCCGTATTGTCCCACCGGGTCGGCGACGCCTGCCAACAGCAGCAGAGGAAGCTGTGGCGAGGGCAGAGAAAAGGCCTCCGGTTTCATGGAATGGCCCACCAGAGTGAACAGATCCCGAAACGCCGAAGCGGTAAAGGTAAAGGTACACAGCGGGTCAGCCAGATAGCGGTCTACTTCCCAATTTTCCCGGCTCAGCCAATCGTGGGAGGTGCGGCGGGGATGGCACCGGCTGTTGTAGGCAAAGAAGGCCATTTTTTCCAGGGCTTTGCTCCGATGCAGAGGACCCCGGCGGCGGATGACGCCATCACAGAGGCCGATGCCGGTATGCCAGAGCGGCATGGAGCCGGTGGTGCCCATGAGAATGCAACCAGCCAGCGGCTGGCGGGTATGGGGCAGCCAGCAGCGGGTAAGGATGGAGCCCATGCTGTGCGCCAGTACCACACAGGGCAGAGCGGGGTGAAGACGCCGAGCCATGGCCACCACCGCTTCCAGATCCTCCTGAAGGCGCCGCCATCCTTGATGAGGGGCGAAAAAGCCCAGCCGCAGCGGGGAGGAGGCGGTTTCTCCATGGCCCAGCTGATCGTAGGTGACCACAGCACAGCCCTGGGCACACAGCCAGCGGGCAAAGCCGTCGTAACGGGCACGGTGCTCGCACATACCATGGACGATGACCACAGTGCAGTGGGGTGGAACGGGTGGTTGATAATGGGTGCCGTGCAGGGTCTGGCCCTGAGCACTGCTGGATAGGGTAAAGGGGTTGAGAGTGAGCGCAGACATGGAAAACCTCCTTATACAAAAATCAGAGCAGGGTGAGAGCCACATCTTTGCCGATGGAGATCATCAGCAAAAAGATCACCACCAGCATGACGGGTTTGATGATCTTTAGGCCGCCCCGGATGGTGAGATGGGCGCCGGTATAGCCGCCCAGAATGGACAGCAGGCCAAAGGGGATGGCCAGGGAGTAGTCGATGTTGCCCGAGCCGCCGAAGGAAACCAGTGAGGCAATGGTGGTGGCCAGATTGACCACTTTGGCAGTACCGCCGGCGGTGACCACGGGCAAGCCCATGAGAGATACATAGATAATCATGAGGAACATCCCGGTGCCCGGCCCGAAAAAGCCGTCGTAAAAGCCCAGCAGCAGAGCGGTGAGACCGCCCAGCACATTGGCCTTCAGCGGGGAGAGATGACGGTCCACCGCCACCAGGAAATCCCGTTTGCAGACGGTGAAAACCGCGATGATGGGTACCAAAATCAGCATCAGATACTGCAGGTAGATTTCGCTGATGCGCTGGGCGGCTTCAGCACCCGCGTAGGAGCCCACCAGCGCGCCCAGTACGGAAACCACCAGAATGGGCCGGTAGATGTATTGCCCCCGTACATATTGCAGAGTGGCCACCAGAGTCCCCATGGCGGCAGAGCATTTGTTGCACCCCAATGCCAGGTGGGGCGGTAATCCAATCAGGTAATAAGCAGGCAGTGAAATCAATCCGCCGCCGCCCGCTACCGAATCGATAAAGGCCGCCAAAAACATCAGCGGCCCGCCCACCGCCAACTGCTGCCAGTAAGTCATAACAGTTTCCCCCTAATTTTCATCGTTATCCACATTGTACGGAAAAAGCCAGATACTGTCAATCACAGGTATAAACCGGCCAATCAGGCGCACACTGAATGAAAAAGGGAGGCGATGAGATGGAATATGTACGGGCTTTTGTGGTAGGAGGACTCCTGTGTGTGGTGGGACAGATTCTCATTGACCGGACCAGTCTGACGCCCGCTCGGATTTTGGTGGCCTTTGTAACCGCAGGGGTATTGCTGACCGGACTGGGTGTGTATGAGCCGTTGGTGGAGTATGCGGGCGCCGGTGCCACAGTGCCCCTCACTGGTTTTGGATACTGTCTGGCCAAGGGCGCGGCCCGGGGTGTGGCCGAAGCCGGTGTGGTGGGAGCCTTCACTGGCGGAGTGGGCGCCGCCGCAGGAGGTATTGCGGCCGCTGTGGTGTTTGGATGGCTGGTGGCGTTGTTCTTTCGCAGCCGGGATAAAAGCTGAACACACAAATGTAAAAAAATTGTATATTTTGTTCGTTTTTTGTTGACAAGACCACTGGTTGGGATATAATAAAAACAATATATCCCAAAGAGAAGAGGTTGCATTATGAGTTTGCAGGTAGGACTGAAGCATAAGTTGTATGAAATTGTCACCGACGACCGGACTGCCAAAGCCTGGGGCAGCGGAACTCTGCCGGTGTACGCCACCCCTTCCATGGTCCTGCTGATGGAGCGCACTTCGGTCAAGTGCGTGGAGGAGCACCTGGAGGAAGGGGAAACCACAGTGGGCATCAAACTGGATATCTCCCATGTGTCCGCCAGCCCGGTGGGGATGACCATTTACTGTGAAAGTGAACTGGTTGAAATTGACCGCAAGCGTTTGGTCTTCCGGGTGAAGGCCTATGACGAAGTGGGCAAAGTGGGCGAAGGCATTCATGAGCGCTTCATTGTGGACGCTGAAAAGTTCATGAAGAAAACCGACGGAAAGAGAAGCAATTGAAAAAACAGCCGGACCTTTTTAGAAGGGCCCGGCTGTTTTTATGGAAAAAGCCGCATGGAAGGGTGGATGTAGACGCCGTCAGGTGGGCATCCAGAGAGGACGCCAGTATTTTAGATGGAGTAGGATGAGCAGTCCGGCAGAAACCAGGTCGGCCAGCAAATACCGCAGGCCAGTGGAGGAGAAGGGCAGCAGTTCAGGCAGGTAAAAAACCGAGAGCAAAAACCCCAGGCCCAGCAGCAGCTGAAGGGGAGTCATTTTGTGCCGGAGCCGCCACTGCATGTCCACTGAGGTGATCAGAACCAGCACCAGTCCGATGCCCAGAATCCCCAGCCAATACCAGAGAGCGTCGGAATAGAGCCCAGAGGAATAGCCGTCCCAGCCTGTGTTGACCAGCACGTATCCAGCTACCCGGCCCATGGCCATGCGGACACCCCGTTTCCGCATCCGGGTGGCCGGGTCGGGCCGGTCCTCGGTCAGCTGGGCAAGGCTCATATCAAACAGAGCGGCCAGCTGCGCCAGATTGGCAGCAGTGGGAGTGCTGGCTCCCGATTCCCACTTGGCCACCGCCTGACGGCTGATGCCCAGCTGATCTGCCACGTACTCCTGGGAGAGCTTCAATTGCAGCCTTCTGGTTTTGATGTTATCTTTCAGTGCCATGGGGGCACCTCCTTTCACACACAGAGTACCATAGAGGCCGGTTGCGTGCCACCAACCAGGGGGCAACCAGACCGCAACCAACGGTTGACATCATCATACAATGGATGAAAGAGAAAAACAAGCCGCTGGCCAGACAAATTTCCCCTTGACAGCCGCGGGGATTTTTGCTATATATTGAGTTGTACCTATATTAAAAGGGAGTAGTCCCGCTCATACCGATGAGCGCAGTACCATATCAACAACCCCGGCGTCAGCCTGGTATGGTATGCCAATTTGGTGACAAGACTTTTAATATAACAAAAAGCGTTTCCCATTCCTTTTTGTTATATCAAAAGTCTTTTTTTGTTGTCCAAAAGGGAATGGAATGGAAGAAAGGAGCAGGCAGTATGCAAACCAATTACGGGAAAACCAAGGAACAACTGCTGCAGGAGCTAAGCACCAGTCAACAGGGACTCACCGCCGGCGAAGCGGCCCGGCGGCTGGAGCAGTATGGTCCCAATGCCCTGCAGGAGGGTCACAGAAAGAGCACACTTCAGGTATTTTTGGAGCAGTACAAGGATTTTCTGGTGATCATCCTCATCGCGGCGGCGCTCATTTCCGCCTTTTTGGGGGATGCGGAGAGCGCGGCGGTAATTTTAGTGGTCATCACCATCAACGCCATTATGGGCACTGTGCAACATGTGAAAGCCCAGCAGTCGCTGGACAGTCTGAAAGCCCTCTCCGCCCCCATGGCCAAGGTGCTGCGGGACGGTGAAAAAATCACCATCCCCTCCCATGAGGTGACGGTGGGCGATGTGGTCTTTCTGGAAGCGGGAGACTTCATCTGTGCCGACGGACGGATTCTGGAGAACTTCAGCCTCAAGGTCAATGAGAGCTCTCTCACAGGCGAATCGGTGAATGTGGAAAAGGAAGACGGTGTGATCGAAGGGGAAGTTCCCATCGGCGACCGGAAAAACATGGTGTTTTCCGGCAGTTTCGTCACCTACGGACGGGCCACCTTTGTGGTGACCTCGGTGGGTATGGGCACTGAAATCGGCAAGGTGGCCCAGCTGCTGAAGGACACCAGCGAGAAAAAAACTCCGCTGCAGGTCAATCTGGACAATTTTGGCCAAAAGCTGTCCATTGGCATTTTGGTGGTGTGCGCGCTGCAATTCGCGGTGGGCATGTACCGGGGCGATGAGCTGATCCACGCCTTCACCTTCGCGGTGGCGCTGGCGGTGGCCGCCATCCCCGAAGCGCTGTCCTCTATCGTCACAGTGGTGCTGTCCTTCGGCACCCAGAAAATGGCCCGGGAAAACGCCATCATCCGCAAGCTGCAAGCAGTGGAAGGCCTGGGCAGTGTGTCGGTGATTTGCAGTGACAAGACCGGTACCCTCACCCAGAACAAGATGACGGTGCGCAAGTATGCCATGGGTGGACGGATCCTGGAGGAAAAGGACATTGATTTTGATGAGGATTACCAGCGCAAACTGCTGCGGCTGAGCCTGCTGTGCAACGACGCCTCCAACAATGAAGGCAATGAAATTGGCGATCCCACTGAGGTGGCACTGGTCAATTTCGGCCAGAAGTTTGGATTCCATGAATCCAATACCCGGAAGAAATATCCCCGTCTGGCGGAGGTGCCATTTGATTCCGACCGGAAGCTGATGACCACTGTACACAACATCAAGGGTCAGCTGACGCTGGTGACCAAAGGCGCAGTGGATGTGCTGCTGAATCGGGTGGTGGCCATCGACATGCCCGAAGGGGTACGGCCCATCACCCAGGCGGACCGGGATCGGCTGGAGGAGATCAACAGTGAGTTTTCCAGAGGCGGCCTGCGGGTACTGGCCTTTGCCTATAAAAATCTGGAAGGAGAGCCTGCCGCCGATGAATCCAGTGAATATGATCTCACCTTCCTGGGATTGATTGCCATGATGGACCCGCCCCGGGAAGAGAGCAAGGCGGCGGTGGCGGAATGTATTTCTGCCGGCATCCGTCCTGTGATGATCACCGGCGACCATCGGGTGACTGCAGCGGCCATTGCGGGACAGATTGGGATTCTCCACGACGAGAGTGAAGCGGTGGACGGTGCGGTGATCGACTCCATGAGCGACGAGGAACTGCGGGAATTCGTCCCCAAGGTTTCGGTGTACGCCCGGGTGTCCCCTGAGCATAAGATCCGCATTGTGCGGGCCTGGCAGGATCGGGGCAATATCGTGGCCATGACCGGTGACGGTGTCAATGACGCTCCCGCCCTCAAACAGGCGGATGTGGGTGTGGCCATGGGCATCACCGGCAGTGAAGTGGCCAAGGATGCCGCCTCCATGGTGCTCACCGACGACAACTTTGCCACCATCGTCAAGGCGGTGGAAAACGGCCGAAATGTATATGCCAACATCAAGAATTCCATCAAGTTCCTGCTCTCGGGCAACTCGGCGGCCATTATGGCGGTGATTGTGGTTTCGGTATTGGGGATGCCATTGCCCTTCGCTCCGGTGCATCTGTTGTTCATCAACCTGCTCACTGACAGCCTGCCTGCCATTGCGCTGGGACTGGAACCCCACAGCAAAGCGGTTATGCGGGAAAAACCCCGGCCCATCAACGAGTCCATCCTCACCCGGGATTTCATTCGAGACATTGTGGTGCAGGGCGCCATCATCTGTGTGATGGTGATGATTGCCTACTTCTTGGGTATGAACCAGGGAGGCGAACTGGTGGCCAGTACCATGGCGTTTGCCACTCTGTGCCTGTCTCGTCTGGTGCATGGATTTAACAGCAAGAGCGGCGGTCCGGTACTGTTTACCCGCCGGATGTTTGACAACCGGTATCTGTGGGGCGCCTTCGGATTGGGCGTGCTGCTTCTGGGTGCGGTACTGGTGATTCCCGCATTCCATGGCATGTTCCAGGTGGCGGCTCTCTCCGGGATGCAGCTGTTGACCATCGCTGGCCTGTCTGCGGCGGTGCTGGTGGTCATCCAGGCCCTCAAGTGGGTCGTGTCCCGTCTACACTAAACTCAAAAAGAAAAAACAGCGGAAGATCTTAGGATCTTCCGCTGTTTTTATTTAGGTTCCATCCGGTTCGGAGGAGCAGGCCAGCTGGGCCTGCTTTTCCTCTTTCATTTTGTAGAGATTCCAGATCACCACCGAACCGATGACCAGGATTCCACCGGCCAATGCCAGAGGAGGTGGCACCTCGTGGAAGGCTAGCATCACCCAGACGGGATTGAGCAGGGGCTCCAGCATGGAGACCAGAATGGCGTCCAGCGGGCTGCAATAGGGAGCTCCTTTGGCATACATAGCTTCGCCCAGACCGCGCTGCACCAGTCCCAGCAGTACCACGCCCACAATGGCGGTGGGGGTGAACTCCAGCGGGTCGGTGATGAGGGCAGGCAAACCAATGAGAAAAATTTCAACTTGGGCCAGAATGACAATGGTACCTGCGTCTTCGCCCGAGCGGTTCATACAGATATAATAGCAAGCGATGCAGAAACCCGAACAGATAGCCAGGAAGTTCCCCAGCATGCCCCCAGAGGAAAGACCATCCAGAAAGAACAGCACAATGCCGGTCATAGTGGCGGCCACCACCAGTAGATCGGCTTTTTTGGGGCGTTCCCGGAAGAGCAGCAGTCCCAGCAGGATGATGAACACCGGGGAGATGAATTGCAGCACGATGGCGTTGGCGGCAGTGGTGAGCTTGTTGGCAAAGATATACAGATGACCCGTACAGGCGGGAAACAGAGCGTAGAGCCAGGCTTTTTTGGTAATGCGCAGGGTACGGGGCGGAAAGATGAGAAACATCATGGGCAGAGCCAGCAGGGAGCGCATGGCGGCGATTCCCATGGGGTTGCCGGGGACCAGTTTGACCAGCAGGCCGCCGGTGGACCAGAAAACAGCGCCGAATAAGATGACAAGCAGTGCCTGAGAACGGGTGAGGGCATGACGTTTCATGAGAGAGCCCCTTTCTGTGGAGTATAGTTTGGTAGTACCAATATACTATCATGATGGAAGAAAAGCCGTCAATATGGGGAAAAGGGCTGGGGATCTGTTTTGTATAAAATGGCAAAAAGTCTGTGTAATTTTCTGCAATGCGCATAAAGGGATTCGGGGGTTTGTGACAGGCTGGGAATGTGGTATAATACAGACAAGTGCAGAAAAAGGAGGAGTGCAGCATGGTGGAAGTGGCCGCCGCCATCATACGGCAGCAGGGCAAAGTGCTCATCTGCCAGCGGGGAGAAGAGGGCAATTGTGCCCTGCAATGGGAATTCCCCGGCGGGAAACGGGAAGAGGGAGAGACGCCTGCCCAATGTGTGGTCCGGGAAGTGCGGGAAGAGTTGGGGTTGGACATAGAGGTGAAAGAACTGTACGCCCAGCTGGAATATCACTATGGAGCCCGGCCTTTTCACTTTCATTTTTTCCTGTGTGACATCACAGGCGGCAAGCTGCACCGGGATCCCCGGGTTCATCACGATGTACAGTGGGTGAAGGGAGAACAGCTCACCGCGTATGATTTTTGTCCGGCAGATTTGGGGGTATGCGCTCGGCTGGCGGCAGAGGAGGATTTGGCATGACCCGGCAAGAGGAGATCCGGCAGCTGCAGAACATTCTGAACAGCAGCGACAACATTGTGTTTTTCGGGGGGGCGGGCCTGTCCACTGAGAGCGGAATCCCGGATTTTCGCAGTACCGATGGACTGTATCACCAGCAGTATCGCTACCCGCCGGAGGTGATTTTGAGCCACAGCTTTTATGAGCAGCAGCCCCAGGAGTTCTTCCGGTTTTACCGGGAGAAAATGCTGGCGCTGGACGCCAAGCCCAACCCGGCCCATTACAAGCTGGCGGAGCTGGAGCAGGCGGGCCGTCTCAAAGCGGTGGTCACCCAGAACATTGACGGACTGCATCAGGCTGCAGGCAGTCGGGTGGTGTGGGAGCTGCACGGATCGGTGCATCGCAACCATTGCCAGCGGTGTGGCCATCAGGTGGATGCCTGGTTCATCCAAAATAGCACCGGCGTGCCCACCTGTCCCAAGTGCGGAGGCCCGGTGAAGCCCGATGTGGTGCTGTATGAGGAAAGTTTAGACGGCTATGTGATGCAGCAGGCTATGGAGGCCATTGCCCGGGCGGATGTGCTGGTCATCGGCGGGACATCCCTGGTGGTGTATCCCGCGGCGGGTATGGTGGAATATTTCCGGGGGAGTCGGCTGGTGTTGATCAACCGGGACATTGATGTATATCGGCGGCGGGTGGATCTGGCCATTCAAGGCAGCATCGGAGAGGTGCTGGGGCAGGTGGAAGTCCGCGCCCTTATATAATAAGGAATCATTGCAGTTGGAAAGGAGAAAATGGGATGAATCAGAAAAAGGTAGGCATCATTGGAACAGGTGTCATTGGAGCGGGAACCGCTACGCTGCTCATCGGCAATGAGTATCAGGCGGTGATGCTGGGACGTACCCAGGCCAGCTGTGAAAAAGGCTACCGCAATGTAGTACACAATTTGGATGAGATGATTGAGCTGGGGCTGCTCACTGCCGAGCAAAAGGAAGCCTGTCTGCCCAATTTGATTCTCACCCAATCCTATGAGGATCTGGCAGATTGCTGTGCGGTGATCGAAAGTGCGTCGGAAAAGCTGGAGGACAAGCATGAAGTCATGAAAAAGCTGGAGCAGGTGTTGGACCCCAAAGCGGTGATCGGCTCCACCACATCGGCCATTTCCGCCAACGCCATTGCCCAGGCACTGCAGCACCGGGAACGGTTTATGGTGACCCATTCCTGGAATCCGCCTCATCTGGTGCCGCTGGTAGAGATTGTGGTGGCCAGTGAAACCACCGAGGAATCGCTGGACGCCATGAAAGCCCTGCTGGAAGATCTGGGCCGGGTACCGGTGGTGATTCGAAAGGATGTGCCCGGTTTCATCGGCAACCGTCTGCAGCACGCGCTGTTCCGGGAGGCGCTGCATATGATTGAGGAGGGCATTGCCACCGCCGAGGACATCGATAAAGCGGTGCTCAACAGCTTTGGCCCCCGCTACAGTTCCATCGGCCTGATGGAGTTCTATGATGCGGCTACCCTTCCTCTGCAGTACAATGTACAGAGCTATCTGCTGCCCCATTTGTGCAATGACACCCAGCCTCAGAAGCCGCTGACCGACGCGTTGGCCCGGGGTGATGAGGGCATCAATACGGGTAAGGGCGTATTGGACTGGTCGGACAAGGATTTGGAGGATTTCGCCTATCGCAAGATCAAGCCCTTCCTGCCCTACGCCAATTGGAAAGTCATGAAAAAGTAAACAGTCAATGGCCGTTCCATTTTTGGGGCGGCCATTGGTTTTTGGTAAGGAGGACAGGAGGTAAATTCCACAATTGTTAATGTTGCATAAACAATTGCTTAACAATTTGTGCATGTGATACAGAAATGAAGGGCTTTGATTCATGGAGTTTGTGGAGCCTATGTCTTGCAGCACAAATGGGGGCTGACTATAATAAGGGTGTAAACAGAAGAAAGGATGTGGGACATCATGTTGAACAAGTTGATTGAAAAGCTGTGCAAACTGGCAGAGCGGGAAATGAAAGGCAATAACTTCTATAAAAACTGGATCTGAGTCCGGATAAAGGAGAGGCGAGAGGCATGCTCAGAAAGATTTGGATGAAGCTGTGTGAGTTGGCCGAACTGGAAATGCGGGAAAATCCATCCTATAAATATTGGATTTGACCCGGGATCAATGAAGGAGGTGGAACAATATGTTGAACAAACTGATTGAAAAGCTGTGCAAGCTGGCAGAGCGGGAAATGAAGGGCAACAACTTTTACAAGAACTGGATCTGAGAAAAATCTCAGAAAGCAAATGGAAAGGAGGAAGATAATATGTTTAAGAAGATCTTTGAGAAATTGTGTGTGATGGCAGAGGTTGGTATGAAGAACAGTCACTATAGCTGGTGGATGTAAAAAGGAGGGTATGGATATGATCGTGAAGCTGATTGCAAAAATGGCAAAGCTGATGGAAAAAGAAATGTCTTCCAAGACGTTTTACAGACTGTGAGAAGATAAGCGGCAGTCGGTGAGACGCCCGGAAGAAAGGAAAGAAAAAATTGAATAACGGACAGTAAAACCGGCGGGAACATGCAGGAAAGTGGCAGTTTCCGCCGGTTTATATTATCTATGGGGCATAAAAAGTAGCTGGGCGGCGCACCCTTTCTTGTGGAATAGGCCGGTTGCTTTTTGAAGATGGGCATTTTATAATAAAACTACATATATCTATCTGTACGAAATGACCCAGTGGGAAAGGAGACAGCATGAGTGGAAGAAGAGTCCGTTCAGGCGGTAATCGTTCTACGGAAAGACATCACGCTGCGCAGTCGCACAGTGTGTCCAAACCGGCTCCTCATAAAAAAAGTCTGGTAGGTCGGATATTGGGAATGGCCGTATGTATGGCATTGTGTGTGGTCAGCGTAATGGCGGGCATTACCATGGCCGCCAATACCCATAAAGATATGCTCAATGTGGGCGGCCCTGGAATTTCACAGGAAGATGCGGACAAGATCTTTGACAATTCCAGTGAAACCCAGAAGGAAAAAGGTCGAATCAATTTCCTGCTCATCGGCACCGACAAGGGCGGCTACAACAGCGATGTGCTTATGTTGGTGAGTTATGACATCGACGGAGGGAAAATTCACATGACCTCCATCCCCCGGGATACCATGGTCTTTACCAATGGACGTCGGCACCGGATCAACAGCTGTATTGCCATTGGTGGGGATGAGCTATTGCTGGAAACCGTTAAAACTCTCACAGGTGCGCCCATTAACTATTATGCCAAGGTAAACACCGAAGGTTTCCGGGAAGTCATTGACATTTTGGGCCCTGTGGAATTTGACGTGCCCATGCGGCTCAAATATACCGATCCCGCACAGGGGCTGTACATTGATTTGCAGCCTGGCGTGCAGATGCTGGATGGGGACAAGGCCGAGCAGCTGGTACGGTTCCGTCAGCCTGACAAGGGATATCCTGCATATCCCCGCAGCGATTACCAGCGTACCGAAGTACAGCGGGATTTCATCAAGGCGGTTATTCAGCAGAAGTGCAATGCTTCGTTGATCCCCAAGGCGGCTGAGTTGTACGACAGTTTGACCCAGTATGTGACCACGAACTTTACCGCAGCGGACATGCTCAAATACATCGGTCTGGTGGATGACATCATGAAGCTGTCCGATGAGGATATCATTTCTTATGAAATTGCAGGCAAGACCCATGTGGTGGGCGGTGCCTGGTATGAAGCCTTTGACATTGAGTATGCACTGGAACTGTGTGAAGAACATTTCGGCGGCAGCGGCGAGTCTGATGAGCTGGATACCTATGTGAAAGAATTTGCTGCAGCAGGCGGAGTTACCAAGGCAGGACAGGGAATCTCTACCAGCGGTTCCAGCAGTTCCTCTCAGTCGAGCAGCGGCACTTCGGCAAAACCAAGCACCAGTACTTCGGTGAAGCCCAGTACTAGCACTTCGGTGAAGCCCAGTACTAGCACTTCGGTGAAGCCCAGTACCAGTACTTCGGTGAAACCCAGTACCAGCACTTCGGTCAAACCTAGCACTAGCACTTCGGTCAAACCCAGTCCCAGTCCTAGCCCTAGCCCTAGCCCCAGCCCGAGTCCTAGTCCCAGTCCCTCGCCGGAACCCTCTCCCTCTCCTTCGGAGTCGTTGCCGGATGATTATTTCCCAGATTGACCGGATTTCCACCGGCGGACCCTCCGGTCCGCCGGTTTTTTGTGCGGAACTCATGCCGCAATGCCTTCCTTGACAATCCCCTCGAGGGGGCTATAATGGAATCAGACATGCCTGCGGGAGGAAAATCCTGCCGGAAAGAAAGGAACGAGTTATGAAAGAAAATCGACCGGGCTTTGTGCCCCTGCTCTTTGGCGGCGATATCAATGTATACAGTGTGGCGCGGGCTTTTCATCAGGCCTATGGCGTACGCAGCACCGTGTGGGGCAAATACCCCACCGGTCCCTGCTATCGCAGTGCCATCATCGACTATCATGTGTGCGAGAAAAACGACGATCCGGACAATTTTATCACCCATGTGAGAGAGTTTGCCCAGGCCCACCTCCAGGAAAAGGTGATTCTGCTGGGCTGCGGCGACAGCTACGTGGATCTGTGCGCTCATTTCCTGGGACAATACCCCGAAAATGTGGTGGCGCCCTACATCAACGGTGAACTGATGAGCACTCTCATTCACAAACAGCGGTTCTATGAGATGTGCGACAAATATGGAATCGATTATCCCACCACCTTTATTTACCACCGGGAGATGGGGAATGATTTCACCTTGCCCTTTGATCCGCCCTATATCTGCAAACCCGCCAACAGCGTGATGTATTGGGAATACCCCTTCCCCACCCAGAAAAAGGTGTACAAGCTGGATACCCGGGAAGAGCTGGAACAGACCCTGAAGGAAATCTATGACGCCGGGTATCACGACACCATGATTCTCCAGGATTTTTTGCCCGGGGATGACACCTACATGCGGGTGTTAACCAATTACTCCGACCGTCATGGCAAGGTGAAGCTGATGGCATTGGGCCATGTGCTGCTGGAGGAGCACACCCCTCATGGCATTGGCAATCACGCGGTGATCATCAATGAGGTGAACGAAGCCCTGTGTGAAAAAATCAAGGCCTTTTTGGAGGACATTGGGTTTGTGGGATTTTCCAACTTTGACATCAAATTTGACCAGCGGGATGGGAAATTCAAGGTATTTGAAATCAATGTACGGCAGGGGCGCAGCAATTATTATGTCACCGGCAGCGGCAACAACATTGCCCAGTATGTGGTGCGGGACCGGATTTTGCAGCAGGATCTGCCCTTCCACATCGCCCGGGAGGAATATCTGTGGAGCGTGGTGCCCCGCAGCGTGATGTTTGGATACATTCACCCCAAACAGTACAAGGAGCAGATGCGCCGGCTGATCCGAGAGGGCCGGGTGAGCAATTCCCTGGATTATGACAAGGATCGTTCTCTGCGGCGGCGGCTGACGCTGCTGAAAGGCCAGTTGGGCCATGTGTACAAGTACCGCAAGTATGTAGGGGGCAAGGATTGATGGAAGCAAAAGCCAAAAAGATGCTGGGTGTGATCGGCGGAATGGGTCCCCAGGCCACCCAGCTATTCATGCAGGGAGTGCTGGACAAAACCGACGCCTCCTGCGACCAGGAGCACATCCCCATGCTCATCTACAATCACACCACCATGCCCGACCGCACCGCCTGCATTCTGTCCGGCCGGGAGGATGAGGTGTTTGCCCTGTTGGAGCAGGATGCCCAAATGCTGGAACGGGCGGGGTGTCAGGCCATTGCCATCCCTTGCAATACTTCTCACTATTTTGCAGACCGGCTGCAGAAGAGCATAGGGATTCCCCTCATCAATATGGTGCGGGAGACGGTGGAGTATGTGGCGTTTCACAACAAGGGCATCCGCCGGCTGGCGGTGCTGGCCACCGACGGAACAGTGCGTACCGGGGTGTACCAGCGGGAGTGCGAAAAATTCGGCATCCAGTGTTACACGCCTACCCCTCAGACCCAGCAGCTGGTGATGGACATCATTTATAAGGAAATCAAACAGGGCAAGTTGGGCAGTTACGCCACCTTTGTGCGCATTGACCGGGAGCTGAAGGCGGCGGGATGCGAGGCGGCCATTCTGGCCTGTACCGAGCTGTCCTGTTTTAAGGAACAGCACCGGCTGAGCAATTTTTACATCGACGCCATGGATGTACTGGTGGATCGGTGCGTGGCGTTTTGTGAAGGAAGGGAGGACTGACCATGGAAAACCATACCCTGCGGGAGTATGTACAGCTGCTGGCGGGCGACGGCCTGCTCACTGCCTGTCAGGTGGAGGGCGTGGAGGACCGGCCGGTGCTTCATTTTTCCTGCAATTCCCAGGATGTGATTCCCGGCACGCTGTTTTTGTGCAAAGGAGCCCATTTCCGGGAGCAGTTTCTGCGGGACGCTCTGGCTGCCGGAGCTCTGTGTTATGTGGCGGAAAAGCCCTATGAGGGAGTGGAGGCTCCCTGTCTGCTGGTGAAGGATGTACGCCGGGCCATGGCGCTGCTGGCGGACTTTTTCCACGGGCAGGTGTGGAAAAAATTGCAGCTGGTGGGCATCACCGGCACCAAGGGCAAATCCACCACCACCTATTTTGTCAAATACATTCTGGACGAGTACCTCAAGGGAAAGGGCAAGCCTCTCAGCGGGGTGATTTCCTCCATTGACACCTTTGACGGCGTGCAGAATTTTGAGTCCCACATCACCACTCCTGAATCCATCGACCTGCACCGTCACTTTGCCAACGCAGTGGGCAGCGGCATGGAATACATGGAAATGGAAGTGTCCAGCCAGGCCCTCAAATATGACCGGGTGCTGGGTGTCACCTTTGATGTGGCAGCCTTTCTCAACATTGGCCTGGATCACATCAGCGCCATTGAACACGCGGATTTTGAGGACTACTTCCAGTCCAAGTTGAAGATTTTTTCTCAGTGCCGGGTGGGGTGCGTTAATCTGAACAGCGAGCATGCCCAGCGGATTTTGGAAGCGGCCCGTCAGTGCCCTCAGGTGATTACCTTTGGCGTGGACACTCCCCAGGCGGATGTCTATGGGTATCAGGTGCGCAAGGAGGGCAACGACATTTTGTTCCGCGCCCGCACCGAGCGGTATGACCGGGAATTCCGGCTCACCATGCCCGGACTGTTCAACGTACAAAACGCCCTGGCTGCCATTGCCATCTGTGAGGCGCTGCATATCCCAGAGCGGTACATCTACATGGGTCTGATGAAAGCCCGGGTGAGCGGCCGCATGGAGGTGTACCGCAACGCCGACGAACGGGTGACGGTGATTGTGGACTACGCCCACAACCGGCTCAGCTTTGAAAAGCTGTTCCAGTCGGTGGCCGAGGAGTATCCGGGCCGGGACATCGTGACGGTGTTTGGCTGTCCCGGGTACAAGGCGCTGGATCGCCGGCGGGATTTGGGTGAAATCTCCGGTCAGTATTCCACCAAGGTGATCATCACCGAGGAGGACCCCGGGGAAGAGCCGGTGCTGGACATTTGCCGGGAGATTGCCGGCTATGTGAAAGCCCAGGGCTGTGACTATTCCATTGAGCCCGACCGGGGAGAGGCCATAGAGGCCGCCATCATGGGCGTGGAACGTCCCACCGTCATTCTCATCACCGGTAAGGGGGGTGAGACCCGGCAAAAACGGGGTACCCGCTACATTGACTGCCCTTCCGATGTAGAGTACACCCTGCGCTATCTGGAGCAGTATGACCATGTGCACAATCTGGACGGCGGAGATAAAATCCGCGCGTTTATGGATATTTTGCCCCATCTCAAGCGGTGCAGCGGCCAGACCATCCTCATCAAGTACGGCGGCAGCGCCATGGAGGACCCCCGGTATGTGGAGAGCGCCCTGCAGGACATTGCGGCGCTGCAAATGGTGGGTGCCCGGGTGATTCTGGTGCACGGCGGCGGCAAGGAGATCAGCCGCTGGCTTACCAAAGTGGGCATCGAGCCCCATTTTGAAGGGGGCTACCGGGTCACCGACAGCGCCACCATGGAGGTGGCCGAAATGGTACTCTCGGCTCATGTGAACAAGAGCATTGCCCACAAGCTGTGCGATTTGGGCGTACAGGCAGTGGGCGTCAGCGGCAAGGACGCCGCTCTGCTCACTGCCTCTCCCAAGCGAGTGGAGGGCCACAATCTGGGTCAGGTGGGCGAGATTCGCCAGGTGGAGCCGCGGCTGCTCATTACGCTGCTGGAGGCGGGGTATCTGCCAGTGGTGTCCCCGGTGGGACAGGACGGACAAGGTACCACCTACAACATCAATGCGGACGACGCCGCCTATGCCATCGCCCAGGCCATGCAGGTGGACAAGTTGATCTTCCTTACCGATGTGGAAGGCGTACTGGTGGACGGAAGCAATGAGAGCACCCTCATTCGGGAAATGGACGCAGCTCGGGCGGAGGAGCTGATCAGCGGCGGATTTGCCGCCGGCGGCATGATCCCCAAACTGCGCAACTGTGTGCGGGCCCTGCGCTCCGGCGTGGGCAAAGTGGTGGTGCTGGACGGCCGGGTGGAACATTGTCTGTTGCTGGAGGGTATCGGGCAAAACCGCCATGGAACTACCATTGTCAAGTGAAAAAGGACGCAAAAAAGCCCCGGGGCAAAAGCCTCGGGGCTTTTTCCATGGCTGCCATGGAATCAAAACGAGGGGGGCTCGTCAGGCATTGGCCTTGATGATGTCCACAATGGCGGAAGCGTCTTCGTGAATCACCATGTATACATAGTTACCGCTGCTGCCGATGATGCCGTTTTTGGCGATGTCCAGCTGGTCCTGCAGATATTGCTCAAATTGCTTGACAATGGTGGCCTTGCGGGATTCCAGCACGCTCTTTACAGTGGCCACATCAGAGGCGTTTTTCACCCGGATGATGGCGATTTCATTGGCCTTTACATTCATCATGGGCACTTTCACGCAGTGATCTTCCACCAGGGAAAGATCCAAGCCGTAGATGGAACTCAGAGAGCTGTCATCCAACAGCTGGGGCATGGGCATTTCATAGCTGGCATCCACCTTGGCCATGATGTCCGCACTGGTGGGACCTGCAGGAGCCTGGGGCTCAGAGGGAGCCGGCTGGCTGGGTGCGGGCGAGGGGGAGGGAGAAGGCGAAGGAGAAGGTGCGGGCTGACTGGGTTTTACACTGGGTTTGGCCGAAGTGCTGGGCTTTGCGCTGGGCTTGGCCGAAGTGCTGGGCTCCTTGGAGGGAGAAACGCTCTCCTCCGGTTGATCGGAAGATTCCGGCTGGGAGGTGGAGGGATCGGCTTCCTCTTCAGAGTCAGAGGGGTCTGCCTCTTCCGATTCCTCGGCGGGATCATCCGAAGGGGTGGTCAGCGAGTCAGAAACGCTGGTAGAAGTCTCAGCGTCTTCATCCTTGCCGCCACAGGCGGTGAGAGAAGCCGAAACCAGCAGAGTGAGGGCCAATAATACGGCCAGTAATTTTTTGGTATACAACATAGGGGTTTCCTCCTTGTGATGGTAGTTGAACTTGAATTCACTATATCAGACGGATGGATCTTCGGAAAAGTTCCATCTTTCGGCGAAATTTTTTTGGACATTTGACAATGAGCAAGAAAAAGTGGTATAACTGTATTAGTTATAATCATACAGTTGAAGGAAAGAAGGCATGGAATATGGCAGTACGCAAAATTCCGCACAAGCGGCGCCGGGTATGGAAATTGAGCGATTGGGGGATGTTGTTGCTGGCGCTGGCGGTGCTGGCGGGTTGTTTTGTACTGCTCAACGGTCGGGGGGCCAGCCGCGATGCCCGTTTGGAAAAGGCGGCTGACATTGCCATTCAGACTCAGTGGGTGCCGGAGGGAAGTCCGGGCCGGCCCGGGGAAAAAAGGGAAATCCGGTATGTGGTGATTCATGAAACAGGCAACCCCACAGAAGGAGCGGATGCTGCCAACCATAGTGTGTTTTTACAAAGTGGAACAGGTGGCACTACATCCTGGCATTATACGGTGGATGACCATGCCATTTTCCACCACATTCCCGATGACGAAGTGGCATGGCATGCCGGGGACGGCAGTGACGGGGACGGAAATCTCCATGGGATTGGTGTAGAGCTGTGTGTCAATCCCGACGGAGATTTTGAACAGACCCTGTGTAATGCTGCGGTATTGACAGCGGAGCTGCTGCGGGCCTATGATCTCAAACTGGAAGATGTGAAACAGCATCATGATTTTTCAGGGAAAAATTGTCCGGAAACCATTCGGGGAGAAGATCGGTGGGAGGAATTCCTGGAGATGGTTCGGGAACGATTGTAAACCGATAAAATTACAGTTGCGTTACAAATCTTGCTCTTTGCTTGCGGCCAGCCCAGCCGCCTTTTATAATGAAGGTACGAGAAAAAAACAGACCGGCTGTGCCGGCAATGGGCGAGGATAAAACAATGAAACGAGTATGGAGCTGGGTGACGGCGGTGGCATTGGTCACTGCGCTGGGGCTGACCAGCGTGACAGGTGCGCTGGAAGAAGGCCTGCTGATGCAGGAAACCAAGTTGCCGCGGGAATATTTCAATTATTACAGTTTTCAGGAGGGCATGGCCCGGGTGGTGGACAACAAACGTCTGGTGGACAACTATGGCTTTGTGGACAGCACCGGCCGGGAAGTCATTCCCTGCATGTACGCCGCGGCGGATGATTTCTCCGAAGGCGTGGCGGCTGTAAAGGATTTTTCAGGGTTCTATGGCTTTATCTATCAGGATGGCCAGCTGTTTTTGCCCTATCAGTATGAATATGCCCGGTCTTTTCAGGAAGGTATGGCCTATGTGCAGCAGGGCGGAGGAAAGTATTTCATCAACCGGGTAGGCGATACGGTACTGGATGTGAGTCAGTACGCCTATGTGGGTGATTTCAGCCAGGGGCTGGCCCCGGTGGAACGGGACGGCCGGCAGGGATTCATCGATGCAAATGGCCGGGAAGTGGTTGCCTGTGTCTATGACAGCGTACTGCCCTATGGAGAGGACGGCGTGGCGTTGGGCCAGCTGGATGGTGTGTATTATGGGCTCTCTGTGACTGGGCAGCGGCTGTTTTCGCTGCAATGCCAGCAGATGTTCCCCTTCAGCGACGGCATGGCCAAGTTCCAGCGGGACGGCAAGGTGGGATACATCGACACCACCGGCCGGGAGGTGATTCCTGCCATCTATTCCACCCAGTCACTGAATTTCAGTGATGGATTGGCCTATGTGGAAAACAGTGCCGCGGGTTTGCGGGGATATATAGACCGTACAGGCCAGCTGGTGCTGAACATCAGTGAATATGACAAGGGCGGTTCCTTCCAGAATGGGTACGCATTGGTAGAAAAGAATGGGAAAATGGCATATCTCAGCGCAGAAGGACAGGTGTCTGATCTGATCTATTCAGACGGCGTGGCTTTGGTGGAAGGAAGAGCGCTGGCTCAAAAGGGGTCTGCGGTATATCTGGTGCAACCTGCGGCAGTGGTGCAGCAATTCAGCACCCCTGACAGCTGGGCCGCCGCGGACATTCAGAAAGCGATAGAACAGGGGTTGGTACCCCGGCAGTTGCAGAGCGAGTACCGGCGGAATATCACCCGGCAGGAATTCTGTGAGTTGCTGGCTTCTATGCTGGAACGGCAGTTGGCCATGGGCATTGAAACCTATGGGGAGCAGTTGGGACTTCAGCCTGTCACCTATCGGGATACAGCATCGGCTGAAGTGCGCTGGATCAGCGCCCTGGGCATTGCCAGTGGCCGCGGAGAGGGAGTATTCGATCCCCAGGGAAGCATCACTCGGCAGGAAGCGGCGGTGATGCTGGCCAATACCATGAAATTGCTGGGAGAGCCAGAAGAGCAGGCCGAATTGACTGCCTATGAGGACGCGGGAGAAATTGCCTCTTGGGCACAGGCCGGTGTCGAGCAGGTGGTGGCCGCCGGAATTATGACCGGCATGACCGACAGCCAGTTTGGTCCTTTGGAGCCATACACCCGGCAGCAGGCCATTGTCACCATCCTGCGGCTGTATTATTGGCTGTAATCAAAAGGAAATGGGGAGCGGACCATCGGGTCCGCTCTCTTTGTTGTACAGACAAAAAGGAGGATTGTATATGAGAGAAATGAGAAGAAAAGAACGGCAGTTGTCTCGGCAGCGGGCGCTGGAAGTGCTGAAAAATTGCGAATACGGAATGTTGGCCACTGTAAATGAGGATGGAACCCCCTATTGCGTTCCAGTGTCACCGGTGCTGATGGGAGAGCGGATTTACTTCCACTGCGCCCCCGAGGGACATAAACTGGAAAATCTGCTCCGCCAGCCTCGGGTGTGCTTTACCTGTGTAGGACGCACCCAGCTGCAGCCTCAGAATTTTACCACCTTTTTTGAAAGCGCTGTGGTATTTGGCCGGGCCCGCATGGTGGAAGAAAGGGAGGAAAAGGTGGAGGCGCTTTTGGAGATCTGCCGGAAATTCGCCGCTGAGAACATGGCCAACGCGCCAAAAGCCATCGAGGCTTCCCTGCCCCGCACCGGCATCTGCTGCATTGAAATTCAGGAGATCAGCGGCAAGAGCAAAGGGTATTTGGAGAAATGAAGGATTGTGTCCAGAGAATTGCAATTGGATGCGAACCATGATACAATAAAACCAATCGGGCCGGATGGCCGGCCACTCCATTATCTATTGAAACAAGGGAGGCAAACCAATGATTACCTTATATGAGCAGGGGGCCTATCTGCTGGATGGACAAACCCTCGTTGCCGACACTGCGGAAGGCCGGGCGCAGCTGGCCTCCATGGGCCGGGGAGACGCCACCCCTGAAAGTGCCCGCAAAAACACCATTGCCTATGGGATTCTGGAAAAGCACAACACCTCGGGCAATATGGAAAATCTGAAGATCAAATTCGATGCCATGGCGTCCCATGACATCACCTATGTGGGCATCATTCAGACCGCCCGGGCCAGCGGCCTGGAGAAGTTCCCCATTCCCTATGTGCTGACCAACTGCCACAATTCTCTGTGTGCGGTGGGAGGCACCATCAATGAAGACGACCACATGTTTGGCCTGTCCGCAGCCAAGAAGTACGGCGGCATTTATGTGCCTGCCCACCAGGCTGTCATCCACCAGTATATGCGGGAGATGATGAGCGGCGTGGGACGGATGATTCTGGGCAGCGACAGCCATACCCGGTACGGCGCCCTGGGCACTATGGCCATTGGCGAAGGCGGCCCCGAGCTGGTTAAGCAGCTGCTGGAGCGCACCTATGACATCCGCTGTCCCCAGGTGGTGGCCATCTATCTGGAAGGCAAGCCCGCCCACGGTGTGGGTCCTCAGGACGTGGCGCTGGCCATCATCGGCGCGGTGTTTGACAGCGGCTATGTGAAGAACAAGGTGATGGAATTTGTGGGCCCGGGCATTGCCAATCTGAGTGTGGAATACCGCAACGGCATCGACGTGATGACCACCGAAACCACCTGTCTGTCTTCGGTGTGGATGACCGACGGCGCAGTGAAGGACTGGTATGCCATCCACGGCCGTCCGGAGGATTACAAGGAAGTGCAGCCGGCGCCGGTGGCTTACTACGACGGCGTGGTACGAGTGGACCTCTCCAAGGTGAAGCCCATGATCGCCATGCCCTTCCATCCCTCCAACACCTATACCATTGAAGAGCTGAACGCCAATCTGGAAGACATTCTGGCCCAGGTGGAGAAGAAGGCCAATGCCCAGCTGGGCACTGACAAGGTGCAGGTGCAGCTGCGGGATAAGATTCACAACGGCCGTCTGCTGGTGGAACAGGGCGTCATCGCGGGCTGTGCGGGCGGTACCTACGACAACCTGTGTGACGCCGCAGACATTCTCCGGGGACAGTACATCGGCGCGGATGAGTTTGCCCTCAGCGTATACCCCTCCAGCCAGCCGGTGTTCATGAGCCTGATGGAAAATGGAGCCATTCCCGCCCTGATGGCCGCGGGCGCTACGGTGCGCACCGCCTTCTGCGGTCCCTGTTTCGGCGCCGGCGATGTGCCCGCCAACAACGGCCTGTCCATCCGTCACTCCACCCGGAACTTCCCCAACCGGGAAGGCAGCAAGCCGGTGGAGGGTCAGATCGCCTCTGTGGCACTGATGGACGCCCGGTCCATTGCGGCCACCGCCGCCAACAAGGGTATCCTCACCCCGGCCACCGACCTGGATGTGAACTTCACCAAGCCCAAGTACTTCTTCCACAAGGAGATCTATGACAACCGGTGCTACCATGGCTTTGGCAAGCCTGATGCCTCCGCGGAGCTGAAGTTCGGTCCCAACATCACTGACTGGCCTCAGATGAGCGCCCTGACACCTCATCTGCTGCTCAAGGTGGTTTCCTACATCACCGACCCGGTGACCACCACCGACGAGCTGATCCCCTCGGGCGAAACCTCTTCCTATCGGAGCAATCCTCTGCGTCTGGCAGAGTTCGCGCTCTCCCGGAAGGACCCCCAGTATGTGCCCAAGGCCAAGGCGGTACAGACTGCCGAAAAAGCCCGTCTGGCAGGGCAGTGCCCGCTGGAGGTATGCGCTCCGGAAGTGGCCTCGGAGATCAAGACAGCTCACGAGCAGATTCGCACCATCCCTGGCTTTGCAGAGGAGAAGCCCGAAGAGGTGGGCATCGGCAGCCTGGTGTATGCCATCAAGCCCGGCGACGGCTCTGCCCGGGAACAGGCGGCCAGCTGCCAGAAGGTGCTGGGCACCTGGGCCAACATTGCCACCGAATACGCCACCAAACGGTATCGCTCCAACCTGATCAACTGGGGTATGCTGCCCTTCATTCTGGAAGGGGAAACTCCCTTTGCCAACGACGACTATCTGTTCGTGCCCAACATTCGCAAGGCCATTGCGGAGAAGTGGGATGCCATCCCTGCCTATGTGCTGGGAGATACGGTGCGGGAATTCACTCTGACTGTGAAGGAGCTCACCGATGACGAGCGTACCATCATTCTCTCCGGTTGTCTGATGAACTACTACCGGGACGAGAAAAACAACTGAAAATCCAAAAGAAAAGGCATGACCTCATAGGTCATGCCTTTTTTGCGTATGTAGTTGGGAAAGGGGCGGTTATAGCTGCTCCAGACGGGCGTGACGGGACAGGATCTTCCCGTCCAGCTGCCACAGAGCGTCGAACAGAGCGGTTTTGAAAGTGCCCATGCCGGCGGTTTCCCGCTCCATGACCCGTTGGGCCAGCTCTCCGGCCACACCCATGGCCAGCGTGGCGGTGACGGCGGCTACAAAGGGCTCTGCCACCGCACTGTAGGCGCCTGTCATGGCGCCGCACAGACAGCCGGTGCCGGTCACACTGCCCAGCAGCGGTGTGCCGTTGTGGATGCCCACTGTCTGCTTGCCGTCGGAAATCACATCCACCGCGCCGGTGGCCACCACTACAAATCCCTGTTGCCGGGCCAGTTCTTTCACCATCCGGCCGATGTCAGCCGGTTCCATGGCATCTCCCGCGTCGATGCCCGCATTGCGGCAGGAAAGCCCCGCCATCACCCGGATTTCGGAGAGGTTGCCCCGTAGAATGGTGGGGAATTTCTGCTGTACCAGCTCCCGGGCGAACTCCCGCCGAAGAGTGGAGCAGGTGACTCCCACCGGGTCCAGGGTAATGGGCAGTCCCAGCCGCTGGGCGGTGGGAGCGCTGGCCCGCATGGCCTCCATACGACTGTCGCTGATGTTGTTGAGATTGAGCACCAGCGCCCGGGCCACCGAGGTCACCTCGGCCGCTTCGGCCGGATGCTCCGACATGATGGGGCGGCCACCGCAGGCCAACACGCCGTTGGCGCTGTCGTTGATGGTCACATGCCCGGTGAGGCAGTGGATGAGAGGCTGCTGCCGCCGCAATTCCGCCAGAGCGGTGCCACAGGCCTCCAGCAAAGCCCTCACTGATTCAGCTCCTTCTGGAATTTTTCCAGCTGACCGGTTTTGCCCAGAGCCAGCAGGAAGAGCCATGCCAGCGAACCACCCAGAATAGTGGCGATGACAAAGCTGGGGGTGTAATAGAACAGGGAGAGGCCACCCTGCTTCATGATGAAGGTCATGACGGGATAGGACACCATAGAGCCGATCACGCCAGTGCCGATGATCTCACCGATCACAGCAGCGATGTTCTTGTGGAACATACGGTAGAGCAGACCGGAGAGGAAGGCGCCAATGACAGCGCCGGTGAGGGCCAGCGGAGGAATGCCCATGACCGCCATACGAATGATGCCAATGCAGCAGGCTCCCACAAAGCCGTACCAGGGGCCCACCATGACGGCCATGATCACATTGATGAAGTGCTGCATGGGGCAGAAGCCCAACACCCGCAGGAAGGGGGAAATCACAACCCCCATTGCGATCATCACCCCCATAAAGACCAGCTTTTTGGTGGTGATTTTGTCCTTGTGTACCTCCTGTGCGCTTTGAACGATTGTGTTTTCCATTTTTTTCGATCTCCTTCCTATCGGGCGGCATATTTTTTGTGGACCGCTCGAATCCATTGAGAGGATTATCCACATTTTTCCAATTTTTGGCCGCAAAAAATGGGCCACACCCGCGGTGGTGTGCCCCATTATTTTTGGCTGTTCAGTTGACTGTTTTATTATAGCACCGATCAAAAATTTGTCAACCCTGCCAGCAGAAAAAAGCTGACAAAAGTCATGGCGTGCTGTACACTGAAAGAAAGAGAGGAACCACTGGAAGGAGGGAATCACCATGAAAAAACTCTTTGCCCTGGCGGATGCGTACATTCAGGGATGCACCTGGCGGGAGATTGCCCTGCTGAAGCTCTGTCTGGCATCCATGGGGGTTTTGCTGGGACTTTTGGTGCCTGTTCCCAGGAAACGCCCGGTGCGAGCAGTGGCCCTGCTGCTTTTTGTGGGTACTTATGTGCCGCTGATGGCAGGCTTTTTCCGCTCCATAGCCAGCAAAACAGATCGCTGAGGCGGATATCAATCCGCCCGGCGAGCTTTCATTTCCATCCAGTCGGATTTGGAAATGAGCACCTGGCGGGGCTTGCTGCCTTCATAAGGCCCCACAATTCCCCGTTCTTCCAGCTCGTCGATGATACGGGCTGCCCGGGCATAGCCCAGCTTGAGCCGCCGCTGCAGCAGGGAAACAGAGGCCATGCCCGCTTCCACCACCACATCGATGGCTGCCAGCGCCATTTCATCATCGCTGTCATCTAGACTGCCGCCTTCTCCGCTCTTCTCCCGAGCGGCGGCGGCTTTTTCTATTTCTTCCATGATTTTTTCATTGTAGAGAGCGGTCTGGCTCTTTTTGATAAAGCCCACCACGCTCTCCACTTCTTTATCCGAGATGAAGCAGCCTTGCACCCGCAGAGGTTTGCTCATACCGGTGGGATAGTAGAGCATATCGCCCCGGCCCAACAGCTTTTCTGCGCCGGCACTGTCCAGAATGGTCCGGCTGTCCACCGCGGAGGACACCGCAAAGGAAATCCGGCTGGGAATGTTGGCTTTGATGACACCGGTGATCACATCCACCGAGGGACGCTGGGTGGCAATCACCAGATGCATCCCCGCCGCCCGGGCCATCTGCGCCAGCCGGCAGATGGCGTCTTCCACATCTCCCGGCGCCGCCATCATCAGGTCGGCCAGCTCGTCGATAATGATGACGATCTGGGGCAGAGGTTCTCCCTCGCCCGTTTCCCGTACATGTTCGTTGTATCCCTTCATATCCCGTACGCCGCTCTCCGCGAACAGCTTATATCGGTTGAGCATTTCGGTGACTGCCCAGCCCAGTGCGCCTGCGGCCTTTTTGGGATCGGTGACCACCGGAATGAGCAGGTGGGGAATGCCGTTGTACACCCCCAGTTCCACCACCTTGGGGTCTACCATGAGCAGCTTGACCTCATCAGGGGTGGCTTTGTACAGGATGGAAGTGATAATGGTATTGATGCACACCGATTTACCTGAGCCGGTGGCTCCCGCAATCAGCACGTGGGGCATTTTGGCCAGATCTGCGATGATGGGCGTTCCTGAGATGTCCCGGCCCAGCGCTGCTGAAACTTTACTGCGGGCTTCCTTGAATTCCCGGGTATCGATGATGGAGCGCAGCAGGATGGAATCCACCGTCTGGTTGGGCACCTCGATGCCCACCGCCGGTTTGCCGGGAATGGGCGCCTCAATGCGGATGCCACTGGCCGCCAAATTGAGGGCGATGTCATCCGCCAGATTGACAATTTTGCTCACCTTGGTACCCGCTTTGGGTGAGATTTCATACCGGGTGACTGCCGGGCCTCGGGCGATGTTCAAAATCGTAGCCTCCACTCCAAAGCTGGCCAGCGTTTCAATCAGCTTGGTGGCGTTGCTTTGCAGCTCGGCGCTCACATCATTGTTGCTCTCCCGGGTTTCCTTTTTCAGCAGAGTGAGAGGCGGGTAGCAATAGGTCTTTTCAATGGCGGCGGGCTGGGGCAATCCGCCCTCCTGCACTGGCAGGGAGGATTCTTCCTCTTCTTCATCGGTGGGGAATTCATCCTGGGGGATGTTTTCATCCGCGTTGTACAGCACCACCGGAACATCCGCCAGGGGGTTATCGGCCGCTTCGGCAGGGGCCGGCGGCTCCTCCCAGGGGAGCTCCTCTTCTTCGTCAGAAGGAAGCTCTACCGTAGAACGAGCCTGTTCTTCCCGTTCCATATCTGCCTCCGATGGCTGGGATTCTTCCGGCTCAGTCTGAGACGGCTCTGGCTGGGGAGAAGTGGGTTCTTCTTCTGGCTGTGCCTGCGTGGCGGGCAGAGGAATGTCCACCCGGGCGTTCAGGCGATTGCTGCGAATCAATTCTTCTGCTTGTTTTTCCTCTTCTTCTTCCTGAGAGACGGCCTGTTCCTGCATGCGCTGCTGCTGACGCTCCTGACGGGCAGACTGGGCCTTTTGGGCGGTGGAGATCACCGATGCGTACAGCATGTAAGGAGTGAGCTGGGTGAGCACCACCAGACAGCAAAGCAGCAGAATGGTGAGCAGAATGGAGGTGCTGAACCGGCCGAACAGATAGATCATGCCAATGGCCAGTCCTCCGCCCAACACGCCGCCGGAAGTGCCTGCCACACCGGTTTCATAGAGAGTGGCAACCAGGTCCGACGAGCCCATATCGGGCAGCAGCAGGCTGTGTTGCAGGGCGCTGATGCACACCACTCCGATGCCGCAGGCGATGGTGTACACCGGAGGAGAGTAACGGGTTTCCCGCTTGAGCAGCTGGACCCCTATGTACAGCAGGGCCAGCGCAGCGGCCAAAGCACCCAGCAGGCCCAGAGAGCCGCACAGAGCCCGGTGGAGAAATCCGCCCAGAAAGCCGGTGGAGTCGGTGAGAATGCTGAAGAGCAGAAAGAGGGACAGGGCCAGTAAAATCAGGCCGGAAACTGCCCGCCGGACTGCAGGATTCAGCAGACTGCTCTGTTTATTTTTTTTGCTCCGCCCCGAAGAACGCCCCCCGCGGGTGGAGGTGGAATTTTTCCGGGGACGTCCAGGTCCCCGTTTGTTGTTGCTAGTAGAAGCCATGGGTTTTCTCCAATTCTGTGTGATAAAGGAGGGATCACTTCACAAAGAAGGACCCCAGAATGGCCGCCGCGCCGATGACGGCACAGTAGTAGGAAAAGACCCGGAAGTCCTTTCTCTTGGCCACAAAATCAATGAGCTTGATGGCGCCGAAACCAGAGACTGCCGCCACCAGGGTCCCCACCAGATAGGGAATACCCTGCCCTTTGCTCACCTGCATCAGATCTCCGATGTGCAGGATGTTGGCGCCCAAAATGGCGGGAATGGACATAATAAAGGCGAACTTGACGGCAAATTCCTTGGAAAAGCCGCACAACATGCCAGCCGCAATGGTGCTGCCGCTGCGGGAAATACCGGGCAGAGTGGCGAAAGCCTGGGCCACGCCCACCTTTAATGCATCCAGAAAATGAGCGGACTGAGCGGTTTTGTGGCCGCCCTTGGAGCGGTCGGCCAGATACAGAATTCCGGCGGTGCACCACAGCAGGAAACCCACTGCCAACGGGTAGGCGCCCACACCACTGATCTGATCCTGAATGGGCAGAATGACAAACAGTGGCAAAATGGAAATGATCACCATTACGCACATGCGCCGGTAAGGATCTCGGCCCACTCGCATGCCTTTGTGATCGATCACGTCTTTGCACATGCCGATGAAAGCCAAAATCAGTTGCCAGATGTCCCGCCAATAGACGCCGCACACCGCCACCAGTGTGCCAAAGTGAAGCAGTATGTCAAAGGCTGCTGCAGAAGTTTCCATATCTTCCACACCGAAAAAAGAGTGAGCCAATGCCAGATGTCCCGAACTGGATACCGGGAGAAATTCAGTGAGGCCCTGCAGCAGGCCATACAGTGCAGCTTGTAATGTAGTCATGGATTCCCTTCCTTTCAGACTGCGAGCAAAAATCAATCTGTCGCGAATATATGGGTGTCATTCCCATTTTAGCACAGTCTGCTCGGGAATTCCATGGGTTTGTGAAAATCAAACTCCCTTACCGGGGAAAAACCGGCGGCAAGGGCTGTCCCGGAGAAAAGTGGGGATCCAGAAACAGTCGAGGATCGGTGGACAGCAGCCGTCCCACTGTGGGATGCAGCGGATCTCCTGCGGTCTCTACCACCGCGCCATGCCAGTGCACACAGAGGGGTTGACTGGTCACCCGGTTGGCTGGATCATCCCAGACCAGCTGGTCGGGCAAAATGGTGTGATGCATTACGACTCCTCCTTCTTTTGCTCCTGGTTTTCTTCCCTGCGTTGCTGGATGAGGGCGTATAGCTTGTCGGTGGCGTCCCGCAGGCCGCCCAGCTGGTCAATCAGTCCCTGCTCCACCGCCTCCCGGCCGTCCAGCACACTGCCCACATCGGTGGTGAGCTCTCCGGTGGTGAAACAGTACTTGCGAAACGCTTCCGCTGTCATGTGAGAGTTCTCCACGATGAAATTGACGATTCGCTCCTGGATTTTTTCGAAATAACTGAGCGTTTGCGGCACACCGATCACCAGTCCGTTCATCCGGATGGGGTGGATGGTCATGGTGGCCGAAGGGGCAATGAAGGAATAGGAACTGGCTACAGCCAGAGGCACGCCGATGGAATGCCCTCCTCCCAGCACCAGCGAAACGGTAGGCTTTCTCATGCTGGCAATCAGCTCTGCAATGGCCAGTCCGGCCTCTACATCTCCACCTGCGGTGTTGAGAAGAATGAGCAGACCGTCAATGTCGTCGCTCTCATCCACTGCAATGAGTTGGGGAATCACATGTTCATATTTGGTGGTTTTATTTTGAGGCGGCAGTACGATGTGGCCCTCCACCTGTCCGATGATGGTGAGACAGTGGATGTTCCCCCGGCTGGTTCGGGTGGTGGCGCAACCCAGTTGCTCGATCTGCTGCATGGAGTCCGCAGGCTGGGAAATGGTTTCATCAAATTGTTGTTCCATGGTAACACTCCTTTTGACGGATTTTCTCATAGTATGCCCCCAAATACCAGATATAGTAGACCAATTGAAACAAAAACTCTATTTTAATAGGAAAAGAAAATTAAATTAAAAAAATAATAAAAAAGAGTTGACAAGAGGCGGAAGAGCGTGGTAGTATAAATGAGTCGCAAGTGAGCAAGGTAAAAAGTTCCTAAAGTGAAAAAAAGAACTTGACAAACCTGTTTGAATGCGATATACTAATAAAGCTGCTTCTGAGAGGGAGCAGACGCGAACATTGAAAACTGAACAATATTTCAAGGATTCATTCACGAATGAAAGACTCTGTTGATTACTTTGAGCGCACTAAAAAGTGCAAACCAGACAACAGTAAAACGATGTCAGAAATCGTTTT